>NZ_JAROCC010000009.1 GCF_030433715.1 Sporosarcina highlanderae | reverse complement strand
TCGCGATTGTTAGTCCTATAAATCAAGAGCATTTTATTGATAAAGCAAAGAAAAGAAAAAGTCAAAAACAATAAATTAAATAAATTGTAAAAAAAAGGGAACTGAGCCGTCTTACAGCCCTGTTCTCTTTTTTTAATTTATTCAAATGAACCAATTGGAAGAAAATACAAAATGAGTAAAGTTATTGAATCTATGCAACGCTAGTGGGTACCAAACTAATCCTTCTTCTCTTTCCCTCGCTTTTTCTCTCTCTTTTCCTTATCTTTCTCTCTTTTCTTCTGCTGTTTTTTCTCTTCTTTCTCTCTTTCCTTCTGTCGTTTTTTCTCTTCTTTCTCTTCTTTCTTCCCTTGTTTCTTTTTCTCTTTTTCTTGTTTTCGTTCTTTGTCCTTCAATTTTTCCTTCTGTTTTTCCAACTCTTTTTTATTTTTCGCGATCAATGGTAGATCGAATTTTTTCGTTGGTAATTCGCTGATTGATCTTAAGAGGACTTCCGCGAAAATAGGCGGAACCGTGAAACTACTGGTCGATGTTAAATAGTGGTCAGTATCTGTTTTGTCATACCCCAACCAAACCGCACCAACGATGTCTGGAGTATAGCCGACGAACCAATGATCCTTTGAACCATCTACTCCTGTGAATGGCAGCTGAGTGGTACCAGTTTTACCGGCAACTTCAAGGCCTGAAATTTGTGCTTTCTTGGCCGTACCATCTTCGACTGCACTTTGCAGCATATAAGTCATTTTCTGGGCAACTTCCGCTTCAGTCACTCGCACTGACTGTTCGCGCCACTTTCCAAGGACTTCGCCTTCCGAATCTTTTATTTCCAAAATCGCATGGGCCTCCATCATGACCCCGTCATTCGGAAAAGCAGAAAAAGCTTGGGCCATTCGCAGGGGTGAAGTACCTTGGTGCAAGCCCCCTAATGCAAGGCCAAGATTATGGTCTTGTTCATCCAATGGGATTCCGAACCGTTCTACGGCATGTACCCCATTTTCAATTCCAATGGTATGCAAGAGCCAGACGGGAGGGATATTAAATGAATGAGCGACTGCATCGTACATGGTAACTTGGCCTCTATACCGCTGATCGAAATTCTTAGGAGAATACCCATTAATGTTAATAGGTTCGTCAATAAGCAAATCCGAAATATCATAGCCTTTCTCAACTGCAGGGGTGTAGACGGCAATCGGTTTCAAGGTCGACCCCGGTTGCCTAATAAGCTTAGTCGCATTATTAAAGCGTCCATGCGTATACTCCCCTCTGCCCCCAACAAGTGCAGTAATTCCACCCGTCTTCGGATTCAAGAAGACGGAAGCGCTTTGAATGAGTTGATCGGGCTTACTCTCAGGAAAATAACGGTCATCCTCATAAACTTCTTCAAGGGCATCTTGAATAACAGGATTTAACTCCGTATAGATATGTAACCCTCCAGAAAGCACTTCATTCTTCGTCAACTTGTACTTGTTGACCGCCTCGTCAATAATATGGTCTACATAATAAGGGTATTTCCCTTTATAATCCGTCATTGTTGGATCGGCTAATTCTATTTCTTGTCCGATCGCTTCATTGAACTCCGCTTGACTAATATACTTTTCATTTTTCATTAACGATAAAACAATATTGCGTCGTGCCACCGACTTTTCCATGCTTTTATAAGGAGATAAATGAGTTGGCGCCTTGATCAATCCCGCTAATGTAGCAGATTCACTTAACGTTAACTGGCTTACATCTTTCCCGAAATAGACTTGCGCAGCTCGTTGAACTCCCCACGCTCCTTCGCCAAAATAGATTTGGTTTAAGTAACGTTCCATAATGTCATCTTTTGAATACGTTCTCTCAATATTCTTCGCGATTATCAATTCTTTGAATTTACGAGAGTATGTACGTTCATGCGTTAAAAACACATTTTTTGAAAGTTGTTGAGTGATCGTACTGCCGCCAGCAACAACTTCACCTTTGAACAGGTTTTGGGTAAATGCTCTAACAACCCCGAAATAATTAATCCCACTATGTCTGTAAAATTGTTGATCCTCAACAGAGACGACTGCTTCGATCAGCTCTTTTGGAATGCTATTTAGAGAAACACCCTCAATATTCGAATTGGAAATTTTACTAACGACTTCTCCGTTTCGATCGTAAATAAACGTCGGTCTTGGTTCAGCTACCTCTAATTTACTCACATCACTCGACGAAATTAATACATTCAGTATGACCAGACTACAAATGGCCGCAATTAAGATACAGAGAAACAGTATGCGGATAGGCTTTTTTAAGTAAAGCCATCTCTTCCCTGTATTCATTTTTTTCTGTTGTTGCTTATGTTCCATTCTTCCCATAAAAATTCCACCTTCTTCTTTGCCTTTGAAACACTCAATTTTAGCATATTTTTTGTAAAGGTACCTGTGCAACAAACATTCATGATAATTCAACCAATTT
This sequence comes from Sporosarcina highlanderae, assembly GCF_030433715.1. Classification (GTDB taxonomy): domain Bacteria; phylum Bacillota; class Bacilli; order Bacillales_A; family Planococcaceae; genus Sporosarcina; species Sporosarcina highlanderae. The sequence continues at coordinate 148,238 of NZ_JAROCC010000009.1, read as the reverse complement.
ACATAAACATGCAGGTGTTGAGTGTTAGGCTCTGACAGAATTCGAAATTCAATGAGAGCCCTAATGCAGGACGGGTAGCAAACTGTCCTCCGGCTTCCGATGTTCGATCAGCACGCCCCGGAATATATCCTCGTAACTTCTTTATTTAAGCTCAGTCTGCCGCACTTTGAACTCATCTTCCCGGAACTATTGATTAAACGTATAGTACCAAAAAACAGCAATTTCATTTGCTGTTGGAAAGTTTGAATAGAGCATAGTATCAACGGCACCTATTACGAAGTGGTTTTTGGCATAAAAACGACAAGCTGAAAGATTAATATCTTGCGTTTCAAGCATCAAACCAATAGAGTTTTTCTCCAAGGCCCATTCAGTAGCTTTATGTAATAACGATTTCCCCACACCATTTTTTCTATAATTTTTCGCAACAGCAATGTCTTCAATTAACGCAAATCCATTCCAGTTTGATCTAATTTTAATCCGACCGATGCATTTGTTTTTATCGTAATAAAAAAATACAGCTTTCGATTCTTCTTCAACATAACTCATATCAATTTCATCATCTTCATACTTCTTGAAATAAGGTTCAGTAAATAGCTCTTCTGTATAATTCCAAACATTGTTGACAAACGTCGGAACAATTCTTCCAAAAACAATAAAGTCTTCGTTTGGCTCATTAAAATCCTTCATATTTACTCGATTCATTTTGACTATCATATCGATCTCCTTTGAATCTTCCCGCTTAATTTAACTTCTACTACTAATCTGAATAAGGCTATTATAACATTTCTTACTGTACTTACCTGATCGTTATCCAACTAACTAAAGGGTTGCGGGAACATGTTAAAATATAGAAAACCACCTAAAGGAGAAAATCATATGCCTATCTACAATAAACTTGTGCGTGACTTGATACCCAACGTTATAGAATTGGATGGTAAAAGGTTTGTCACATATAGATTGGACGACCAGCAATACATAACGGAAGTGAACAAAAAAATGCATGAGGAATTAGCGGAATACGAAGCAGCAATCACATCGGATGATGCCATCGAGGAACTTGCAGATTTAATGGAATTAATCCACTCAGCGGCGAAGTTTCACGGAGTGACGGTGGAAGAGCTGGAAACAGTACGTGCGGAGAAAGCAGTCAGACGGGGCGGATTCGAGGCACGGATATTTTTAGTGGAAGTGGAAAATGACTAAGGTACCTGTGCAACAAACATTCACGACAATTCAACCAATTTGTATAAATATTCAAGAAGATTATACAACAGCCTTTACAACAATCCTCTCATTGAATTTTTATACAATTGTAGTGAATAGCCGGAATAGTTTGATGCACAGGTACCTCCCTAAGCCATGATTTTTGGTTTTCTTTGTTCCAATAACGGCTCGATACTGGCAATTTCATCACCCGTATCAATATCAATAAAGGTGCTTGTTTCAGTAAACCAGCAATCCGGGGCTTTGTGTCCCCAGAAAGTTTGCCGGAGCGGATCATTTAAGTCCCAACGTTTCGGCTTCAAGTCCGGATCGCTTGTTAAGTAATCACCCGTGTATAGTTCAATTCGGTGACCGTCCGGATCTCTCAGATATAGGAAGAACGCGTTGGATAAGCCATGACGACCAGGTCCGCGCTCAATCGAGGTTGCATACCCCATACTTGCTAAACAATCGCAACAGTCAAGTATGCTCAGCCGATCAGTTACTGAATACGCGAAATGATGCAATTTGGGTCCCGGGCCATTCATGAAAGCCTGATCATGAACTGTCGGCTTTCGGTAAAGCCATGCCGCCCATAGGTCTCCATCTTCGGTATCCGTATACTCTGAACAGGAAAACCCTAACTGATTGACATAAAAATCATAGGCTTTTTGGACATCAGGAACTGCACAATTTACGTGGTCAATCCGTTGAATTTTCGCTCCACGATAGTGGTCATATCGCTGCAGCATCCGGTCAACGACAGTCATTTCTGCAAAAAACTCCAATGGGATACCTGATATATCATGTACGCGAAGGGTTCTTCCCAACGCAAATTGTTGGCCTTTCGCCAACCATTTTGTTTTCAATCCTTGTGAGGTGAAAAGCTTTTCGATTTCATCAAGGTCCTGTTCTTTCTGAACCTTATAACTAATCACTTCAACAGCGGCTTTTTCCGCTTTTTTCAATAGTAAGCTGTGATGGGAATGTTCCTCTAAACCTCTTAAATAAATATGATTCTCATCACTTTCCGTTTCAATCATGCCTAATCCATCCACATAAAATTTGCGGGATGCCTGCAAATCGACTACATGAAGCACGGTTCTAGCGATTCGAATGATTGAAAAATCCATTTATGTCCCCCCTATCTTTCCCTATTTCTTTCCGAATTGCTGAATACGATGCTCTTCAATCGAGACATGAATAACTTTCAGTTCGGTATAAAAATCGAAGCCGTAATGACCTCCTTCGCGCCCAATTCCAGAGGATTTCGAGCCGCCGAAAGGTGTTCTTAAATCGCGTACGTTCTGAGCATTGACCCAAAGCATTCCGGCTTCAATTTTATGTGCAACTCGGTGGCCACGTTTGATATCATTCGTCCATACATAACCCGCAAGTCCATAATCGATGTCGTTCGCCAATTTAATGACCTCATCTTCATCTTTAAATGTCATGACGGTCAATACAGGTCCGAAGATTTCTTCTTGTGCCACGCGCATGCTATTTTCGGCATTCAGTATAAGGGTAGGCGCTACAAAATTCCCTCTAACGAATTCGGCTGGAATATCACCGGTAAGGACTTCGGCACCTTCACCCTTCGCAATTTCCAAATAGCCTTTCACTTTGTTGTAATGTCCTTTATCGATCAATGGCCCTACTTCCGTTTCTGCGTCAAGCGGATCTCCGATTTTAATCGCAGCAACACGAATCTTTAATGCTTCAATGAATTTCTCTTTGATCCCCTCTTGTAAAAACAAGCGTGAGTTTGCTGTGCAGCGTTCCCCGTTGAAGGAATAGATCCCCCACACGCAAGCGTCTAAAGCCCGATCGAAATCGGCATCTTCGAAGACGATGATCGGTGATTTCCCACCTAATTCCATCGAGCAGCTCTTCAATGTATCAGCACTATTTTTTATAATTGTTGAACCTGTTTTTGTTTCGCCTGTAAATGAAATAAGCTGAACATCAGGATGTCTGACAAGCGCATCCCCCGCAGTCTCACCATAGCCATGAACAACATTGAAGACACCTCTCGGAAGATTAGCTTTATGAATCACTTCAGCTAATAGATTAGCTGAAAGCGGGGAAAGTTCCGCAGGCTTTAAAACAACTGTATTACCAGTCGCAAGCGCAGGAGCCACTTTCCAAGTTTCTAACATAAAGGGAGCATTCCATGGTGTGATCAATCCTGCAACCCCAACAGGCGAATGGATTGTATAATTGATAAATTCATCATCCACTTGATAGGCTTCTCCCACAAGACGATTTTCCACCATGCGGGCATAAAATCTGAAGTTTTCTGAAGCTCGACTTACCATATTTCTAGTTTGGCTAATCGGAAGTCCCGTATCAAGTGCTTCCAAAAAAGCTATTTTTTCTATTTCTTCATCAATCAAATCTGCTATACGGTAAATGTATGCCATTCTTTCTTTCAGTTTCATCGTTTTCCAAGGACCGTTATCAAAGGCTTCCCTGGCGGCTGCCACTGCTTTATCAATGTCATCTGATTGTCCTTCGGCGACTTCATTGATTTGTTCATTTGTAAACGGATTCATGTTTTTGAAGGTTTTCCCACTTACAGCGGAAGTGAATTCCCCATTTATATAGAGTGATATATTCTTTTGTGTTTCATGTTTTAAAGAAACCTTTTCGTCCGTTGTTATCATCTTTATCACCTATTTTCTATTTTTCATCAATCATTTTACAGCGGTTTCCTCCGATAGAATGGCAAGGTCCAAAAGTGTTTTACGGACTTCTCCTTGTATTTCTGCTGATGGCAATCCCAAAGGTAAGCGGAGCTTCGGTGTAATTTTCCCCATCATGCCAAGTGCCACTTTAACTGGTGATGGATTTGTATCCTTGAAAAGCACATCATTCAACGGCATTAATTCGAAGTGAAGGTCTTGTGCTTTTTTAACATCCCCATCATTCCATGCATTATAAAGTTCTGCTACTTTTTTCGGCTCAACGTTTGCTGTTGCACTGATAAATCCTGCACCCCCGATTGCTAACATCGGATAGCAAAGTAGTTCGATTCCTGAGTACAATAGAAAGTCCCTTCCGCAATTTAGCAGTACACGATTTACATGTTCAAAATCTTTATTCGATTCTTTGACACCTATAATGTTCGAACAATCTTCGACTAAACGTTTCATCGTACTGACTTCCATATTGACAGCGGATCGACCGGGTATATTGTAAATGATGATGGGTATCTGAACTGAATCTGCTACCGTTTTAAAATGCTGATAAAGTGCCTCCTGGTTCGGTTTATTATAGTAAGGCACTATAACCATTGCGGCATCCGCACCTATTTCCTCAGCATATTTCGTTAGTTCCATTGTTTCATCATGATTGGTCGATCCCGTTCCTGGCGTAAAAAACACACGACCATCAATCGTTTTCTTTGCTAATTCCATAACCCGTTTTCTCTCTGTGATTGTCATAGAACTTGGCTCACCACTTGTTCCTGTAACAGAAATCCCATGGCTACCGCTATCAATTTGCCAGTTGATCAACTCGATAAACGTTTTTTCATCAATTTCACCGCTTTCAGTAAACGGTGTAATGACAGGACAAATTGAACCTCTTAACCTCTTTTTAGCTTCTTCATATGCCAATAGAATCCACTCCTCCTTAGTGATTACACAAATTACCCTTCAAGCTCTTTTAGTTCGCGATACTTCCCCTGGCTATATAATAAGGGGGGTTTTTCTTCAAGCTTAACGCCCGTAACATGACCGATGAATATCGTATGATCTCCCGCTACAAATTCACTATGCAGCACACAAGTGACGATCGCTAACGAGTCTTCTAACACCGGCAAACCCTTATAGGATCCGAACGTAATTTCAGATTTTAGATCCAGTTGACCTGAAAATTGCTTCGATAGAAGTTGTTGGTCAGATGATAATATGTTAATCGCGAATTGTTTAGCATCTTTTATATGCTGCAGCATTTTCGCGTTTTCTCCGATACTGATCGCAACAAGCTTCGGGTTAAGAGAAATGGACATAAAAGCATTTGCTGTCATACCGTGCACTTCTTCAGCAACCTCTGTCGTAATTACCGTTACACCTGTCGTAAAACTGCCCATGACATTTCTGAACAACCGATCATCTATCTCATGATCTACATCTTCCATACTCCATTCTCCTTCCCACTTTCAACAACTCTTTCACTTATAGTATGCCGGCCTCTTTTTTTGCTTTATTCAAGAAGTTTGTCACCATATCCTTATACGGTTGCTTATCAAATCCATCATAATAGGCATTCGACATTCTTACTGGATCTCCAAAGAAGTAATATTCATAGAGTGCTTGGCGGTTTCCGAATGCGCTAATCGTAATATCCCATGCCAGGCGGAATAGCTGCACTCTTTCCTCACCGTTTATATTCGCACCTTGCGTGTAACGATGTACTAATGGGCCGACGTCCGTGTTGCTGAAGTCCGCTTCAGTTGGGAGTGCCATCAATCCTGAAGCCCCAAGGATCTTAATGATTTCATTCATACGCTGGTACATTTTCGGGAACCAGTTGCGCGCCGCATTTAACGGTTCAAAGTCCGGCGTCATATTACCGTATTGATCGATTTTCGCATTGTGTTCAGCTTTAAATAAATGGGAACGCATCACTTCTAAAATGACCATGATTTCGCTCGCTTTTTCTTTAACATGCATGAATTGATCGATACCGATCGCTTCCATCATGCTGACGACAACGCCTAAAATGAATTCAGTCTTTACGATGCTTTTGCAAATAACTTGATGCGTCATATGTATAACCGCATTCGTCTCGGCATACGTACGATTACAGATATCTGTACTTTCACATACAAATACTCTTTCCCACGGGACTAATACATCTTCAAATGAAATGATTGCATCGCTTTCATCGAACCTTGCGCCTAACGGGTGATCCCATTTACTTTTCCCATAGTCGAAAGATTCACGGGATAGGAATTTCAAACCCTTTGTATTATTGGGAATTGCAAATGCAAATGCGTATGGATCATCTATAGTTCCTGGTGTTCTATTTATGGTAGAGGGGAATACGACGAGTTCATCCGTGATTCCGCCGAGTGTTGCCAAAAGGCGACAACCATTCACAATAATTCCGTCTGATGTTTTTTTCGTAATCCGTGCGGAGAGAAATGGATCTTTTTGTTCTGATTGCGTTAGCTTTGATCGGTTCACTTGAGGATGGATTAATGTATGCGTTAAGCTAATATCATTTTCCCGGGCATATTCATAGTAATCTGCTGCATTTTTAGCAAATTGATCACTTCCGCCGCCCGTTTGCGCAAAAAACTGGTTGGCTGTTCCGAATGCCATAATGCTGGTGTTCAAATAATCTGGCGAACGCCCCATCATGCCCCCGGAAAAAGCAGCCCATTCTTTATGCATTTCACGTCTTTTGAACAAATCTTCTTTCGTTTTAGGTGCAATAAATGAAAGTCCTACCTTTTCCCCAGATGTCGGTGAAGTATACAGCATTTTATCCGGCTTCTCATGTTGTAAATCAAAGAGACCCGCAACGCTCTCCACTACATTTTTAAATGCAGGATGTGTAGTAACGTCGTCCACTTTCTCACCGTGGATCCATACTTCCGTATTCCGTTTTTTAATACCTTCAATGTATTCTTTCCCTGTACGTGCACCCATGCGATTCCCTCCTATTTATATAAATTTTTTTACTTTTTAAACCGCGTGTGAATGTTATTCTGTTTATAAGTACCTGCTTCACTAAATTCAATTAATTCCATTGACAATGCTAAATAACGCTTGGACATGACAGGATTGAAATGTTCTTTCATCACTTCAAATAACGCATCACAAACGTCTTTTTTTACTTCTTCAGAGCGTCCAGCTCCAATTTTCAACTGCGCATGGACAAACGCATCATCCTCGGCACCATCTGCCACACGATACTCTTTTAACTCAATCGCTCTGGAACGAAGACCGCCTATTGGAAAAACAGTGTCTCTTGCAATAAGAACTTTATGAATCTCTTCTAATAGTTTTTTGATATTCGCTTCTTCTTTTATATTATCCGTGTACTCGACGATAAAATGGGGCAATTATACCACCCTTTCCCTACTACCGATTTGTGAATAACTCATCGCCGATTATGGTATTGACCAAACGTCCGATTCCCTCAATTTCCGTGACGACTACATCACCAACTGCTGTATCGACAGATCCTTTCGGAGTACCTGTCAGAATGACATCGTTTTCACTCAACGTCATAAAGCTGCTTAAATAGGATATGAGCGTTGGGATATCGAAAATCATATCTGCGGTTGTCCCTTCCTGGACGAGTTTGTCATTGACATGCGTCGTCAATTTTAATTTCATGGGATCAGCCACATCTGCTGCATCAACAATCCATGGACCGAATGGCGTACCTGTATCACGATTTTTCACGCGCAAATTGGGACGATAATAGTTTTCCAAGTAATCTCGGATTGCATAATCATTGGCGACACTATAGCCTTTAATATAATTGTAGGCATCCGCTTTTTTTACATTCCGGGCAGTTTCGCCGATGATGACAGCCAATTCACATTCATAATGCATATAGGTTACATCTTCGGGTCGACGGGTATATGCATGATGCCCGACAAACGTATTTGGACTTTTTAAGAAAACAAGTGGTTCGGATGGAGCAGAAAATGCAAGTTCTGCAGCATGGTCTGCATAATTCAGACCTAATGCAAACACAGTTCGCGGTTCTATCGGCGTCAGCCAAATCACTTCGTGTTCTTCCACTATTCGACCGTCATCTAATTTGAGTTGCCCTCCCCATTCAACCGCTTCATGAATGGCTCCCCCATAAGCTATCCGCGCTCTCCTCATAACAGATCTCTCCATTTTGTTTCTTTTCCGTCCACGACGAAATTTTCCAAACTCCCTATACCTTCTATCTCAATCCGGATCTTATCGCCTATTTGGGCTAATGGAGCATTCTCAGGAACACCCACAAGTAACACATCCCCAGGACTTAATGTCATGAATTCAGTTACATCCGCAAGCAAACGAGCGATTGGACGAATCAGATTTGATGTGGAATTTTCCTGTTGAAGCTTTTCATTAATGAATACACGAATGGTTAGATCATCGGGGTTTTGGACCTCATGACGATTAATGATCCATGGCCCGATTGAACAAAATCCATCGCGTGCCCGATGTTGAACAGCTGGACGGTATACACTATCATGCGGCACACTTGTATCATTGACGATTGTATAGCCCGCCACATACGTCAGGGCATTTTTTTCATCTACAGCGATTGCCTGCTTTCCAATAACTAATCCAAGTGCTGCGCCTATTGTTAGCTTTGTTAGTCCTTCCGGCATGGGGATCGATCCACCGTAACGGTTATACGTATTTGCCGGTTTAATATAAAGGACAGGAGCGATTGGCGGTGAGCCATATGGTTGGTCATATACAGCATCACCCAAACTTTCAAGTTCTCCTTTATAGTTTAATAACGTTCCGAAAACCGTCCCGGTAATCGGGTTGTCAATCTGAAGATCATCAAGACTTACTTCGTCTTCCAGAAGGGTGACGGTATTCGTAACCGGATTGACATCCACAGAAGATAGAACTTGCGATCCCAATACTTTAATTTTAGACTTCACACATTTCACCCCTTAAGAAGTCCTACCATGTACTTTAAGACAGCAATGCTTTGTCGCTTGTCATTTTTTCTCCCCGAATGCGTTGGAATTCTTCCATTAACTTAGGAATCGTCAAGTTCTTCTTTTCCTCAGTCCCGATTTCGAGGATAATTTGTCCTTTATCCATCATGATGAGCCGATTGCCCAAATCTAACGCCTGTTGCATATTATGTGTGATCATCAACGTAGTAAGCTTATCTTTCTCAACAAGTTGCTTTGTCAGATTGGTAATAAGTTCTGCTCGTGAAGGATCCAATGCAGCCGTATGCTCATCTAAAAGCAAAATGGACGGTTGGGTAAAGGTGGCCATCAAGAGCGAGAGGGCTTGCCTTTCCCCGCCGGAAAGCATTCCTACTTTTGCATTCAAACGGTTCTCTAAATTCAAGTGAAGCGTTTCAAGAGATTCACGGAATAATTCACGCCGCTTTTTATCAACTCCCTTTTTCAACGCACGTTTTTTATTTCTGGAGTAAGCCATTGCAAGGTTCTCTTCAATCGTCATCGATGGGGCAGTACCAGCCATCGGGTCTTGAAAAACTCTTCCAATCATTTGCGAACGCTTATATTCCGGCATCCTTGAAACATCTTTACCTTCTATTTCTACGACTCCAAAATCAGGAGAAAGAGCGCCTGAAATCACATTCAGCATAGTGGATTTTCCAGCGCCGTTGCTGCCGATTACAGTCATAAAGTCACCGGTATTCAATGTAAGATTTATTTGGTCCAAAGCAATTTTTTCATCAGGTGTCGCTTCATTAAACACCATATTAATCTGATTGAGCTTTAGCAAGGGCACTACGCTCCTTCATACGCAACTGCTCATGCTCCAGTAATCGTTCAGCATGGCGTTTCGCTTTTCTTCTTTTTTCCCGTCTCTTTTCAAGGTACTGTGGCAATATTAATGCTCCAATTACAATGACAGCAGTAATTAACTTCATATCACCTGGGTCAAGGAAGTCCACCCTAAGGGCAAGACCTAAGACAACTCTATAAATGATGGCTCCAGCAATTACGGCAATTGTCGTGCGCACTATTGTTTTAGTACCAAAAATCGCCTCGCCGATAATAACGGATGCCAATCCGCCGATAATCATTCCAATTCCCATTCCGACGTCGGCAAATTTGGAATACTGAGCAATCAATGCACCCGAAAACGCTACAAGCGCATTCGAAAATCCAAGACCTACAATAACAAGCGTGTCCGTATTTGCTGATAAACTTCTAATCATTTTTTTATTATCACCAGTGGCCCTTATCGCAAGACCCACCTCGGTCTTCAAAAACCAATCCACGATAAATTTGATGATCAAGGTGATAATGATCATGATGAATAATGTACCGTAGGTGGAAGGCAAGTTTTCAAATCCTACCATGGTGAGAAAATTGTTAATCGCGGTGTCGATGCCTAAAGGACTCCAAAACGATTTAAACTCTGAAAACATCGTTTCAGCCTTCAATAAAGGGATATTCGGTTTACCTATGGAATTCTCTGAGGTCAGTCCCATTATGCGTAAATTTATTGAATATAAGGCAATCATCATTAATATCCCTGATAGGAGTGCATTAATTTTCCCTTTCGTATGCAATAGGCCGGTTACACATCCAGCAAGGAACCCTATCAGAATCGCGACTACTGTTGCAAACACCGGATGATATCCGAAAATAATCATCGTAGCAGCCACTGCGGCCCCTGATACAAAACTACCGTCAACTGTCAAATCCGGAAAGTCGAGCACTCGGAATGAAAGATACACACCGAGTGCCATTATTGCATAGATGATTCCTTGTTCCACAGAGCCGAATATAGCTGCAAACATGTAGAATCACCCCCTATTTATTCACTGAATTCAGCTTTCCATTCGTCTTTAATGTCAAGCCCAAGCAAAGTTGCCGTTTCTTTATTCATGATCAATTTCAACTTTTGTGGAATCTGAACTGGCAAGTCGGCAGGTTTACTTTCACCTTTTAAGATTTTGGCAGCCATTTGCCCTGCTTCGTATCCGATGTCAAAGTATTCAAATCCGTATGCCGCTAAACCGCCTCGCTTTACTGAGTCAAATTCACCGACCATCATTGGAATTTTATTATCATTAGCGACCGAAATTACGGACTCTAATGCACTAACGACTGTGTTGTCTGTAATGATATAGAAAGCATCCACTTTCCCGATCAATGATTCAGCCGCTGCTTTTACATCCGCTGAAGTCGCAACAGACGCTTCAACAACTGTCATATCCATATCTTTCAGCATTTCCTTCACTGAGTCCACTTGAGCTCGTGAGTTTTGTTCCCCAGAGTTAAACACCATTCCAACCTTTTTTGCTCCCAATTCCTCTTTGATGAATTTCATCGTTTCTGAAATCGCATCGGGGTGGGCATCGATCGTACCTGTTACGTTGCCTCCGGGTTCTTCCATTGAATCAACAAGTTCTGCCCCAACTGCATCGGTTACCGAAGTGAATACAATTGGAATATCTGTTGTCGCACTTGCAGCCGCTTGAGCACTTGGAGTAGAGTTTGCAAATATCAAGTCAACGTTAGCGCTGACAAGATTCGTAGCGATTGTTGTGTTTAGACTTGGATCGCCTTGAGCAATTTGCACGTCATATTCCGCGTTAATCCCCTCATCTTCCAGAGCTTTTTTGAAACCATCGTATGCAGCATTGAGTGATGGATGTTCTACGATCTGAGTGACACCTATTTTGTATGTCTTAGAGGATGCTCCCGAATTCTTACCTCCACTTTCCCCCGTACCGCACGCTGATAGTATTAGAGCTGAACTGAAAATAACTGCCAACATTTTTCTCCACTTATTCTTCATCTTTCTTCCCCCTTTACAGGTTGTTTTATTTGGTGTTTATTTGAAAATGATTGACTGCCGCTTCTCTTTAACCGGTGCAGCATGTATCGCCTGTCCGACCATTCCCTCAACCGCTTCAAGAAAACCTTCACTGATGCCCGGATGTGCATAAAGCGGGAATTTTAAGTCTTCTTCTCTCGCGGCCATTTCAAGCAATTGCACAAAGGAACCTGATAGCTCAATTGCCCCTTCACCAATCATATGGATACCTTGTATGATTTCAGTAGTAGCATCTGAAATCACTTTAATGAATCCATCCTTTTTCCCCGAAAGTGTTGCATACCCATTACTGCCAAGTGCAAATTGACTTGCGCGAACTACCAATCCATATTCGCGTGCACTTTGCTCCGTCAACCCCACGGAAACTGCTGGAGGAATTGTATGCGCAACGACTGGCATAAACGTCAGGTCGACTTCCGTTTGTTGTCCTGCAATCGAGGCTACAGCTGCTTTCCCTTGTTTGATCGCTTTTATTGCAAGCATTGGACCTTCCGTCACGTCGCCAATTGCATAGATAGCCGGCAGCGACGTTTGCATGTTTCCATCTACCTTTATAAAACCCTCATCTGTTAGGTCAATTCCGAAACGACTTATACCTAAAGGTTCCAAATTGGGGATTCTCGTTCCTGAAACGAATAGATGTGACCCGCATATCGTCTCCTCCACGTTTTTATCCGTTAGAAAAGTCATTGTGATCCCGTCTTTTGTCTCATTTGTTGAGATGAATTGAAGCTCTTTATGCACTTTGATTTTCCGTTTTTTAAATAGCCGACTTAATTCTTTATTGACGGATTCATCAAAAGGAAAATCTGCTTTGTTTTCAATTACAACACTAACTTTTGCGCCTAATGCTGCAAAACTTGAAGCCGCTTCGAGTGCAATATAATCACTACCTCTTACAATGAGGTGGTCAGGTACTTCCTCGATTGCAAATAGTTCATGCGGCAAGAGAATTCTTTCCCCTTTTTCTATCAAAAATGGTGGCATAACCGCGGTACTTCCAGTCGCGATAATGACTTGCTGAAATTCGTAGATATCGAATTGATGCCCATTTTCCACACCGATTTTGTCTGTAGCAAGGAATGTCACTTTCCCGCGGATCATTTCAATTTTATTTTCCTTACAAAGACTTTCTACACCAGACCTGAGCTGATTGATGACTCTATCTTTATATGAAAGCAACTTCTTGAAATCAAATTGGTTTTCCGGGATTCCAATTCCGAGTTCCTGCAAATGGGTAATTTCTGTGCGTTTAGCTGCGGCATGTGTAACGATCTTTGAAGGGATACATCCTTCATTCAAACAGACACCGCCAATGTCAGCCTGTTCGATCAATGTGATTGAGAGGCCTAATTGTGCGCCACGGATCGCAGCAGAATAACCACCAGGCCCCCCTCCGATGATTAGCAGATTTCTTTCCTGACTGATTTCGCCGACAACCATTAAACCATCTCCATCATCAGCTTGTGAGGCTGTTCAATTAGGCTTGCAAAGCGATTTGTAAATGCAACAGCTGTTGCGCCATCAGCAACACGGTGGTCAAAGACAAAAGAAAGTGTCATGAGATGACCGATTACGATTTCATCATGCTCATTGACGATTGGCTGTTTTTTTGTTTTGTGGAAAGCAATAAGTGCCGTTTCCGGGTAATTGATAATCGGTGTTGCACCCGTACTGCCAAGAGGCCCGACATTACTCACAGTAAACGTGCTATTCTGCATTTCAAACGGTTGTAGCTTACCAGCAATCGCTTTTGCTGTTAATGCTTTGACGTCTTCATTAATCTCTTTGATCGATTTTTTATCGGCATCATGGACAACAGGAACAAGTAGCCCTTTGTCTGTATTTGTTGCAATTCCGATATGATAGTTTTTCTTGAGGAGTATCCGGTCATTTTCTTCATCGAGTTCAGCATTAAATATCGGGAAATCCTTCAAAGAAATGACAAGCGCCTTGATCAGGAATGCTGGGACACTGACCGATTCACCCGCTGTTTTCAATTGCTCTCTCATTTTAACTAAATTCGTCATATTCACTTCGTCAAAATGAGTGACATGAGGTATTGTAAAGAGCGATTTCGTCATCTTTTCTGCAATTGTCTTCCGGATCCCCCTAAAAGGGATTTCATCAGGAATCGCTTGAGCCGTCAATTCCGGCTTCTTATCGGCAATCGATTCGATTGTGAGTTTTTTCCCCTCAAGGAATCGAAAAACATCTTCTTCAGTTATCCTTCCTGAAGGATCAGTGGCCCGGACATCTTCAAGATTAATATTGTTATCACGTGCAATTTTTCGTGTATACGGTGCCGCAAGCACGCGATGAAAAGGAATGGAAGCTGATGATTTTTCGCTAACTTTTATTGTAGGAGTTGCATTTTCCTCAATAGATTGTTTTGTTTCGGTTTGCGATTTTTGTCCTCTTGCCAAAACTTCATTCGATTCAATAGAAAGCAAGCTTGTTCCGACCTTTACTGTTTCACCAACTTCGACACGAATCTCTTTCACGATACCCGCGCATGGTGAAGTAAGTTCAGCGACCATTTTGTCTGTTTGCACTTCCACAAGCGGCTGGTCCGTCGTAACCGTATCGCCAACCTTGACTAAATAATGGATCACTTCCCCTTCTGTCATGCCTTCCCCGATATCATGCAACTTTACTTCAAGCATTCCACTTCCCCCTTAAAAATGAAGCACTTTCTCGATTCCTTCCACGACACGTTCTGGTGTGGGAAGATAATGTTCTTCTAATGAAAAGAATGGAACCGGGACGTCAAATCCTGTAATTCGTTCAATTGGAGCGCGAAGATAAAGGAAAGCTGTGTCGTTTATTATCGAAATAATATCGTTGCCAAGCCCTCCTGTATGATGTGCCTCATGAATGATGACTGCTCTTGTCGTCTTCTTTACAGACTCAGCGATCATCTCGCTATCAATTGGATACAAGGTTCGTAGATCAATAATTTCACAACTTATCCCTTTTTTCTCGGCCTGCTCTGCCGCCTTTTCAGCAATTGAAACCATAGCTCCCCAAGCTATGAGTGTTACATCCGCACCTTCACGAACAAGCTTCCCTTTACCAATTTCCACAGTATATTTCCCAACAGGCACTTCTTCCCGTTTCGAACGATAGTTTTTCATCGGTTCGAGGACAAGCACTGGATCAGGGTCTTCCATCGCTGCAATCAATAACCCCTTTGCGTCGTATGGACTCGATGGGCAGACCACTTTGATGCCTGGCATATGCGTGAATAGGGTTTCAGTACTATCAGAATGAATCTCCGGCGCCCGAATGCCAGCACCGTACGGAGCCCGAATGACCATGGGCACTGTAAAGCGGGACATCGATCGCATCCGGATCCTTGAGACATGAGTCATGATCTGTTCGTACGCGGGATAGATGAAGCCAAGGAATTGGATTTCTGCTACCGGTCTAAAACCGTTAACAGCAAGACCGACTGATGTCCCAATAATTCCGGCTTCCGACAACGGCGTGTCAACTACCCGCTCTTCACCGAACACTTCCTGGAGCCCATCTGTTGCGCGGAACACTCCGCCATTTTTACCGATATCTTCACCTAAAATGACAGTACGATCATCTTCTTCAAGCATCAAACGCATGGCGTCATTGATTGCTTGAATTAACGTCATCTGTTTAGCCGTCTCACTTTTTTGATGCGACTCTTTCACTTGTGTCATCATTCATTTCCTCCCTAAATGTGCTAGATACGCTTCTTTTTGCTTGGCTAATTGAGCTGGCATTTCAGCGTATACATGGTCAAAAACATCTTCAACATTCGGTGGGGGAAACTTCTCCATTTCTTCGACTGCTGCTTCGACTTCCCGAGTCGTTTTTTCATTAATAGCTTGAATCCAAGCGTCATCATAGTAGCCATAATTCTTCATAAAGAACTCTAAACGTAGAAGTGGGTCAACGAAATCCTTCGCTCGTTCTTCCGTACGGTACTTAGATGGATCATCTGCAGTCGTATGAGCCCCTTTTCGCCATGTAACTGCTTCTATCAATGTCGGACCGTTACCGCTTCTTGCATTGTCAAACGCCTTTTTCGTTTCAAAATAAACTGCAAAACAATCATTTCCATCTATGCGGATTCCCGGCATGCCATAGGCAACCGATTTTTGTGCGATGGTCTTTGAGTTCATTTGTTTTTCAATCGGAACAGAAATTGCATATCCATTATTTTGGTTAAAAAAGACAACAGGCACTTTGAATACACTTGCAAAATTCAATCCCTCGTGAAAGTCACCTTCGGATGTGGCTCCGTCCCCGAAATAGGCAATTGCCGCATTTTTTGTACCTCTTTTCTTTTCAGCCCAAGCAGCGCCGGCCGCATGTGGGATTTGGGTCGCAATCGGGACTGCTGGCGGGAAGATTTGTCTGTCTGCCGGAGCTATACAACCTTCCGCCCGCCCATTCCAGTACAAAAACGTAGTGGCCATACTTTTTCCAAACGTAAGCGTTGCACCATGATCACGATAGGTCGGGAAAACCCAGTCATTGTCATTCAATGCAAGTGCGCTGCCGACTTGTGCAGCTTCCTGCCCTTCAAATGGCGCATAGGTTCCCAGGCGTCCTTGTCGTTGTAAGTTAATCGCTTTCCTATCAAATGTCCGAATTCGTAGCATATGGTAATACAACTCTTTAACCAACTGCTCGTCGATCTGCTCTTCATAATCCGCATCCACGAAAAATCCTTTATCATCTATTATTCTTTTAATAGGATAGTTATGTTCCACAAATACGCCTCCACTCATGATAGATTGCGAATCGCCCACTTCGGTTTCATTGGCGCTGAGTAAAAGTTATTCCGTTTTCCCCGTTCCGCTATTCTTCTTTCGCACATCGCATTTGCCGATTCCTCTGTTGTTTTTCCGCTGTACTCAGCTTCCTTATATACTTCCAAAATTGCGTCGTATATATGTTTAGTTTTGGCAAGCACCCGTTCATGATTAATGCCATACAATTCATCGGCCACTTGGATCAGCCCACCTGAATTGACGATATAATCTGGTGCATATAAAATCCCTCTATCACGCAATTGTTTACCATGCCTGTCATCCAATAACTGATTGTTCGCGGAACCTACAATCGCTTTCACTTTAAATTGGGGAATTGTAGCATCATTGATAATCCCGCCAAATGCACACGGTATGAATAGATCCGCTTCTTGCGAATAGATGTCCTCACTTGCAACAATTTGTACGCTACCTGTCGTTCTTCCTGCAACTTCTTCAATTGCACGCAAGCTTTCTTCGTTAATATCTGTCACGTAAATGCGGGCGCCTGCTTCAAGCAATTTAGTTGCGACTTTGAAACCAACTTTCCCAAGCCCTTGAATCGAATAGATTTGCCGGCTTAAATCGTCATGTCCAAAAGCAAATTGATTGGTCGCTTTTATGCCGTATAAAACGCCTTCAGCAGTCGGGATCGATGAATCGCCACCACCTCCGTACGCTTCAGGGAGACCATTGATGAAGTTGGTCTCTTTCATCGCATGAATGAAATCATCCATCGTAGTTCCCATATCCGTTCCCGTATAGAAGCGGCCGCCCAATGAGTTTACAAATTGACCGAACGCCCGGAATAATTCAGGTGACTTATCTGTTTTGGGATCGCCGATGATAACTGCTTTCCCACCTCCAAAATCAACATCGGCAGCCGCGCATTTATAGGTCATTCCTTTTGAAAGACGAAGAACATCTTCTAATGCTTCTTCCACACTTGCATAAGGTTGCATGCGGCAACCGCCTATAGCTGGGCCGAGCGTCGTATTATGAATTGCGATAATTGCACGCAAACCTGTGGAAGGGTCGTTACAGAAAACGACCTGTTCATGCTCACTCATTCGATCAAAAAGTTCAAATTCCTTTGTTATTGAAGTTTTTTCAGCTAGCATCATGTGATTCCCCCCTAGGATTGTACGGACAGACTACTATTTTCAGACAAACATTTTCAGATAGAAGCCTCTTTTAACTTCTCCATAATTTTTTCTTTAGGCAATATGACTTGCACCACTTCACCTTTTCCGATTAATCCAAGATGATTGGAAGCTGTAACTTTTGTCACTACCTTATTAGCCCGATATTCAATTAGCTTCGCCGTCAAAGTAACAGTAGTACCAAGAGGTGAGGCTGCGAGATGTTTCAACTGGACTGACGCGCCCATCCCCTCCTCATCGTCTTCCAAAAAAGGAAGGATGATTTTCCTCGATACCCACTCCATATGGTATGTCATGGCCACTGTTGAATAGACAGGATGAACAACTTGCCCTTCAAATGAAGCAAACATATCCGCTGTCACAGTTATTTCAATCGTTTCCTCTCTTCCTACGTCCATCCCTAACCTCATCATTTATCCCCTACTTAATTTATAATGTTAGGTAAGATTGCAAGCGCTTACAAAATTTTCATTTGACACTTATCATATTAAATATATGTCTATAGGTCTTTATTAGAAGTATTTTGAAAGGTTGCCTTTTTGAATTCCTGCATCGTTCGATTCATCTGATTTTCCGCCTCTTCCATCATGCAATCGAATAACTCTTTCACTGTCGGGATGTTTTCGATTAAGCCCGCTATTTGTCCACTATTGATGAATCCATTTTCCATATCGCCTTCAATTGCACCTTTGATATGCTTTTGTTCAGATGTCATTTCACTATATCTCTCCAGTGACATCCCCGATACTTCCAAGTCTTTAAGTTTCATGGCATACGGTGTCTTCAAGATTCGTCTTAACCGCCCAATGCTACGCCCAATCAGTATGGTTTCCGTGTCACTTGCATCGACAAGGTTCTGTTTATAACGGTCATGGAAAGGGGCCTCCTTTGTCGCTATTAGGCGGGTACCGATTTGAACACCGCTGGCACCTAACATAAGTGCAGCTGCCAACCCTTTACCGTCCCCTATTCCACCTGCAGCAATGACCGGTATAGTAACGTTCTTCACGATCTGCGGTATTAATGTGAAGGTCGTCAGTTCCAGATTGGAGTTGATGCCAGCAGCCTCGAACCCCTCCGCCACAAGAATATCCGCTCCCGCCGCCTCCGCTTTACACGCATGTTGCACTGAAGCAACAAGCGCAATGACTGTTACACCATTTTCTTGCAGTATTGGGATATACGGTGTTGGATTTCCCGCTGATAGGGAAACAATAGGAATCTTATGTTTGAGAACAAGACCGATCAACTCTTTTACATAAGGAGAAACACTGATTGCGATATTAATAGCGAAATTCTTATTCGTCAGTCGTTTTGTTTCCAATATCATTTTTTCAACTTCATCCGGATGCAACGTACCGCATCCGATTGTACCAAGGCCACCTGCGTTCGAAACAGCCGCAGTCAGCTGCGCATTACTGATATTCCCCATCCCTCCCTGAATAATTGGAAAGTCGATCTGAAGCCTATCACAAACATATATCATTTTTCGTTCACCCCTATGAATATATGTTATACTAATCGAAGTTAAAAAACAATTAGGACTAATAGAAATTTCGATCTTGTCCTAATAAATTATTAGTCTGGGAGGAATATTATTTTGTTGATCATATATAAGGGGAAAAGTCCGTCACTCGACCCGACGGTTTTCGTCGCCCCGGGCGCTAAAATCATTGGGGACGTCCAAGTCGGAGCAGAGTCGACCATCTGGTTTAATACAGTCTTACGGGGAGATGAAGGGCCTATTTCCATTGGGAATCGATGTAGCATTCAAGATAATTCAACAATTCATTTATATGAAGATGCCCCGGTTGTCGTAGAAGACGAGGTAACCGTGGGGCATAATGTAATCCTACATGGTTGCAAGGTCGGAAGACGTTCGATCATTGGAATGGGATCTACCATCCTTGACCATGCAGAAATTGGCGAGGAGTGTATTATTGGGGCCAATACTTTGATTCCGCCAGGGAAAAAAATCCCTCCCCGCTCTCTCGTTGTCGGTTCACCTGGGAGGGTAGTAAGAGAATTGAACGAGAGTGATTTTGAAATCATTCAGCTATCGATTGATTCGTATGTACAAAAAGGCTATGAATATCGTGATATTTTTTCTGATCAAGATAGTAAGTTGTAGAAGTTCGACAAAAAAGGCATTAATCCTCCCTTGGATTAATGCCCTTGTTTAATTAAAAATACTTAAATAAACGGTGAACTGATTCCTTATATCCGAACAAAATTATAAACCACCTGAACCATGTGACCTCCAAGGACATAAACAGGATTGATGAAATATAATATACTACTACCTACTCATTTTTTTAAAAAAAGGTTTTTTGTTAGATAACTTTAAAGGAGTAATTAGATAATGAATAAATTTCCAATGTCGGCATTATTCACTTGTCTTTTACTAATAACCTCGTGTACGAAGGAACAAAACCAAGATTCAGATGTTATTAGAGATGTTTATAATGATCAGGAAGTGCAAGATGATAATGAAGAACTTGTAGAAGAAACCAATCAACATCCATTATTGTCTTATTTCATGGAGGCTGGAACAATTGCGCATTTTAAAGGTGATGGTAACGAAAATTCTAATTTTATTAAGCGTACTGAATACATGTCAGAGAATTATATCATTGAATACGAAGGCAATGGTGGTAGGGGTACCCTTACAACGTACCGTGTAGAAGAAAATAAAATTGTTATTGTGAAACAGGAATTTGGTTTTCCTATGGATAATAACAATCAAGATCTATCGGAATTGGAATTGGAATTGGATTCCCTTCCTCCACTCTTTGAATATTTGAAAACACCAATCGAAGTCGCATCGGCTGATTATAATAAATATATCGTAACGGAAGTATCTGCTACAGTTGAAACACCTTATGGTACATTTGACAATGCAATTGTAATTGAATTCATGAATGCCTATAAAGATATTGTAAGAAGCTACTTAGTAAAAGGGTTTGGGGAAGTTAAACGAGAATATTTTTTCTCTGGTGAAGAAGAACCTGCAGGAACTTCTTCAATAGAAAAAATTGAATAAAAAAGAGGCATCAAGAATCGATGTCTCTCGTTTTTTCAATGTTTTCTCCCCACCAACCGAACCTGTTGCCATTGGGGCACTCAGCTTTTTGTCTATGCTGGACTTAGGAAGACGTGGTCAGTACTTGTAACTGTCAATAGACGATTAGTCAATAATAAGCGGGTGAACTTCTGCATCGTACGATTTGTCTTTTCGCCGCATGTCATTATCTTCTTGAAATACATCTTCGAAAAACCTGTTAGCTGATTTCGCCAACAGCTTATAATATTGTTCAAATAAATGGGCAGCATGGTTGCCGTTCCAGATTTCCGGTAGCAACTCTTTCGGCAGACCGGGGTCAATAAAGAGGAACTTGCGGTATTCATGAACAAGTTTTGTCCTCTCTACAAAACACTCAGCATCTGTCATTTGCCCATTGTTCATCATACTTTGATGGATGATATAGTTATTGCTATACGTGGAAATGAATTCTTGATACTTCCCTTCGATTTCCTCAAGCGGCCAACTTTTCTCAACGAGTGCTCGATTAGCCTGCGGTCCTTTATATTCGGATAAGAATAGATCAGCGTAGGGTTGGATTTCATATTTATCAATAAGTAAGTTCACTTCTTTTACAAGGTCATTGGGCGTTATCCAGCAACCATTCGAAAAACTACCAAATCCGCTCCATAAAAGCTCTTTACGTAGTTCATCACGTATCTGTCTTTTCTCTTCAGGAATCGTATACATAAGCATACGCCATTTTCCATCCCACTCATGTGGTGCCAATTTAAAAATACGAGTAGCCGCTTCTTCAATTCGTAATTCTCCGCGGTGTGTCAGAAAGTAATAGCTTTTATTCCCTTTCTTTTCGGAATTAAGCCAACCTTGCTTCATCATTCTGGAGACGGCTACACGAACGGATTGTTCATTATGGCCGAATTCCTTTAATAATCTAATCAGACTGCCAATCCAAATCTTATTTCCGTAATGACGGATATAGTCTCCGTATATCGTAAAAATCATTGATTGCGTATTCGCCAATTAAGCTCACTCTTTCTATTTCACTCATTAAAGATATTTCATAATTTTCCCTTCTTCCATTATATCGTTATATCAAAAAAAGAAAACTCATTTCCCTGTAAATTTCCAACTAATTAGTCCATTACATTTTCAATGATTGCGGCAATTCCCTGCCCTACCCCGACACACATCGTCGCCAGTCCATAGTTAACGTTCTGTTTTTTCATTTCATGCAGAAGTGTAGTAAGAATTCGGGCGCCACTCGCCCCTAAAGGATGTCCAAAAGCGATTGCCCCGCCGTTGACATTCACTTTACTGCCGTCTACTTCCAACTGTCGTATACACTCGATGGATTGAGAGGCAAAGGCTTCGTTCAATTCAACAAGTCCAATGTCATTTATCGTAAGTCCTGCCCGTTCCAATGCTTTTCTTGAAGCGTAAATTGGACCAAGCCCCATTACAGCAGGTTCAAGTCCAGCCGTTGCTCCGATCACATATCTTGCAAGTGGTGTAATGTTGAGTTCTTTCGCCATTTCAGTACTCATCAGAAGCAATGCAGATGCACCATCATTAACACCGGAAGCATTGCCTGCGGTAACCGTGCCGCCCTCAACTATCGGTCGTAGTTTAGCTAAATTCTCTAACGTCGTATCTGGCCGCGGGTGCTCATCCCGATCCACAGTGATTTCGTTCCCTTTACGGTCTTGATAAACAACGGGAACAATTTCTTCAGCGAACCGATTCTCTTCCATTGCTTTTTTTGCACGTTGCTGGCTTTCAAATGCAAATAAATCCTGGCTTTCACGCGTTATCTTATACCGTTGCGCTACGTTTTCAGCTGTCTGCGGCATTGAGTCTGCGCCATACATTTCTTTTAGTTTTTGATTCGTGAAACGCCAACCAATTGTAGTATCTAACAACTCCATATTGCCGCGAGGGTTTGCCTTATCAGGCTTCGCCATAACAAGTGGCGCACGCGTCATGCTCTCTGTTCCGCCTGCAATGTAAATATCTCCGTCCCCGACTGCGATTGCTCTCGCAGCGTATAGCACAGCGTCGAGTCCTGAACCACATAATCGATTGATTGTCGTGCCCGCTACTTCAACCGGTAGCCCCGCCAATAAGCCGGCCATTCGCGCGACATTCCGGTTATCTTCGCCAGCCTGATTGGCGTTTCCAAAAACAACTTCTTCAATCTTCTCTACCGGAAGATTTGGATTCCGTTCGACAAGCGCTTTAATAACGACTGCGGCTAAGTCATCCGGGCGCACCTCTTTTAGAGCGCCATTGTATCTCCCGATAGGTGTACGGACAGCATCCACTATGACGACTTCTCTCATTTCTTAACCAACTCTTCCTCAATTGTATAGTCATATACGCCTTTGCCACTTTTCCGACCAAGGCGGCCCGCTTTAACATATTGTTCTAATAGAGGCGCAGGGCGGTATTTTTCTCCTAACTTTTCATGCAAGTAGTTCAAGTTATTCAAGCGCGTATCAAGTCCGACCAAATCACCAAGTTCAAATGGGCCCATGGGATAATTCAACCCAAGTTTAATCGCCTTATCAATTTCTTCCGGTGTTCCAAGTCCCTCTTGCAGCATGAAAAATGCTTCGTTACCTACAAGTGCACTAATCCTGCTCGTGACAAACCCGGGAAATTCATTGATGACAACAGTTTCTTTACCCATTCTCACGGCTACTTCCCTGATTACTTCAACCGTCTTATCACTCGTTTCCAATCCCTTGACAATTTCTACAAGCGGCATTTTATGTACCGGATTGAAAAAGTGCATCGCTAGTGTTTTTTCAGGACGTTTCCCAAAGGAAGCAATTTCTGTCGGACTCATCGTAGAAGTATTCGTTGCGAAATAACATTCTTTTGAAGCGTGTTTCTCAATTTCCTCAAATACCTGCTTTTTAATCGATGCCATTTCGGGAACGGCTTCAATAATTAACTCAGCGTTTCCTGCTGCTTTTGTTAGGTCATTTTCATAGACTAATTTTTGGCGCGCATTCTCTGCTGCGTCTGTTGAAATCTTTCCATACTTTATTCCTTTTTCAAAAATAACTTCTATTTCACTCTTAGCATTTTGAAGAGCGGTTTCGTTAATATCAACAAGTGTAACGGAGTATCCACCAAGGGCGCCAACGTAGGCAATCCCTCTCCCCATCACCCCGGATCCGACCACAACGATACGTTTAATCATCAGTTTCCCTCCTTTATAAGAATGAAAGAATACGGACAGGAGATCATGCATCCTGTCCGTCGATTACTAATAGGTATTTTCTTATAGCCCAAATGGATTTACTGGGCGGCTGCCAAAGTATGACATGATGCTTTTCGTTTCCGTGTATAGATCAAGCGAACTTGCTGCGAGCTCACGTCCGTATCCGGATTGTTTATAGCCGCCGAATGGCGTACCTGGGAAGGCAGAGAACGGTGTGTTGATCATTACGATTCCCGCTTGGATTTGGTTCGCAACTCGTTTTGTCGTTGCGGTGTTTGTTGACCAAATCGAAGATGCTAACCCATAATCCGAATCATTCGCCAAGGCGATCGCCTCTTTTTCGTCTTTAAACTTCGACACGACGACAACCGGACCAAAGATTTCTTCACGAACAACTTTCATGTCTTGTGTTACGTTTCCGATAATTGTCGGTGCATACCAAAATCCGTTTTCATAGCCTTCCGGTTTTAATTCTTTACCGCCCGTCAGGATCTCTGCACCTTCATCGATTGCAGATTGAACATACATTTTCACTGTATCCAACTGGTTTTGATCAATCACCGCACCTATATGTGTTCCTTTATCAAATGGATTTCCAAGTACAAGTTTTTCTGTTTTTGCAATTAACTTCTCAACGAACTCGTCGTACACATTTTCATGAATATAGATACGCGAACGTGCATCACAAGATTGACCTGTGTTATTGAATGCACCGTAGAGTGAACCATCGACGGCTGCGTCAATGTCTGCATCCTCAAAAACGAGGCTTGGCGATTTTCCGCCAAGTTCTAATGTTACACGTTTCACTGTTCCTGCCGCTCTCGCCATAATGTCTTTTCCAATTGCTGTAGAACCTGTGAACGCAACTTTATTCACAAGTTCATGTTCTACCAAGTAGTTGCCAATCTCTGAACCAGATCCAGGTAGGATGTTGACAACGCCTGCTGGCACGCCTGCTTCATGACAAATTTCTCCTAAAACAATCGCTGTAAGCGGTGTTAGTGACGCCGGCTTAATAACGACCGAGCATCCTGCAGCAATAGCCGGTGCAATCTTCCAAGCGGCCATCATAAGCGGATAATTCCAAGGAATAATTTGCGCACAGACACCAAGCGGCTCTTTTTCTGTGTAGTTATGGAATTGACCAGGCACGTTGTTTACAGAACCACCGTGTCCGATGATAGCGCCAGCGTAAAATTCAAAGTCTTCAATTGCTTGTGCAATCTGCCCTTTTGCAGCAGCAAGTGATTTTCCTGTATTCAAAATTTCCAGTTCCACAAGCTCATTGAAGCGCGAGCCCATAATTTCCGCAATTTTATTCAGCACACGAGCACGACGGCCTGCAGGAGTTATTTTCCACTTCCCATTATCAAAGGAATCTCTTGCAGCCCGAACTGCTTTTTCAGCGTCCTCTTTCGTCGCTTTTGCTACTTCGGCTAACAGTTCACCCGTTGCAGGATTGTAAATCTTCGTGCGCTCGCCATTGCTGCTATCAACCTGTTCACCGTTAATGAAAAGCTTATAATAGTCCCGCTTCATTGATTCACGCTCTGTTATTCCTTCTTGAATTGTCGTCATTGGTTGATTCCTCCTATTGCCCTGAATAGACAGGTTTTCTTTTTTGCATGAATGCATTGACGCCTTCACGATGATCTTTTGTGAGACCCGCTATCCGCTGTCCTTGGGCTTCTTGTTCAAGATAGTCTTCGAAAGATAGTGTGGAAGTCGCTTTCAATGAACGTTTGATTAACCCAATTGCTTTTGTCGGCAAAGCTGCAAGCCGGGCTGCGAATGCAGTGACGTCCTCTTCCCATGATTCTCCTTGAATCAATCGATTCGCAAGACCCATCTCCACGGCCTCAGCAGCTAATACTTTTTCTCCTAACATCGCCAGTTCCGTTGCTTTGGCATGTCCTACGAGCTGCGAAAGATAATAGAGATTACCGGAATCCGGGATAAGACCGACATGTATGAAGGCATTTACAAAACTTGCGCGTTCTGAAATAAGCCTGAAATCACACGCAAGCGCAAGACTGAATCCTGCTCCAGCAGCTACTCCGTTAACAGCTGCAATAATCGGTTTTTCACAGTCTCTAATTTGCTTTATCATCGGTCCATATTGATCTCGTAACACTTGTCCATGGTCCATATTCTCATCGACTTCCGACAAATCCTGACCGGAACAAAATGCCCGCCCTTCGCCCGTTATGACAATACATCGCACTTCCTCATCATTAGAAGCCGCTTTGACTGCATCTTTCACCTCACGGTTCATCTGCGCGATAAATGCATTCAATTTGTCCGGTCGATTTAAATAAAGCCAGTAAACCCCATCTGTAACTTCATAGCGGATCGTCTCAAACATTGAGAAACCTCCTTACTTTCCCTGATAATCCGGTTTTCTTTTTTCCACAAAAGCATTCATGCCTTCTTTTTGATCTTGCGAAGCGAAAAGTAGATAGAAATTCTTCCGTTCATATTGCATTCCTTCATATAAAGAGTAATCCACGGCTTTATTTACCGAATCCTTAATGAGGCGCAGCGATAGCGGCGGTTGTTTTGCGAGCCGGTTAGCGAACTTTAGCGTTTCCTCCATTAGCAGTTCTGGTGCAACGATTTTATTAATGACTCCGTGCGTAAGAGCGGTTTCTGCTGAAATCCGCTCCCCCGTCCATAGCCATTCAATCGCTTTCGTGCGCCCTGCAAGTTTCGTCAACCGCTGCGTACCTCCCGCTCCTGGCATGACACCAAGACCTACTTCTGGAAATGAAAACTGTGTTCCGCTAGCCGAGATTAATAGGTCACAAGAAAGAGCAAGCTCAAATCCTCCCCCGAAAACGAATCCTTTTACAGCGCCTATAATCGGTTTTTTAATAAGTCCTAAACGATCCCAATCCGCAAACTGATTTAACAGTTCAAGGCTAATCGGGTCGTCACCAGTCATTTCATCAATATCTGCTCCCGCTGAAAAAGCACGGCCAACGCCTGCAAGCACAATGACACGAACGTTTTCATCACGATCATAGTCTTCCAT
Source organism: Sporosarcina highlanderae (assembly GCF_030433715.1). Taxonomy (GTDB): domain Bacteria; phylum Bacillota; class Bacilli; order Bacillales_A; family Planococcaceae; genus Sporosarcina; species Sporosarcina highlanderae. The sequence continues at coordinate 121,229 of NZ_JAROCC010000009.1, read as the reverse complement.
TGCAGCAACGATTTCACTGACCATTTTTCGGTTCAATGAGTTTAACTGGCGAGGGCGGTTCAGGTAGATCACGGCTATGCCGTTTTCCTCCATGGAAGTTTCGATGAATTCGAAACTGGTCATTATGCATCCTCACCGATCATTAACGTAAAGAGATCACTTGCGAACCCCATTAAGTCCTTTGCGGTTGCTTTTCCTTCAGGTGAACGTAACGCCTGCTGCAAGTCTTCCAAACTGTCAAAATACATCTCACACATGAGATAGTATTCGCTCTCTCCCCCCATTGGAGATCCTGTGAATTTTGTTACTTTCATATCACCGAGCCCAGGCATTTTCGCTGTAATAGGCACATGAACGTTGAAGTAATGATTATCAAATTCCTCTTTGTTTTCAGGGTGTTTATACAGTGCGATTAACTTTGCCATTTTACATTCTCCTCACTTCACATTAGTGTTGAAACAGGTTTCATTGCCTCGAATACATTTTTACAGCTCTTACAATACAAAATACTTCTGCAAGCAGTCGGCCCGAAAATGTTTTCCATTGTTACATACGTGGAACCGCAATAGGCACAGTCTACATGCCATGAGCCATCTTCTTCAAAATGCCGTGGAGGTGGGGCTATTCCAAATGCTCGTAGATTCACATGCCCTTCTTCTGTGATGCGATCTGATGTCCAAGGCGGATGATAGGCGAATTCCACTTCCACTTCTACTACTTCGGGCAGTTGTTTGATTGCATCCATTGTATTCTTTTTTATAATCTCTAATGCCGGGCATCCTAAAAATGTAGGAAGTAAAACTACCTTTACGGTATTCCCCGAGTTTGTGACTTCTTCCACCATGCCAAGGTCAATAATGCTAACGGAATCGATTTCGGGATCTTTTACTTTCTTTAGGACTTCAAGGATGCGAGTAGTGGAAGCGCTTTCAGAAATAACCAAACCAATCACCTCTTTTCTTTCCCGTTACCAGGAAGCCACTGGATCTACCTTGTAGACTTCAGAAAGCGTACGCAGTGCTTCATCCAAATCTACTGTATGCTCGCCATTCCGTCCGTTATTCGCAAGTGTTTCAGGAATTGTCGGTACAGTCATTTGAAGCGCAGCAAATACTGGTTCAATGCTCGCTAACCAGTTTTCCTTCAATTTCTCCTCACTGTCTATCAGTTTATATTTCTCAATTGCTTGTTTTTGAATGCCAAAAGAGAACATATCTCCAAAGTCATCCATAACCCGCGTAATGGCTTCATTCATCTTCTTTTTTGCCACATCAGTTGAACTTAATAGCTGCTTAAACCAAGTTTCCCAGTGCAGTCTATGATAATAAAGCTCCATTTTCACTTTCACTGCAACCTCGGCAACCGGTTTGTACGAGCTTTGGCATAATGAATCCACTTTAACTTTTTTGGCTTGCGTGTAAAAATAACTTCTGACGACCTGATAGGCCCAATCATAGTTCGGTGTTTCCATGTAAAACCCTTCACCGTTTACCCGCTCTGTTAAAATGCTGTTTCTTCTCTCATGCGCTGGGCGCAAATGGGCTAAATCATCAGCATTTCCTACCCCTAACTCTTCAAGAAGTTTGTAGTACATAGCTGCATGCCCCATACTGTCCTGGCTGATTGATGAAGATGCGACGTCTTCTTCAATGTGTGGAGCAAGCCCGAGCCACTCGGATCCCCGGTAAGCATACAAGAAATCATCATCCGCCAATTGGAATAACAAGCTCGTTATTGCTTCTTTGTTTTCCGAGGCCTCGGTCACTCCGTTTTCAATTTCGCTCATTTCCGCTTTCCTCCCCATGACAAGATTTCTTTTTCATCCAAGATTTCCTGTTCATAGTGACGCCATTTTTTCTTCAAGTAGCCATAGCCTTTTGTCGTACGATAATCTTTATTGTCCAGTCTGCGAAGCGTCAATTTCTCTTCTACATTCATCTTTCGAATATGTTTTCGATTCACAATCCAAATGTCGACAACCGGCTCACGGCGCATGAAGTTTTCCTGTGCCAAAACGAGTGCCATTTCTTCGTTTGGAGCCAGTAAGCTGAATTGGTACTGGAATGTCGAAGTCGGCGTCCGTTTGCTAAAAACTTCATATTCTTGATAAAATGCTTTCTCTTCGGCCATTTCCTTCTGACTCCTTTCTTTAATTGACTGTTGCACTCAATGCATCACGCACCCATGCATTATTTTCATAAGAAGACCGACGTAAGTTCAGGCGTGCTTGTGAGCGGGGTCCTTTATTTTTAATGATTCTCTTAAACTCTTCCCAGTCCGGTTGTTTGTACGACCATAGACCACTTTCTTCATCGAAGTGGAAAGTCGGATCCGGAATTGTTAATCCAAGCGATAAAATACGGGGAATGTACTTGTCAAAAAAGATTTGCCTGAAGTCCTCATTTGTTTTCGTACGGATTTTATATTTAATCGTTACGTCTTGCTTCGATGAACCAGTAGTCTCTTTGCTTGCCGGTCCAAAGAACATGAGCAATGATTCCCACCAGCGATCCAAAGCTTCTTGGATCATCGCTTTTTGTTCATCCGTCCCTTCTGCTAACGCCAAGATGATTGATTCTCCGTGTTGCGCATGGAACACTTCTTCCGCACAAATCCGTTGCAATGCCCTTGCATAGGGTCCATATGAAGCGCCTAACATATCCGTCTGCGTAATAATAGCCGCTCCGTCAACAAGCCAGCCTATGATTCCAGCATCCGCCCAAGATTTCGTTTCCATATGGAACACGTTATGAAATTTCAGGTCCCCATTGAATAAGTCCTGCAGTAAATCTCCACGATTTTTACCGTAGGGTTTTAGCAAGTCTTCCGTAACGCGAAGCAGGAGCTGGCCATGCCCCATCTCATCCTGCACCTTTGCCATGATCCCAAGTTTCCGTTGAAGGGAAGGTGCTCTCGGTACCCATTCCTTCTCTGGAAGCGCTCCCATTATTTCGCTGATTCCATGCATGGAAATCAATTTAATCAATGTCAGTCTGTATTCTTCCGGCATCCAGTCATCTGCTTCAATCTTATCTCCCGCCTCGATTCGTTCCATAAAGCGGGCCAATAAATCTTCATCGGACATATTGTGCAAAGTAGTCATCTAACCCCTCCTTTAAATGAAGATATGTCACTCCCCCATTTTATATAACGAGATTGTAACGTTTTAATAATAATTCGTTATACTTGAAAATAGTATAGTGTATTAACTTGTGAAATGCAAATGTATTCTAATAAATTGAAATTCTATTTCACGCCTTATAGATTTGGATGTATTCCACTGTTTTTATGTCTACCTTCCACTTTCTTATTTTCCGCTTTTTCCATAACTGTCGTACTGTGAACTGCTTGAACTTTCGCTGTTGGATCGATATACACTTTCGCATTACTGACTGCCGTCGTAGCCTCGCCAAACCCACTTGCAATCAGCTTCACTTTTCCTTCATAGGTGCATATATCACCTGCCGCATAAATGCCTTCAATGGACGTTTCCATTTTTGAGTTCACGACAATACTATTTTTCACGATCCGAAGCCCCCACTCACTAATCGAACCAAGTGAGGAAACGAATCCATAGTTCACGATCACATCATCCACATCGATAACTTCTTGAGAATCGCCCTTCACCTTTTCAAGTACAACTTGCTCTATCTGATCCTCACCGATAAATTCAGTTGGTATGAACGGAGTCTTGACCTCCACAGATGAATTCATTACCCTTTCCACACTGGCCTCATGCGCACGGAATTTCTCCCTTCTGTGTACAAGTGTCACTTTCTTAGCAATGGGTTCAAGCATCAACGACCAGTCAACTGCCGAGTCTCCCCCTCCGAAGATTTGTACATTTCTACCCGCAAAGCAGTTTAAATCCTTTATGAAATAATGCAAGTTCTTCCCCTCATATTTCTCCGCGGTTTCAAGTTCGATTTTTTTCGGCTGAAATGCACCATTACCCGCTGTAATAATAATCGCCTTTGAAAAATGGGTTGCGCGATTCGTAGTAAGTTTAAAAATACCATCTTCCATTTTTTCCACTTGTTGAACATCTTGCTCCAGTGTGATTGTAGGATTGAATTGTGCCATTTGATCCATCAGGTTATCGATGAGTTCCTGGCCACTGATTTTCGGAAATCCAGCTATATCGTAAATAAACTTTTCAGGATATAAAGCCGTGAGCTGTCCACCAAGTTGTGGCAGGCTTTCAATAATGTTCACAGACATTTTTCGCAGGCCCGCATAAAATGCAGTAAATAATCCCACAGGCCCACCACCGATAATGGTTACATCAAAGACAGTTCGATCATTACTCATACATACTCTCCTCTTTTCGATAATTAGTTGAATGACAGTCAATATAACTTCACAAAAACGACCCAATAACAATATGTTATGCAAAGTACTTTAATACTTTATTCATACAGTGTCAATTATCAAAAAAAGCCCCGAAGTTTTACTATGCGTAAAACTTCGGGGCTTTTTTTGTAAAGGTACCTGTGCAACAAACATTCATGACAATTCAACCAATTTGAATAAATATTCAATAAAATTTTATAATCATCTTTACAGCAATCTTCTCATTGAATGTTTATACAATTGTAGTGAATAGGCCGAATAGTTTCCTGCACAGGTACCTCACTTAGGTACCTCACTTACTGAATAGGTAAAAATGCCACTTGCCAGATTCCATCCTCATTTTTGATCATAGAGAAGCCGGATTTCTCTTCGTGATCACCGTTTGGATAGAATTCGATATATCCCTCGTATTCACCCGTTTGGACAAAGGACCCTTTTTCGATATTCTTAAATGTTTGCAGAATCTGTTCAGGTGTTCCGCGATGTGCTAAAGGGATTTCTTCATCCTCTTCCTTACTCCATAGAATATGATCCTCTCGATCCGTATAAAGGCCGTACACCGTTTCAAAATCTTGGTGATAACTGGCGTAAACATATAATTTTGCAATGCTGATCGGGTCTAACCCCCTTAACTCTTTCTCGTCTCGGTTAAGCTTGAATCTATCATAAACCTTCTGCTCGAAATCAAAGAGGCCTGTGCCGCTTTTAAACTTCTTCACCCATTCACTGTCATTCCAAATATCGGGATCGTCAATCTTCTGCTGATACCCACGTCTTAGGTAATCATACGTATCTTTCCCACCCGTGTACCAATCCACAATGGCCAACTTGCCATCTACGTTCCGTATGAAAAATTCAGTCGGCTCTCCATATCCACCACCATGATGCTTTTGGATTGCGACAGGGACTTTTAGATACAGATAGCCTCCCATCTCATCATCCGAAAACTTCACTTCCCAATCCCCGATATCAAGTTGCTTCACCTTGCCATCCAGCGTGCCGTACCTCTTATATTCAGATTCGACCTTCGTCTGCATATATTCTTTAAGGTTCTCGTTCCCGATATACTGATCCAAGTCAATATCCGTGCCGTTCCAGATTGCTTTGTAATAATCGGTCAGTGCATTCACGCACATCTCATACGCTGTTTCAGCATCTAACATGGATAATTCATTTTTATTCTTCGCTGCATATACGGGGGCAGTTTGCGTACCACCCTGCCCATTAATTGGTGGAATATCCGCGGGTGTAAGATTAGTTGGTTCAGAGGCAATCGGACTTTCGCTTCCCAGTCTTTCGGACGCAAAATAAATTCCCGCCGATGCCAATACCGTTATCAGCAAACCGCCAACCAGTGAAGGTAGAACATAGATCTTCTTCGGCTTATGAATCTTTTGAAAGACCGCATTCTTATTTTTCGCTGTGAACTGAGGGTTTTTGAATACAGTAGCATCTAATGACTTTTTAATATCCGTCATAGGATCTTTCAAGAAAATCACTCCTTTTCATGTTCTTCATTAATGATTCCCGCCCTCTTCTTAAACGAGTTTTGACCGTATTTGGATTGGATTTCAACACATAACTGATTTCCTCGATGGACAGATCATCATAATAAAAGAGCAAAATGACTTCTTTGTATTTAATCGGCAATCCTAAGACATGTTGCGCCAACTTTTCATTTTCGCTTTTTGTAATAGATGCAGATTCGGGCGAGGGCTGATCAGATTTTTGATAATGAAATAGATCATTGTTTACGATCACTTTCTTGAACCACGAAGTCCTTAAAACATCTTTACATCGATTCACAGTAACTCTGTATAGCCACGCTTCAATAGAATCCAATTCCAGCACTTGATGACGTTTCTTATAACAGATGAAAAAGACATCTTGTACGACTTCCTGCGCTTTCCCCCAATCTTTCAAATAGCTGAAAGACAGCTTCGTCAAGCGGTCGCCAAGTTCATCCATCAAGCTCGATAGCCAGATCTCTTCTTCCAAAGGATTTCCAGCACTTTTGTCTAACATTTTCACTCTCACCTACTCCCACTAAAAAACATTCTCACTTCTAAGACGAGTACATAGATACAAAAGGTTTCAAAAATTGTGTTGGTACCTGTGCAACAAACATTCATGATAATTCAACCAATTTGTATAAACATTCAATAATATTCTACATTTAGCATTATATCAATCTTCTTGTCGAATATTTATACAATTGTAGTGAATTTGCCGAATAGTTTTTTACACAGGTACCGAAAAAATGGTGCTAAAAAACAAAATAGCATGAACTCCCCAACCGGAAAGTTCATGCTTTTTGTTTTTATTCATTCGTTTTTGCATCTTTACTGTAATTAAATTGGGAAGGGTCAACCGTTGTATACCCTTTTGGCGTATAGAATCTCAATAAGTCACCATTCACAACTTTATCGGAAAGCTCCAATTTATAATCCACGTCTTTTTTCAGGGCTTTTGCAGCTTCTACTTGATCCTCACTTAATGGCATACCTGTCTGATTATCATAGAACTTTTCATTAATTGAATCAATCGTAGGACTGATGAAATCTCCATTTCTAAATGGAACAATTTCATCATGCTCTTCTGAGAGTAAATCTGAACCAAATTGAATAAAGTTTTTCGTATCAATTCCAAGTAAATGCAATAGCGTCGGCAAAAGGTCTGTTTGCCCACCATACGTGTGGTTTGTACCGCCTTTCATGTTAGGGACGTGGATGAATAAAGGTACACGTTGTAAATTAGCACTTTCATACGGTGTAATTTCTTTCCCTATAACTTGTGCCATCGCTTTTTTATGATTTTCTGAAATACCATAATGGTCGCCATAAAGAACGATCATGGAGTTATCATATAAGCCCAATTCCTTTAATCGATCAAAAACTTTTTCGATCGCTTCATCTGTATAACGCGCTGTTTGGAAATAATCATCGACACTTTTATCTCCAGTCGTTGCCTTCTCAATTGTGACTAAGTCTTGATCCATTTTATACGGATAATGGTTTCCTACTGTAATGAATTTTGTATAAAAAGGTTGTAGCAACGTAGTTAAAAGGCTCTCGGATTGTTCATAAAAAGGCTTATCCAACAATCCATACTCGGCCATATCAGTTGGTGAGCTCGTATCATAATAACTCGCATCAAAGAAATTATCGAAACCAAATGATTTGTAGATGACATTTCGATTCCAGAAGCTGCCGTTATTCCCGTGGAAAACAGCCGATGTATACCCATAATCCTTTAGGATACTAGGCGCTGCTTGGAACGTATTTAGTGCTTTTGTAATAAAGGCCGAGCCCTGTGGCAGCCCAAATAAGGAGTTCTCCAACATAAATTCCGCGTCTGAAGTTTTGCCTTGGCCTGTTTGGTGAAAGAAATTATCAAAATACAGTGTATTCTCGTCTTTTGTTAATGAATTCAAGAAAGGTGTAACTTCTTCACCGTTCAATTTGTAGTCGATAAGGAAATTTTGGAATGACTCCAAATGTAAATAGATTACGTTCATTCCTTTAGCTGCACCGAAATAGTTTGCATTCGGTTTGGCATAGTTCGATTGTGTGAAGTTAATCACTTCGGTAATATCATTGCTATCCGCAAAAACTCTTTGTGATGAAGCTACCATCGTTTCCACCGAGTCATAAATTGTGTAGTTGTACATTCCTAAATATTTCACGATATAGTTTCTATCAAACCCCCGGGATAATAGTTGCGGGCGGCTGATTTCAGCTAGTCCTAAATTCAGGATCGATAATACTAGTGCAAAAGCAATCACTGCAACTGCTTTTTTATGTCCAAGACGACTTGTTTCTTTTTTGATCTTACTTGAGAAACGCACGTAAAACAGTACAAAAACATCCACAAAGAACAAGATGTCATAAGATTTTATCAAAGAAAGGACACTTCCACCTAAATCGCCGAAGTTCTGCGTTTGGAAAAGCGTCGGTAATGTGATGAAATCACTAAAAAATCGATAATAAACGACATTCGCATATAAAAGAAAAGACATAAGCGAGTAAACAACGACCAATGATGTATATTTCTTCTTCCCTTTAAATAAAAATGAAATCCCTAAAAACAGCAATGCTGAACCTAGTGGATTTAACAGTAAAAGGAATTGTTGAAGAGATCCTTCTACCCCTATTTCAAATTGTGTGGCTTGAGTGATATATGTCTTTAACCATAACATCAGAACAGCCACTAAATAAATCCCAAAAAAGTTATTTAGTTGATAAGCTTTTTTTCTACTCAGATTTCTCATTTTCACACCAACCTTTTTAAAATTTTTCATTCTAATCCATAGTCAGTGGCCATTCCCGGAAATGCTATTTTGAAATACCTTTACTTTCTTAGGTAAATTATATTACTCCTGTTTTATATTTTTGTCAAGTTATTAAGTCCTATTAAATCTACTGATAAAAATAAAAAGACCACCTAATGCTGCTGACATTAGACGGTCTTTTAATAGCAGATCTTATATTTTTCTCCATAGCCTTTCTACACTTTTTAGCTCTTTACCTTCAAAAGTTAATTTATATATATCTGGCATGGCGAGGTTTTGCCAAAAAGAAAAATCATACTTCTTGTCAAAATAGTTCATGATTAACACCATTATATTTCCATGGGTTCCGATAACGACATTTTTACCCTTGTACTTCTCCAATAAATTATAAGTGGCTTCTACGCCCCTTACTTGAGCAACACTATTGGACTCCCCACCCTCCCATGAAAAGTTGAAATCCTCCCATACTTTTGTAATAGCATGATTAAAATCTTCAGCAGGGACTGAGGATAAAGTACGCTCTTTGAAACCATCAATAATTTCAACTTCGGACTTAATTTGTTGAGCTATTCCTTCGACAGTTTGAACAGCTCGTTTATACGGACTTGATACAACACTATCTACTTTCTCTGTTTTTAATAAGTTAGTAACGGTAGTTGCGTCACTAAATCCTCTTTCCGATAAAGGTCTATTTAATTCATCGGGTGTATATGTAGAGTGGGCGTGCCTAACAAAGTATAAAATAGTCAATTTATGTTCAACTCCTAATTTACGTTAAAAACCCTACTGCATCTTTCCCATCCATTCCATATACTGCAAATCTCCATAGCCGATCATCGGAAACGTGTCCATTAACTTCCGCAGCAATTCTCCGTCGGGCAGTTGCCGGTTTTGCTTGATAAAGCGCGTAACCGGATTGTCTTCCTTCTGCATGGCCAAGTACCAGTCAATTGCCTGATGCAGAACGGGCAGCAAACCGTCCTCCGGCTTCCGATGTTCAATCAGCACGCGTCGGTACACATCATCGTACCTTCCTAATGTAAGCTCAGTCTGGAGCACTTTGAACTCATCTTCCCGGAAACTATTCAGGAACACGCGGCCCTGATAGCCCGATTGTTCAAGAAAAGCAAGCACTGTCAATAAATTCATCTGGCAAAACATGTCCTCACCAAACCATAGAACAATATGTTTGTAAGTTCCCCTTATTAAAGGTTCCAACGGTGCAATCACATGCGCTTCATAAGCCTCCGGCGTTCCCCCATGCCCTGCTGATCGGATGTCGATGAAATCCTTACTGAACACCTTTTCCGCGGTTTCATGAACACACATCGCTTCATTGAACGGAGCATAGGCAGAATCCCCCATCATCTTCTTGCTCGAAAACTCCTCATACATCATCTGCCCGTTCAATAGGTTCAACACATCTTTTTCAAATAACTCGCCGGATTCGGCCTGCAACCTTGCTACTTCCTGCTCTCTACTTTGGTTCATCACATTCACCCTTTCTGTTATGTCCACAAGGAGTTTCGGAAATGACTGGACGGGCATACCAGTAAGCTGAAATTCGCGTGGGCTAATGCCGAATTCGGCTTTAAACGCACGACTGTACGCCTCTTGGGATGAGTACTGAAAGTCTAAAGCCACCTCAATGATTTTCCGCCGGACCATCAAATCCTCTATCGACTCATACAATCTCCTCAGCAAAACGTACCGCCTCAGGCTCATCCCGGTCGACTGATGAAACTTGAACGAACAGTAATAAGGCGAATACCCCATATGCGCCGCCAGCTCGTCCAACGAAAACCGTTGCCTCAATCGCCCTTCAATCCAATCAATCATCTCTTGAATATAATCATCCACCCGCACCCCTCCTGTCATAGACTATACCTCGTTAAACCTACCGTCGCTTGATATTTGTTGTGATTACAGACGGCATTCACTTTCTAATACATAATAGAATATCAAAAAAGAGAGAAGTGTTAGCCACTTCTCTCTTCAACCTCTACCGTCAGGTGACGGTTGTGAAATATAGTTATTTGTTGTGAGGACCAGCCTTTTCAAACCGGCAGAAGTTCCTCAAAAATAACTTCGCCCGTATTTGGAAGTTCTGAAGTTGAACCCAACAAATCACAAGGACGCCCAATTTTGTCAATCTTCCCGTCTTTTATTTTCAAAATACGGTCCGCAAGTGCATGTGCGTCATTTATATTGTGAGTGACAAAAACAGCAGTCGTATTCGCTTTTTTGAGAATCCTGCGGAGATCTTCCCTTATTTTAACTTGCAAATCTGCATCGAGATTACTAAACGGCTCGTCAAGCAGGATAAGTTCGGGTTCTGGAGCAATTGCTCGTGCAAGTGCCACCCTTTGTTGTTGGCCGCCGCTCAATTGATGTGGATATCGCTTTTCAAACCCTTCAAGTTCAACGAGTTCAAGCACTTCATTTACACGCCTCTTCTTATCTTTACGACTCATCTTCGAAAGCCCGAATAATATGTTCTCTTCTACATTCATATGAGGGAAGAGTGCATAGTCTTGAAAAACCATTCCAATTCCCCGCTTTTCTGGTTGGATGAATGTACGATCATCCATGATTTTTTTACCATTCAATGTGAACGAACCTTCATCCGGCATTTCAAGTCCCGCAATCAGGCGTAAGATTGTACTTTTCCCACTTCCGCTTCGGCCAAGGATGGAGATGACTTCCCCTTTTTCAATTGTAAATGAAATGCAGTTGACTGCTTTCGTTAATGAATTTGAATATGTAAAACTCAAATCTTGAATATCGATGAACATATCATTTCGGCTCCTCTCTTAGTAACTTATGGAAAATAATAATTGCAATCGCGCTTACCCCAACAATTAGTAATGAAGCTTGAGAAGCCTCCATGATCTTTTCATCACTGGCATACTGAAATGCTTTTGTTGCGAGTGTGTCGTAGTTGAATGGTCTTAAGATAAGCGTTAATGGGATTTCTTTTAGAATATCAACAAAAACAAGGACAAACCCACTAATAATCGCGCCCTTCATCATCGGAACGTCGATTTTGAAAAATGTTCGCAATCGACTAACCCCTAACATGCGAGAAGCATCGCGGAAATCTGTTCCAATTTTATCGAATCCAGATTCAATCGAATTGTACCCTATCGCAAAGAAACGGATGATATACGCACTGATGAGCATGAACAGACTAACGCTTAAGACAAGACCTGAATCGATACCAATGAACTCATAAACAGGAGCAAGAAAACGGTCAAGTGCTATGAATGTCGTGACGACCGCTACCGCGATCACCGCTCCCGGAATTGAATAACCAAGGATTGTCAATTTAGGTAATAGTTTCGCAAACTTATGATGGACGATACGGCTAAAATTGCCGACGATCAGCGAGAATACGATAATCAGTGTTGCGCTAAGTGCAGCAACAGTAACTGAGTTTCTCGTATAAACGAGGACCTCCCCCATTGGAACCTTCCCAAACGTCAGAATAACCCAATCCATCAGTTGAATGACGGGTACAAGGAATGCAATGCTAAAAATAACCAATGTATACATTGTAGCAAAGACGGCCGACTTTCCTTTCAATTTCACAAGAGGGAGTGGCCTAACTTTCGTCGTTGAATAACTGTATTGTTTACCGCCGCGCAGTATACGTTCAATGATAAGAATAAAAATCACAATACCCATGAGTGACGCTGCAAGCTTAATGGATGAATCAAGATCGCCAAGCCCAAACCATGTTTGAAAAATAGCTGTACTGAACGTTTGAATCCCAAAATACTTGACTACGCCATAATCATTTAGAACTTCCAATACGACAAGACTTACTCCACCAATAATCGAGACGCGAGATATCGGGATAACCACTTTCAAGAAAATTTCCCAAGGCCCTTTCCCAAGGGTACGGGCACTTTCAATTAACGACGCTGATTGATGAGATAAGAAAATTCTTGTAATCATGTAAACATAAGGATAGAGAAATAATGTATAAATAAAAATAGCGCCCGGTACATTCATAATGTCAAAAAAAGAGGGATTAGGCACAATTTCAAACTGGTTACGGAGTGTTTTTTGGATGACACCCGTGTAATTAACGATGCCATGATACGTGTAAGCACCGATAAATGGCGGGATCGACAAAGGAAGGATGAGTGCCCATTTCATGAAACTCCTTAGCGGAAAATCATATTGGGCAATAAGCCAAGCAAGGCTCAGACCAATTACAACTGTAAACATTGCTGTAAAAAAAACGAGTGTCAATGACGATTTTATATAATTTACGAGCATGTATTCCTTAATATGCGCCCAGTTTTCACTTGCTGATGAAAAGATACCTGTCACAATCGAGACATTTGGTATAAACAGCAAGATAATTATAAGTATTGCTCCGATTGTCCACCCATTCACGTTCGCCAAATACCTGTTCATGACAAATCCATCCTTTATCTTTTCCGCAATAAGCCCCTTACCGCAATTGCGGCAGGGGGCCTACACTTTATTTCCAGCCGACTTCGTTAAAAATCATAATCGCTTTCGCGTTGTTCTCTCCAAGAGTCGATAACGGAATATCTTGTTCTTTGAATTCACCCCAAGATTTCAGGAGCTCAGAAGGTTCAACATTGTTATTCACCGGGTATTCATAATTCGCTGAAGCAAACTTAGCTTGCGCTTCTTCCGCGGTAAGGAATTCAAGTAATTTTAATGCATTCTCAGCATTTTTTGATCCTTTTACTACACCCGCACCGCTTATATTCACATGTGCGCCAGTTGTTTCCTGGTTCGGGAAGAATACGCCAAGATTCTCAGCTACTTTCACTTCTTCCGGTTCTTGCGAGTTAAGCATTTGACCGAAATAGTACGTGTTCATAATCGCAATATCGCCAATTCCTGCGGCAATTGCTTTCGCTTGATCCCGGTCGCCGCCTTCAGGATTTCGAGCAAAGTTGTTAACAATACCTTGTGCCCATTCTTTCGCTTTCTCTTCTCCATTTATTTCAATGAAAGAAGCTAAAAGTGATTGATTATAAACGCTTTCCGAAGAGCGAACAAGAACTCGCCCTTTCCACTGATCTTCAGTAAGAGCCTCATATGTAGATAAATCCTCAGGCTTTACTTTATCTTTATTATACACTAAAACACGAGCCCGTTTCGTCAAACCTACCCACATATCATCAGTATCCCGATAATTGGATGGCACTTGTTTTGATAATATGTCACTTGACACCTCTTGAAGCAATCCATCTTCTTTTGCCCGGAAAAGCCTACCAACATCTGCTGTCAATAGAATGTCTGCTTTCGTCGCAGTTCCTTCACGCTTAATCCGCTCAATCAATTCGTCTGCTTCACCTTTAATCACATTTACTTTAATGCCCGTTTCTTCTTCGAATTTCTTATACAATTCATTATCAACATCATAATGCCTGCTTGTATATAAGTTCACTTCACCTGTTTTTACCTCTGACCCTGTTTTTGCAGCCTCATTTTTTGTATTAGTGTTATTTGCACTGCTGCATGCCGATAATACAAGCATCATAGCTACAACAAGAAAAATCATACTTCTCTTCATACATGTTCATCCCCTAACTTCATTTAACTGAAAATGATTCTCAATATCATTGATAATATAATGAATTGCTTTGGGCGTCAAGAAAAACCAATACAATTTCTTTTAAAAAATTTCGCCAAGAAAGTATCCTTTCCCCCATTTCAAGTCTATATAGTATGTGAAAGGAGGGGAAAGCAGATGGCGACACTCGAATTCAGAAATGCAGTTGGTAAGGTGTATTTCAATGGTGGGATGACAGAGGGCGGGAAATTGATCCGCAAATCGAAATCCTATCGTGGCATTGCAGAAGGGGCGACGGCTGACAACCTATACAAAGCCCTTGAGCAATTGGCACAGCTCTCCGAATATCCATTTATCGGAGCAGAAAGGCTGGAAACAGCAGACATTATGAACTAAGTAGAAATTAGTAATTAAGTAGAAAGGAGAGATGAGGAATGGCAAAATCGTTACAATTGAACTTTTATACGGCCGCCGGAAAACAAACTTCACTCACAGTGGACGAGCCACGCGCTAATTTGACACCGGCCGAAGTGGAGGCAGCCATGCAGGAAATTATCGATTCTCAAGTGTTTGAAGTCGATGGTTCTTTTCTTGCAACCGTGAAAAGTGCTCGCATTATCGAACGTACCGTTGAAGATGTTGTAAAAGCATAATTAAAAAAACGGCTCTCCAGCCCGGCTGGGGAGCTTTTTCTTTACATTAAAATTGGAGGAGGCGAATTCAAAATGGAACAATGGCTAACTTTCATACAGCAAATCGGATTTCCGATTTTTGTATCCTTTTATCTCTTGCACCGGCTTGAAACGAAACTCGAGGCCATACACAACGCGCTTGTTTCATTGAAAGTGAAGTAGACTTCACTTTCAGGTAGTGAAATTTGTCAGGTTCTGAACCAATACAAAATTGGAGAAGAACCTGACATTGAGTACAGCTTTATTATTTTACAATTGTGTCCTCATTAGCTGCAGAGAAAAAACCCCGACAGGCAGGGTTCTCTTTACTCTTTATTCTGTGATGATCAATACGGTTATAATAGCTTCCCCGTATTCCGCATCGATTGCGTAGCCGACACCGATCCGATTGCTACCGGCGTGCAGCAGAATCCTCTTATGTCCTGGACTGTCCATAAGTCTTGAAACGGCTGACAAGGCATCTAAGTCCACCGATTGATGGCGGTAGGAGTTGACCAGCGCTTCCCCGGAACTTGTGTGCTTGATGTTGTAGGCCTCCAACGTTTCAGTGTAGTAACCGTGTACAGGCGATGCGTGATCGAAGTAGTCATTGTCCACCATGTCTTGGCTTCTGAAATTCCCGGCATATTGAAGATCTTGGTGGAATGTCAACGGGCTGACTCCTGCTTTTACACGTTCTTCGTTAATATACTTGATCACAGCCGCAGAGAATTCTGTGTTACCCGGAAGAAGCGGCATGTTCGATTCAGGCTGTGGTTCTGGTTTTGGTTCAGGCTTCGGCTCAGTCTGTGGTTCTGGTTTCGGTTCAGGTTTTGGTTCAGGTTTTGGCTCTAACTGTGGCTCCGGTTTCGGCGCCGGGTTCACGACAGGTTGTCCGTTTGCCTTGTAATCCAACGTGCGTTTGATGAAGGCAGCGAGTTGCACACGGGTCACCGGGTCGTTCGGTGCAAATGTCGTATCCGAAGTGCCTGTCGTGATGCCTGTTCCGGCTAACGTCGAAACATAACCGGATGCCCAATGGTTCTCCGGGACATCCGCGAACGTTTTGCCCACAGCACTTTCAAGTTCGAAGGCTTCTACAAGCACTTTCGCCATCTGAGCACGGGACAACGGTGCTTGCGGCTGGAAGTTGGCGGCTTTTGAGAATACGCCTTTCTCCACCAATGCAGCAATGTGCGGATACCCGTTAGTCTTCGTTGACACATCCAAGAAGCCCGGGTTCTTCACGTTCGCCGTGGAAAGATCCATTGCTCTGCCAATCAACATCGCACTCTGAGCTCGATTGACTGTGACCTGCGGCTGGAAGGTTCCGTCCGGATACCCGTTGATGATCTTCTTGTCCGTCAACTCCTTGATGGCAAGATACGCCCAATGCGTCTCCTTAACATCCTTGAACTTGCTTGTTGCTTCCGCAGCAGAAGCGAATGCGGAGAACACCAACAGTAGTGCGACGAACGGAATGCTGAACATTTTAATGAATCTCATAAACAAACTCCCCCAATTATGTAGTTGCCTATCAATCTAACACTTCAATTTGACTATCCCTCTTGTAACAATTCCTGTCGAAATAACAGGAAAATAGAACTACATCATAGTATACTTTACTTAGAAAAGGGGCGCAACGAGTTTTTTACAAAAATATCCAACCCCGTAATCCCAAAGTCAACAGCTTTCATTTTCTTGCATTGAAAAAGTTACCTACACCTGAAATGTTGGGTGACACTGTATATTTGTCCAGTGCAAGACGAGACTAATCATATCTTGCATGGATGAGGTGAATTATGACCATTGTGCGACTTGGATATGTGGCGATGAGCATGGAACTGAAAAATGCTTCTCCGTCTAAAACAATGACGTTCACGCAGTTCCAAAAATACGATGACCGTGAAGCCGCTATCCGTAAATTGGAACGGATTGCACTGGAGAACTTGGAAAATACACATCGGTTATTGAAAAACAATTACTTTAATGAAGTCCACTTCTATCGCTTCAGCTCCAAACTAATCCCGTTAGCGAACCATGAAGCCCTTTCCGGTTGGGATTTTATGAAGCCATTGAAAGAAAAGTTAGCTGAAATCGGTAGTTTTGTACAAGAGCATAAGATGCGGGTTGATTTTCATCCGGATCATTTCGTCGTTTTGAATTCCCCGAAAGCGGATGTCCTGATGAATTCAGTGGAAAACTTGAAGATGCATTACGTACTTTTGAAAGGCATGCAATTAGACCCGATGCATCGCTGTGTTCTCCATATTGGCGGCAACTACAAAGACACCAAAAAATCATTGGAGCGTTTTCTCACGAATTGGAGTGATGTGCCGGTGGCCATTCAAGAAATGATCATGCTGGAAAATGATGATACATCTTTCACATTGGATGACACGCTTTATCTCTGTGAGAAATTAGGACTTCCGCTGATTTTTGATTATCATCATCATTTGGCACACCACCGCAATGAAAACTGGCAAGAGAATTGGGACCGCGTCGTAGCGACGTGGACTGCTTCACCTTTTCCAATAAAGATGCATATTTCCAGTCCAAAAAGTGAAGACAAATTCCGCCACCATTCAGATTTTGTCGATGTGGACATGTTTTTCAGGTTTTTGGATGAAGTGAAAGGCACTGTTCCACAAATTGACTGCATGATTGAAGCAAAACAGAAGGATAAAGCGCTTTTTACGTTGATGAAGGAGATCAGAAAAAGGGGTAACATTGAAATCATCGATGGCTCGACGTTTAAATTGTCGTGAATAGTGAGGTTGCGGGGAATATCGATTATTCCCCGGAAGTTCTCAAGGGGTACAAGGTTTTAGATCAATTCGAAATTCAATGAGAACCTATTATCTGAGATTACTCTATGTGTTATTATTAGGGTTAAATCGATTAACTACATAGTAGCAACACAGAAAATGGCAATAATTAGGATGATGCCGTTTTGTATTTTTGAACTAAATAGAGGAGGTCTACAAATGAATAATAATGATCTATTAATTCGTTTACGATACGCTTTAGATTTTTCTAATAATGAGATGGTAGACATTTTTAAACTTGGTGGCATTGAGGTTACAAAAGAGGAGGTTTTACTGCTACTGTCAAAATCAAATGAGGATGAAACTGAAAATGAAATGCAAATGAAGTGTACGAATCAACTGTTGGATTCATTCTTAAATGGCCTAATTATTTATAAAAGAGGAAAACAAGAACCGAAATCAGGAAAACCTCAAGGTCCAGTATCTGTCATGACGAATGAAAATGTTAATAATACCCTTCTAAAGAAAGTGAAAATAGCTCTTGAGTTAACAAGTGAGGATATGCTTGATATTTTAGAAGATGCAGGAGTCATCATATCTAAAAGCGAGTTAAGTGCTGTATTGAGAAAAGAAGGACACAAGAATTATAAACCGTGCTTGGATCGATACGCTAGGAACTTCTTAAAAGGATTAGCTATAAAATATAGGGCCTAATGTAAGGTGCCTATTTAGTGTGAGTAAAAAGGCCAGGTTCTGAAACTCAATAAGAACCTGGCACCAAACACTATTGTTTAATTTGCTGAGAACCTACCAATGCAAACAATTTTATTCAGACATTGTGTTGCCTGTGACATTTAGACACCAAGTGAAATTTTCCCAAGCGGAATACCAACCGGTGAAAAACTCGTGTGAATCATCCCAACGAACCTCAAATTTCTTATGGCCATCTATCTCCACCAAATACAACCCAAGGGTAGTATCCACCTTCGAACTCGCTAATTTCATGCCGTTTTGGCGTTCTTCATCTGTAAACGGTACATCTGAAACCGAACGGATCTGTGCTTGTTCAAATACTTTCTTGTTACTGATTCTATAATCCATAATTAGCCTCCACCAACTCATTTACTCTAAATCAGTTCATTCATTTTCTGCAATTCATTTTAGTGCAGAGATATATTTTATATGTATTTAACGATGAAATCAAAGCGGAAGGCTATTGGATTGTAAAATAAGTGAAGGGTGTTAGGTTCTAAAACAATTCGAAATTCTTCGAGAACCTAACACCCGGAATTCAGTTATAGGGCAGCAATACGGTCACGATCGCTTTCCGTTAGTTCAAAGTCAAAAATAGTTAGGCATTGTGCTTGGCGATCTTTATTATGTGACTTAGGAATGACGATAACATCACGTTCAATTTGATATCGTAAAACAACTTGTGCGTATGTTTTTCCGTATTGGTTACCGACTTCTTCAAGAACCTGCTTTGCATTTTCATCGATACCGCGTAATGGAGACCATGCGACAGTTGCAATATCATTCTTTTTATTATAAGCAATCAACTCTTCATTCCACGTTCCGACTTGAGATTTAATTTGGTTAACAGCTACTTTAATGTTGCCATTTTCAAGAAGTAAGTCAAGATGCTCTTTTTCAAAATTGGAAACACCAATTGACTTAAACACACCGCGGTTATAGTAGTCTTCTAAAATACTCCAAGCCTCCAAGATTTCAGCATGATTATCCCATGGTTTATGGATAAGGAATAAATCGATATAGTCAGTTTGTAATTTCTCTAAGCTTTTTTCAATTTCAGCATGAGCCCAGTCTGCACCACCGAAACCTTCAAATGTTTTCAGCTTCGAAGTGATAAAGAAATCTTCACGTGGTAGAGAGGATTTCTTTAACCCATTTCCAACGACTTCTTCATTTAAATACAATTGAGCAGAGTCAAAATGACGGTAACCGTTTTCAATTGCCCAGTCAATTTCTTGAGTGTCTCCTCTTAGGGCACCTGAGTATTGGTTTCCCTCTTTGCCATAAGTATTTGTACCACTACCGACGATTGGAATTTCAACGCCATTCGTTAATTTAATATACTTCATCTCAATCCCTCCTTGGCTATATTTCTAACATTACCTTTCATAGATAAAGGAATCAATTAATCTGTTCAATTATACGGTCAAGTTCGCAAATTCAGTTTATGAATCCCCTATATAGGTAATGATTACTGTAAAGCTGCTACAAAAAGAAGGTGCATAACCAATGGCCAATCAAAGCGAAGACATCATACTGTATTTTCAAAAATTAGATCGCAGTTTCTTCATGGATGAACTCAAGGAATTCGCCTATATGGACGAGGCCATTCCAATCGGATATGAACAAACCATTTCCCAGCCTTCCCTCGTCCTCGAAATGACATTGGCAATCGACTTGCAACCGGATGTGAAAGTACTCGAAATCGGAACGGGATCCGGCTTCCAAACCGCCCTCTTAGCTGCCTTTTCGAACGCAGTCTATACAATTGAACGAATTGCTGACCTACATGAACGGGCAAAGGAACGACTAAACGAAGCCGGTTTTTCCAACATCCACTACAAGTTAGATGACGGGAGCACCGGCTGGGAGGAACACGCTCCGTACGACCGTATTATGGTGACGGCCGCCGCTGCCCAAGTGCCAAACGAGCTCGTCGACCAATTAGCAATCGGAGGAAAAATGATCATCCCTGTTGGAACACCACTTTTGCAGGAACTCTTGCTGTTGGAAAAAGACGATAATGGAGAAATTAATGAGACAGTGTTGAATGAAGTGCGGTTTGTGCCTTTGAAGGGAAAGTATGAGTGATGTCGGAAGTTGATTGATAAAAAGCCATCTATGCCGATTTTATTCGCATCGGATAGATGGCTCTATATTTAATGTTTTGCACAATCACTGCAATCCTTCCAAATCACTCACTAACAGCTTTTTACTTCCTTCATCTGTCATTTTCTCTAAATACTCATACGCTACCTCTTTAAATCTCCGGCTTTCAGTAGATTGTCCTAATACGTTGCAAGCTCTTGCCGCAGCCTCATAGCCGTAGCCTATATAAAAAGGAGCAAGACCCGCCTCTTCACTTACAGCTATACAGCGTTTCGCATAATTCAAAGAATTTTCTCCTTGCCCTACCACTGCATAGACACGTGAAAGCTGCCAATATCCGATTGAGAGATTCTGTTCAGTACATTCCTCTGCTTGCGTCCAATGCCAGAAAGAACTATGACAAAGGTGAATCATATTTTCTTGTTCCTCTGGAGTCCTAACTTCCTTCTCAAGAAGATCCCACACTTGGTTAAAACAAGTTGCAGCTATTTGTTTGTGGGAACTAACTGCTGCTTCAGTTTCGTTCATTCTATTTCCTACCTCACTTTAGTTATTTTGTCGGTACCTGTGCAAGAAACATTCATGTTAATTCAACCAATTTGAATAAATATCCAATCATCATGACCGGATGACCGAATCAATTAGTTTCCGCATTGATATTTATGCAATTGTAGTGAATAAACTAAATTGTTTATCGCACAGGTACCGATTTAGCTCTTTTCAATGGTAGCCGTAATCTCCGTTCCAGCCAATGCTTGGACAGCCAAACGATCGGCTTCGGAATTCTTCTTCCTTGAAACAAGCTCATACTCAGGCTGAAGTCCAAGTGCGCCCATTTTCTCTTCAATCTTTTCTGCCCAACTGTACAAGTCCTGCTCAATCACCGGCCATTCCTCAGTTAAATGGTTGATGACAACCCTTGAATCACCGATAATACGGACGGGTAGATGATGGACTCCTAACAATTCAAGCTCTGACAGGCAAAGGTGAAGTGCAGCGTATTCAGCCTCGTTATTTGAAGTTAACCCAGAGATAGACGCATTTTTCCTAAGTCTATAGGACTTCCCATTTTGGTCGTAATAAATGACGCAGCCTACGCCGGCCGCCTTCGTTTCCCAATCGAACCCTCCATCGAAATAGACGATGATGTTATGCGGCTCTGTTTCAATTCCCTTCAAATAACCCTTCAACTCTTTAAGTGTCCATGAACTTTCAAATCGATCTACGAAGTTTACCTGTTTTGCACGGCCCGTCTTCGCCAAATCCTCCGCGATTAATACAGCTTGCTCCGCTGACATTTCTTCGGACCGAAAGATTGTCTCCGCTCCCTTCGGTGATCTATACGTCCATGTGAGTGAAACAATCATTTCATCACCTCCAATACACATAGTTTGGCTATTGGGGGCGAATTAATTTGCACCCATCACAGATTTTATTCCAAATAGGATTCAGCAAGTCAAAATCAATAAAATTAAAAAAGAATAAAAGACGTCAACATGGTTGTATCGCTTGTGAAAGTTTTGATGTGATTCGTACATTTTCAAAAGAAATCCCTAACTTAATCGCCGTTAGAGCAATTTCCGGTCTGATGCCGGATAACGTTGGCTCGACACCTATTAACTCTAAAGACTGTAGGAGCCCAAGTAGCTGTTGTGCAACAATCGAATCCACCATTACCATACCAGACAAATCGATATATAGTTTGTTTATCCCTTTGGCCACACATTGTTCCAATGTGTTCTCTAAGAGTAATTTTGCCCGGTCACTATCGAGCTCTCCAATAATCGGAAGTAAGGCTGTGTCATCACTTAAAACAATGACTGGAGAACTTAATGTATTGATCACTTCTTTTTGGAATCCCAATTGTTCGTTTAAATGTCTGTTTCTTTCATGTGTATACCAAACAATCGCCTGATCCGTTATACTAATAATCAGTTCGTAATAGTATAAAATGGATTCAATGGTCATCGACTCTTTATTCGCATCGACAAACTCTTTAATGAAACCAAAATACACATCCCGGGTTCTCATAAACTCTCTTATGATAAATTCAATAGGTGTATCTATGAGTTCAGGGTCACTTGTCGTCTCCAAAATCCAACTTTCCATCCGCTTCATCACTTCAGATTCTTCTTCAATCAATATTCTAAAAGCATTTTCGTGGAACGCAAAATTCTGCCCTTTCAATTTCTTAATCTCCACAGGATCGGTAGAAGAATACACGCCTGACGGGTCACTTTTATCTAATTTCTCGTACCATTCTTCCGTCATTTGCTCTGCCTTACTCATTAAAAAACTATGAAGTTTCCTTTTTTCCGACATCTTCTTTACCTCCACTACTCCTCAAAGTTAAAAAAACACAATCCACCGAAGAGCATCATCATTAGCTACTTTTATTTATTTTAACACATTTTATTACTTTTCAAATATTCTTTTCGAGAACATGTGTTAGGCTACTATTTGTTGGTTTGCGGAAATCTTTTGAATGCCATACAATAAAAGGTAAATCAAATATATATTTCTTTTGGGGGGATGAGCTCATGATAAATGAAATGGGGCTACTCGGAAAAACGCTAATAGAAGAAAAGATTAATATAGCACGTAAAATTCATGAGGTAAGATTATCAGAGATTCCGGATGATCAAAGACAATTAATCCCTTCACATATTGAAGAGGAAATAGTAAGGCTGAGAGCAAACTTTATAAATCTCTTTGGAGAATTTTTGGCCAAACCAGAAAAAAGAGAAATGGCCTATGAGCTGATAGAAGAATGGGCGCATGAAACTTCCGAGTATGTCTATAAACTTGGAGTACCATTGGATGAAGCCTTGAAAGATACGACGCTTTATCGAACCTATATCAATGAAGTAATTGAAAACAAGGTCATCTCACAAGATATGTCGGTGAAATCATTGTTAGAAACATCTAAAATCATAGACCCGTTGCTTGATCATGCTGTTTACTGTTTTAGCTTAACCTTTGTTAACTTCTACACAGTCAATCTCGATAATGCAAGAAAAGCATTTATTGAATTATCTGTTCCTATTGTTTCTATTTCTAATGACATCGCCATACTGCCATTAATCGGAAACATTGATACTGAACGGGCGTTATTGTTGATGGAGAATACGACGAAAGAAGCAGGGAGATTAAAAATATCTTACTTAATACTCGATTTATCTGGGGTAGCTATTGTCGATACAATGGTGGCACAACATATCTTTAATTTGAGCTCTACCTTAAAATTGTTAGGAGTTCAAACGATACTAACAGGTGTTAGGCCTGAAGTGGCTCAGACTGCTGTAAGTCTTGGATTGGACTTTAGTGATCAAATCACAAAAGGAACCTTGCAGCAGGCACTATCAGAACTTAAGATTCTTTCTTGATGTAAGAGATAAAAAGGGTACCAGGTTCTAAAATAAATTCAAAATTCAATGAGAACCTGGTACTTGAAAATCCAGCAACCCCGACCAATCACCCCACCCACTCCGAATGGCCGTGCTGTTTACAACCGAACAAATAACAACCGCCTTCGTGATGCAATTCAAACCTAAAAACCGGTAGGTAGCCTGCCTGCAATTTCGCAAACAGCTGCTGTAAGCCACTTAATTCCTCTTGTAGCTCCAGAATTCTGTCGGCTTTATCGGCTTCCGTCCAATTTTCATCGCAAATTTCCTGCTTCTCTTCTTCGATTTCAACTCGTTTGTCCGCAACCGCCCGATCGATTACTTGGCGGCAAGCGTGCAGATCATGTAAGCGGAATAAAACATACGCATACCGGCTAATCACATTTGGCGAAATGAAATAATCCGACCACTCTTTTTCAAACTTATCCCGCGCTTCTTGCCAGCAGTCCATCTCCACATAAGCATCTGCCGCTTCGATTGCCCCCAAGTAATGAGAGGACTCACTGTTCCACTGATCAAGTATCGATTTGGCAACAGCCCACTCCCTATTTCGAATACGCGCAATCACTTCATACCAGCTGACGATATCCGAGTCTTCAGCAATTGAATGAAACCCATCCGCCGCCTGCTGAAAACGATCAGTATAAAAGTCGGCGACTGCTAAATTATGAATTGCTTCACCTGACGATCGAATGGCTATCGATTTCCTCAACAGTTCCCTCGCACCGTCCCAGTTTTTCTCCTGCAATGCAACTTCACCGAGCATGTTATACGGAAAGTGACATTGCGGGCGCAGCGCAACGACTTCTTCAAGGAGCGGCTTTGCCCGTTGCACATCCTCTTCTTCATACATGTACATCCACGCTAAATTATTCAGTGATTGGACCGTCCTCCCTTTCTCGACCGCCTGCTCTAACAAGTCAAGCGCTTCGTCATATGCATTCTCCTCAAACAACTGAAGCGCCTTTTCATTAAGATTTACCATCATTTCCTGCAACTCCCGATTTAGATAAATTCGCCTTGATCTTTGTCATATATATTTCGTACGTCATGTCACCTTTTTTGGTATGAAACATGGCGGAGCACCAGTAATCACTGGTGAAAAGTGGGTCGCCACGTAATGGATGAGAAAACAAAGGAGTAGATAAAAACATGACCGCCTAATTTGGTTGTAATAATCAAAAAACTACTCTATAATGATGATATTAGCATATAGTTGTTGAAAATGAATAAACTAAAAAGGACCACCTAACGCTGTCAACGTTAGGCAGTCTGTAATAGTAGGTTCCCTTCAAGGGGGATCAGCTAAGTTGGAAAAAGTAATCCATCCATTATGAGCTACCACTCAAGGATGGGTTATTTTTTATGGTTAGACGACGATACTGCTACGATTAATGCTGCGAATGAAATTGCAAGCATTAGCGCTTCAAATACTGTCATACCGACCACCTCCCTTCTTACGGGAAATGGCCGACCACCCTTGAGTCACCTATTCTATTACTCTTTTATCGTAGCATACGCATGTTCTTAAAACTATTAATATACTGAAGGTTGTCGAGATTCACTAATTATTATATTTAATGATGGTTTGCATGGCAGGCCTTGATTAAATATATTCTAAAAAAAGTCCATTGTTTGCGTAGTAGATACTGGGTTTTTTTCATGCAGAACAATTGCAATTGCAGCAAATCCCCCTAACATCATCCTCTTTACCATTTTCAACCCCATCCCCCGATTCATTTATAACTACAAAGGAAGCTACTATATGAAATACAATCGCTCATCACAACCTCGATTTCACAGTTCTCCGCGTCTTCAGATATACCAGCAGTTCTACCTGTTCCTCATCGTTAAGCGCCACACCGTCCACGAGGATTTCCGAACTGTTAAATGCATCTTTTGATGAAAGATCTATCGTTGTCTTCTTATTAAATACCCTATAATCCAATAAGACATCAAAGTATTCTGATATCATTTTTAAATGCAAAAAGCTGTGGAACCTAATCCACAGCTTTTTTATGATTAACAGTTTTCTGGAGGGAAAACAATAGCATCAATTTGCCTATTATTCACACTCACAGATAGAATGTTTTCTTCACCACCACGCCGCTCACCCGTAATACGATAAGTGTAAGTGCCAGGTAGACCTGGAACGTCTGTCCAGGTAATGTTAGGAGCATCAAGAATTTGGCTTTGTACACCTGTTTGTTTAAGTTGACCTGTTTGTGTCAGACTTATTGTTGCTATCTGAGTATTATCACGGAAAAGACGAAATGGTACGTTAAAACCAGAAACTCCGTCAGTTCCGGTAACAATAATAACAGAAAGCATAGAATCTATTCTCACCCGGTCATTCGTTTCTTCAGTTGTCACTGTCACCTGAATAAGATCCACTGGTACTCCACCAGGTGGAATGGGGAAATTTGTTGTTGGTGAAATCTTATTAAAAAAATAATCAGGACAACAATTTTTAATTACACCCATTTGAATTTACCTACTTTCTATTTAAATTTCTTATATAATAGCATACGACTTATTTATAAAATTGATTGGACAAACAAATCAAATGCAGTACAAATTTAAGTATGTTATCTTCATGTGTTAGAGTTGTAGAGTGAGATGTCATTGAGGTCTTTCATATTGAACTAAAGGTGTGTGTTAGTTCAACAAAAAAGGTTGATTCCTTTAAACTGGGAATAAAATTTTTTAATGGTTTGAAATTCCTGGTGAAAGGGTACCAGGTTCTAAAACAATTCGAAATTCAAGGAGAACCTGATACTTGAAATAATGCAACTATATTGGATGACGTAACGTAACCACAAAGCTTTCTTAGGAGGAATGCTATAAAACGGTGGACTACGGGCGTACCAATAAAGCCATACATCGCATTAACGTTACCGCCAATTAACCGCCCTTCTGCAATCCCTCCATTTACGGAAATCCGCTGATTATCATTTAACGTCTTCTCTTTCGTTTTTTCTAACCAGTTTGAGGCTTCATTAGTCCAATTGTCCGGCATCTCTACTTCAAACTCGCCCCTGCAATATGTTCTATATTCAAGACTTGCTTCATAACCTCGTCTTGTAGTAGCGGCAACCAATTGAAAGGTGATTTGGTTGTATTGACCAATAATCTGCTCTATAATTTAACTAAAGGGTATACTTTTGTCTACCACGAATAAACTAAAAAGGACCGCCCAATGCCCTAACATTAGACGGTCTGTAATAGCAGGTTCCCTTCAAGGGGGATCAGCTCGAGAGTTAAAAATAATCCATCCGTTATGAGCAGCAACTCAAGGGTGGATTATTTTTTATTATGAAAGGACAATATCGTTACGATTAATGCCCCGAATGACACCATAAGCATTAGCGCTTCAGACATTGACATACGACCACCTCCCTTCTTAGGGAATGGCCGACCACCCTTGAGTCACCTATTCTATTACACTTTTATTGTATCACACGAATGTTCTTGGTTTCATTAATAAATTACGGTATTTTCTGATTCATCAAACATTTGTTACTTTGTGTGGATATTTGGTTTGATTGAAAATGCAAGAAGTATTACCTTTATATCATCCACTATTTCCTTGTAGGTGGAATAGCATCCTCCTTAACTATCCTCACCAATTCCTCATTAATCTTCTTTTCACCCAATCCATGAATCTGCCGCAACTCGTCAAGTGAAAAGGTACCAAAGTCAGGTTCTGAAACAATTCGAAATTCAATGAGAATCCGGTACCGGGAACTCAGGAAAAGGTATCTCGAACTTTGTATTTACGGATAAATAATGACATTACACATATCCTACTTTTGTTGAGGAGGTGAAATGTAATGGCCAACCAGCAAAATGGGGAAAATCAACAAACTAAAAGTGTCGCGGAAAACATTAAGAATACAGCTGGATCTGCACTCGAAACAACAGGAATAATTGCAATGTATACTGTAGACGCTGCTAAAAACGCCGCAAAGAAATTAACAGGTAACATAAAAAACAATCAAGATAATCAATAATGTATGTTAAACGCCATTTTCTGGCGTTTTTCTTTTTATGCATTTACTTAGTGATTTATTAGGAATCTGTTTTGCACAAGGGATTGCTATGGTAATCGTTCGTGCATTCTTGTATGGGTACCAAGTTCTTTACTCCTCCCCTTTAAGTCGTAACGTAGCAATTTTAAAATAACCTATGTATATTGAGTTTGACAAAATGAGTAGCTTTATAAATTACTAATCTTATAGGAGGGAATGTAGATGAAGAAGGTTATTTTTTGCATTAGTAGGGGGCGTGAAATGGTTTGGATGGAGGCGTATGAGAAGGCGGGAGAATTTGATAAAGCCGCACAGATGCGAGTTGCATTTGTAGCGGATTTGGCAGCTGAGGGAATGTCGAAAGAGGATATAGAGGGGTTTGTTGATAATTTTGGGTTGTAGTATGTATGAAAGAGGTACTAAGTTTTGAAACAATTCGAAATTCAATGAGAACCTGGTATCGCAAATTAATTTTATCCAATTAAAGAAATTGTATAAAATAAATGAGGTCTCTCACTTATCTTATGAGCAGACCTCAATTTATATATTTTATGAATAAAAGGATATAGGATTAATAACTAATTGAGTTCTCAACCATCATACGCCCAATTTCAAAAATAGCCGCAAACTCAGCATTCTTGACTGGAGAAATTATACTGCCATCATCTTTTCTATAATAATTAACACCGTCACAATACACATAATCATACACATCACTAATATCATAAATATCCCTCGGAACAATTTCTCCTTTGCCTTGGATTATTCCCGTTGATATTGAGTGATTTCCTCCAAACACCCATGCTATTCCCATTGGCAACCATAAATCCACGTAATGATTATTGTCGTCTTGACGCCACTGCCCCCATCTTCTTCCTTGACCAATATTGGCAATACAACTAATTAATCTTGATTCTTTCCATGGCCAAGGTAATATCAAATCCCTATTCAATGAAATTATCTTTTCATTATCTACCTTCTTTATTATGTCTGAAAAAATGGTACCCTCCAAATTAATCCTCGCTGATGACTCAAAAAGTACTTCTGAAGGATGCAATTTGGGAATTAGTGTTTCATCCATACCGTATATAAGATTAGTTAAATACTGTGATTGAAGTTGCCTTCCGAGCAATCTAACAACATCAACCAATGAATGATCGGCTTTTTCCTTGAAATCATTTTCACTTTTCTCAAATTCATTTGCAACGTCTAAAACTGATTTTGAAAACCTCATAATATTTTCGAATCTGTTTTTAACTTCCATGCTGGTTGGTGGATTGTACATTATCTCTGGTTGTTGTTTGATTGCTTTAGGAAGCCTCTTCCTAAATTTAATCAAAATACCCCTCCTCCATATGTACCATAAACATATGAAGTCATTTGAATTTAAATTCTTAAGTTTCTTTTAGTAGTAGGTGTATTTGAAAAAAATACGATAAAGAAGACCCATTCTAATAAAATATACTTGTTATTAAAGAATAAACTAAAAAAGACCACAAATTGCTACCTATAGTAGTTGGTCTGTAGCAGTAGATTCCCTGCAAGAGGATCAGCTAGTGGGATAAATAATCCATCCGTTATGAGCTACTACTCAAAGATGGACTATTTTTTATGGTTAAAAAGTCACAAGGTTCTAAAACGATTCAAAATTCAATGTGAACCTGTACTTATTCAATCTTCTTTCGCTCCTGCTTCTCAATATGCTTAATACTTTTCTCAGGAGTTGGCAAGTCCTCTGGCATTGTCCCGCCAAGTTCTTCAATGGTTTTACGAACCTTAGAACCCACCTCATAATGCACTTTGTTCGCTTCTTGTTTTCCTTGCACATTGTCTCGACGAAGTTTTTCATCTGTTTGCGTTGCACGGAATAAATTTGCTGCCAGTTCGGTACTTCCCATGTAATCTAAAATTTTGTGACTTTTTTTCAAACCTTTTCGGGCATGAATTGCTTTTGCATCTAATCCGCCATACAAACCTCTATACCCATGATTCTGAAAGGTTGCATAGTCCAAATTCGTTTCAACACCTGCAAGCATTGCCGCTTCCTGTAAAGACTTATTATGTTCCTTTAACTCATTTCGAATGGCTAATCGCTTTTTATCTTCATCAAGCGATTCAAACTCCTCTTGCAACTCTTGCTTTCGTGTTTGTACGGCGAAGTAAGTTTGCCCTAATGCAACTACTTCCTTCTTTGGATCGCCATTTTGGACAATTAGGTAACATGCGTAGCGCGAAAGCATGATATCCTCTACTTCCCTCTGTGATCCTGAACCGAGATGTACCATTTTGTTGACGTCAACAAAATGGTCTGAAACACTATTACCGCTAGTTTTACAAGCAGACTTTGCTTTTTCAATAACTTTAATGAAGTTTCTCCATTCTTTGTACTGAAGAACAACTTGCAAATCCCTTGCAAACCAAAAATCCTCACCATACTCATTTACATGCTTGTATTGCTCAAAGGTATGCTCACTATACTTTTCAATGTCCGCCATACAAAATCCCCCTTTTTATTTATAGCAGTCGTTAATATATTAAGTAAATTATAACACAATTAGAACATACGTTCAACTAAGCATGCATGTCCGCGATTGTCCAAGCATATAGTCTAATGTTCGCAGCACCATACATTAGACAGGAGGAAAGCATATGAAGTTTGGTCTTATTCCAAAATTGTTGCTTGGTCTTGGTATCGGTATTTTGGTAGGAATCTTCGGCCCTGATTGGATGATCCGATTTACGGAAACCGGAAGTATGCTATTAGGCAATCTCATCAAATTCTTTATTCCTTTAATCATTTTTGCGTTTGTTGCGGCCAGTATTGCAGAATTCGAATCAAAAGCTGGAAAACTATTAAGTTTCACGATCGGGATTTCATATTTGGATACGATAATAGCTTGTGGACTTGCTGCCGTGGCAGCCTATTTAATCATCCCAAATTTTGCTCTACAGGCTGGCCAAGTCGTTGAAAGTATTAAAATCGGTGCACCTTTTGTCACCCTTGATATCCCGCCACTGATGAACATTATCTCGGCTTTGGTATTGGCGATTATTATCGGAATGGCATCTACCTGGGGGAAAGCACCAATCCTTTCTGGTGCTGTAATTGAATTCAGAAACGTAGTTGAGCGTGTAATTCAAAAATTCATCATTCCAGTTCTCCCTATTTTTATTTCGTGCATATTTGCAGGTATAGCTGCTAAGGGTGCATTGTTTGGAACGATTTCGATCTTCGGTAAAATGCTTGTCTTAATTGTAATCATGCAATTTATTTGGCTGATCATTGAGTATGTATTGGCAGGAATAATTTCCAAACAGAATCCTTTAGTTGTTTTTAAAGCAATGCTACCTGCCTATTTCACAGCATTTGGAACAATGTCAAGTGCAGTCACAATGCCAGTTTCCCTTAGACAAGCAAGAACAATTCCGTTCATCAATAAAAAGATTGCAGATTTTGTTATGCCACTGACAGCAAACGTTCACCTTTCAGGCGCTGCAATGACACTAACAATAAGTGCAATCACAGTATCACTCATTACAAATGGGGAGCTACCCCCAGTTGGCCTGATCATCTCTTTCATTCTAATTCTTGGTGTAATTGAGGTTGGGGCTGTAGGTGTGCCAGGTGGATCCGCTTTGGCCGCAATCGGAATATTACAGTCGACCCTTGGATTCGGAGATGAAGCGATTGGTCTTATGTTAGCGCTGTTCATGATTCAAGATAGTTTCGGGACAGCTACAAATATAACGGGTGACGGCTCAATACTTATGATCGTCAATCGATTTTTCGGCAAGGAAAAAAACGAAAGTCAGGAATCTACAAGTTCAACTGACATCGAGAGTGGAACCATATGATAGTTGAAGAAATTGATCTTCGAAGTGATACGGTTACCCTACCGAAACCCCAAATGATAGAGGCAATCGCAAACGCTACACTTGGCGACGATATTATGGGGGAAGATAGTACTGTAAATGAACTTGAACGAAAAGCCGCTAACCTATTAGGGATGGAGGACGCGATGCTCGTCCTATCCGGCACAATGGCAAATCAAATTGCGATAATGGGATTTTCAACAAGGGGGCAGGAAATTATCCTTGGAAGCGAATCTCATATCTACAATTTAGAAGGAGCTGCAATTTCAGCCTTATCACAAGTGCAAGCA
This sequence comes from Sporosarcina highlanderae, assembly GCF_030433715.1. Lineage (GTDB taxonomy): Bacteria > Bacillota > Bacilli > Bacillales_A > Planococcaceae > Sporosarcina > Sporosarcina highlanderae. The sequence goes on along the minus strand of NZ_JAROCC010000009.1, from coordinate 89,117 downwards.
AGGCCTATTCAGGTAGAGAATGGATATTTCGACCCTGAGATTGTAGAGTCCTCAATTTCTTTGGGCGATATCCAAAGGGCTAAAACAGCATTAATCTCCTTGGAAAATACGTACAATTTAAACTTAGGACAAATAGTTACCCTTGAAAACATGAAAGAGATTCAAGAAGTCGCGAAGCAATATAGGTTACCCGTATATCTTGATGGGGCCAGGATTTTTAATGCTTCAGTAGAGTTAGGTGTCGAACCATCAGAGTTCTGCAAGTATGTAGATGCCGCTCAATTTTGCCTCACTAAAGGATTAGGTTGTCCATTAGGCTCCATTCTTGTGGGGTCAAAAGAATTTATCAAAGAGGCAAAAATAAACCGCCAGAGACTTGGCGGTGGAATGAGACAAGCCGGAATAATCGCAGCTCCCGGGATATACGCTTTGGAAAATATGATTGATCGATTAAAAGAGGACAATGACAAGGCTAAGCAACTGGCGGAGAAATTAGCCTCCATAGAGGGGCTCTTCATTAATTTGAAGGATGTACAAACGAATATTATCTCGGTGACTATAAATCAAAGTGGAATGGATGCCGATAAACTAATCAACGATCTAAAAGAAAAAAGAATAAAAGTGAAAAAGATAGGGCCAAGAAAGATACGGATGATTGTTCATTATTTGATTACAAATGATCAATTGGATTATGTCGTTAGTACGTTCAGGGAACTATTGAGGGAAAGGGATAAGGAAAGATACTATGAGCACCATCCCTCTTCACCAATTGGTTGTATTAACCAATAAACTGCACTATAATACTGGTAACAGCATATAGTTGTTGAAAATGAATAAACTAAAAAGGACCACCTAATGCTCCAACATTAGGCGGTCTGTAATAGCAGGTTCCCTTCAAGAGGGATCAGCTAAGCTGGATAAAATAATCCATCCATTATGAGCCACCACTCAAGGATGGATTATTTTCTATGGTTAGACGACGATACTGCTACGATTAATGCTGCGAATGAAATTGCAAGCATCAGCGCTTCAAATACTGTCATACCGACCACCCTTGAGTCACCTATTCTATTACTCTTTCACTTTACCATACATACGTTCCTAAAACTAATAATCCCCTGAAAGTTATCAAGATTTTAAAAAAGTACCAGGTTATAAAACAATTCTAAATTCAATGAGGTCGAGTAGGTCGGGTCCTTTTCCATGTGGAATTGGACACCTTCCCCTCACAGAACCGTGCGTGCGCTATTCACGCACACGGCTCTTCCTTGTTATAATTCACAGAATATAGCTAATTTCTTCCCTTAGTTCGTAGATATTTACCTTTACCTTTGGTAAAGGGAGTGGGTATCTTCTAAGAAACAAGTCGAATTTCTCGAAGTTGAACGACTTCTTCTGACTCCTTCTATTCATCCATTTAAAGAACAGGGTTCTGACTTTGTGCTTGAAATTTCTAACATGTGGTGTATTGTCGGTTATACAATAATAATTATAGTAACCCCTAAGAGACCTTTGAAGTCTTGTAATTACCGAGTGGATGTCCGTCGTCCTGTTTGCCTTTAGCCATTCCTTGCATTCTTTTAATTTGGCTCGAACCTTCTTTGCACTTGTTTTCCTTTTCACTCTGAAGAATCCGTCTATACTCTTGCTACAGTAATGGGTAAACCCAAGAAAATCGAATGTATCAGGTTTGTTACATCCTTTTCGTTTGCAATTTCGTTCTGCATATTTGCCAAACGGGATGATTTTGGACTTGTCTTCTGCAATTTCAAGATTGAACTTTCTAAGGCGTTCAATAAGCGCTTTATAGAAGTTATTCGCTTCAGTTTCACTTTGGAAACAGCACACGAAGTCGTCTGCGTATCTTACCATGTAGGCATGTCCTTTGCAGGACTTGCGGACAACCTTTTCGAACCATAAATCAAGCACATAATGGAGATAGACATTTGCCAGAATCGGAGAAATGATACCACCCTGAGGAGTACCGACATCCGTTTTGTAGAATTTTCCTTCTTCCATGTATCCACCCTTCAGGAATCTGGCTACGATTCGAAGGAATGCTGGATCAGCAATTCGGTGTTGAAGGAATTTCATCATCCATTCATGATCCACGTTGTCGAAGAACCCCTTTATATCTACATCAACTATAAAGTTCGTATATCTTTTCTCGATATACACATTAAGAATCTTAATCGCATCATGACAGTTCCGATTAGGTCTGAAACCAAAAGAGCAATCAAGGAATAACGGTTCATATATGGCATTTAGAATCTTTGCCATACCACGTTGAACTATTTTATCCTCGTGCTCAGGAATACCGAGGGGTCTTTTCTTATCAGTCCCTGGCTTTGCAATATATGCTCTTCTCACGGGGACTGGTCTGTAACTCCTCTTCTTCATCCTTTCTACTAAGTCGGAGATATTTCCGGCGAGGTTTTCCCCGTATTCCTCCTTGGTAGTCCGGAGGACTCCCGTTGCCTTCCCTGACGGGAGGGCATGATGACATCGTGTTAGATTCTCTTCATTGAGAAGATGTGCAAGAGATGTGAACTTTAGGTCAGGTTTCTCCTTCGCTAATTCTGCTATCCTTATTAGTTTTGTTTCCATTTATATCCCTACCTCTGTGTGTAGTAAATGTTTCCCTTCAAAGGGCTACGACAAGGTAACTGCCTTTCCTCCACCAGAATTACCCGGCTTCCTCGGTACTACGCAGTTATCCGACTTCCTATGCGGCATTTGACTCCCTTGCTTTGTATCGCTTGGCTCATCATACTCTCCAAAGAGGAAAGACCGATAGGACCTCCCGAGTTGCTACAACATATCAATGTCCGACGTGCCAAGGTCACCGACTCCGAAGAAGCCCTCACGGTCTTGCCATTTACGTCCGTGAGGATGTAGCTTTCTGCGCAGGTTAACACATCAGCCTTCTTAACTGGGTATTTCGGAGCTCAATCCCTTCAACCATTTGGCTTTCGGCCCGCCGTCTAACTGTCTACGCTTAAAGATGAAGGTTACCCCACATCCTCCAAGACTCGCTACGGGCGAATGGCTAATTCTTACCCGACGGGAATCCCACCCGCTATATGCTGCAACCTTGCTCGGTCGCTCAACCTGGTACCAAAATCTATTTTTCCCTGCTAATACTGTTATGTTGGAATCGACATAGATTCTACCCGAATCCTTAATTGATCTAAAATCCTTTATTTCAAGCCAATTTATTTTCATATTAAACCCTCCTAAACAAAATTTCTCCATAGTGCAGTGCAACACGTTCAAAAAATGCCTGGCACATCACATCCACATCTCCTCCGCCATCAAATCCAGGAACATAGCCAAACTTCACTCATCCCACTTAATAATATAGGTACTATTTGAAGTCTCAATAATAACCTTATCAACCCTATTCCCAATTCTTTCAATTTCCTTTTGTGCCTGAAACATGACACTACTATTTGGGTTGTACCTATCGATATGCATCAAATTGGTATTTTTCCTTATTACGGCTGTAACGACCCTTTTTTCACCTGTCATTGCTCCCCCCCCTTTTTTGTAGTTTGGAAGTACCATTACACCTATTAGTTAATAGTAGTTTAATTTTACCATATAACCACCGCCACTGACTTACTATTATATATTTTCAGATTCGCATCTAAATAAAAATGCCGGACCTCAATAATTATTGAAATCCGGCAAATTTATTACTATAGTTTCATCCCCCGAATCATCCGCGCCGTATCAATATGTATGCTACCTTCTTCTTTCTCCCGATGATAAGCAGCAACGGTTAAGAAAAAATCCAACATATATTGTTTACGTTTCACAATTAGTATATCCGCAAGATAAACATTGTTATCAATCAGCTCATAAACATACTTATCGAAGTAAGCAAAGGGGTTCTTATATTGAAAGTAAATACGTAGTCTCATTTGTTCATCATGCTTATCCTCTTCCACTAAATCGGCTGCATCATATTTCTCATAGTTATATAACATGAATTCGCCTTTATACTTACCGCGAAGAATTTGAACAACCCCAAGGCCAAACGTATACGCAGCATTTAAATCGATAGGTTGCCTCGGCAAGTAAAAAGTGGAATTGGGAATAAAAGGCGTTTCATGAATGTAATACTCAAAACCAAGTTTTTCAAGTTCCACTTTTAATAATTGCTTGTGTCCATTTTTAATCTTTTTGGAACGAAAATATTCCAAGCTATCTATGCCGCACTTTTTATCAACTAACTCCAATTCATCAAAATCTTGCCCGTCTGAATAATCTTCTTCCAAATCTTCATCCCAATCAAGAGAATCGTTACTCATACAATGCATTGAAACTACTACGAAATCCTTCCCTAACTCTAAATTTTCACTTTCGACGACACAATGTAATGGTTGAAAATTATTTGCCATTTTGTTGGCCCCCTGAATATAGTAATAATTTGTGCACACTACTATCTATAGTACATGGGGCTTGAAAACTCACACCGCCCCTTAGATAGTAAGAAAGAGCCGGTGCAGTTTTTTAAGTATCTTTGGATTTCATATCGATTTTTCGCCATCATAAATTACAACTAATTCATGTAAGGCACGACTTGTTGCGACATAAGCCAGTTTTCGATCTTCAAACGTATCATTACCATATAAAAATCAAGAGTTACATACTATTATATATTTGCAGACCCAAGAATTAACAATAAAAGCCAGACCTCAACAATTAGTGAAATCCGGCAAATTTATTGAAAATGCTACCGGGATCTAAAACAATTCAGAGTTTAATGAGAACTTAGTACCCAAAAGTAATAATGGAGGAGATATTTCCAAATGGAACAATGGCTAACTTTCATACAGGATATAGGATTTTCAATTACTCTAAATCTCTAGTAATGTACCAATGATACGGAATCTCCACCAAGAAGTATGTACCAAACTCCTCATCGTCGTGCCCCAGCATAGGAAGAATTTCATATGGAACCCCCTCAGTTAATGCTTCCAACACAAAATGTGCATTTCTATATGGTTGTTCAAGAGAATAACCTCTTGACGATAGATATATTGCTTCGTCATCCGATAATGAACTATCATCAATTTCCACGCGTATTCTTAGCGCGTCTTTATCGTCATCACCTTCAACTTTTACTGGTACTACCCTTCCTATTTCTTTTGCAATTAATTGTTTTGCTAATTTTTCTACCTGGTTAAATGATATATACAATGAAATATATGCAGGTTCTAAGTCTTTAAGCATTAAATTTCTCCTACCTAATTATTTTTTCAAAAAAATCAACAGTTAAATCTATCACAAGAACTAATGGAGGTGAAAGTAGTAATTGAGGAGTGCCAGTTTCTGGGACAATTCAAAGAGAATCTGACATTGGATACTATTATACAAGTGGCTTAAATAAGGTTCATGCAGGCACCAGATAAAATTCAAGTCTTAGGCCACTTAAAATCCTTTTTATAATACGTTTTCTTTAACCTTTTAAGATCATATTCCCATTCTTCAATTCCATTTTTAAATATCTCATGGCCATTTTTCCGGCCTTTTCTCATCTTCACGAACCCGGCGATTGTATAAGCTACCCTTTTTAATCCTAAGGCGGGAACGGCCCGTTGTAATGCTTCCCATCTCTTTTCCCTTGTTGAATCAGTAATGTGATAGCCCATTTTGCGCAATGCACTTTTCTCATTTAGGCCATTGAATTCGTTTTCCGATGCCAAGCTGAATCCCGATACTTCTGTTGATGGCCAATTGAATATTCCCTCATCTTCAATCCGTGTTCCCTCTAACACCTTGTCATTTAATTTATCTATAGATGTCATTTCTGATTTGTCTTCAATCAAAACAAACCCGTCTTTAGCGTTTGCCTTTATCTTTTCTATAGTTCGTTTATTTACGAAGTAAGCTGTCTTTTTACTATCGGTTAATGCCTTAACAGCAATCGTTCTAATCATCTTTTGCATTCTCTCATTTTCATAGACAGCCAGTTCAATATCAATAGTATGTTTGATATCTGCTAATGTTATATTAGGTGGAACATTGCATGCTGCCAACTTAATTACGCTTTTGGTTATTATAGTTTTACTTACCTTATTTTTAAAATCTTTATTTTGACTGCCTTCTACGAAAGAATGTATACACTTTACTATCACTTCTTTTTCCTTTATTGAAAATGCCTTATCCTTTTTAAATCTTTCAATAGCACGGTGAAACTTTTCATCGTCCATTACCTTACCATTTGTTAAATTTCGTTTAATATAACGATAGTATCGATTTGACCACAAATCGGTGTTTAATAGATTGGAATAATCGTTAATAATGACCTCTAACAGTTCATCTTGTTCCAAAATAAATGCATACCACAATAGTTTTGAGAAGTCCGCCTCCGACATACCTTTTTCAAAACGATCCCAATCTGAGAGTATATCTGAAAACAAGGGCTGAACCTTTTTGAAATCAATTATTAAATAGCTATGTAATAATTCTACAGCCAAGGATAGGTCATAACATTCATAAAGGTTTCCATCCATTTCCTTTATTTTCTCAGGAAGTATGGAACCAATATTACTGTAAACTATTGACGAATTTTCATAGTAATTTAGCAAACACATAACATAATAGTAAATCTCTGCTTTTGAATTACTAAATTGGATTAAGATTAGCTCACATAGTTGTCTAACATTCGTTGCATTAGCTGTCAGATGAAATTTAGCATTCTCTTGAATTTCATATAAAGTCTTTGTAAGTAATAAAGCAAGTGAAGCATTTTCAGTATCGATTATATAGTTTAATAATCGAATAGATGAATCATGGAACTTTGCTGTTTTCTCCCCTTTTTTAATTCCCAAATGAGACAGACTTACTAACTCGGTCAAAAATTCGTAATCGCTCTGAATAAAACCTTCCCTTGCAGAACTATAAAGATCAAATTCCTTGGACTTTAACATAATGATCCCTCACAATTGATTCTATCTGTTGAAAAGAAGTCGCTATGCCTTTAATAACACACCTTGCTGTTTTCGTTCCAGTTGTTCAAACAAACTCTCAATCGTTTTAATCCCTACATGCTCATATTTTGCAAGTATCGCCAATTCACTCGGCAGTTGGCCCACTTTTTCAATTTGATCGGCCTTCAGTTGGCGCAATAGGCTTGGTCTAACTGAGATTTCATCTTCACCAAATGAAATTTGTGCAATTTCTTCCGTCACGATAATATGACGTTCTTTGTAGAAAAAGAAAAGCTCACCGGGACGTTGCAATTTTACCTCTCTTCTTGCTTTTTCCTCCTCAATAAATACCTTTAACTCATTGAATAAGATACCATCATTCTTTTCGCTGAAACTTTTTACTTGTTTATATAGACCTTCTAAATCACTTGGCAACTCACTCATAATTCGAGCCTGTTGCTCGGCTCCCAATCGAATTAAAAACTTTTCTGACTTATCGAAGCGCTGTGGAAGCAAAAATACATCCCTTAGGAAGTAAGGAATTTCAATCGATTCTCCCTTGTAAGTGATACTTCGTATTGGGGTATAACCCGGCAATGTAACTGTGGTAGACTGCTTGCGCGGTTCAGTTTGGATATCTGCTCCCCCTGATGATTCCATCGCATTCTTAAGCAACTTCTCCATTGCTTGTAGACGCAACTCAATCTCAGATGTATCATAAGTCGTATCTTTTTGCGGTGTTGGATCCTTATACTCCGGAATGTCTAATTCAAATGATACATAAACTTCGACAAACCACTTTACAACGACATATAAGTTCTCCCATGTAAGTAATGCTTCCGAGAAACGGAATGGCCTGACTTCATGTGCTGCCAGGTTGCCTATTTGACGTATGGAGTGAAGGGCATCCCGAACATCATTTGGCAAATAACCTTCCTCATTTAAAATAACCAATTGCTCCAAGAATGTCGCACGTTCATTAATTTCAATCTTTTCATCTTTGATTACCAACCGAATAATGTTCTCTACAAAACTTCGGGAATGTGTCAACATTATTCTTGGACTAGTAAAAATAGTTGACTCTAATTCACGTGCAACTTCAGATAGTTCTTTCGTGAATGGTTCTAAGAATTTATAAAAATAGGTTTCATTAGTCATAAACTATCATCCTCTCAATTAAATTCTAAATGCCGTTATTTGAATATATAGTACTACTTACATTAATTTTACCACATTGGAAACCAATGTTAATGCACTATTATTTTCCTACAGACTATATAAAAAAGCCAGACTTCAACAAATGTTGAAATCCGACTTAATGACTTATTTATAATATTTCTCAATTTTTTCATACAAGCACTTCATTTCTTTCACTTTTTCCGTAGCTATCTCTGATAGTTCTTTCACTTTCTGATGATTGATTTTCTGACTATCATCTAGTAAATATTCTTCAATTTTAATATGATAACCATTTTCAAGCATCAGAAGTATATTCTCTAAAATTAGTTGAGAAAATCTTGCTTTGTCGTTAAAAGACTTTAGGTCATTATAAATTGCAGATGGAGAAACATTGATTATATCTGAATCCTTTATAACTTCAGTGTGATATTCCAATTCTTTAATAAATATAACAAGATCTCTATGACTCTTAGCTTGACTGTTTAAAAACAAGCCTATTGTACCAGTTGCTTTTATAAATGAGTCTTGAACAACTTTAAAAACTTTTTTACCCTCTTCTTTTGTGGCTTCTGTTTGGCTTTTTATTTGCGTTCTAGTTGTAACATATGAAACTAAAACTGCTCCAACAATTGTAAGTAATACGACTGAAGCATTTAAAATCCCATCTGGAGTAATACATCGCCAAAAACCTTCGCAACTATTTACTAATTCTACATTAATCAAGATGCATTACCTCTTTTCATTGTGAAACGTCTCCAACAATGTATATTTAAGTAGTTAAATAGAGTTTTGCAATTTCATTTCCTCAATCTGATCATCCTGAAGTACATACACATATGCCTTATCTAATAAACTATGCAAATCCTCAAGATGCTCGTCACTAATAATGAAATCAGGCTTATCCGTTAAAATAATGAATCGTTCTTCTCCATTAAATCGTTCGCTATAAAAGTCAACCAATCCCAAATTGCCATATGCTTTCAATAACTTTCGACCGTTATTTCGTTCGTGAGTTTCTATCAAATCGTGATAGTCAGTTGCAATCAAACGATACGAAAGACCGTTGGGAATCAATTCAAATTGTGCATTTTTCTTTGGAGGTTGTAGTGTAATAGTACGTTGCTTATCAATGACTCCAAGTCTTTTTATTTTTTGCTCCTCGATATCAATTAATTGTGCGTTCATTTGATTGATTAGTGCAGAATTTTTATTGTCGTGATTGTCGGTCTGGTAATGCATCAGGCGATCAAGTGCATCATTATATTGCTGTTGGAATGATTCAATTAAGTAATCATACATTTTATTTAATTGTGTTGTACGTTTTTTCTCAATGGCGCTTCTTTCTTCAATTGCTAATTGCAATACTTTCCGTTGCAAAATGGGTTGCTCGTTAAAAGGAAGTTCTGTAACAGCGGTTGCGAACTTGTCCAACGATAACCAGTAGGGTGTTAATTGAATGACTGAGCCATCCATGCGTTTTGCCACAAAAAATAGCTGGTTTTTTAATTCTTTTCCTGTGCCATCTTTATATACAAGACGATAAGCATCCACTTCTAAATGCTCAGGTACGTTGTAAGGCAATAAATAACGCTTGAAGGCGAACTGATCACTAGCCTTCAACAAAAGCTTCTTAGCGAGTGTGTATAGAGGATGCAATTTTGTTATATAAGGTATTTCATCACTACTATGCTCAATATAGCCTGTGTACCGATAAGAATCTGTAAAGCTTGTTTCTTTGGCAAATTGGTCGCGAATAAGTTTAGGGAATCGTTCTATACGCTTCACATGATTTTCATGACTATCGAATATTTTTACATTCGAACTGGTAAAAGCATGGTCCATCAATTCCACATACATTCGATTAGGTATTTTATTGATTTCAATATCGAATTGCGATTGCTTCATTGCAGAAACATCTATCGCATCGGAGTCAAACTGCATTTTCTTCATCGTTTGAATCAATTCTTTATGTTCATCGCTAAGCCCTTTGTCCATTTTTTTTATGACGTCATCCAAGTTCTCGCGCGTTAAAATCGCTTCCTTCATTAAATCGGCTAAATTAATGTCGCCATCTAATAAATCCCCCATAATGTTATAGACTAGATCACTACCTAAATCTTCTTTCATCGAATCTAGCTTTGTTAATAGACGGGACAAGACATAACCTTCCCGTGTATTCGCAGCTACTAGATTAAAAATAAACACCTCGTTTTTCTGCCCAATCCGATGAATACGCCCCATGCGTTGCTCCAAACGGTTAGGATTCCAAGGGATATCATAGTTGATCATTTGATTACAGAATTGAAGGTTAATGGACTCGCCCCCAGCATCCGTCGCCAACATAATTTGGGCATGATGACGAAATAACTCGACTTGTTTACGTCGTTCATCCATGGAGAAGCTACCCATGATTTTTGCGATTTGATCGACTCTATTGCTTAACTTCGCTTCTAAATACTTCAATGTATCTACAGATTCTGTGAAAATTAATATTTTCTCTCCTGTAAAGATTAAGCCATCTACGCCAAATAGCATTGTCTCTAATTCTAAGTACTTTTTCTCTAACTCATGTTTTTTCAAAGAGGTTGTCATGATTAATAACTTTTTAAGCTCTGAAATTTCCTCTTTCAGCAAATCAACATCAATTGTATCTATAGCAAGTTCTAACTTTTTCTCAAGCAAATCGGGTGACTCCACTACATCTTCTTCTAAGTTGTTCTCATAGAGCTTTTCGAGTTTTTGGGCGTACTTTTTTCGCTCTAGTTCAGTATTCTCTAAAATCGCTAACATTTTTTTATAGCGACGCCCGAGCGACCTATGTATCGCTTCAATTGATGAACTCAATCGACGTTGTAAGAGCATCATTGCAAAGGCAGTACTATTGTGGCCAGCATTTAATGCTCGATTAAAATGAGTTTGTACATACTCTGTTACCGCGTTATATAATTCTAGCTCCGGTTCTGTTAAATTATATTGAATCGTTTTGGTCGTTCGTTTCGGAAAAATAGGTGTGCCATCAAAATTGACCATGGACTCTTTTAATCGACGAATAATAAAAGGATTGGTCTTATCTTGAAGCGTCTCGCCTGCTGGGATATGCTGAAATAAGTCCGGCTCTAACAGCTTCATTAGTAAACGAAAGTTTTCGGCATCCCCCTTATGAGGTGTTGCTGTTAATAATAAACAATGTTCTGTTTTGGCTAATAGTTTTTCTCCAAGTTGATAAAGTTTTGTTTTGGATGTTTTTTTCTTAATTTTCCCGTATGAATATGCAGCCATCTTATGTGCTTCATCTACAATGACTAAATCGAATTGAGCTTCTAAAATCAATTCTTTAATTTCGTCGCGCGTAGACCAATAAATCGAAGCTAGACAATGGTCATTTTCAATAAAAGGATTCAGGTTGCCATATTCGTTTAAAACGGCTCTGTTGATGATTTTAAAAGACTCTTGAAACTTTTCGTCCATCTCTTCTTGCCATTGACGAAGCACTAGTGGTGGCACAAGTATTAAAATACGTTGGACACTTTCACGGGCCTTTAATTCTTTTATCAGCATGCCGGACATAATCGTTTTTCCGGCGCCGGGATCATCCGCTAATAAGTATCGAATGTTCGAAGAGGTCAACATACGATTGTAAACAGCCTCAATTTGATGGGGCAATGGAATAACTTCTTGATTTCCAAGTGCGCGCGTTCTAGAGAACCGATCTTCTAACTCTAGTATTAAATATAATAATCTTTGTTGGATGGATTCTCCTGGCAACTCTATACTTAGTTCACTAGACGTGCTAACGATTGTTAATTTTTCGATATCATGTGGCGTCAATAATTGCTCGTAATATTGATTGGATTGACGTCCGATACCTTCGAGCAAATGATATTCTTCCCCAAATGCTTCTAGTTTTTTTATTTCAATGGTCTCCGGGAAAAAAGGACCATTGATAATATCTCCAATGTTCATAGGCTACCTCCAAAAAAGTCCCTCACTCAAAAGAGCAAGGGACTGTAGGGTTTCTTTCTATTATTGTATCGCGAATGGTTTTGATGATTGTAAAACGTTCCTGGTCCATATCCCCTATACGTACATGGTAATCGAACGGGAAGAAGATTGCACTATTATTTACTACTTCCAGTGAAATGCTGTTCGTATCATAGTGGATCATGAGTACTGCCAATAGCAAAGATTGCAGTAATGGATGAGTTAATGATAGTTCAAACAAGTTTTTTTCATAGACACCCGATTTAATCATCTTTAAAATTCCCCATTCTTTTACAGATGAAAAAACTGCACCCGTTGCTACTTCTACACGCCGACGATCTCCATAAAGGTTTTTCATCTCAGAAAGGACAGTTCGGCTATACACTTCATCAGCCATCTTTAAATTCTTTCCTACATAGAGCATTTGCTCTCTAAAATAGGGATACGCAATGCTAACTAGACAATAATGAACAAATTTCTTTTCTGTTGTATTGAAATAAGGGTATTCTGCAACCAAACTTTCACGAATTTCTTGAATAGAAGGCTCTACTAAACTCCAGGTTTTCATTAACATGGTAATGGCGTTTTTTCTAGATTTTTCGCCTTTTATAGAGCTAAGTAATTCTGCATCCAACTGTGCGTACATGTCTTTTCTATCTGAATAATGTCGTAGGAGATTCGCTGTAGTATCTAAATATGCGAGTTGTATTTTTTGATCAAAACCTACTGCTTTCATAACATCTACCTACTTCCTATCTACTAACTTTGATGAATGGTACAATCACTTCTTCAATATGAATGCCACCATGCGTAACGATTTTTTGATGATTAGGAACGAATGCCCCGTTGTTTTCTGCTAATAAAACATGGTAATCATTCGGTAAACTGGTATCGTCCCAAATCATCGTATCTTGCTGCTCATTCGCTGTATGGTTTCTTATATTGAGTGAACTGTATATGCGAGCTCGTTCACCTTTAGATTCAACAGTAACGCCTTGGCTAATGCGTCCCCTACCGATACATTCAACGTTTCCATGGTCTGCAGTGAGGTATACTTGAAACCCAGCAGTCATTAAATCCCCTATAAAAGAGGTTAAATACTGTGAGTGAAGCCAAGTATTCAATTCTGACTGAACGGTTTGAATACCTTGTGCAGCGCCATGCATGAATTGGTCAATCACATCAATGACAGCACCGTATATACGGATAGCAGGCGAAAATTGATAGGCTAGTTGTTGTTGGTTATAGGCGCTTAAGCCTAACGATTTCTCAAACGCAATATTTTGTTTTGAAAATCCTTGTTCCTCCCAAAATGCTGTCCATAAAGCTTTTTCTTTATGCGTACTCGTTATGGTATTTGCAAAGAACCGAGGTTCGTGTCCAGAAAATAAGGCTTGTCTAGAAACAGAGGTCACACTGGGTACCCAGGCAAACACCGCATCTTCTTCAAAATGCCAGGCTGGTGAGTGAAGATAATCTTTAATTAAATGCCATTGCGTAAAGCTCATACCATCCAACACGACTAACGCAATCTTTTGATCGGCTTGTCGTGCTAAATAATGGGGAATTTGATGTACCATTTTTGGTTTGGGCACGACAGGTAACGAACGAAGCTGCTGGAAATTTTCGAACATCCACCGTTTAAATGCCTCATTTGCTTTTGCGACGTTGGTTTGAAAACTCTCGTGGTACTTCCCTTCTTTTAAGTGTTGCTGTTGAAGTAACCCAAGTTCATTAGCGAAACACAACCAATCATTCCGTTCAAAGCTTGTATACTCCTCTTTGAATGGAGAATGTTCAATAGAAATCTTCTCTTCTTGAATAAGTAATCCCGGTAGCATCCACTGTTCAAATCGAATATCGTTTGGTACTTCAACTGGTTCAACAGCTGTGTCAATATATCGTTGTACATAAGGATCATGGAATAAATTAAAAGTATAAGACTCGTAACTTTCCGCGACTTGCTTATTCGCTTGGTGAACAAAATGATGGATATATTGTTGCCACTTTGTATTTAAAAAATGATGAAATTCTTTCTTAGATTGAAAAATCGTGATACTAGCCGGTGAAAGCTGTTTTGTTGGCAGCGTGAGTAATCTTTCTAAACGCTCAAACAAAAAACGAGGAAGTCCCTCATCGAATCTTTCGTAATAGAATAAGCCGGATTTCACTAAATCTGTTTCAGTGTAAATTCTTGATGCATGAATACCACAGACGTCATTTAGTAAGAAGTCTGTGGTTTCAAGACTATTCAATCCTTGTGCAATTGAATGCTGAGCTATATAAATTAGCTCATACATCCAACCAGGGCACTGCCGTACAATGGAAGGTTCTAAATTTGGAAACAGCTTATTAAAGGACAACGTTACACAAACGGCTTGTTCATACACATCGTAAGGGACTCGGGTGAACTGACTATTTGAGATAACGATAAGCAAGCTTGAACGTTCAGTTCGATGCAGATGCCGAAATTCACTTTCGTAATATTCACGGAAAATGACGGGATCTTCATAAAAATGAAGTGTGCAATTTTGTCGGGATAAAATGTCTTGTATCGTAGATTGACCAAGCAGATTATATTCATCGGATACAACATATATAAACCCGTTTCCCGTGAAGTAAGATGCGATTTTTTTAGACCAGTTCAACCCTATCACCTTCTTTTCTTACATATCTAAACGAATTTGTGCATTGTCGTAATACATTAATAGCTTATCGTCTTCCTGGATGACACTTTCAGGTAAACGATCACCGACTGTAACAATTTTCGCGTAGTCTTTATCACTCCACGCCTTTTTGAAGCCTGCCCGAATAGCTTCTGTACGGAATTGTCTTAATTTCTTTTTATGTGTGCCCAGTTCTTCTATATAGCTCTCGAATTCGCGTAATAGCGATTTCTCGCGTAGCTTTTCAAGGTCTGCTTGCTTATTTGGATCTGGTACATACCAACGATTCAGCGCTTTGTCTTTCATCTTCTCGTCGTCATTTTCTAATCCACGGAAATCATGATAATTTCGACGTAAGTAGCTACCAATTTGATCTGGAACGACTTCGTCCCCTTCATAACGTAAGAAGTTTTGGAGCAGTAAAGAATCCAATTCAGGTAATTGCTCATGTTTGGCAATATGTTGAATTTCCTTCATAAACTGTGGGTGTAAATCTTGGCGTGTCTGTGGTTTTTTCATCAATTGTTGACGAATCCATTCAATCGCACTGTTCTCATCTGATACGAATAAGTTCATTTGGGAAAACTCTTTCACAAGGATGCGTTTCTTATCGTATTCAGCTACTTGTGATTCTAAAAATGCCATGCCATCACGCATTGGGAAACGTTGTGCCACACCTGATTGGAACTCTGCTGAAGAAATGGGTACGGGCAAGTTATTTTGAACGTGATAAGCTACCATTCGGTCAAACAGAATACGTGGTGTACGTTCAGGAATAACTGATGCCTCTCCTTTTATTCCTGAAAATATTACTAGTTGTTCTAAGTACTGAGTAACAAAAGACCAGGCCGATTCGGGAGTATTGGTTTGTTCTCGTATTGCAGTAATGTATTCTTTTGAAGGCTTATATGCTGAGATAACTAAGTCTTGTTTGACTGCTGTCATAGACGTTACTGCTTTAAAACTACCTTGTTTTTTATCTAAAGCAGCTACGTTAGCAATAATAAATCCAGCTTTTTGAAGAGCGTTTTGAATAGAGTTCCAAATACTTGCTTGAGAGTTACTGAACTCGATCGTTATCCATCGCTCAGGTTTTAATAACCTATATAATTCATTTAAAGCACCATTCATTAGAGTTTCATATTCAAACAGACTTTTCTTTTGAGTATTATTTACAATTGCCTCTGTTTTATTATCAGTATAGACTCCCATAAAAGATTCCCAGATAAAATTCAACTCGGAATACATTAAATTTGAACCGAATGGAGGATCTATGAAAATATAATCGATACTTTCAGAATTAATATTACTCAAATCAATAGATGACTGATTAGTTATTATGCTATTATTCGACTGCGGGATTGTTTTCATAACAGATTTTAATTTGCTTCTAAATGCAGCAGTTATCGGACGTTCTCCGTTAACACTGGGTACATATAATGTTCCTGTTACAGAACCGAAAGAAAATAGCCCGCCATCTGTCAAGAGTCTTGAGATATTAACCTTTACCATTTTTGTTGAGTATGAAAGGCTACTTCTTAAGATCCCTAAAAATAATGATTTAAATTCGCTTGACTTTACTTTATCTAAGATTAAAGAAATAGTTAATAAATTTCTTTTACTGAAAAAGTGATGAGTATGAGTTAGACCAATTTTATCATTTCGTCTGGACTCATCTCCATCAACCATTCTGTCAGTTTTGATTTCATATGGCCAGTCAATATTTTCTATTTCTTTGATTAAATTCAAATCATATTCATCAGGTACTTTATCATACCTTTTTCCATTATATGTGTAATTAATCAGTACTAACTTTTGGGAAACTTTTTCTATTATGTCATCTAGAATTGGATCATATTCTTTAAGCAATAAAGGCTGGATTTTACGTTTAGTCAATAGTGCGTTACAGGAAGGGCAATTAAATTCATCTTTAACTTTTTTTATATCTTTGTCTACAGCGATATCGAAAAAGTTAAACGAGATTCCACATTCTGAGCAGATGAAATCATCACTCCAAACTGCATAATTAACCTCACCTTCAATTTCTTTTCCATTTAAAATATCCTTTGTCTTAAATAACTTGTCTACGTGTAAGGATATGTCATTTATAAGGCGATCAGCTTCAATTGTAAACTTTTCTTTATCAATAGAACTATTATAATTTGACGAAATAAGTGCTGCAGTAGGAGATAAATCATTTAGGATAACTTTCCTTTCCCCCAATTTGTAAGAACCTTCATCTGAATGAATGGTGTCATCTTTATCTATAATGAAGCCCATTGAGGCTATCTCTTTTTCATTACCACACATATAACCAGCAACGCCGGTCATTCCAGTTCCAGAAAATACATCTATGATAGTGTCCCCGGGATTAGTATAGTGTAAAATATATTTCATGATTGCTTTGTGAGGTACTTTTGTATGATAGCTGTGAGCATTGTAAATCATCCCGCTTTTACCAATACTCACATCACTTGCATAAGGACCAACTTTTTTTAATTGACGATTTTCATTAGAGTCAACTAATTCATTAATCCAAGGATTTGGACATGCCGTGTAATATGGTGGATCTGATAAAGCAATGATATTTTCGTCTTCTCCAATAGGAAATCCTTCTATATTTTTTAACTCAGGTAGTTTTTTTCGTAATTCTTCTCTGAAATAATCTCTGCGGGCTTCGTCGTTTTCAAATGTCATGCCTAGGCAGACAACGGGTGTGTTGTCTGCGGCAGATTGTTCATTTAGGAAAGAAAGCTGTTCGTCATGGTGTGACATGTGTTTCTCCTCATTTCTTTAACATAATACGTACTTGGTTTGTTGGTGTTGTGCCGACCGTTTTTGTAATAAGTTCATCGAATCGTTTTCGTAGCTCATCAACCGCTAATGGGTGTCCATTGGCCATCATTTCTTCGATATCAGAAATGGATAGTTCTATTTTGTGGATCCCTTTTAATAAGTCGTTGATTGCCTGGATTAGACGAATGTCCAATGGCAATGTGAATGCTTGGTTTGCAATGAGTGCTTCCACTAGCTGTTGTTGCTCTGTTTTTAATAGTGAAATATTTTCTTTTACCGTTGGATCATTGAAGTTCGTAAGTAATGTTTCTGTCCAGTTTGCCAACATTTTTGGTAGTTCTTCCTGGATTTTCTTCAACGTTGCTTTTTCGTTTGTTGCAATTTCGATAGGACGGAATTTACACTCCGAGCACATCGGTGCATGCTCTAATTTATCTTCGGACACGTGATAGCAAGTTTTTAATTGAGACAATGTTCGTTCCCAATTAAACAATTCTTCTTTGGGTAAAATTGAAATATGGGCAGCCAATTCTTTTAATGCCTTCGTCTGTGCATCGCTTAATAATTCGTTTTTCAGTATGTTTTCGGTTGCGTTTAAACGGGATTGATCATGCGCTTCAATATATAACTGGATATACTCTTTTTTCAATGCATCGAGTGCAGTGAGTTCCTTGGTTGTATCCTGGTGTTGTTTTAAAGCGTACTGTAATTCATCTAATGCATCGTCTACATGTGAAGACCAGTCAGACTGGCTGCCAACGTTTGGCTGTGCAATTTGCAAGTAACTGACACGCTGTTGAATTTCTTTGATTTGTTGCTCTAACTTAGTAAAAGAAGTAAGTTTATTGATAGCTTCTTGTTGATTTTCAATCGTCGCTAGATCATATTTCAAGTTACGCATTTTTGCAGGTGTATCATATCGTTTTAGACCTTCACAAAAATCCTTGTATTCCTCCAGTATGCTCACGTTTTCTTGAATTTCGGCACTGTTTAGTAATGGACCATCCCATGTTGGGAAGCCTTTTTTTACTACTTGGATCATATTCAATACGTCAAGTATTGCATTGTTTGCCTTACTTGTAATCGTCGTAATCGTACGCTTTAAGCTATCATCCTCGTAGTTAGCAATGCGCTCGTCAAAGAGATTGGCTACAGCATTTAACTCAGCAACAGGAAGGCCTGTAGGTTTTTTTATATGGCTAAATTGAGTGAGTTTCGATAAAGGAAGTTGAATGTACTCCTGTAAATTAGAAGCATTGTATGTTGTCCCCTCAATCGTTACTTCTACTGCTCCTGTATAGATCATAGCTCCGAGTAGTACTGTAAGTAGCTCAGGTTCTAGGTGGAACTGTTTTGTATATTGAAGGTCTTCAACCCCGCGAATAAACACCGTATGGATTAATTCATTATGATTAATAACTTGGCCATGTCCTTTTTGTTCTAACAGGTCTAAAACCCATTTGGCAAACCCAGATTGTTTTGTAGCTACTTTACCGTTTGTATCAAATAAGACTAAGCCATCTAAAATAGCTTCCCCTTGCTTCGTTTCTTTTCCATTTATATAGTGGAGTGCGTCTCGGATGTACGATTCTAAATTCGTTTTGGATAAGTAAGAGCCTTGAATCTTTCTAAATGCAGGATAGTCCTCATATTTTTGCTCAAACCAATTGGTTAAAATGCCTTCTGAAATGATATTAATTATTTCTTGAATGGTCGCGTTTGCGGGTAAAAACATTCCAAAATCAAGAACACTTCCCTTTTTTCCTTTATAAGTGATTTCAAATGAGTGTACAAAATTATCGTTTAGCCATTTATTGATTTCTTTAAAGTAACTTTCTATTTTCCTTGTGTATAGACTTCTTGTCGCAGATGCAGATTCTGTTTTCAAATCATTGGCAGCTGCATATAAGCGTAACAACTGTGTAAAGTGTTCATCCTTTTGGTTGAGTTCAAAAAAGAGCTCATCAGGCTTTTGCTCGTCTTTAAAAGGTGTTTTTAGATAAGGACGTAGCATGTAGATATAAAAATCGCGTTCAGGCTGTGCAGTTGAGCGTTCGTTTGGAGCGCCAAAAAACAAGTACCCTTGGCGTGTAATACGGCGAGCATCCCAAGGAAGGTTGTGACGCCAAATTTTATATCCTGATACATACGTATTGTCATCGAGTGTAATGGCTTGTTTTAAAATATCGTAATAGAAGCGATCTAATTTATCATCTTCAATCTTTTCAGCTTTTTGCTGAATTAAGCTATCAATGTCAATGTCCTTTTTAAGGTCCAAATAATACTGCCCATTGGCTTCATTTGCAGAAAGGTATTGGTAACTTACAGTTTTCTGGATTTCTCTAATCGCTG
Organism: Sporosarcina highlanderae; assembly: GCF_030433715.1. Lineage (GTDB taxonomy): Bacteria > Bacillota > Bacilli > Bacillales_A > Planococcaceae > Sporosarcina > Sporosarcina highlanderae. Next base: position 69,202 of record NZ_JAROCC010000009.1, on the reverse strand, counting down.
CATCAACATTGGTTTTCAAGAAATCAGAGGCATCATCTAAGTCGCTTAAAAGGTCCATTCCTCCTGGAGGTGTTAAAAACAACTCATCTCTTAATTCTTCGGCTGTTAAGCCGACTTTGTCATAGATGTCTGATGTAGAAAGACGGTATAGTGACAATGCATTAATGATACGTAAAGAGATTGGTTTGTAAGCACGTTTCTCTAAAGCATTTTGCACGCGATCTTTCAGTATTTTTGCTTTATCCATTACTTCTTTAACGTCAGGGTTTGATTTATATGAAGGATCTTCCTCGATGAATTTCCAGTAGCTATCATACGAAATTAGTCCTGGCTCCCCTTCAGGTAATTCTTTTTCAAGAACGCTATTCATCTCAAGGCTTATTGTCTTTAGTGCTACACGTTTTTCGATACCATTTACCTTTTCAAATGCACTTAAGTAAGCAGGATGAATCGGGAAAAGATTCACATACGATTCCATATTTTCATTTAATCGACCATATAGCGTCGTGAATTTGGATAAATGCTCCCGAATCAAAGCTTTTTGTTCATCGGTCTTTTTCAATAAACGTTCTGATACAACATGTGCGATATCTTCGCGAACGATACGAACTTGCTCAAAACGTTGCTTTACACGCTGTAATGGCTCGGCCACAAAGTTGAAACTCGGATTATCAAATAGCATTTCTTGAATACCTGCGATAAACCGGAGGCGAGTTTTACCACAAATTTCTCCTATTTCGCGAAGGAAACCTAAATCCAGTGTGATTTCTTGCTCCTTACGTCCACGTAAATAATCTAATAACTCATCTACCACAACGAGCAACCCATGTTTAGGGAATTTTTCATTGAAGAGCCCCATCATTTCTTCAAGAGCGTCTTTGTTATTTGTAATTTGATCGAATGGAGGAAATGTAAAATCGACACCCATCTCAGCGAGTCCATCTTCAATATTGGATACTAAAATGTCGCGTAATGATGTACCGACACTACCAATCTCCAAGCGAATTACTTTAAACTTCCCTTCAATTTCCTTCGATTTTTCTGCAACATTAGAATTTTTAATATGACTACTTGCACCATCACGTTCAGCGATGGTAGAAATGACACTCATTAAGTGTGATTTACCTGTTCCATAATTACCGACAATGAGCAGCCCTTTATTATCAACAGCCCGATCAAATTGGAGTTGATTGATGATTAAATCATTTAATTGTTCTGCCATACGTTCTGAAATAACATAAGTATCTAGTAATTGAAACGCTCGGTCTTTGTCGTTGGCATCTGTTAATTGGATTACTGACTCAATTGGTTCAAATTGAACTAACTGTTTATATTGCATATGGTTATCCTCCTTTTATTTAATTACTAAAGTGCCGTGAATGGGAAATTTCGTATACTCGGGATGTACGGGTTCTGCGTGTATGAACTCCTGCTCTGTTAATTTGCCACGCAAAGCTATGACTAGGGTTTTATTTCGGCTAGCATTCTTAAACAAATCAAATGGATTTACTGATAAAGAAGGGTCAAATAATAGTTCGTAATAATCAATGCAAATGGTGTTTTCCGTATAGGAATTAATGGTTTTATTAAAAAAATCTGTAACTTTGTATAAACGCCGAGTTTGTGGTATTCCCTTTAATAAACGGGAGAATTCGATGTTCAGATTTATATATGGGATGTCATGTTGTTCACTAAAGCCAAGTACGGTCTTACCATCTTTAGAATCGTGAACATACACCTGTCTATGATATTGTTTATTTATTTCAGGTAGTATTTCCTGTAACTTTTGAATTTGTTTTAAGTTCATTGGATCCCCCAATCCCAAACATAAAAAATTATCAAAGATTTTCTGGTTGAAATAACATAGATCTTAACTAAGAAACGCCAGTAAAGGCATTTTAATCTACTAATACCATTGTCATATAATTCTTTCACTTTATCAAGGACATATTCCCTAAATACTTCATTACTTTTTATCTCTCGATGATGTAAAAGTAATGAAATCTGACCTACTTTATATTCTACTTGTAATGCTACGATATTTCCAGACACGTTATCTTCTATTAAAAAGATGTTACTTCACAATATCCATTTAGGGTGAATTAATCAGGGAAGGAAAAAACGTAATAGGGAAAAGATCCAATTGTCGGGATAGGTAAGCATGAGCTTATATTAGATTGTACGATTATACCAATTATTAAAGACAGAAATAGAATTCAATATAAAACGCCCCTCACCAACTCCAAAAGCAGTGAGAGACGCCAACGATACATTTATTTGGTCTTTGCATACCATGCCGCTCTAAATCCAGTTGTTTTATTTCCCTTTTCAAGCCTTATGAACCGCAAACCATGGTTTAAATAAGTGGACAGCGATTTGCCAATCTCTTCTCCTCCAATTACATAAACAGTTGAGGATTTGTGACGATAGTCAATGATTTCAAAACCTAATGCTTCCATCTCAAGTAGAATTGTCGACAATTGGTTTTCATTATGCTGTTTACTATTCACGTTGCTTTTAGGCTTAATTTTTCACTTTACTATTATCTCTGGATAGATGCGAAATATTGTTTTCAAAATTAATATCTATATACCAAGCTGATTCGCCTTGGGTATCTTTATTGCCTTTACTTAAGAAGGTGAAACTATTATTTTTTGGAGCAATCCTTGATAGTTCTGTTACTAATTGAATTTTACCAATGATATATATCCTATCTGGTCTTTCTGGGTGGATGAATGTTTCGAAGCCCGAGCGTTCCAGCTTTTCTTTATACACCATTACTTCTGAATTACCGAAAAGGTCTTGCTGTATGTGAGTTATTTCGTTCTTCTCATCATCCAGTAATAATAAAGATGATTGCTCATGTGTTTTTTTCAGCAAGGGGGCTTTATTCGCCAGTTTTCCAACTTTAGTCATTGTTGGCTGTCTTTGAAGTAAAATATCTCTCGTATTAATTGATTGATTAGACTGTTTAACTTTTAGTAAAGAATCCTCTTCCTTAGGAATATCAACTTTGCTTTCTATCTCCATATGCTCCTCGTCAGTTTCACCTTCAATAATTGGATTTGATAGTGACGCCCATTCAGAATACGGTCTTATGTTCATTTCATCCAATGTTGCCCATAGAGTGTTAAGTGCTTTTTCGGGATTATCGTAATATACGCTGCCTAATACCCTCCAAAATGTCCAACCAGCCCTTTGAAGCAACCGTTCCCTTTGAAAATCCCTTTCGCGGTCGTCAACGGATGTATGCCAATGGTCTCCATCACATTCAACTGCAAGCCGTGATTGTTCTCCCTGCACTACAAGATCTATTCTGAAGCCAGCAACCTCGTACTGAGGGATAACACGATACCCTTTGGCAACTAATGCGTCAAAAACGCTTTCCTCGAATTTACTTTCACATTTTTTACGATTTGCCTCTGTTTCTTCTTTTAAAGGATTTGCAATATAGTTAAGAAGTTGATACCTCAAGCATTCCTGATTGCTAATATCATTTACAGAGAGGGAATGCATCACCCACAACTGATCCTTCGCTCTACTGACAGCTACGTTAAAACGTTGTCTGGCAGAATCAGTGGTCAATGCAGTCACACGTGTTTCACCTTTTGCTGCAATCATGGATAGAAAAATGACATCCCGCTCATCTCCTTGGAATGCATAGGCATCTCCACAGATAATTTGACGTTCCTCCATCACTTCTGCACCCAGTTCAGCAATTAGTTTATTCTGGATGAGCTTTGCTTGGTTATTTCCAAGCAAAGAAATAACGCCTATTGATTTACCATCATATTTTTTCTCACTAATACAATTTCGAATTTCTTTTACAATCTCATCTGCTTCTACTTCATTGTAAGCATTTTGAGAACTTCCTACACGTACCCCATGCGGCAAGTATCTTGATATGATTGGCTCCAACCTATTAGCTGGGTATTGTCTCAATGGTATTAAAGGTTTGTTTGAATACGATATCATATTCGAAAAACCAATAATTTCCGGCATGCATCGGAAATGCTCACGTAGTGTGATAGTATCCTTAAACATTACGTGTGCAACGTCAAAAAACGAATTATTTGCATCAAGCATACCTGCAAATTCAAAATTAATTGATTTAAGATGTTTGTTCTTAAGCTTTACAATATCATCGGCATTTACACCAACAATACTCGGACTAATCTGCTCTTTGTCCCCAACTATGATCATTTTCTTAGCCAAGTATTTTAGAAGTAATGCATCATGCCATGACTGACTGGCTTCATCTACAATTACAATATCAAAAAGCCCTGGTCGTATTTCGAAATTTTCAAAGACACGATTCAGTGGCATAATCCAAGCAGGTATGGCGTCTTTACATTTTTCCATATGCATTTGTGCCTCTGCAATATAGCGGGGAGCATTTTTACCGGTTCCTTTTCCTATGTTTTTAACTGATAGCGCCCATGCCTTTAGGTGCTTAGCTTGTATATCTGTCATTTTTCTCAACATACTGATCCAAGCCTTTTGCGTTCCTATATCCGTAATTGTCTTTCTAATTTCCATTTCTATTTCATGATATTTAACAGAAAGTGCTGCCTCATCCTTTTGCATAAAATCCCAAAGCCAATCTTTCGTTTTTTTCCAGTCTTGAGCCTTTTCCCAAATAGCACTTCGTTCTGCCCAAACAGAATCTGAAAAGGATGATTGGAGAACGTTCAGTAATGTAGGAGAATGCTTTTTGATTTCTTTTGTAATAACGGAAACTTCACGGTCTCTCTTCATTACCTTTTGATAAAACTCATACTGCTCCCAATTAGAAGATATCTTATCGATGTCCCGCTCAATAATTGCCTCATTCAACTTGGGATACAATGAATGTATGCCTTCCGACATTAGGCTTTCAACCAATTTCACTGCTGTAAAAAGATCATCTGATTTTTTCTCAGAACTTCTTTTTATAGTTAGTAGCTCTATATTGGATAACAGTGAATGAGTCAAACTTTCATTAAACTTATCAGCAGTAAGGAATTCAAATTGAGATAGAATTCCATTTCTCCATTCTTGAATGTGAATTGCCAACTCTAACTGGGACAAAGTACTTTCATATTCTTCGATAATTAATTCTTCAACGAACGGCTTTTCATCCAATAAATGAGGGATAATCATTTTCTCTATGCATTCAAATGCATGTTCAGCTCTGGCATAAGCGTAGATGGTCTTTACTTGGCTTTCTGACTTAACCGGTAAATTATTGTATTTGACTTTTCTTAGTGTTTCTTTATATTGCTTAACAATCTTTGGTCGGAAAATAAATGTACCCATTTTACCACCATTTGTGATATGGCCAACCAAGTCCTCGCTCATTTTCTTTAAAGATGCAATCGAAACATCATCCACGGAAATAAGGGATCGATCAAATTCACTTTTCGTTTCATGGATTACATGGATATGCTCTTTCAAATCTTCAAGCACTTTATGCCACAAATGCCCTCTGTTTTCAAAGATGTCAGTTACAACTTTTCTAAGTTTAGGATATGTGTTAAATAGTAGCGGTCTACATAAATCGCCGAACCTATTTAATTCCACACTCAGATTGGATAAATCATCGTCTGATAATCCTTCCAACATTTTCTGCAACTCAACATCCTCTTCCTGATGTAGTGCAGCGTATTTCTCATTTAAGTCGTATTCTTCTTTGATTACATCAATAGTAGATTTAATATCGAGCATTTCTAAAGAAGGGTATTTGTACTCTTTATACTCAAGTGGTACCTCCATATCAAGACCCATCAACTCGATATAGCGATTGACAAGATTTTTCTCTTTTTTCAGGAATTCAGTTTCAGTAGATGAAGGCGTAGTATACCAATCAAATTGTTTTGCATTCATATTCAACTGTTGTGCAATCTGTTGTGCAGTTCCGTTAAACGGAGGGAAACTATGGACATAAGTTTCGGCTTCTCGGACTTCCATTAGCTCCGTCTTGGTTATATTAAGTGATTTTTTCAATTCCTTTAAAGCTGATTCCATTGTTTCAACCGAAAGTGCCATTTCGGATAAATTGAATCTTTCTTTATTTACACTAATACTTGATACTACTTTTTCAAGATCTTTCATGGAAGAAGCATCACCACCCAAAAGACTTACAGATAGGTCTTGAAGGTCTTTAGGTAATTTAGATTTCAACACACTTAGCGCCTTAGCCGTTTGACTTGTTATCAGTATTCTTTGTCCTGTTGCAAGCAAATGCGACGTTACATTTGCTATTGTATGGGTTTTACCTGTTCCCGGCGGTCCTTGAACTAACACGCTGCTCTTGTGATTCAGATTTGATATAATTCTATCTTGTTCATCATTAGAAGGTAATGGAAAGTAAAATTCTTCAACTTCATGGAATGCATTGTCCTCTGCTTCGTTATCTACTACATTAAACATATTGGCCATATTTTCAGGAACAGCCGAATCATCCATTTTCTTTAATTGCTCAACCGCTTTTTCACAGGCATGCTGAATGCTTTTTTGGGATTTCTTTCTTAAAACGAACGCAGGTGCTAAGGAGACAATGGGACCATCGTTCGTTCGTTTAGAATTTTGGAATGAATTATCATAAATCCCACGAGAATCGAGTGTATTCACTATATTTGTAAGGATCAGGGAGAACTTCTCTTTAATACTTCCCTCTTCATAAAACCCATCCAATAGTGATCGAACTTCCTTTAATTCATCTCCAGAAAGTCGATCTTCCACTAAAAGCATATCTTCTTCAAAATCAAAAAGATGTCCTTTGGAAGTCGGTGCAATAATCATTTCACCGGCTTCCTTATTAAAATGTAGTTCCACTTCAGAGGTAAGTAGATGTCGTTCAATCGCGTTCTTATTGTCCTGCTTCCATCGCAATAAACCTACAGAAACAACAAACTCAAGAAACTCGGAATTATTCTGCAAGTCTTGATAAGTTTTATACAGTTGATCGTACAAAGATTGGATTTTATTGACACGTTCATATTCTTTAAAATAGGGGGTACATACTTCATCTTTTAACAGTTGGATTTCATTTTGAATGTCAGGTAAATCCTTAAGATAAATTTCTTTTTTTTCAGTTTCATCTTCATCCACTAAATCATTTTCAATAAATATACTTTCATATACATGTATTTTTGTCCGCTCTATAACTACCCATTCTTTTAAACTTTCCGGTACTTTTGGGATTGTAGGAAATAAAGGTTTTTTAACATACAACCAGTCATCCATATCAGTTCTAAAGGCATCAATGCATTCAGCACCATTCGGAAATTCACCGACCCAAAGAACCCGTGCATAATTGGAATAGGAGTAAACAGGTTTTTGTTTGAGCTGCATTAATTCACTTATGTATTGAATAAGACTTGAAACTTTTTGACTTAATGGTATTCCACTCATAAAATCACCCCTAATATTTAGTCAACCAGGTCTTTTGAATTACAATTCATATTCTTATAATAGCAATGAAAATATGGCACCACAATGCATTGACCTTGAATTTCATTACCATGATCACGTACTCTTCTGCAACTTTTCTCCTCTTTCCAATTTATTCTTTACCAAACCAACCTTTTAAATACAACTATTGTCACAACCGCCAAAGCATTAATATGCCGCACTGCTTGTCTACTATTCCAATTCAATTGCCAAATATCTTGATTTTAATCCATGAAACGCCCCTCACTTTCGTAAGTCGTGAGGGGCGTCAATACTAAAAGTAGTGTATTCACTAATGCGCTATTATTCCGGAAAAACATTATGAGGCATAATCTTATGAGTCAATAAATCGTTTACTTCCACAATTCCTATTTTCGGAAAATCATTTCCTTTGTAATCAGTAAAGACCCCACACCTAGCGGCTTCAACTTTCATATTTCTTGTAGGTGATTTAAGGGTGACAAATACCCCTAAATCAGCTGACTCATTATCTACAACAGTATTTAACTCCCGTATATCTTTAACGGACACTTTACCGCTCTTAACTTGTATAATACATTTACCTAGATTTCCTATCTTGCCATTTTCAAAATATCTTATTCCATCAATGCCACCATCAGCACCCTTCGAAATAGAATTATAATCTTTTTTATAATTCATCCCTAATAGCGACAGTGCCCATATCTGAAATTGGAATCTATTGTTTTTGGCTAACTCTTCTGCCCCTTCCAAATCAACAGGTTCCCCCTGGATATTAAAATTTGCCAGCATACCAAACTCGTCATTTAATCTATCCTTTATTGTAGTTATTGCTATGTGAGTTATATCAATACCAATCCACTTCCTACCTAATCTCTCTGCTGCGACAACTGCAGTGCCGCAACCGCAAAAAGGGTCCAATATTGTATCACCTGGGTTTGTAGCTGCCAATAATATTCTTTCCAATAATTTTAGGGGTTTTTGGGTGGGATATCCTACTCTTTCTTTTGATGTCGGTGTCAATGCAGGGATATCTCACCAGTCTTCCGGTATTTTCCCCTTAGGGTTAGGTTTATATAATTTTCCGTTAACCAAATTACCCCCATTATTTTTATTATTGATATAACCGCCTGTACCAACGTAAGGTATCCGAATAGCATCTGCATTAAAAGTATAATCTTTGTTTTTAGCATAAAAGTATATAGTATCGTGCTTTTTGGCAAAGCTTCTTTTTCCTCTGCCGCCTTGTCTATAACACCAGATTATTTCGTTTTCAAAGTTTCTGAATCCAAAAATTGCGTCTAAGAGAAGTTTTAAATAATGCGAAGCAGACGGATCGCAGTGTAAAAACAAAACCCCATTAGGTTTAAGTATCCTATACATTTCTAATAATCTTGGTGCCATCATAGTTAGATAAGCCATCATTTGATTAGTTCCTAAAAATTGTCTCATGGAGATTAAGAAGTTTGATACCAGATGATTATTATAGTATTTTATTGTCTCTAAATAAATTTTCTCCGCATCATTATTCCAATACCATGTATCTTCAAAAACTTTAATTTGAGCAGATGACTTTTCACCCTCCATATTAGTAAATATTTGATTATAATCCCTATTACTATTAAAAGGAGGATCCAAATATATTAAATCAACTGTCTCGCTTCCGATTTCTCTTTTCATAACTGATAGATTATCACCAAAAAATAATTTATTATTCATTTGTACCACCTTTTCTATTAGTGGTACAAGATATGCCAAGGTTGGCTTGTACCATAACGAATACTGCGGTGTTAAAGAAAGGAACTTAATCTTGCACATTCAAGCAATAGAGACAGGGATGGAACCATCGGAGGAAGTGACAGTGTTATTTATCCAAGGGAGTTTACGCTGGTCCCAGGTGTTACAGATTCAATACAGCAATTAAAACAGTCGGGGATCTTAATCTGTTCATTCACCAACCAACCCGGTATTTCCAAGGGTGATGCATCCTATCAATTTTTTGAAGATGAGCTCATCGGTCTTGGCTTCGATAAGATTTACCTTTGTCCGCACAAGCATACGGATGGGTGACTTGTAGAAAGCCTTCGCCTGAAATGCGGCTTAAAGCCGCTAAAGAGAATAACTTAAATTTAGAGCAGTGTGTAGTAATTGGAGGCAGGTGGACTGATTTGATGGCTACGGATGCGGTTGGGTGTATGAAGATATTGGTGAAAACAGGAAGCGGGATGGTTGTGTATAACAAATACAAAAATGGAGAGTTTTTTGGTCGGTGGAAAGATGTTACACCTGATTTGATCGCGGAGGATGTGAATGATGCGGTAAATTGGTTGTTCGCATAATTACCAGTACTGATAATCCGATAAAAGGCAAGCTCATGAAGATCCAAAATCCCATTTTAGATAGAATTGCATTTGTATTGAGCCAAAAATAGATTCCTTTAAACGTCAATCTTATGTCGCCTTTCCTGTGTATGACAGACAGATGATGATTGCTTACCAACATCCTATTCTATTAATTCCACACTTTCACGCCTTATGGTACTAATAATGCATCCTGCGGTATGTTTTTTGTTTGAAGGATTTTCACCTTTCTTGGCGAATGGTTTCAGGGGGGGTGAGATGAGTGATATCTTCATTAACAAAGGAGCAGTATATCGGGGAATTCACTTTAGGGTCCGGCATTCCGAGTGTGAAGTCTGGTGTAAATCGAGTGGTAGGGGATTGCAAAAGAGAAAACGGGACTCAAGAAGTCGAAATTCATCAGGTTCTGTGGTGCGGTGAAAACAAGTACGCGGTTATTCTAAACTATTATAAAGAGTCAAAGACTAATTTTTATTGAGCACTCAACGCTTTGGGTGCTTTTTCTTTGCCCAATTATCAAAGGAGCTGATGGTGATGTGAAGTGCCGATTTACCTGTCCTTTTCATGAATATCCAATGAATTTTTCCGATTGTTTGTCACACAACATCGCACAATCTCCTACTGAAAATCCTCCACAACCATAAAAACACTTCAACCAATGATTGAAGTGTTAAGGGCATCTTTTCGATTAATTTTCACTCATGAAAGGATTACCGTATTCAACTTTACGTCTATAAACAACGGTACCTTTTCGTTCTAGTCCTTTTACCGGAGCAATCGCTTTTACACCAACAACTAGCTTTCCTTTATTGAAAACCTTTGTTTCAGCAACTTGTTTTTTTGCTGCAACTAAATCGATATATCTAGTCATTCAAAAGCACCTCCCAAAAAAGATAATTTATGGTTTTTATGAGTTCTTCATTGGCAAAAATATGATTTACTGTTTCTTCATCAGTCAATACTTCATTACCCGTTATCGTTACGGTTAAAACTAATTCTTTTCCTATAGGGTAACATATTAAATAAGTTTTAAACAAATGTTCTTTTGTTAAGAAAATAATTTCTTCACCTTTAATATAACAATCTATAACTAAAACCCGATCAGGATGATTTTCTTCCAATCCATCATTAGCACCGAAAGAGTAAAAGTTGACATTACCGACTTTCCCCGCAACATGTTTTAGACCTTCGGTACCTACTTTCTTCCATACACCAACCCCATCAATGTTAAAACCAGGATGAATGGCATATACACTTCGGAGAGCATCAGTTAAAAATTCGTAAAGCCTATGTTTATCGGATTGTATAAGTTCTTTAGCCAATTTAAGCAGGAAAAGTGAAACTGCATCCCGTTCTTTTTGTCTTAATTGTGCCTTTTCCAGCTCAATTTTAGGATCTAAATAAAAGCCAAGTTCCTGTATAATGCTTTTTATTCGACCACACGCAATACTTACCGAAGCGGCAGGATTAGGTGTACTACGTATTTCGTATAACAAAGGATTAATTCCAACTAAATCTGAAAGAAGGTGATAATCTTCAATTTTCATCCCACTTATTTCCTTTGGAGTTAAATCCGGAATTAAATAAAATACGCGTCCTCTTCTTAATTTCCCCCAGAACAAACCCATCTCAAATAAAGTATTATCTCGTGTAATTAGAAAAGTAGCCCCACGGATGTTAATAATATCATCTGGGGAGCATATAAAGACAGCGAAATCATTATAATCCAATTGTGTTTCAAGGTCTTCCATGGTGTATTTTAATGGGTTGAATGTTCCAGCAAACCAAGGTGTAACTTCTGCAACATATCTTAGATCCTCATGAACAGCAGTAGCATAAGGAATTGCTTCCCTTGAGGAACCAATGAAGACTTTAGGTTTATTTTGTTTCATTTTTACCTCCTAGCGTGAACCGATTCAGCCGGTATTTGATGGGTATTTATATTTAATAATTTTAATAATACTGATTACTCCTAACCTACTATCATTATACCAATCTTCTATGTAATTTCCATAGTATTCAGTATGGAAATGTGTGAGGGAATGTTTTTAGCAAAGAATAGTGCGATGTACTTATGATTGTCTACGAAAAAAGGGAACGACCGAAGTAAATGAAACTGTTGGGTTTGGTTCCTCCAAAGCGGAATTTCTTTCTCACCGCATTAGGGTCTGTCACAATTTACCCTTTAATAAGCACCTAAAAAGGCAGATAAAGAAACCTTAGTATTCCCTTTTTTGCCTTAGAGAGTAACGTTTTCTCTGTTATCGCTTTTATCCCGCTTTCAATGAGCGGGTACTTTACTATTGGGCGAAAACTTATACAACCCAGTTTAAAAGCAGTGATCCCTACACGCAGTTGAAGAAGGTCATCCAAATCATCATCACTGATTTTGAACTGTTGCCTTCAAGCGGGATTCATAGTACATTCCTATTAATAGAACCATTGTCCGGCGTAATCTTCTCCGACCACTTGGAAATCCACGCATTACAAATTGGAAGACAGGGAGAAAAACCAGTAACCGACATGGATGATTTGGAAAAATGGTTATTATTTTTCAAAGGTGATCAAAAAGCAAAGGAGGAAGTCGCTATGGAAAGTTCCGCTTTTAAAGAAGCTTTCGATGAGATTCGCAGACTTAGTATGGATCCGGAAACTGTCGATTTAGCCATCAGCCGAGAATTTGCATTACGGGATCAGCTTACCAGATTGGAAGAGGCGGAGAATCGAGGAAAGGAACATGCAAAAAAGGAGTTTGTTCTGAAGATGTATGATGAATCGGCCCCACTAGATTTAATATGTAAGGTGACCGGTTTATCGAAAGAAGAGGTTCACTTGATTATCAATAATATGGCCAATAATTGACTTCATTATGAGTGTTAACATGAAACTCCGTTTGGTTGTGGTAATATGAGCATATAATAAGAAAAGACCAGATACGGGAACATCTGGTCAGTGCAACGGACATACCGCATTAAGTGCGGTTGGCCAGTAATGATGATTTTTGCAAAGGAGTAACTACCCTGCTTACGTGGATGTTAGCGGAGGGTGGTTACTTTTTTCTTTTGGTGTATAGAGAATCATCGCTACAGTCGTTGCAACTGTAGCGCAAATAATGCACAATACCTGGGCTCGTTTGATTACCATTCACTAAAAAGTATGACAAAAGGTATTCGTATTATGTTAGCATGAAATTAGATATCGGCTCTCATCAGCAACTTATGGGAGTCACCATTCACTATCATTATAAGGGGTGGGTTTGTGAAGCTATTATTTCCATTGTTAGCGATGTTAGGCGGTGCTGCAGTCGCCTTTCAAGTACAAATTAATGGTGGATTAGGGAAAAGGACGGGGGTATTAGAAGCTTCCCTAATCTCATTTGTTATAGGTACACTTGCATTATTTTTTATTGTTTTATTTTTTGGTAAAGGAAATTTTATGGCGGTTTCCACAGTCCCCAAATGGCAATTACTCGGTGGTCTGTTAGGTGCGTTTTATGTGATCGTAACAATATTAATCGTGCCAAAGCTTGGCGTTGCACCTACGCTCATTGCCGTCATTGCTGGGCAGATCTTATTGGGAGCGATTATCGATCATTTAGGACTATTTGGCGGAGAAGTTAAACCGATCGATTTTAAAAAATCCTTAGCTATTATTTTACTGTTTATCTCCCTGTATTTATTTAATCATAAATAACTTCCGGGAATAGGGACTAATTTTTTATTATCACCTTGTTAGGTACCCTGCACCCGTTCAATTCGAAATTGTTTGGTTGCCTAATACCACTTTGTAATACAATCGAAAAAAACTAACAAATGAGGCGAACGATATGTGTCGTAACATTAAAACACTGTTTAATTTTCACCCTCCAGCTACGACGGACGAAATATATGCAGCATCGCTCCAATATGTTCGGAAGGTTTCTGGTTTCAGTAAGCCATCCAAGGCGAATGAAGACGCTATTAATCGTGCTGTTGAGGAAGTGGTTATTGCTACACAGAATTTACTTAACACATTAGTAACGAATGCCGAACCCCGTAATCGAGAAGTAGAAGCTGAACGGGCTAAAGCCCGTAATGCAAAAAGATTTGGATTGGAAAATAGGGATTAATCTGTAGGGCCTGTGCAATACAGATTTATGACAATTCTATAAAAAGTTATATATATGCGTGAAGTAAGCCACTAATTGTTTATTTAGTTGGCTTTTTTCTTTACTTTACGCAATTTTAGTGTATTGCCTGAATAGCGTGTAGCACTGACACCTAATAATGAAAGGTACCAGGTACTGGAACAATTCGAAATTCAATGAGAACCTCAAATTAATTCGAACGTTGTTTTAATTCACCTATGTCCCCACAACCTCCATCGCATTATAAGGAAATTTGACCGCCTGCCGATTCGGTTAGCTGAACTTTTGGGAGTGACCTGACCCTTCGCAGTATTAGTAAGTGAGACTTGGTTTCTAAATGATTCAAAATTCAACGATAACCTGGAACCGAAATCATTTCATTAGTTCGGAATAATATTAGTTCACTCCTTTTATATATTTAGCAATATGTCTCTTAACTGCTCTGTACGACCTTCATAAACAAATCCTGATGGACATTTTAAATCCAAATTATACATAGCAAAAGAATATTTAGGTGGACAAAAATTAATTATCATCTTAGATGGTAATGAGTTTTGTACCGTCATTACAAATCCATCTACTATTTGTAATAACGTAATTCCATGAGTTTTAGCATATTCCATTGCACCTTCTTGAAAACTGGAAGTTGATATAAAAATGCCTTTGTTAGCACCTACTCTTTGTACTGTATCGTATAGAATTTGAATTTGAGAGCGTTTAATTTTATTTTTATATTTTTTACATTCAACTACAGCTTTATAATTTATCCCTAAATGAGTAAATTCTATTAGGCCGTCAAGTTGATAATTACCATCATAAGTTTTAATAACTTGATTGTGAGTAATCTTGGCGTGTTCAAAGGCACTACTTGTAGACTTAATTAAATTTAGACAATACACTTCAAATTCTTCTGGAGATAATTCTGTAACTATATTTTCTAATATATTCAATTTTCAAATCCCCCCAACCTCTTTATATAATCTAATTAACAAATAAAAAAAACGACGTCTATTAAATGAGTGTCATGCTCTGTTTATTCCTTAAATGTAAAACTACAAATACACATTTTATTATTCACTACTATTATCATGCCACTCTGAAAAATCAAAGTGGTATGATAATAAATATAGGAGGTGATATATATTGAAGGATTTAAAAAAACCAGGAATGGATAATCAACCGCCTGGCACTTATAAAGAAGTAGGTCCTAGAGGTGGCGATGTACCCAAACCTCGTATTGTTGAAATTGATAGAGGGGATAGACTTCCTCCAACACAAGAAAAAGGACGTAAGTGGGAAAAACAATGATAATAAAAGTTTATATCACCTAAAACGCTGACAAATCAACGTTTTAGGTGATCTTTTTATAAACCTTCACTAGAGTCCGGTTCGCTTTCAGGAATCCTAAAAATAGTCCCCAATTGTATTCGGCAAAGCGGATATCCCAAGTTGTAGAGAGAAGACTGTCTCGCCGCAAGCCTGATGTAGATATTTCCACGACACCTTCATCGAATGGAGGATCATTTTATGGACCATTTTTGTAAATTGTGAGACGGCAAAGCTATTATGGATAATGCCAGCGTCTACAGCATTTCAAAAATAAATGATAAACCGGCATCAAAAAATACCTTATTCCAACTATTAAGGTTATTAGCGCTCACTTGATTAGTTTTTCCAACGTAAAAAAGCTGCTCCCTAATCAATTTGAGCAGCAGTAGTCAGGAATTTTATTTTATATGTGTTAAACTTTAAACTTCAAAATCGCTTACGACACTATAATCAATAACAGCTGGTATTTCATTCATATACATTAAATCACGTATCATAGTTAAACGAATAGAAACATCCATATCGAAATACTCATTCTCTTCAGCAGGTAATATAGAATAAGGTACGTTTTTTACTACATATGCTTTTTCATCAATAGTCCATTTTACGTCTTTTGTTAATGATTTGGTTCCCGGTTTCATGGCGGCAACCTCCCTAACTATCGTTTTATGCATTGTGCATCCCCCTCTTCTATCAATTCCCTATATACATACATTTTAATCCTAATTCTTTACCGAATCAATCTGGGTGTTTCTTATTGTGTTCGATTATCCATTCCTTCATGTTCGCCAACTTGCGGTAATAGTCAGGGTTTAATTCACTTGCCCTGAATTGGACCGTTTCTGGTTCATTGTTTTTAAGATGAACTGTAATCATTTTAATAAAACGAACACCACTTTTGGCAATTACGAAACTGATTGCAAATGTATATTCTTGCGGATCTCCATTTTCAATCAAACTATAAGACAATGTTGGAAATCCCTTGAATTGTGCCTGGGTCACAGCATTTGTCGCCTTTACCCTTCCAATTAGGTCGATAATTACATTGTCCCTAATAGAGCCGATACGTTTTAGAATTCGATCTAAGGAATGACTACCAATTTGAACTATTTTTTTATACTTAAGGTCTTCGGGACTACTGGATCCAAGAATATTTTCTTTTTCCTCGAGAATATTATTTTTTTGATTTTTAGTGAGGTAGGAAATAGGAATGCCATATTTTTCAGCTTTTCGTATAGCATCTTTATCATATTCAGCTGCGATAGCTTTAATTTCCTCGATTTGTTTTGATTCAAAGTCAATTACATCATAAATGAGCATGGTTGCACCATCTTTAAATATGACAGTAAATCTTTTAGCCAAAAAAACACACCCCTTTCCCGATCCCCTAATCCTCACATTAGAGTACAGTCTACCTATTGCCAATCCATAGTTTACAGAATACTCAACCATAACTTTCGAGAAGCCGAAATCCCCTTCCTGATTTGAAGCAACGACCCTGTCAACAAGTTAGCAAAGGGTCGTTGCTTTTTCATTCTCCCCCTACCTCCCCAACACCTCCCCCGCATAATACGGAAACTTCACCGCCTCCCGCTTCAGCTCGCGGAATGTTTTAGAAAGGCCAGTCTCTTCGTAGAAAAGCGGATAGTCCATCCTATGGCTGATGTCGATGATGCGCTGTGCAAGCTGGCCGTAGATCTTGTGGTGCTTGGCCCTTGCGGCATCTTCCGTTTCGGCAAGGTAAAGCGCGTGTCTTTTCGGTTCTAACGGAATCGTGAAGAGCTTGATCGTGCACATTTGCAGATAGTTTTCGTCGCGCATTTTGAAAATCTCGGTGTAATCCAATTCTTTCGGAATCCGGCTTGCAGGTTCATCAAGATGTACGATTCCTTTTTGTACGGCGTAATAGACTGCGTGTGCTACTAGGGATTCATCGTAGTAAATGGCGTCATAGAGCAGTTCTTTCACGGTTTGTTCCAAATCCAACTACCTCCCCTGTATGTTTGTTGTACGCAGCGACGACTGTTCCTACAGGACCGTTCCTGTTTTTCGAGACGATTAGTTCGAGTGTTCTGTCGGTATCGTCTTTGGTGTAGTACGCGTTGCGGTAAAGGAAGATGATGATGTCGGCGTCTTCCTCGATTGAGCCGGACTCCCTCAGGTCGGACATGAGCGGGCGCTTGTCCATCCGCTGTTCGACGGCTCGGCTCAGTTGCGCAAGAGTGATGACTGGACAATTGAACTCGCGCGCCATTGCTTTTAAGTCCTTTGTAATTTGCGAGATTCGCAGATGCATATTGCTGCTTGTGTCCTCGGAATGAATGAGCGTCAAGTAGTCGATGAAGATGACCGGTTTCCTGTCAGGGTTTTCATGAATCATCTTCCGTACTTTCATCCGCATTTCCGCGACGGTCTGTTTGCTGCGGTCGAAAAATTGGATACTCGTTTTCGATAACATGCCGACTGTTTTCGGCCAAGCGGATTTCTGGGTTTCATTCAAAAGCAAATATGGATTTCGCATGCGGGTTCTTGAAAAACTGCCTGTTGAGGCTAACAGCCGGTCCCGCAAGCTTGAAGCGGACATTTCCAGCGAGAAGATAATCGGTAGGCGATTTTTCCAGCCAGCATGCTTCGCTAAGTGGAGCATGATGTCCGATTTCCCCATGCTTGGTCGTGCGGCGATAATCGTCAATTCCCCATCCTGGAACCCGTTTGTCATGTCATCCAACTGTCTAATTCCCGTCGTTGAGCCTTCCGCGATTTCCTGTTCGATAAATGGAGCTTCATAGACGTCGACCAACAGATCGGATATGGACGAGTGGTCGCTTGCACAGTTGTCGATGAGCGCCTCAAGCTCGCTCATGATGCGGTCGATTTGCCAGTTCTCCTGTGCAGCGACATGCAGCACATTATGCTTTTCTCGTTCCCGCCACACGTCAAGCATGGCTCCGACATGGATATCGAACTTTTCGATTTGCGCATAGCTCGTCAAGTCGTGTATGTAGTTCGCTCCACCTAAATCCTGCGGGTTATTCATCGTCAGCAACGTGATGAAGTCGACAGTCATCCCTTTCGCGTACAGCTCCTTCATCGATTGGAAGATCATTTTATGGACCGCATTTGTAAATTGTGAGACGGCTAAACCGGAGTCAGTTATCAAATAATTTTCTTTCAACATCGAGCCTAATACCGCTTTTTCTGCAATCACCACGCTTCCCCCTTCGTCAAGTCCAGTACGAATTCCGTCACTTTCGGTTTCCGCAGGAAATCATTTATTCTTATCTTTCTTTCTTTCTTACTTTCTTTAATAGGTGTTAGCTCTCTGTTAGTAGCTTGTTGGCTGACTGTTAGCCCGTTTGTTGGCACGTCCACGTTTTGCTGGTAAACGTCCCAGTTTGTAAGGGTGATGAGCCGGTTTTTGTTTGTTGATTCATCTGTTAGAAATCCGTATTTTTCAAATCGCTTCAATGCTGTTCTAACGTTCTGCACTGTTATGTATTTGCCGCTTTCTTCTGCAAGCTTAGGTAGGGATGTCAAGACTTGTCCCGGTTGCAACTCATATTTCTGCCCTCTCCACTCCCATTCACTTGCTTCATAGTTCACCATCATGAGCAAGGTCACAAGAATTGCTTGCTGTTCAGGTGTCGACGTCTTCCAAATCGCCTTGTCCTTCAGTTCCCGATGCAATTTCAACCATCCCTTATTCATATCCATTCCTCCCATTCGTGATCGGATAGCTCCGTTCACTTACTATATAGAGATGAAAAGGGGGAAAGGATACTCGATTGGAAATTTTTTTTAGAAAAATGTGACAGGAATAAAAAAAGAAGCATGATTCCTCATTTCAAGGGATTCATGCTTCAAGTGAACTATGATCAGATCTTAAACGATAGTTTCATTTTTTTTCCATCAATTCTTTTAATCTAGCATATGCTTGTTCATTCGCTACTAATGGGCTTTCTGATTTGATTGCTGGCACAATATATTCGTTTATCGATAGTCTTTCAAAATCATTACCGGTTTCAATAACAATTAGCTCTAGTTCGGGAACAACTATAATCCACTGACCAAATGCACCACGTGCTGAGAATACTCGCCCATTTTCACCATCATTCAAATAAAAATAGTAACCATAATCAGTCGTTCCTAATTCAGTATGTGGATGAAGGGATTCCTTCACCCACTCTTTTGGAACAATTTGTTCCCCATCCCATTTTCCATCATGAAGATAAAGGTAACCAAATCTTGCCATGTCCCGTGGAGTCATCCGGGAATAGGTTCCACCATGTGCTATTCCGTCAATTGTTACAAAAAATTCCAAACTATCCATCCCGATTCTACTGAATATCTTTTCTTTGCCATATTCGTTTAATGTCTTTCCAGATGCACGTTCAATAATGGCACCTAAAACGTAGGCTGCACCAGTATCATAGTTCCACTCACCCACTTGTTCCTTACTGATTGGTTGATCTAAATAATATTGAAGTAGACTTTCACTATTATCCCATACCTGAAAAATTTGATTATCTGAGTCCAATTCCGGCCACTGAATACCAGTTTTCATCAAAAGTAATTGTTCGATAGTCATATTTTCTTTTTCTTCACTCATATTTTCAAACGTCATGTCAGGAAAATAATCAAGTACACGGTCATTATGATTAATAATTCCTTCATCAAGTGCTATTCCAGCTACTGCGGAAGTTAGACTTTTCGTTACAGAATATGTATTATGCGGAAGCTTCTCATTGTATGGGAAAGTATATTTCTCTGCAATGATATGGCCATTTCGTATGATCAGTAAACCATGTAATTTTTTCGGGTCATTTTGGTCAATGTATTCAAACATCTCTACTAACTTTTCACTATCCATTCCTTGTTCCTCCGGTGTTGAAGTCGGCCATTCTTCTGTTGGCCAAACAGTAGGAAGTTCAGAAAGGATAACCTCTGATGTTTTTTCTTTTTCTCCCTTTTCCATCCACCCGATTCCATATCTTTCCAAATAACCGGTAATAGATAAAATAAGAAGAATAACTGCTACAATAATTACTCTAGATTTTTTCATGATTTCCGCTCCTTTGGACTATGAAATGTGCTGTGAGGTTCACTTGGTTGGTACAGAGCTACCGATCCCTCAAGCAACTTGGTACTACTATTACCTTATAGGGACAATGGAATTCTCCCTTTATCGAGCAAAATAGATAGTATTAGTTATTTATACTACTCTTTCAAAATTTTCAATTATTTTTTAGGTACCTGTGCAAGAAACATTCATGATAATTCAACCAATTTGTATAAATATCCACCACAGGTTCATCGCTACACGTTTCAAATTGAATATATATACAATTGTAGTGAATTTATTGAATAGTTTGCTGCACAGGTACCCAAAACAGGTACCCAAAACAATGTACGATTGTCTAACGAAAATGTACAAGCTGCTTCATTTCCTGTTCATATAATACTTTATCTTGAAGGAAAGGAGAGAAAATTATGGGATTAAGCTGTGACTGTAGAGCAACAGCAGAAATTATGAACGGTGCTATCTCGATTGGTCCTATTAATGTGGGGTATACACTCGACATTGAAATCTGCCCTAATTGTAGTCCAGGTGGTAGCTTTGTAAATGCTTCTTTTGTAATTTCAGCACCACTAATTCCTAATGTGACTGTCCGTTTTACTGCAGATGGGCCAGGCATTGGGTTTCCAGACTGTGACAACGGCGTGCTAACTGTCGAAGTCGATGGCACTTTAGTTGTAGGCGGGATATCTACTGATGTAACCGTTACATTAGAACTTGATTCGATTAACCAAAGGGTATGTATTACTGGACTTGATCTTCCAATAATCACACTTCCGTGTTTAGCGGCTAGCGTCACGGTTGAAAGTTGCTAATCGTTCATACAGGTTTGTAAAGGTACCTGTGCAAAACACAATTATGGTAATTCACAATTGTGTGGTGCACAGGTACCAAAAAATTAGACAAAATTAAACTAATAAAGTTTCACATTTATCAAAATACAAGGACTTTCCTTCCCATTCAGAGAATGTTCTAAGTAGACAGTAATGGAGGTAATTAATCTTGCACATTCAAGCAGTATTTTTAGATAGAGATGGAACTATAGGTGGCAGTGATCGTGTTATTTATCCTAAGGAGTTTACGCTGTTCCCCGGCGTTGCAGATTCAATACAGCAACTGAAAAAAGCGGGGATTTTAATATATTCATTCACAAATCAACCAGGCATTTCAAAGGGCGAAGTGTCCTTTAAATGCTTTGAAGAAGAGCTTACTAATTTTGGCTTCGATAAGATTTACCTTTGTCCGCATGGGCATACAGATGGATGTACATGTAGAAAGCCTTCGCCTGGGATGCTGCTTACAGCCGCTGAAGAGAATAACTTGAATTTAGAGCATTGTGTAATCATTGGAGACAGATGGACTGATTTGATAGCTGCGGATGAGGTTGGGAGTAAGAAGATATTAGTGAAAACGGGGAGTGGGATGGATGCATACAACAAATACATAAATGGAAAGTTTTTTGGACGGTGGAATGCTGTTACACCTGATTTGATCGCCAAGGATGTTAATGAGGCGGTAGATTGGTTGTTGGGTTGATAGCTCAATGCAAATTAGTCCATGTCCCACTCCCTACAGAAAACACAAGGCATATACTTAAATAGTGATGATAAGGAGGATACGATGAAAAAGACAATCGCAATTGTTATTTTTGTTGTAGTGATATTATTTTCATGTTTCATTTTAGCAAGTTATCATGGACTGCCTTGGAAAAAGACATCTACAGGAAATGAATTGAAAAAATACGTAGAAGATAAGTACGAGATCAGTGTCAGCATAAAAGAGAATTACTTTAATACAAAATTTGGAACCTATGGAACGACGTTTGTGGTAGATGGTGACAAGAACATTATCTTTAATGCAGAAAAATATAAGGACCGTAATTCAGATTTTTATGCTGAGGCGCTTTGGGTAAATGAAGCGAATGAAGATTTGAAGCCTGTGATTGAAGAATCGTTTGCAACCCTCTCTATTCAGGATTACAGCGTACATCCTGTTTACGGGATAGGACATGATTTGAAGGTCGGAAAAGAAGTCCCAAGCTATAAGGAGGTCAAAACAGGAGTCGAGTTAAGCATCCGTTTCAAAGACGCGTGGACAGAAGAAAATGAAGAAAAACTAATAGCAGAAGTCGCTTCTTTTATTGAGAGAGCGCATTCGAAAGGCATAAAGAATATCTCAATGCGATTTTTTCTACAAGATAAAGTAATGGAAGACGGTAGAATAAATACGTTTTCAATATTAATCGAAGACATTGATCTCAGCACAATCAAAACAAAGGAAGATGTAAAAAAGTACATCACCACTTTTTGAACCTTCTCTTCAAGCCAGTAAAGGGTACCAGGTTCTAAAACAATTCAAAATTTAGTGAGAACCTGGTACTGAAAAGATTTGGTGGCTACGGGTGAAGTTGGGTGTTAGAAGATATTGGTGAAAACAGGGAGTGGGAAGGAAGCGTATAACATATATATTAATGGCGAGTTTTTTGGTCTGTGGAAAGATGTTACTCCTGAATCATTTGTTCGAACATCGTGCCTACCTTTCCGTAATTGCAATACGGGTCAAATTACTGGGTCTCAATCGTAAACCCGATTGGATAGGATACGCCAATTTTATTGTGAAAAAACGTTGGTACCTAAGGTTGAACTTTATAATTATAGCAAACCACCGATTCTTCCTTTTTAAATCCTTCTTTAGTATAAAGATTAACTGCTCGTTCGTTTTCAGCATTGACGCTTAAAACCGTCTTTGGAAGCCCGATACTATTTCCAAATTCAAGTGCTTTTCTCAATAACTGACGTCCTAATCCTTTCCCTTGATATTCAGGGACGAGAGCTATAGTACCGATGTTCAGCACAAATTCATTATTGTAAAACTCTCTAGATGAGCGTACGACCCCAACCGGCTTTTCTTGGTGATAAAGAAGAGAGATTCCACCTTCTAAATAATCTTCTTTATTCTCCATGTTTTTAACGTCTTCGACTGTCAGCGGCGTCTCCGAACCTTTAAGTGTTGCAAAACCAGTGTTTCGCACATAAAGATAGTCTTCCTCATCTTTATTAAATTCAAAGGTTTTAAATGAGTAGTCCTTTGGTAAGTTTGGTTGTGCGACATCCATGGCTTCTCTTGATAGAAAATAGGCGTAACGTTCAATAGTAAACTGCATGGAATGAAAAATATCCCGGACGATAATATTGTCTTCTTGAATAAAAAGATAGACATCGTTTATTTCTGTTATGTGGGGCTTTATCCTCTCGATCATCAGCTTGTAAATATTTAGGTTAGGTTCTATGGAGTGAAAGATCCGCCAGCGTCCTTTTTTTCCTTTCTTAAAATATGAATCCTGGATGAGAGAAACCCCGGCAATAATTTTTGATTGGTCATCTAAAACTATATACGTTGGATTGTCCTGATCAGGCTGAAAGATTTTTAGGTCTTCCTCATAAAGATAAGAATCATCTACCTCATTCCTGCATTTTCTGCAGAAATCTATAAAATCTGTATATCTAGCTTCAGATAAATATTCAATATTCATAAATCGCCCCTCCTACACTTTATCTAATACTGTTTCCATACTCACGATACAAAATATTCAGTCACCACAACATATATGTTTTCATTCCAATAAACATGTTTTATTAATCGTGATTTTATGGGGTACCTGTGCAAGAAACATTCATGACAATTCAACCAATTTGTATAAATATCCTTCACTGGTGCATACATACACGTTTTCCGATGAATATATATACAATTGTAGTGAATTTATTGAATAGTGTGCTGCACAGGTACCTAATCAAACTATTCCATTTGATAAGCGTAGCGGCTTACCTTCTCCGTATGGATATAATACTTGTCAATGGATTCCGGAAGCTGATTGACAAGAAAGGCATTACGATCAACAAACAACTGTGTCAGGAAAGAATCAACCTCCCTTTTATCGTAATCCTCTTGAGCAAAAGTTTCATAAGCATTCAATGGAGTCAACCCGACTAATAAAGTCATTCCGAACAATAGAACCAAGCGGAACAAGCCAAACTCCTCCTTACTTCATTTATTTTCCTATATTTGTTGATGGTGCCCTACTTTTCAAATCATCTTATAATGGTTCACTTCAATATAAATTATCCGTTTCCTAATCAAACATGGAAACAAGCCGTTTTTCCGATATTTGATCCGAAAATATCGTAATATACTCGGAGCAAAGGTGAAGTTTTTACCAAGCATACCAAATCGATTTGAAGGGGGAGCTGCAAAACAAAAATCCGGTAACCTTTATCAAATAATTACATATGTAAATAATTGAAAAAAAGAGCCGGATGAAACGGTTGCAGGTATGTTACTTTTTGCGAAAACATCCTCACTAAATCCTTGGAAAAAGACATCCACAGGAAACGAATTAAAAGAATACGTAGAAGATAAGTACGAAATCAGTGTCAGCATAAAAGAGAATTACTTTAATACAAAATTTGGAACCTATGGAACGATGTTTGTGGTAGATAGTAACAAGAACATTACCTTTAATGCAGAAAAATATAAGGACCGTAATTCAGATTTTTATGCTGAGGCGCTTTGGGTAAATGAAGCGAAGCGAGTGATGATTTGAAGCCTGTGATTGAAGATTCGTTTGCAACCCTCTCTATTCAGGATTACAGCGTACATCCTGTTTACGGAATAGGACATGATTTGAAGGTCGGAAAAGAAGTCCCCAGCTATAAGGAGGTCAAAACAGGAGTCGAGTTAAGCATCCGTTTCAAAGACGCGTGGACAGAAGAAAATGAAGAAAAACTAATAGCAGAAGTCGCTTCTTTTATTGAGAGAGCGCATTCGAAAGGCATAAAGAATATCTCAATGCGATTTTTTCTACAAGATAAAGTAATGGAAGACGGTAGAATAAATACGTTTTCAATATTAATCGAAGACATTGATCTCAGCACAATCCAAACAAAGGAAGATGTAAAAAAGTACATCACCACTTTTTGAACCTTCTCTTCAAGCCAAAAAGCCCTTTCAAATGAGGGCTTTTTCATTGATGGGTATTAGGTTCTATAACAATTCGAAATTCAATGAGAACCTGATACCTGAAACAATTTTCAAGATAAATTTTATTATCCTTATTGAACTAAAGAGCCCGTTAGCTTAATAAAAGCCTGCAGATGCTATCATTGCCATGCTTCTATATCTTCAATGCAAACGATAATTTAAGCCAAACTGTATTGACCGAAGTTTTCTCTTCATGTTTTACCTTTTTCAATATAGAAATCAAATCCTGTTGATTAGAAAGTGGTATTAGTTAAAGTAATGCTCGGATCATAGTCACTAATAACCTCGACGATTCCTGTGTTCACCGGAAATATATGGTGTTCCAAACCATCTGCTAAATTGCCGGGAAAATATGGCTTGAACCGATCTAAATATTCAGAGTCCAAAGCTTTATAAAAACAAGCATCGAAATTGTTTAGACGACTCTTATCCCTGGCTGCCTCTGCATGTGAGGCAAGCATGGACATGGGGATTTCACTGGTATAACGAAAAGATACAACATAATCTCCCAAATAGTTTGTCCTTTTATCATATATGATATCTACTGTAGTCCTCATTTTATCTACTAAAGTTATAGTTAGCCCCTTGTCACTGAAACTCATATCAAATTTAACTACTTCACTTAATCTTTTAGTAAATTCATCAGTAGGTTCCCAAGTGATTAGTGTTGGTTTTCTTTTCATGCTCTGACCAACTTTCATATTTTATGATTCTATAGGTATTACCGAACCCTCATAGTACTAATTTTATCATAAGTACCTGAATGAACATGGATTTGTATTAGTGCCAGTTGATCTATATAGTGTTAAACATTTTACATATATTAATTTATTTGACACAATCGCTAAATAACCTTCTTATTGAACTAACCTGCCCCGTTAGTTGAAGAAGAACTGAGTTATTACTTTTTTACTGAAGTTTTCTTTACAAGGAAGAAAGAAATTGCTAAGGAAATGAATCCAAATATAAAGACATTTAGCCAAGATATTTCTAGATTGAAAGGCGACATAACCTCCATATTAAATGTATATAATGCCCACCATTCATCCCCTGTCGACAGATAGAGAGAGACAAACAACAAAACCCCAAATAACATAACAGCATTTACAAGCCAAAGGATTATTTTCATATTCTACTCCCCAATTTAGACGCTTTACACTTAATTCATTTTAGCATTCTTGTTAAACTAAACTGCCCCTTTAGTTCAATAACTCATGAATTGTTTTTGCTGAACTTTTTGACAGGATATAGATGGTATGAGTATCGTTTAAATTCATTATCGTGCCACTTTCTTCATTTATCCAAAGAAAATAGGATTCTTCGCCAATTTCAACTTTATACTCAGGGTCAGCCATATTAACTATACCAGGCATTTTTACAGCATTATTGAACGCTTTCACAAAGTCATTAACAACTTCGGTGTCTGTAAAGGAGGTCAATGAATCTTTTTTGATATCCGAAAAACTTTCCATTTCGTAAACCACTACTTTTTGATTGTTTTTAGAGGTACATCCACTAACGAAAAACATAGTGAAAACCACAGCTATCAATAACAGTGACATTCTTTTCAATGAAGCACCTCCCTCCCTCAAAAAAATTAGACAAAATTAAACTAATAAAGTTTCACATTTATCAAAAAACAAGGATTTCCCTTCCCATTTAGAGAATGATGTAATGATACATGAAAGGAGGTAATTCATCTTGCAGATTCAAAAGGGGAAAGGAGTTTACATAGTGAAAAAAGAGAGTGATCATTTATATTTCATCGATAATATAAAAATAGCTTTAATTATGCTTGTAGTAGCTCACCATGCTGGACAAGCCTATGGGCCAGGTGGTTGGTGGTACTTTTTAGATGATAAATCTATCAACTGGTTGGGGATATTTTTCTTTGTAAATGCATCATTTTTCATGAGTATGTTTTTCTTTTTATCAGCCTATTTTCTCCCTCAATCCATCGCGAAAAAAGGGCCGAAACGGTTTTTAAAAGAACGGCTTATTCGAATCGGTATTCCATTACTCTTTGGATTTCTCGTGATGATTCCTATTCTAATGTATTTATATTATATTAATTTCCGGGATTATGAACCTATCTCATTTCCCTCTTACTATGTTAATATATTTTTCGGACTTGGTAGTGAACCCACGAATTGGTCAGGACCTTCATGGCCTGATATGCAATTTGGCCATTTATGGTTTTTGGAGCATTTACTTGTGTATGCGGTCGTGTTTTCAGTCTGGACCTACTTTACATCCAAGAAACCTACGAAAAAGTTGGACGGAAACATTAAGGTTTATCAGATTCTTTCTCTGTTGTTGATTGTTAGTTTAGTGACTTTCATTACAAGGATATGGTTTCCTATTGATCATTGGTCAGCTTTCTTAGGAGTTATTCAAACAGAATTTGCACATGTACCACAGTATGTGAGTTTCTTCTTTTTGGGCATTATGGCCTTTCAACGCAAATGGTTTTTAACTATGAGTGCGAGGGTAGGATACATCTATCTTAGTATTGGAGGCTTACTTGTAGCTATTTTGTATTTTGGAGGGAATTCATTAGGTCCTTTTCTTTTAAAGGGTGGACTATACTTTGGTTCGTTCACTCGATCCTTAATTGAGACGTTACTGTGCATTACGCTTGTAATAGGCCTTTTAGTTTTATTTCGAGAAAAAGTTAACGGCACGAATCGTTGGACTAAGATGTTAGCAAACAATGTATTTGTCGTTTATTTCATCCATGTCTTAGTAGTTGTCTTCCTTCAATATGCACTGAATAACCTACCCATTTCTGTCTGGGCCAAATTTCTTGCGACGGTATTTTTAGGGATCATTCTAAGTTTTTTGTTAGCTATTTTTGTATGGCGAAAGATTCCATACCTCAAACAAATGATGTGAAGGGAAAGTTTTTTGTTTGAAGGATTTTCACCTTTGTTGGCGAATGGTGTCAGTGGGGGTGAGATGGATGATATCTACATTAACAAAGGGGCAGTATATCGGAGAATTCACTTTAGGGTCCGTCATTCTGAGTGTAAAATCTGGTGTAGATCGAATTGTAGGGAACTGCAAAAGAGAAAAAGGAACTCAAGAAGTCGAAATCCATCAGGTTCTGTGGTGCGGTGAAAACAAGTACGCGGTTATTCTAAACTATTATAAAGAGACAAAGACCAATATCTATTAAGCATTCCAATCTTTGGGTGCTTTTTCTTTGCCTAAAAATCATAGGGGGCGGATGGTGAGATTCAGAGAAAGTGAGAGACAACAGTATAGGGTACCACGTTCTAAAACAACTCAAAATTTAATGAGAACCTTGTACTAAAACGAATAAGAACCAACCGCTTTAACAGTTGGCTCTCTCATTTCTGTCTTCGTTAACAAAGTACGATTATTGTAGAGGGTGTTGTTTGAGCTGGAATGCTTCTCGTCGAAACACTATAGATAACAACCAGATCTCGGCTGGCCGGATTTCCGTTAAAATCCTGGCCGTTCTCGAGAATGATTTCTGTTTGCCTCGATGGATTTAATCGTAACATGCCGTCGCTGCTTAGTAATTGGCTGTTGAAGAAACTCACTTCTACGGAGTAATCACTGTGGACTTTCGCCATCACGATCGCCCGATATTGCGGAGGGTATATTAACGGTACTGGCGCATTCGCATCGTAATAGCCTGTTACAATATCACCGACCCTCACTTTCTCATGCCTAACAAAATAAGTGGTAGGCTCGACAACAAAATTCACTATCGAACCGTCCCTGTCTGTCAATGAAAATAATTTATAACAGCCTGCATTTGGATCGTTTGTCATGATTGGAAAGTCTTCGATCCCCATCACTCTACCAGTAAAAGATAGAAAGTTCGTCAATTGCATACCTCCATCATTGAAATGTTCTATACATAGTATGCATGCACTTTGCTTAGTGATGGCTTCAATATCCCTCAACTCTTATTTGGTACCAATAACAATCTCCTTTGTTTTATTGTCAGAATAATAGTATAGTTTAAACGAAGTGTAAAATCATGTCTTGTTCATGTAACGGGCGGTAAGGAGTAATGTCATCGTGATTAATTTCAACGCAAAGTTAGTTTTACATATGATCATTTCTTTTATAGGTTTCCTCAGTGTTATCTTACATATCTTCTATTCTCCAGCTCCTTGGATTTCCATAACAAAATTTACAATACAATCGAACCTTCTTGTATCAGTAACTTTCTTATTGAGTGTTTTCGCAATGAGATCAAGAAAGCACCATACTCCCTTATTGGATTTCTTGAAAAATTGCTCTGTCATCTATATGTTCATCGTCATTACCACTTATCATTTCCTCCTTGTTAGCGGAGGAGAATATGTTGGAACTCGGATTATCACGAACTTTACCCTTCATTACTTACTGCCGTTATTCGTATTTACGAATTGGATTGCTTTTGAGGTTAAGAAAAAATATAGCTATACGCACATCTTCTATTGGATGCTCTTCCCTCTGCTGTATTGTGTTGTTTCATTGTTACGTGGATTGGTTGATGGTTTTTATCCATATTTCTTTCTGAACCCTACTGGAGTAATTCCAGTAGGGGTTGGAAGTTATGCAAATGTCGGGTTGTTCATAATCGCGTATTTGTGCGTCTATATTATTTTAGGCTTTTTTTTGATCCTCTTAAATCGGATATTTCTTCACTTCAAAATCATAAATACAGCAACTTCATCATCTTGAACGCATTAAAAATGGTTGGTTAACATCGACAATCGAAACATTCGATAGCTAAATATGAGCCAACCACTTTAACATAACGGGTTCGGTTGATGGGGAGAAAATTGCAATTAACAACGTAAATAACAGGTTAATCAGCATATATTTCAACAGTGAAATAACCATATAAAAACAAGTAAAAGCGCTCAGATTTGAGCGCTTTTTAGCGTAATATTCTACTATCCTTATTGAACTAAAGCACCCCGTTAGTGCAATAAATTATTAACGCACAAGTAGCCGGCAATGAGGAAGGCAAGTCTTACAGGTGTTACATGTCGGAGAAGCCTTTCAAGGAAAAGTATTAGATTATCAGAGAATGAACTTGTCCCGTAATAAACAGATATAATCCGATCAGTGAAAGTATTATACCTACATAAAATGGCCAAGGATTATCTTCTTTTTCTTTGTCAAAAGTAAAAAAGGTAACTATGCAAAAGATAAGAGCAATAACAGGAATAAAGCCATATCGGTCTCCAAATGTGAACGCAATTCCACCCATTATCATTCCTATAAGCCCATAAGGATTTTGAGTTGGTTTTCTGCCTATGTATTCTTTGTCATCATCGGATAAGCCCTCGTTTCTGTCCCCTAATATATCGATGACTTTCATTCTATTTAGGAATTCGATTGTTTTTTTAAATGTTTTCATACATTGCCCCCTAACTAGCCCGATTTCAATCTTCAACTAACCTGCTCCGTTAGTTCAATAAGATAAAAGCTTTACTCCTTCTTGAAGTAAAGCACCCTTTAGTCGAAGATGAAGATATACTTAAACTTATTCTGTAAATTCCCAAGCTGGATTCCATACAACTTCCCACAAATGTCCTTCTGGGTCTTGGAAGTATCCAGAGTATCCTCCCCAAAAGGTATCATGTGCTGGAACTGTAATAATTGCACCAGCCTTCCTTGCCTGTTCCATTACCATATCGACCTCTTCTTTACTCCCAACATTATGACCAATCGTAAATTCAGTTGGACTTATTGGTGTCTGGTTTAAGCTTGTGTCATGAGCTATATCCTTACGTTTCCAAATTGCGAGTTTTACTCCTGATTGTAAATCGAAAAATGCAACAGCACCATGCTCAAATTCTTGCCCTACTATTCCTTTCGTTGGTAGTCCAAGTCCATCCTTGTAAAATTTTAAAGACCTTTCCAAGTCATCTACACCCAATGTTATAACTGAAATTCGTGGTTTCATCTAATACCTCCTAATAAATTTACTCTGTATTTTAATATATTGGAGCTACCAAATCGAGTGTTTATTGAATTAACCTGCCGCGTTAGTTGAAGAAGAAAAAAGAGCCGCCTGAAACAGCTCTCTAATCTTCAAGTAAAGAACCCCGTTACTTTAATTAGTACTCTTTTTTCCTTGTTTTTTAATTAACCGATACTGTATAAATCCTAAAATTCCACCTACAAACCCAAATAGTGCTTGAGGTACTCCAAATAAAAATTCATTATTGAATAATCGTACCACACCACCTAACCCTATTAAGATTGCACTGATACTCATCATTACTATCACGAATGGATTTACCTGAGAATTATTATTTTCATTCATTTTATATCACTCTTTCATATAATCTTCTGTACCAATCTTCTAAAGGTCAAATGGATTTCCCATTCTCTTTTTTCTTGAAAACCATATGTAAAACTATCAAAAGAATAATTCCACCTACTATTTGCATAGCACCTGTTAAAATTGACAAAGTACTTTGTTTATAAAAAGTTAATGTCATAACACCATTACCCAAACCTAATATAGCAAGAAGCAACCATGTAAATTTTCGAACATTTTTATTAGCCAATGAAAGAATCCTCCCTAATACATATAAAAACTTTGCTACATATACTTCAAATCATTTCTCCCTAAAAAATTACCTCTATCTTGTTCAACTAAACTGCCCATTAGTTGAAGAACGCCATTTTACAATCTTCAATATATTTTAACATAGATTTCTCATCTTCCTTCCATATTTTTTCCGAAATCCAATCAGCAAGTGTTTTAACAAGTGAATTAGCAAAGGTACATAAATTTATATGCTCTTGTTAGTCCCTGTGCTAATTGCGGTTCCAGTTTGTCTATAAAAATTATTTAAACGTTGATATAACAACAAAAATGGGGACACCAATTCATATGCGAATTGTGTCCCCAAATGCTGTGTTTTTTATTGTTTTCTCCCCATAAACCGAACCCGTTACGCTTTAACAGTTGGCTCTTTCACATATGTTATCTCTAACAAAGCACGATTATTTATAACAGCCTGCTTTATTTATATTTTTTCACGAAGTTGTTCTCTGTTCGACTCGAATTTTTCAATTCACATCTACTTTCCGTTAAACGTAAGAGTATTCTCCTCAATCCTAACAATGTTGTTAGTTTGAAAGTCTCCGATTTCTTGTTCTGTAAAGCCTAACTCAGTTAAGATTTCTACTGAATGTTCTCCGAGAGATGGAGGAGGAGTAAACTCAGCTACAGGGTTTTCTGGTATCTTAATGGCAACACCCGGAACTGGAACCCCGCCTTTATCTCCCATTTTTAACGTTTGAATCATTTCTCTGTGCTTGATCTGTGGATTATTTATTACTTCATCCAACTTATTCACGGGGCTACTTGCAATACCCCTTTGTTGTAGAAGTTCAAATGCTTCAAGTTTTGTATATTGGACCGTCCATTTAGAAAGAGCTTCATCTATTATCCCCCTATTATTAAGTCTTTCCTCTTTCGTTAACAAAGGAGAATCACTTTGCCCCCACTCGCTCTTCCCTATCAATTCACTAAACGCTTTCCACTGTTTTTCAGGTGCTAATAAATAGCTTGATACAAATACATATCCATCTTTTGTTGGGAATGCTTTCGATAATTCAAATCTGTCTCTCGTTCCCCATCTTTGACTTGTAATTCCATGTAACTGTGCTTCAGCGACACTGAATCCTAACAACGATACTACTCCATCAAGCATGCTGATATCTACATAGCGACCGTTTCCTGTTCGTTCCCTATGAAATAGAGCCATCATCGTACCTAATGCAGCTTGCAAGCCAGCTATATGATCCGCTATAAAGAATCCGACATACGTCGGGGGACCATCAGTATGTCCTGTCATTTCCGCTAACCCACTCATAGACTGAATGATTCCGTCATATGCACCATAGTTTTTATAAGGACCCGTTTGTCCAAATCCAGTAATATGAACCATGCTAATTCTTGGATTCACCGCCGAAATTGTATCATAATCAAACCCTAATTTCTCAGGTACATTCGCTCCATAATTCGTTACTAATACATCAGCAGTTTTGACAAGGCGAAGGAAAATTTCCTTGCCTTCTGAACTTTTCAAGTCAATTGAGATTCCTCTTTTGTTACGGTTCTCTGAAGCGAAATACAAACTAATATCTTCATCTATTGGAGCAGAAGTTCTTCCGACTTCCCCTTCAAGTCGCTCAATCTTGATAACGTCAGCCCCATGATCTGCAAGTACCTGACTACAATATGGTCCTGCAATATAATGTGATAAATCCAAAACTCTAATTCCAGATAAAATAGACATAAATTTCACCCCAACCCAAATTATTTGAAGTTAATACAATGATGACCAAGTTTTATCCTCGTTCTAAGATTAGAGAGAATCCTTGTCCTCCACCAACACAAAATGTAATTAACCCTCTTGTTAAATCCTTTTCAACCATTTCTCTCGCTGTTCTTGCTACAAGAATGCCACCGGAAGCGGCATTTGGATGACCAATAGCGATAGCTCCCCCATTTGGATTCACTTTTTTCATATCTATGCCAAGT
This sequence comes from Sporosarcina highlanderae, assembly GCF_030433715.1. GTDB lineage: Bacteria > Bacillota > Bacilli > Bacillales_A > Planococcaceae > Sporosarcina > Sporosarcina highlanderae. Next base: position 35,318 of record NZ_JAROCC010000009.1, on the reverse strand, counting down.
TCCCGTATACACGCGAGTGATTGTGCTGCGAATGCTTCATTTATTTCAATGACATCAAAGTCATCAATTGACAACCCAGTGTTTTTCAACAATTTCCGTGTGGAGTAAACGGGTCCTATCCCCATGATGGAAGGGTCAACACCCGAGGAGGCGAATGCTCCAATTTTCGCTAACGGTTTTAGTCCATATTCTTCTGCTTTCTCTCTACTCATAATAAGAATTGCGGAAGCACCGTCATTTAGTGGTGAAGCGTTTCCAGCTGTTACGACTCCATCCTCATCCATGACGGGTTTTAACCTGGAGAGCGCGTCAAGATTCGTATCCGCCCTTATGCCTTCATCTTTTCTAAATTCCAATGGTTCTCCTTTTCTCTGTGGTATATGAATCGGAAATGTTTCATCATCGTAAAAACCACGTTGCCATGCAGCCTCCGCTTTTCTATGACTCATAAGCGCAAATTCATCACATTCTTGCCTAGTAATGTTGTACATCTTGGCAAGGTTTTCTGCAGTGGCAATCATAGAAGGGTTCCCATATTCTTCATTGGTTGTTTGACCCGACAGGAACTCAAGTTTATCAGGATACGACTTTTCTGGACTTTTTACATAAAATGGCTTGTTGGAATGGCTCTCAACACCACCTGCTAGTACAACCTCGCATTGACCAGAAGATACTAACATTGCTGCCCATGCAACCGCATTAAGTGAACTGGCACATTGGCGATCGATTGTAATAGCAGGAACTTCAATCGGAAAACCCGCTTCAAGAGCGGCAACTCGCGCAAAGTTAAAAGATTGACTATCGAATAGATTTCCCATGATGATCTCGTCAATATCTTCTGGATTCACCTTATCCTCTATTACATTCCTCATTACCATCGCTCCAAGCTTTACAGCTGAAAAGCTTGATAGAGTGCCTCGCATTTTGCCGATCGGTGTTCGGGAAACCCCTACTATTACAGCATCCTTCATACCTATCGATTTTAGTTTACTCATTATTATATTTCTCCCCGCTATCAGGTAGTGGAATCGTTGCGATACAACTCACTTCAGAACTCGCCAGCGATAAACCGTAAAGTTCATTTTTCCGGAAGTTTCCGGGTGAGGTACCGACAATCTTCTTGAATGTCTTGATAAAATGGTAGACGTTGTTATATCCCACATTGCTACTAATCTCTGCTACCTCTAAATTCGTATTGATCAGCAACTGAGCAGCTTGGTCAATCCGAACTTTATTTAAATATAGGTTGATGGTCATACCAGTGTTTTCCTTAAAGGTTTTACATATATAATTTTTGCTATGGCCAACATGTTGTGCAACTTTGTCCAAAGGAACCTGATTGACATAGTTTTCTTTTATATAGTCTTTAATTTGATCCGATACTCTTAACTTTTCTTCACTAGTAGACAAATTCATCTTTTGACTTCGGAGGATAAAATAGAGTGCGGTCAGTAGTGTATGTGTACCAATCTCACGATACCACGGAGACATTTCGAGTCCTTCCTGAAAAACAAGGTTCAACATTTCCTCTATATCGTCGGAACCTACACAGACATTTGGAATATGATTCAGATTTTCTTTCAGCTCATTACTAAAAACAGCATATTTGACTTCCAACATGCGTAAAGGTTTTCCATCTACATCTCGCGTATCAGCAATTCCATGCCGATCATTAGGTCTAGCAAACAGGAACATTCCCTTATTCAACTTGACAGTTTCCTCACCCGCTATGAAGTCCCCTTCTCCACTAATTACATAATAAATTTGGTAGTAATCATTATGTGAATGTGGTTCAAGAGAACTTCCCGATGGGTATTCACTTTGCGCAAGCCACAATATATTTAACATGTTGTTGTCCATTTTTCATCACCTTATTCAGTTCGTTTCTTCTATCCTCTCATTTATATAGAAGGAACAACAGTTACATTTTTTGTACATTTCCAAGGTATGCTTTTGCGACGTCTGGATTTGTACGAATCTCTTCCCCTGTACCCTCTAACACAATATTTCCAGTTTCGATGACGTAGGCCCGATCAGAAATTTTCAATGCACTATTTGCCATCTGTTCTACTAATAGAACGGTAACACCCGAATCATTAATCTGTTTTAAGAGATCAAAAACCTCAGTAACAATAATTGGAGCAAGCCCTAGTGAAGGTTCATCAAGTATTAAAAATGATGGTTCCGTCATGAGAGCTCTTGCAATGGCAAGCATCTGCTGCTCTCCCCCAGAAAGGGTCCCTCCTAATTGGTCTTTTCTTTCCTCAAGCCGCGGGAAACGTGCGAAAATCGATTGCATCTGCGCATTTATTTTCTTCTGATCCTTTACAATATGGGCTCCTAACAGAATGTTTTCCATAACAGAATGTTGAGGAAATATCTGTCTGCCTTCTGGTACGATACGAATTCCTTTGCGTACCAGTTGGTCAGGACGATCATTGGTAATATCTTTTCCATCAAATGAGATGCTTCCACTTTTCGCCTTATGAAGCGCGACAACCGTATTGAGAATAGTGCTTTTGCCAGCACCATTCGCTCCTAAAACTGTAACAATCTCACCTCTTTCTACGTGAAATGAGATATTATGAACGACTTCAGTTTTTCCGTAGCCCACAGTTAAATTCTTAACTTGTAACATAGTCTTCCGCCCCTTCACCCAGATAAGCGTTCCTTACGACTGGATTGGAATTCACGCTTGCCGGATCTCCCTCAGCAATTTTTTTACCATAATCAATTACGGTAATATAATCTGAGATCTCCATTACTAAATCCATGTGATGTTCAATCATCAATACGGTTACTCCAGCTTCTCGAACTTTATTCAGCAACTTCGAAAACTCCATAGTCTCTGTATCTGATAGGCCAGCACATGGTTCATCTAAAACGAGAAGCTCTGGTTTCATGCTAAGAGCTCGCGCCAGTTCTAATAATTTCTGTTGACCGGCTGAAAGACTCTCCGGTTCATTGTTTGCTTGGTGACCTAAGTCTATTAAATTTAGGTAATCCATCGCTTCATAAAATGATTTTCTTTCTTCATTCTTCATTTTCCGAGTACGGAACATCGTATCTGTCAGTGAATAGCTATAAAATAGTCGTCCGCCCATTGCAACATTTTCAACAACCGAGAGATTGTTAAAGAGTCGTACATGTTGGAATGTCCTCGAGATGCCCTGCCTTACTAGTTCAACTATGCCTTTACCCGTAACGTCCGTGTCTTTAAAAATCACCATTCCTGCTGAGGGCTTTTCAATACCGGTAATCATATTTAATGTCGTGGTTTTGCCGGCACCATTCGGACCAATAAGGGAGTGAACCGTCCCTCTTTTAACCGTCATGCTGAAATTTTCTACAGCAGTATGTCCCCCGAATTTCTTAGTAAGATCCTTAATAATTAATATGTCGTCATTGTCAGAGTTCGTACTAACATTACCAACATTCCTCTTAATATCCAGCTCTTTTATGTCCCTTTTTTCGGTAATGTATTGATTATCATCTATTTCTCTGAAGTTCTTTTTAATGGTTCCTCCAATACCGGCTGGAAGTACTTGCGGGATTATGACAAGTAGTGCACCATAGACGATCTGTTTCAAGTCAGGCGCAGCATTGAATAACTCCGGTACAAGTGTAGCAATGATTGCACCGATAATCGGACCACTCAGAGTCCCTTGTCCACCCAAAACTACCATCAAAAGAATGAAAACTGTAAATTGAAAACTGAAAGTATCAGGGCTTAGATAGCCACTATAACTTGCATAAACAGCACCGGCTAATCCAGCAAGTAACGAGCTGAAAAAGTAGCCTCTAATTCTATATTTACTATAGTTGATGCCTACCCCTGCTGCCGCGATCTCGTTGTCTGTCATTGCAGTTAAATCTCTACCCCATCTACTTTTCACAATGTTTCTTTGTATGATAATACAAACCACTACGATCAGTAATATGAAATAGTATTTTTGAAGGGTACCTAAGCTAAAACCAAAAACATTCCAAGAAGAAACGAACATCCCCTGCGACCCACCAGTAAACCAGGTCCATTCATTAAACACGCGATGCGCCATTTCAAGTAAACCTATACTAATAAGGGCCAGGTAATGGTGTTTTACTTTAGACGCCGGAAGGGAAACAAGTAAACCCACCACAGCAGAAGCGATTGCTCCTAATACAAAACCTACGAAGAATGGCATGTTGTAAGCGGTAATGGCCACAGCTGACACATACGCCCCAACTCCAAAATGGGCGGCAAAAGCAAAGGAGGTTATCCCAGTGAAGCCCGCTGATATGTTATAGGCAATTGCCAGGATAATATAGATGAATATTAAACTGACTAAGCGCAAGTAATAACTACCTGCTACAAGAGGGATCGCTAAACTGATCAACAAAAGGGCAACCCAAAGGATAATAAAATAAGTACTATATTTTTTCTGCAGCGATGTTGCCTTTATTGAAAATCTTGGCACCTAATATCCCTCCCGGTAAAACGATAATGACAAAAATCATAATTAAAAAGATAACAGCATCTTTTAATCCGCCAGGGATCATCAGGCCAACAAATCCCTCTAATAGTCCGAGGGCAATACCACCGATAAATGCCCCTTTGGTATTCCCTAAACCTCCGATTAACGCCGCTGCGAAAGCTTTGATACCAACTGCATATGTCATTGTATAGCTAGCAAAGGTCAACGGTGCGATCAGTGCGCCGGCTATTGCTGCAACTCCACCAGATATCGCGAAACAAGTCAACACAACTACATTACTTCGAATACCCATGATCCTTGCTGTATCCGGTTTGTATGATACAGCCCTAACCGCTCTACCAAAACTTGTTTTTTGAATGACAAATTGATAAGCGATTCCAATCGAAATTGCAATGACAATCATCAGAATTTCGTGCACCATGATATTCGCACCAAACATACGGATATCCATACCATTAAAGAGGAATGGGAAAGCCTTTGGTTCCGTACCGAATATCATTCGAGCGATATTATCGATGATGATACTCGCACCGAAGAGTGTTACAATCCAACTTGAGTTATTCGTTAAATCTCCTAACTTCTCTACCGCAGTCTTATAAATCAATATACTTAGCAAAATATTGATAACAATGGCTGACAGTATCGCAAGTATATAATTCATTTGAACTGTACTGATGAACCAGTAACTTGTCATAGCTCCGATCATAATGACCGAGCCATGTGCAAAGTTAATGATACGAGTTGTAGAATAAATGATCCCTATGGCAAGCGCCATTAACGCATACATACTTCCGTTCGCGAGGGCAAATATTAGTTCTTGCATTTTGACTCTCCTCTCTTATCTTCCTAGTCGTTTCAGGTTGTAGCAGCTCCGCTTACACTTATGCACTGCCCCGACAAGAAACTTGCGTCATCACTAGAAAGGAAAGATACCACACTTGCAATTTCATGAGGTTTTCCAAGTCTTCTTAATGGGGTGCCCTTTATATGTTCTTCAATAATATGCTCTGGGACAGCTCTATACATGTCTGTTTCAATATACCCGGGAGCAACACAGTTAACGTTAATATTCTTTGGTCCCCCCTCTTTGGCAAGCGTTTTGGAAAAGCCAATCAACCCCGCTTTTGATGCTGCATAATTGGCCTGACCGACGTTACCAAATGCCGAGATGGACGAGATGTTTACAATCTTTCCAGATTCATTTTTCCGCATAATGGGCACGACATGTTTACATAGGTAATAGGCACCTTTCAGATTTACATTTATCACTGCATCCCAAGCGTCATCTGTCATCTTGTGGAACATGCTGTCTCGCGTAATACCAGCATTGTTGACAAGGATGTCAACCGTACCAAACTGTTCCATTGCATGTGCAACAGCATTTTCTACATCCTTATCATTGGAAACATCACACTGAATGGATACAACCTTAGATCCTCTTTCACCAAGTCTTGAAACCATTTCTTCCGTCAAGTTCTGATCATATTCAAGCACTGCGATACCAGCAATACCGTCATCTAAGAAACGATGTACAATCGATTCACCGATTCCTCTGCCACCTCCGGTAATAATTGCGTATTTACCTTTTAATTTCCCCATACCATTACCCCCAAAATAATTACAGTTTAGACATTTCAATTAGTGTCAGCTTGTTTATTAGAGCTGTCGATCTCCCCATATGTAAGGAGATCGACAGCTGTATTTTTACATTAGTTCTTTATATAAAGATCGCCATTATACATTTCAGAGATCTTTACCATGATCAATTCCTCTAAAGGGAATCCTTCGTGTGAATCTTCCGAAAAGGCATATTCATTTACAAAAACCGATTCGAATTCTGACGCATGATTTTCCAATACCTTTTTCACTTCATCAGTATCAGTGGTGCCTGCTTTTTCAATTGCCCACTTCAATAAATACACTGCTTCATAACCTGATGTTACCGTAGTAGGGTTTGTATCGCGTTTTCCATATTCACCGTACTGATCGATAATCTTTTGATACATCTCCCAATATTTCGGCTCTAACTCTGTTTGATTTGGCTCTACTGCCCAATTGTTCATAGAAACAACTGACACGTTATTAGCTCCAGGGCCAGCCAGTTCCCTAAAGTTCGGCATCGCCAATCCTGTATAGCCGATAATTTGCAACTTATCAATATAGTCGATTCGTTCCAGGGATCTTACAATCTTCGCCCCATCGGCGCCTAAGGTCCAAAACAGTGCAACATCAGCATTAGCTTCTTTGATTTTTTGTGCGATTGGTGTCATGTCCGGATCATCAGACTTATAAGTAACTTTTGCTGCAGGCTCAACGCCATATTCTTTCAAAGTCTTTTCCATAACTGCGATTCCATCTACGCCAAGAGCTGAGGTATCAGCGACCAAAGCGATTCTCTTATACTTTTCTTCTACCGCTATTTTGACAAGTGCTTTTGCCTGTATTTCATTGGACGGCATAATTCTAAATGCGTATGGATTGTTTTTACTGATAAGGTCCGTACCTGTTGCTACCGGAATCATAGAAATAACTTTATTCTCCTGAAGATATGCCATCGAAGCAGCCGCAGGAGTTGAATTTGTAGGTCCAATTACAAATTTCGCTTTTTCCTTGTCGACGATTTCTTCCATGAATGTCTTGGACTTCGTAGGATCAGCCTCATCGTCACGTGTGACGATTTTCACCTGTGCACCCAAGATTCCTCCATTTGCATTTATCTCTTTTACTGCAATTTCTATCCCTTGTGTCTGTGCTTTTCCATTTACAGCACTCGTTCCACTCATCGCTCCGATATTTCCAATGATGATTTCTTTAGGTGAACTGCTGCTTTCCGCTTCCTTACTGCACGCGGCAAGAAGTACTAAAACACTTAAAAGCAACGACAAAACAGTATTCCTTTTCATAAAAATCCCCCTCATTTTTACAAACTTGATGTAGCTACTTGAAACATTACGTTGAAACCAAATCTCACAAATCTCCCATTCCACCGTCCAATGTAAGCCCTTTCATTAATCACCATCCTTTTTGCATACACCAATTAATATATGTCAACTCGTTAATTTGAATTTACCTATATTATTTGGGGAACATTTCAATAATTTGAATCAGTAAGCTCAATTTAGCATACGTATTGCTGAAGGTCAATACAATATACTATAGTTTTCATATAATTAGGAGAGTTAGAATTTAATAGTTGTCATAAATCACCTTCTCATTCAGGTGTATAATATGTCAACTTTTGTTTTTCTTGTAGAATGAAACACATGTAGATACTCCACATAAAAGAATAGTAATTATTAATAGCAGCAAGAGGAATTTTGAATAAATGAGAGAGCTACAGCACAGATAAATTTCTATAGTGATAAAACAAATAGAATGCCTATGGACATCAAAGTCGATAGGCATTCTACTACTTATAGTATAAAAAAATCGAGTAACTGCAGATGAGGTCATAAAACATTGGAGGTTTCCTTCCTTAGTTCGCTGCACAGGTACCCAAAAAATACTGAATCCTAATCTGTATCAAATTGAACCAATAATAAAAGTAAGTAATTTGTCAAACACATCATCAACTCAATTTGTTACGATAAGCTTAATCAAAATAACAAGCAGTACAGATAATGGAGTTGATAGGAAATGATATGGACGATTATTACTATTGTGATCGGTACAATTATAATATTTATCACAAGTCCCACAAGTAAACTTGTGGATTGGTTTTTGAATAGATTTGCGGTTCATCCTAAGCTTGACCCAAACGAGATAACTGTAACGTTTAACGGGAAACGCTTGAAAGAGGAAGAAAAAAATCGTTTCAGCTACTATTTCAATGAAGCGCATTATGTAAAGAGAAATCACATATTCCCGGGTACTGAAAAATCGTTTCTACAGCCGGAGACTGCCGTTACTCCGTTCGTCATCAACGTTAAAAGCGGGAAAAAAGAGATGAATTTCTTTCTTTACCATTACGATGACCATGTTGACGTAGTCAAGCAATGGAAGAAAAAAGTTTCTTCTTTCACCATTAGTTCCGAGCCCCTCCAAAACTTCAGCATTTCTGTAAAGGCTTAAAAAAGAAGCATGAATCCCCGTCACCCAAGGTTTCATGCTTCTTAATTGTGACGGTACCTGTGTGAAAAACATTCATGATAATTCAACCAATTTGTAGTGATGGGTTCTGGAACTTTATTTTATGAGAAACCTATCACTTTTCACTTAACCTATTTGAATTCCTCTTATTTTACTTCTCATCTCTTTTGGGTCATGAGAAACGATAAACGCTTTAGAAAACTGATCATAATATTCATTTTCATGTGCTTTTGGAGATAGAATAATTAGTTTCCGCTGGAGTTTACTTGCATACAGTTCAAAGACAGTGACTTTCCTTTTGTCATCCAATGCACTATCAAATTCATCCAGCACAATGAAGCCTGCTCGGTTTTCCAAGTTCTGAAGTAAGGATAAAGCAAAAAGCAAAGAACTCATAGACTCTTCACCGCCTGAAACGCCTTTCCCTACCCTGTTGCCCCTTGCCTTCTTGTTGACGTCCTCAAACTTTCCGCGATGTCCTTCCTTACGAACGTGAATGAATAACTTAAAAACGGGACGTTCCTTATCAAGGGATTTTTCGTATTTAATTTGCCCTTCAAATTTAAATTCTCCCATATACTGCTGGAATAGCAAATCAATCTTTGAAACTTGCATGTGAATGGCCGTTTCCAAGCGTTGTTCATTTTGGATGGCCCGCTCTTCGTTTTCTTCCAATAAATTTTTGGCCGATTGCAGTTCCTCTTTTTTTCGAATAACTTCCTGCTCCAATGTCCGAAAGTTCTCTACCGCGTTCGGGTCAATGCCCGGTTCATTCAGAGCATGTTGAAAGCCAATTTTCGAGTGACTTTGCTTGTTTTGCAAGTTGAACTTCGATTCCTTCATCAGTTCTTCGGCACAAGCTTGCTCGACAATCTCAGGAATGACCAGACGCAATTCCGCTAATTCTTCTTTATAGTTAGCTTGGTCTTGGAAGAACGCAATTCGTTCTTCTTCTTTCGCTACTTTTTGGTTTGTAACTTGCATTCTCTCCCGTTGAACAGCAGTCAAACGTTCTTCCAAGTCAATCAGATTTCTTTTTTGCGTCCGTAGAAGTTGCTGCAAACTGTCCAACTCGTCTTGGAGTTTATCGATGGTTCGGCGGATGGTTGAAATCATTGTCTTCAATTGGAGCATCTCATGCTTTAGTCGTTGGAGACTCTCTATCTTCTTGGACTGTTGGCCGAACTGTTTATAAATCTCCAACTGTTGTCTCAGATAATTAACCGTTTGTTCTTTTATATGTTTTTGTTGAAAGATTTCTTTATTTTCTTCCTCTAATCGCTTTTTCTCCTCTTCTAACCGGTGCTTCTCGATATCCAGCTCTTTTAGTTGAGCAATCCGATATTCCTGTTCAACTATAGTGGATAGGAATGCTTCTGCCTCCTTCACTTTTTGGACATCGGCATTCCATACTTGGAACTTCATATTGTCGCTAGACAGCACGCTTGTCAACTCTTTTAGTTCCACACCTAACGCTGCCAACTGCCGTTGCAGGAAATTCTGCCTTTCTTGTAATGCCTTCGTGCTAAGAATAAATGTATTCTCTTCTTGCGGACCTCGAACTCCTTGTTTGTCCACAAGGAAGCCATTTTGCAGCTTCGGCTGATCGTTTATTAGAAACTGTTCGACCCACCAAAGCACTCGAGCAGCATGGTTCTGTTCCATTACCGATAGACCTTCACGCATTTCAAGCCCTAACGCTGTCAGCTCGGTCAGGGAACGGTCAGGCAATATCTTTTTCAGCGAAACATGGTAGAGGTCATTGACCGGTTCACAGCTTGCGGCCTCGTAAAAAATCGTGTATTTGATGGTGTCGAGAAATTTCTCTTTGTCAATCGGGACTTGCTCTTTCATCTTGATGAAGTGACGAAATGGATAGGCACGGATGTTTTGTTGTTTTAAATGCCGGATAGCTTGCTGTTGCCTCGTCGATTCGATCTGGTTGTTGTTCAGCATCGACAATTCTTCTTTAAACGCTTTTTGCTGTACCAATTTTGAATCACGCAAATCCTTATTTTGTGTCAAAGTTTCCTCCAAGGCTTGCAATTTTTCTTCTAACTGATGGCTGGATTTGTAGCGATCAATTAGCACTTGAGACTTTATCCGGATTTCCTCCCATTGGGCGATTGCCGCCTTCAATTCGGACTGCTTTTCGATAGTTGACTTAAACAGATTATCCGTGCTAACCAAATTTTCGTTTACTTCTTCATCGTTCGCCTCTAAAACTTGTACATGTTCCTCCGTCTTCTTCAAACGCTCTTTTGTCTCAGCTTCCGGATACGGCAAGGCATTATAGGCTTCTTGCAAATCACTTAATTCATTATTCAGCTTGTCCACTACCTGCCCAACTGTCTGATGCTGTTGCTCATTGGACTTGAGGTCGGCACCGGCAATTACCAGTTGCCCTTTCATATCTTCTTGCTTGCCGATTATCTGTGATATACTTTCTTTTTCCTGCTCGATTTCTCCTACTATCTGCTGCTCTTTGTCAGATAGTTCATCCAGCTCAGCTTGCCGTTCGTCGATATATAATTCTGCGTCTCTGCCATCTTGTTCAGCTAACTTCTGCAGTCCCTGTGTTGTTAAGGCATATAGATATCCGTTCTCTTCAAGTCGTTTGCGATTATTTTCAAACCGCTCCTTTTGCCCGCGAACTATGGACAAATTGAACTCCTGCTGTTTCTGCTGATTCGTTGCTTGATTGAATGCTTCTCGTGCTTCTTTTGCGACCTCCAAACTTGTTTCCCAATCTTTTTGGATTGTATCAATACCATGCATTTCACTAAAGATTCGGAACCGTTCTTCCGGTGTCATGACGGAAAATTGATTGACTTCTTGCTGATACCAAATTAAATAATACAAATCGGGATGAATTTTATATTTATATTCAAGTTCCCTCCGGTAAGCTGTGAAGTTATTTTTATTTACATCCCCTGAACGGTATGTTTGTCGAAGTTCCAAATCCTCCAATTCATCGCCGTCATGGATTTCATAGCGCAATTTAACAGGCTGTTGCGGCTGTTGCTCGACAAGTAAACGAAATTCAATGAAGAGCGGGGCATCAATTTTCGCTGATCCTACATTTTTAAATAACAAGTGGATTGCCGCCCGCCAAGTGTCTTCCTCACGGAGGTTTTGCGACTTCAATCCATCAATCACTACTTTTCCAGAGCGCAATACTGCGCCCATGCAAAACGATATAGTCGATTTCCCAGCCCCATTTGGCCCCGTGATTAGGATATGCTCACCGGTCCCGCCTAACATCATTTCTTCCGCACCATAATCTCGGATACCTGAAAACCGCAAACGCCAAGGAATCATAAAAGTCCCTCCCTTTCATGCAAATTGTACCGGTTGAAAAACTTCATGACGTCTTCTTTAGAGAGTTGGCTGGATTGGCTGAACTCAGCCATCCGCCGCAAGAAAGAATCTGAAAACATATGAACTCCGATTGCCGTCAATTTGTAAGCATCTTCATGAGTTGACAGGTTATGGTTTTCAACAGCTCCAATTTTTCTTAGTGTATCGATTGCTAACTGGATCCGCCGACTCCCTTTTTTTATTTCATGACCGAATGCCTCCAATAGCTGTGAGAGAAGTGTATAGTCGTGTTTAAGAACTTCTTGCTGATAAAAGATAAACAATAAAATCGCAAGCGCTTCTTCTGACATCGTATGGCGTGCAGAATGCGCCGGCACACGCAACAAGACAACGACTTGGTCACGGTCTTCATCATAAATCAGACGGTAATACCTGCCAACCGCTTGATTGACACGGGAGATGAAAGAATGGATGTAGGCATCATCCCCTTGAACACCTGCAATGCGTTCCACTTCTTTGCGAGAAAGCCCAAAATTGTTCATCCGAATTGTCGCGCTGGAGGAGAATAGAATGGACATGAAGGCCTGCTCCTCACGGTTCGTCAAAATGCTACGTAATGATTGAAGGCTGTTTAGCGACAAGTCACTCGGATTTTCGTTTTCGAATGCTTGTTTTTCGTTCGTCATCCTTAATCCACTCCCATTCCTTTTCATATTCTTTCACTTCATCTTTCGGCATTGTTTGAATGATTTTATTCGCTTCTAACGCCGATATGCCAAGGAGCTGACGGATCGCATCTCCCCAAGATGCTGAACTTGTTTCAATCATCGTTTCTTCTATTTCAGCTTCTTCTCTTTCATCCAAATAACGCTCAATTTTTTCCGTATCAATGCTAGCCTTCGTCAATAGCCAGCTTTCCTCATCCACTAAATCCACTATCGATTGCACTTCAATCGTTTCACCATGGAACTCAACAGCTTCGACTTCTTCCATCTCCGTCACAACAGGTTCATAATTCTCAAGAAACTCGATCCCTTTTTCGATATCCATGTACGACAGCTGACTTGCATATTTTACAGGCATCCAAATACCATCCAACGCCTCTCCCACGTATTGATCCTGCTCCATAAAACTGAGCAGTTGGTGCGCGTTGGGGATTTCAGATTCAAGTGGGGGATTGAACATTTTCGATATGAACGTCCGAACTTTTTCCGGAGAAATTGATGTTTTTAGAGGTGTTTGTTGCACATTCATAAACTGAAGATATTTGTTGATCATGCCGACTGACAGGCTTGTCCCTTTCGCTAATTCCGCCGTTCCTTTTTGCATCAATGTGCTGAGCACCAGACTGTCTTCGATTGTTTGAAATTCGTTGAGCCTCTCTTGTAATTTCCGCTCCAAATCTTCCATCAGCATATGTATAACTTGCAGTTGAGGCAATGCGTTACGGTCAGCAAGAAGTTCCAACTCCCGCTCTCTTAATAAGTCATTCGCTTCTTTCACATTATGGATCATACTTGCGAGAACATTTCCTCCTGAAATCCCTTTATCGTCATAAGCTTCGCTGATTTCCGCATCTCGCCTTGCTTGAAATAGCGAACGGCCAATATCATCTTCCAAGTAATACGCAAGAGAGTCATTCGCCAGGCGTGTCAGTGCATCCATCATCCGTTTTCCGACACTCATCATCTTAATCTGATACGATTGCTTGCTTATCCAGTTGTTGCTGGCAAGGATATTGATTATCTGACGTACTCGCCCTTTACTTGGTGGATCATCATCTGTAAATCGATCCAAATAGCGGTAATACAGTGTTTCCTCGCTATCAATCGGTTCAGTTTGACCGAACCCTGCTTCGTTTATCAATTCAATGATGCGCAAAAATCGCAGCATTTCCAGTGGTGAATCAAACACCGCTTGTGAAGATAAATCCTTCATTACACCCGCCAAAGTAATGAGGTCTCGCATCGTTCTTGCTACCTCCGGCTTTACGTGATCAGTCTTAAAAATAGAAATCAGTTTCCGATCCATTCCTTCCACTGTATCGGTCCTCCTAACGTCATCTCTTGCTCAGCATGTTGAACGGTTTCCACCCATTGTGAATAGGCTTCAGCATCCGTAAAGACGTTCCCTTCATTTCCGATGAATAAGGATGAGAGCCCTTCAACGAGATTACTTAGTTCTCTTGCGATAATGGTTCCTGCATTGTCATAGTCGACCCAGATGACAACTTGTTGGATGGATGAACTTTCGCATAGTTGCTGGATCAACTTTCGATGTGCACCTCTGATTTGCCCATCCACACCAATTACAAGTGAAGAAGTTTCGATTAAAAAGTCTTTTTCTGCCGCCATCTTTGTTAGAACTCCGCGGTTCTCAACAAGCCATAGGTTTTTCGCGTCCGTTCTGAAAGTTTCCTCTGACACTGAAATTTCAGTAGTGGCGTGGACCGTACCGATTGAATACGATGACAAATTTCCTCGCATATTCCCTGTGAAAAAAATTGGAACTATAAAACCTGTGCTCACAATCCCTAATTCAGCAATCGGAGCTTCGATCCACTTTTCCATGCGGCTTATAAATACTTCCCGATTCCCATCAAATACCTTGGAGCCACCGATTTCTTCATAGTAAGTTGCTCCTATTTCTTTATATTCAATACGGGATTGTCGCCTTTTCAATTGAAGAAACGCAATGAGAAAATGAGTAAACTTGAGAACACGCTCCCTCCCCCAGTTCTCGGCATCTTTTTCTTCATTGACAAACAAATCAACATTGCGGATGAATTTTTCTGGCAACCGGTCTTTGCTCGTTTCAAGTGCAAAAAGCAATTTCTCATTAAGACCTTTAAAAACTTTTATTTGTTCTTCCTTTTGTAACTCTTCATATGCAAATAGCCCTGGGCCCATCCGATAAATGTTCGAAATAGGAGTCCTGCCGTCTTTGGAAAATCGAATCTCTTTCACAATCCAACCTTTTATAAGTGCCTCCTGAATATCATTATCAGAAAGTGGCAATGCCTTCTTTTTTGAATTAGGTTTCAATCCTAACTTTAGAATCTCATTACTTGGTGAAACATCGAATTCATCAGGAACTATCACTATTCCAATTGTTCTATAAGTTCTCGCCGTCCACCTTTGAATCTCCCATTCATCTTCATTGATTTTACGAACTGACTCGCCTGCTTTGCATATAATTGTTTCTAAAAATGCCTGCACAGATTGCATCGTAGTCTCCTTCTTCTAGTACCTTGATTATTAATAATCAAAGGTAACCAATTATAGTTTTTGATAGTGTTTCAAGCACATTATATAAAGGATATCATTTTTAATATAACTAACAAACGATACTTTAGATTATTAGTGCAACTTTTGATTTAGGTTGTTTTATCTAAACGAATAATTAAAAAGACCGCCTAATACTGCATACATTAGGTGGTCAATAATAGTAGGTTCCCTTCAAGGGAATCTGAATATGTATAAAATAATTATCCATCTCATTCCCCTGTTAACATCGCATAAAAATCCCGTGGATGCATCCGTTTGATATAACCTATGCGGTTTGGAAATCGCTTGGTGTTGGCAGTCACTATGTAGTCACATTCCATCTGGATGGCCGTTACCCAGACATGGAAGTCATCTTGGTCAAATCTATGTAGTGGTTCTGATAATTCTTGGGCAGCCGCTATGTCATCCACTTCTTGTAGAGTATATCCGGACAATAGTTGGAGCACTTCTTTCAACGGCCGATTTTCGCGGAGTATGGTTTCAATACTATAACGACCAACTACCGAATTGACAGGTGGATTTTCGTCTAATATGGGTCGTATCATCCCAGTTATGTAGCTCTCCACTTCGTCTGGTGTATACAGTATATTTCCTAATCCGTTTAAAGCATTTCGCTGAAATTCCAACAAGCATACCTTCGAAAAGACTGGGGTAAAAAGTATATTGGCTCTTGCCAGTCCTAATATTTTCTCATTGATACCACCAGGTTTTCTTATCGCTCCACACAATACTGTCGTATCGATAAACACTTTAGGAGGAGGCAATGATGAGATTGGCTTATAAGTCAAACTCATCCACCTCTCCTCCTTCTTGTGATTTTTTCCGGACATTCGCCAAGTCCGTTTTCATTTCCCTGGATTGATCTAAGCTTACTTTAAAATATTCCTGCGGTATCCTCCAATGCCCGCCTTCTGTACGCGTTGCGCCCGGAAATTTTCCGGCATCGCACATTCTTCTAATTGTCTGATCGGATACATGTAATATTTCCGCTGCTTCGCTCGTTGTATAGGTTTCAATCGTAGTAGATAGTTGAATGGTTTTTGGAGCATGTAGCTTTCTGTACCTTCGTTTTTTACGCAGGTGAATAAGGTGTTGGAAGTATTTCCTTCGCAGTTCGCGCTCTTCTTCTTCACTTGATGCAAGGAGGTGCACAATTTCATCTAAATAATGAAATGCCTTCTCTCTTGCTTCACCGTATTCCTTTGTCTCTTCTAAATGTGATACTTCTCTGGCAAGCTTTTTCAGTGAATGAATTTTCCATACATCTAATTTCTTGTTCCCCATTGGTTTTAAGATGATTTCCACAGGTGTCCCACTATATCTTCCGACTGCATGTGAGGCAATCGATGAAATTACAGTTACCGCCTGTTCAGTCTTCTGCCCCTTGACAAGTTCTTCAGCCATTTCCCACAATTGCTCATCTATATGCCCCTGTTTCAATTGAATCACCTCTTCATAAGTTTTTATCTATTATACCCAAAAGTCAACAAATTATCAACAAAACTAACAAATCTAAACATGTTAGAATCTACTATACCAGGAAAGGTGAAGGTACCTGTGCAGTAAACATTCACGACAATTCAAACAATTCGTATAAATACACAGTACTTCTGTATTCCTATGCGTTTTATGTTGAATATATATACAATTGTAGTGAATTTATTGAATAGTTCGGTGCACAGGTACCCCTAAAGCCCCTCCAAAACTTCAGCATTTCTGAAACGGCATAAAAAAGAAGCATGAATCCCGTCTTGAGGATTCATGCTTCTTTTGCTTCAAAACTTCAGTTATTACTTTATCTTATCCTTCCACTCATTTCGAATTCGGTCATAGTTCTCATTCACCCAATCCATGTCGAGTATAGCCGCATGGGATTTAATATCCGCCAAGTTCAATGGAGTTTTTGATTTCACCTCAGGATGGACAGGAATTAGATTCCAGTCTGCGATGATTTCTTGGGCTTCTTTACTAAGCATGAATTCCAAGAATTCTTTTCCTCCCTCAGGGTTTGGTCCACCTTTTACAAGGGCTGCTGGGTTTACTAAGATCGGTGTCACGTCTGGAAGTATGAAATCTACTGTTTCCCCTCTTTCTTTTTGGTCATACGCCATGAAGTCGAACCCTATTCCGATTAGCGCCTCTCCCATCGCAACTGCGCTTGTTGGTGCGGATCCGGAGTCTGGTATGGAGTTTGCTTGGTCGGCTAACTTTTGGAAGTACTCCCAACCAGCTTCCTCGCCATGCTTCATCATATAGCTCATTACCATTAATGTGGACGTGCCTGATGCGGCCGGGTTAGGGAATTGAATCTGCCCTTTCCACTTCGGATCTAATAGATCTTCCCATGTTTTCGGTGCTTCTTCTTCTGTAACTAAATCAGTATTGTACGCAAAACCAAGGACTTGAACCTGTACGCCAACGTAATAGCCGTCCTCATGCTTCATCTTAATACCGTCCTCAACGACTGCCCAATCTTCGGCGCTTTGAGGTATGAATTGGGCAAGGATATCCTTATCGATTGCGGATTCGAATGCAAGGATCCCCCCTCCACCATTCCAAACATCGGCTTTTGGATTATTCTTTTCCGCGATCATTTGGTTTACTAAGACGTTCGTTCCTGCATAATGGACATTCACCTTTGTTCCATGCAGCTCCTCAAATTTCTTAGCTAACTCTTCGGAGAACCCCGGAGTATGTGGTGAGTAGATCGTTAACTCTCCCTTACCTCCCTTACCCCCTGCACCAGTGCCGGCACATGCACTCAACACCAGCATGATACATGCAATAAGCAGTAATAAAATCCGTTTTTTCACTTTCATCATGTCTCTCCCCCTCTTTGGATTAATCGGCAAACTCAAAAAGAAAACGCTTTCAACCCGTAGTAAATTTAGAATTCTCCCCTTCTTCAGATTATCGCATATGCGAATCCAACAACATCAGCAAATATCTGATTTAACGTCAGATAAACCCTGCGAAGTTGTCAGATACTTTCCTACATGAAAGATTGATAACTACTGAACTATCTAATAATTATTTATTTTGTGTTATAATGAAGATAAATTTTAGTATGGTGCAATCCGTAAGTGTGGAGGAAATCATGATTGATTGGATAAGGATATTCGTTCTACTTGCTTGTTCTTTATTTATTACAGGATGTGAACAGGATCGTTCGACAAGCAAAATCGTTTTCGCTGAACCTGACGAATCCCCGAGTGAATTTCAAGTTGTCGATGCCCCCCTACGCGTCGCAATTTCGAGCGTACTTTCACCGACTGAGACGGTTATGTACTACAGGGAGCTCGCAAACTACATTGGTGAGCAGCTTGACCGGCCAACGATTTTAATCCAGCGCAAAAGCTATAGTGAAATTAACAACTTGATGATTAAAGGGGCCGCGGATATTGCCTTCTTCCCGACCGGTGCCTATATTACCAATCGTGATTTTGAAGGAATCGAGGCAATTGCCATGCAAGAACGTATGGGGCTTCCTTATTATTACGGGTATATCGTCGTACATAGTGAGAGTGCTATTGATTCTTTGATTGATTTGAAGGGGAAAAATGTTGCGTTTACCGACCCTACAAGCTATTCAGGATATCTATTTTTTGAAAAGCATTTAGAGAATATTGGAGAAACGCCGGAAAATTTCCTGGGTCGTTACAATTTTACATATAACCATGAAAACACACTCAATGCGGTTGTCGAAAGAATCGTCGATGGCGCGGCTGTTAACTCATTTGCCTTTGAACGTGCCAAGCTTCAAAAGCCCGAACTTGTTAATCGCTTGAAAATCATTACGCGCTCCGAACCGATCGGGACTGGTCCGATCGTCGTTCGAAAGAATTTACCGGACGAAGAGAAGAAGATCATTACGGATAGTTTCATGTCCATGCATGAAATCGAACATTTATTGCCATCACTGCAGGGTTTATTTATCGACCGATTTGTTCCTTTTGAACCCGCACTCTATGAGGTTTTCGATGAATTGGATAAATAGAATAAAGATTAATCAAAAGATATTGGGCTCTATCATCGCTTCATTACTTTTTCTATCACTAATTTTAGGCATCATCATTTGGAACTCCCTTACGGATACGATGGCCAAGGATCTTAAAAAGCATGGGGAGTCTGTTGCAGAAAATATTGCAGCGATGAGCTCCGACTACATCCTTATTGAGGACTATTATGCAATCCATCAACTTATCGCAAGAGCCCGGCAGGCAAATGAGGATATCCGTTATATCCTTGTGTTTAATAGTAAGCAGATGCTTGTTGGACATACCTTTCCCGATTTTATTCCAAAAGGTATCTTGGACGCACATACTCCTCAAGGGACCGAAAAAGAGCTGTCGATACTCACCTCGGATGAAGGGCGAATCCATGATGTACTTGTCCCAATTGAGGAAGGTGAAGTCGGATTTGTTCGGGTTGGCATGTCAGAGAAGCTACCAAAAGAATACACGTTATCCAAAATAGGTGATCTGATCTTAGCTACTATTTTAGTTTGCCTCGTTGCTGTTGGCATCGCTTATTTTACGACGCGTATCATAACGAAACCTATTAATGACCTCGTCGATACCGCTTCGGGAATATCCGCAGGGAATCTATCGTTGAGGGCATCGGTCGTGGATGATGAAGACCTTGGAAAATTAGTGAAAGTATTTAACGAGATGGCTGATAATCTGATCAGCTCCAGGTCAAAAGTAGAAAAGCTGTTGGAGGAACTACAAGAAAAAGAACGACTTCGGGATGCATTAATTTCAAAACTGCTTTCAGCTCAAGAGGATGAGCGAAAAAGGATATCACGCGAACTCCATGATGAAACAAGCCAAGCCCTTGCTTCATTAATGGTGACGATGCGGGTATTGGCGGATGAAGCAGAGGATAAAGAGCAACAGGAATTACTCTATACAAGCCGAGATATCGCAGCGGGCATCTTGCGGGAAATCAGGGATTTGGCCGTGGAATTGAGACCGCCTATTTTAGATGATATGGGGTTAATCCCGGCTGTGAAAAGATATATCGAAAGCTTCAAGGAAAAGTATTCAATCGACGTCATGCTTGAAGTTCCCGACGATTCGATTCCATTAGACGATCAGACAAGCTTGGCCTTCTATCGAATCACTCAAGAATGTCTCACCAATATCGCAAAGCATACGGTCGCAACGAAGGTAACGATTAAAATTCAGGTTGAAGACAACTTCATCAAAATTGCGATTTTAGACAACGGGCAAGGTATACAAAAAGCTGATTTTGAAATGGCTCGCCAGCAAAATCGAATTGGAATCTATGGAATGAAAGAAAGAGCGGCATTATTGGGCGGTGAATTCTTAATCCAAGAGGCTCGTACGGGTGGAACCGAAGTTGTTGTAGCCATTCCAATAAAACAGAAGGAGGGTTAGCCATTGGAAAAGAAAATTAGCATCATGTTAGCGGACGATCACGCTTTGGTGTTAGCCGGGTTAAAGCTGCTGTTAAAGAAAAGACCAACATTCCATGTAATAGGTGAAGCTACAAATGGACATGAGGCAATTGAACTTTATCATACATTACAACCGGATATTTTAATCTTGGACATATCTATGCCAGGCTTGAACGGCATTCAAGTTTTGACAGAAATAAAATCTCAGCACAAACAAGCAAAGATCATTGTCCTCACGATGCACGAAGACGAAGATTATATTTCGTTAGTGATGCAAGCGGGCGCGTCAGGCTATATCCCTAAGGCTGCATTCGATGAAGAACTGTACACAGCCATCGATACGGTAATGGCAGGCCACATCTACCTTCGACCGGAAGAAATACATTCTGTCATAAATAGTATGCGGAGCGGAACCGATGCCCAAAACCCATTCATCCTATTAAGTCCACGGGAACGGGAAATACTGCAATTCCTCGTTAAAGGGTTTTCATTAACTGAAACCGCTGAAGAATTAATGATTAGTATAAAAACGGTCGATACCCACAAGACAAGAATCATGAATAAATTAAGCATCTCTAAAAAACATGAACTCGTTGAGTATGCGATGAAATATAATTTAATGGGTTAATGATTGTGCGGTGCACAGGCACCGTCACAATCGAAGAAGCTTTTCGTTACATTAACAGTGCCTTTCTATTTAAAAATAATAGGAAAAGTAAATATAACGAAAGCTGCCCAAAGTCCGTAGACAGGCAAATACTTAGTAACGGAATCTTGGATCGTTGAAGGTCCGGATTTGTTTTGTAGAAAACGCATATAGGAGAGCATAATCCAAATTAAATTTGCCCAGATAAGTATGTTTACTCCTAAAACAGCAAGTCTATTAGGCGTAATTCCATAAGAAGATAGCCTGAACACGATGGCTGACAAAGCCACACTGTCAATGATAAGCGCAAGAGCAATTAAGGCGAAATTCACATAATCTGAAATGTTCTTTTTCTTATCTTGGTCGCTTTCGATAATGGAAAATATGGTAACGGCCAATACACCAAGGAGTATTCCGTTGAAAACGATCAGGAAATCGCGATCCAAGAATGGATTTTTTCCGACCCATATAACCGTTATAAGATAGACCAACAATGTGACAAGGACAAGAGGGCTAAAAATTTTAGCTATATATGGTGTAATATTCTTAGCAAGTTTAAGATTCATTGATACTAGGTATGCAGCCACAATAGCGAGAGCGGCAGCACCAAATAAAACGACATTACTAAAATAGAAGTCTGCTATATCCAAGCCGACAAAGCTAAATAACTGCATGGTTAATGCTGCTAGTACCATTCCGCTAACTGCCATGCTTGCGTAGAGAATACAATATTCCAAATTAAATTTAATATAGGCTAATCTTGCACTACCTTTTAAGTACTCATTTCCTGTGAATGCAAGCCCTACCAATACCCATAGGAATATGGGAAGGTGTAAATAGGTAAGGATAATACTGTCTTTATAATTCAATGGCAGCATGTTAAGATAAAACCCGGAAATTAGGAACAACGCTACAAGGAAATAAATAACACTTTTTCTTGGAGTATTATTGTAAATAAAATAGGCAGCAATAAAGGGAATCACTCCAAAAATTAAGTTGATTGGAGCAATTGCTTCCTGTTCAACAAAATGGAAAATGATTCTGGTGCTAATCCCGGCTAAAATGGCTAACAAGCCCATGAATAAGAATCCTTTTTGAAGCAAGGAAGATTTTTCTTTATTTGCCGTCTCTATGAAATGCAATCTTTCATACCAAACACCAAGAACCTGAGAATCAGGATTTTGCTCCCATACGTGTGTAAACGACTTTTTAAAAGCTTTCGGGTCTTTTCTATAGATCCTCTCAAGCTCATGAGGGTAGGAAATATTTTCAGTAATCAAATTTTCGGTGTCCATAGTCATATCTTCCCCAATAATTGTTTTTAAGTTATTTTGATTTTAATCCATCTTTTATCGTTTTGCAATAAATTTTTATTGATTTGAACAACAAATTTATTGCAGGTTTTTATTTTAAGCAAAAATAAAAAGCATTCTCAACCAAAGAATGCTCATATTTAAGGCGTTATTTAATTATTTACTTTCACAATCGCGTTAGAGTTTGGCTTATCGTAACACTTTTTTCAGGATTGAAAGATTTTCCATCAAAAATGAAGCGTTCTTTTCAATTCCACGGCGTTTGCACCATCCAATACTATTAAAAGCATCTGTGAATTGATAAAAAGGCAACACAACTTCTAAATCAATTAAGGGTCTAATGGTGTTATAGCCTTCTTGATAGGACTCATACAAGCTAAAATCGAAGCTTAGATAATCACGATACAGTTTAGTGAAATCGATTTCTGTCGAGCCAAATCGTACACTTTCAAAATCGATCACGCCTGACACCTTATCTTCATCCACAATAATATTTGCTGGACGAAAATCCATATGTACAAAGCTTGGCCCATCTGAAGGAGGGAGATGCATTTTCATATTCTCGAACTTTTCAATGGACTGTCTGTATAAACTTTCATCTAAAACTTCTTTTACATCCTCAGCAAAACTATAAAATTGACGTTCCACAAAATTAGACCAGTCCTGAAATTCATTTTGTATGCCAGTCAACCGGATCGTAGTAGGCGGCTGAATTTGATGCATAGAGGCATGAAGGACCCCAATTTGAAACGCTACTGCGGGTAAATTCTTATTTGTTAGCGGTTGTCCTTTTAATTCAGATAATAAGAACGCACCTGGGCACTCCTCATCACCCGACCAATAATCCAACATGCAAGGAATGGAAACTCGATCTTTTAAAATTTCATAGGCTTCCAACTCTCGCTGACACTTCAATTTTGTGTAAGGTATTTTCAAAAAGATATTTTCTCCATTAAGCAAATTGCATTTATAAACTGTTGAACTATGAGAATCTTCAACTTCATGAATTGATAACACATTCAATTTAAATTGTTGAATGGCTTGATTTAACATCCAATCCCTCCTTTTTCTTTAATCTTAACACAAGAGTTCTGACTACTCGGAACTCGTGGCCCATGCCGTATGGGGCACGCCATAAAAAAACCCTTTTCAAGTCAATTAACTCGAAAAGGGCCTATTCAGTTTACCCATACAACCTACCCATTATAAACACTCGCACATGTCCCCGCTTGCGGTTCATAGAAACAGTGGGCTTTAAATTGACCCGTGAAAGGTTGCCCGTACCAGGATGGAGGGCAAGCAGCATAAGGATTGAAGTACCACAGGGCGAATTTCGCTGGATGTTGTCGCCAATTCTCCAGATTCCGCCTCGCCAATCTTTTCTCATTGGCTCTCGCTCGTTCATAAAATAGATTTCCCTTCTGAACGGCTTCAAAGGAATAATTATTTCCTTGCACTTGAAAAATAACATCATTAATCGTTCGTACATCTCTAAAGTCCAAGCAATCCGCCACGGCACGGTTCACAATTACATTTCCAACATACAACATCCCTTGGTTTCCTTCACCCTCGGCTTCCGCCCTCATCATCCTTGCCATCAAATCAACATCATTTTCCCGGTATTTGACTCTCGGCATTTTTCCACCCCAAATATATTGTATGAAATAACATCTAGGTTCATGACAATTTTCAGATCAAACGCCATTGTATCTATTTGCCTCTCTTTTACCCGATTGTAAGAACAACCTTCCCCTTTGTCCGTCCACTTTCAATGTGCCTATGAGCTTCCACAATTTCATGTAAAGGGAAGTACTTCTCAATTACAGGTCTTAATTTTTCTTTTTCCATAAGCACCCGCAATAGGACCAGATCGGCGTCGTTTGGTTTTGCAAGATGAATCTTAGCTTTCTTGCTACCTATGACAGAACCGATCATCAATTGAATTGGATGATACTTGGGGTAGAGTGCATGCTCTGTTATATAAATACCGTTTTCGGTTAGAGAACGCAGGCAACTGAAAAAGGTCCTCTTTCCAACGGCATCCAGTATTACATCATACTTTTTTCCATTGCGAGCGAAATCTTCTTCGGTATAATCAATTACATGATGAGCACCTAAATTTTTAACCCATTCCATATTCAAGGTACTACAAACTGCGGTTACTTCAGCCCCTAAATACACCGCAAGTTGAACAGCAAAGTGCCCTACTCCACCCGATGCACCATAGATTAAAACCTTATCGCCAGCTTTTACCTTCCCAACATCTCGCAATGCTTGTAGAGCGGTCTGAGCAGCACATGGGATTGCAGCCGCCTCTTCAAAGGTTGAGTTATTCGGCATAATTGTTATCACACTTTGTTTTGGGCAGACATATTCAGCATGGGAGCCGCTACAACTTCCAAAAACATGATCGCCAACCTTAAACTTTTGTACATTTTTTCCTATGGCTTCAACTGTACCCGAAACGTCAATCCCCAAAATTTGTACTTTCGGCTTTATAAGACCATTCTCGATTCTTGTAGGAAAATATCCTTTTCGAAATAGATTGTCATATTGATTTACCGAGGCGGAGACCACTTTAATTAATACCCTATCCTCATCTTTGATGAACGGCTTATCAACATCCCGAATCTCCATTACTTCCGGAGAACCATAGGATTTATAAACTGCTGCTTTCACCTAATTAACCTCCCAACATTTTTATGAGGTACCTGTGCACGAAACATTCATGATAATTCAACCAATTTGTATAAATATCCATTTAGTCCGCGACACTAAGCACTTTCAATTGAATATTTATACATTTGTAGTGAATATATTGAATAGTATGCTGCACAGGTACCTAATCAACTTGAAACAGCAAGCCGTATCGCCAGTCGTATTGCTGTTGCCGGATTCGCCGATTGGTTTACATCGCCTACAAAAAAAAGATCCTTCTCAGGATAATAAAAAGCGAAGGCACCTGTCGAACCCGAATGTCCAATCAACTCCCCTTTCCCCATAAAAAGCATTGATAGTCCCCCTAATGGAATTCGCATATAGCCACCGCCATATTGAATGGGATAAAAGGTGATTTGTAACTTCTTATATTTATCCAACTGGTGGAAAATACCTTTATTAAATAAGCCCCCTCCAAAAAACGCTTTAATAAAGACCATCATTTCGCGTGGAGTGCTAATTGCGCCTCCACTGGCACGACAGCTTTTAATGTAACTCGGACGGGATAGTGCGTTATTTTTATAATAAATCTTTGGAATAAAATCATCCTCACCTATAGGTAAATATGTTTTCTCAAGACCTAAAGGTTCAAAAATGAAAGATTTAAAGACATCTTCCAATGAGGATCCCGTAATACATTCAATAATTTGCCCAAGGATATCAAAGTTGATGTCCGCATAGTGAGATCTATTTAATGTGTTAGGTGCAAAGTGTGGTTTCAACTCTTTAGTCAGTGTTATCAATTCATCAATGGTGATGTTCATATCTTCCTTAAGCACAAGTTTTCTAAGATTTTTTTTACCTTCTTCAGATACATCCGGTAACCCACTTGTCTGAAACAACAAATTAGCTATTGTCAATTTCGAGGTATACTCCTGTCTTTTATAAAGATGGAGCCCACTAAGTTTCCCCTCATCGAAAAAACGCATCACTTTATCATCTAATGACAGCTTACCTTGCTCACGCAATATTAGAATGCATGTTGTTGTAAACAACTTTGTGATACTTGCCAGGAGTAATGGCGCATCTATGCTCTTGCCCCCATACTCATTTTTGTATGAAAAATCCCCATTTGTGTTTTGGATTAATAGAACAGACTCATGTATTTGCTTTGATTTCACTAATCGGCTAAATATCTCATCGTATTTTTTAGTCACCTTCTACCTCCCTTCTTCTAGACTATTTGATTATATTAGTTTATGTCTTTTTGCATGCAGGAAAAAATTTGTGGTACCTGTGCAAGAAACATTCACGATAATTCAACCAATTTGTATAAAAATCCATTGCATCTGCATCACTATACACTTTCTTGTGAATATTTATTCAATTGAATTGAATAACCTGAATAGTTCGTTGCACAGGCACCTATACAATACCGGAAGTTATTTCAGATTTTACTTGCAATTTAATTTCACTCTGTATATATTGTATATAACGTATATATACAATATTGCAAGGAAGAGGTAAATCTATGCAAATCATAATTTCCAATACTTCAAAAGATCCGATCTACGAGCAGATTTATGTGCAAATTAAGAAGCATATTTTGACGAATGAATTACAGGCCGGAGAAGCGCTGCCATCTATGCGCCAGCTTGCGAAAGACTTGGATATAAGCGTCATCACGACAAAACGGGCGTATGAAGAGCTTGAGAAAAACGGTTTTATTTACTCAATCGTTGGTAAAGGGTCTTTCGTGTCGGAACAAAGTAATGAAATGATTCGTGAACGGAAAATGAAAGTGATTGAAGAGCAGTTACTGTCTGCCATCGAAAATAGCAAAGAAATCGGGGTCGAGTTAGCTGAATTACAAGAATTACTTACCTTGTTATATAAGGAGGAGACATGATGGAAAACGTAGTTGAAATGCGAAATGTAAATAAGACTTTCAAAGGGTTTGCGCTGAAAGACTTTTCGCTATCAGTCAAGAAAGGCTTTGTTACAGGATTCATCGGTGGGAATGGAGTGGGAAAATCCACTATAATCAAGCTGATCATGAATTTATTGCAACCGGACAGTGGAGAGATTTCACTTTTTGGTTTGAATTATAAAAATCATGAAAAAGAGATAAAACAACGAATTGGATTTGTATTTGATAACAATGTTCTTTATGAGAATATTACGTTGGCAGAAATGAAAAAAATCATAAAACCGGCCTATAAAAATTGGGACGATACACTATTTCATCAATATATTAACCTATTTGAACTGCCGATGAAGAAACAAATAAAGACTTTTTCAAAAGGAATGATGATGAAAGCATCTTTGACCTTTGCTCTATCCCATCATGCTGAGTTAATCATTATGGACGAACCGACATCTGGATTAGACCCAATTTTTCGCAGAGAGCTGTTAGACATCCTCCATGACATCATGCAGGATAGTGAAAAAACGATTTTCTTTTCGACGCATATTACGACGGACTTGGATCGGATTGCGGATTATATAACCTTCATCCATAACGGCCAGCATATTTTCACGAAGGAACATTATAAAATTGAGGAAGACTATGCAATTGTGAAAGGCGAGACGAACCTGTTGGATCGTGATACAGAAAGAGAGTTCATAGGTATCCGAAGATCCAATCATGGATTTGAGGCATTGACGACGAATAAACAACGGACACAAAACATTTTTGGCGATACGGTCATTTTGGAGAAACCTACACTCGAAGACATTATGCTGTATACAAAGAAAGGAACTGATCACTATGCTACATCTCATTCGTAAAGATATTGTTTTGCAGAAATATACATTACTGATTCTGTTGCCTGTCTTATTTATCGATTTATTTTTAGATGGGTCGAGGATTTACGTAGGGATTTTATTTTCTATCGCCATCATCATGCAAAGCTTCGCTACGGATGAAAAATCGTCCGTCCATTTCTTATTGAATTCTTTGCCGTACACGCGAAAAGAAATTGTCAGCTCCAAATACGTAGGTGCATGCGTGTTCATTTCCCTGGTCTTGCTAACCATTTTCATCGGGAATTTGGTTATTCATAAAGAGTTTGTTCCTTGGGAGCAATTATTGTTTATAGCAAGCATTGTAGCCGTGTTTATATCCCTTGCTTTTCCATTTTCCTATCTGTTCAAAAGCCAGTATTTGATGATTGCTTCTATAGTTTTGTTTGTCCTTTATTTTATTATTGTTGCTAAATTTATTCCTGATTTGAATGATTGGATACGAGGAGCGGTTCAAACACTTCTCTCTCTCGATGACACTCTGTTGTATGGAGGAGCAATATTCTCAGTCATCCTACTCTATTTTTGCTCCTATATGCTCTCTGTTAGGATTTATAGCAGGAAGGTTTTTTAATCATAATTTTGTCGGTACCTGTGCAAGAAACATTCATGTTAATTCAACCATTTTGTATAAATATCCAGTGAGTATGCATTACTACGCATTTCTCGATGAGTATTTATTCAATTGTAGTGAATAAATTGAATAGTTCGTTGCACAGGTACCTATTTCAGGTACCTATTTCACTTCTTATTCACCAGTCCTAACAAACTGTTCAATCCTTGCACCGATCTCGTCGCGTACACGCTGGAAAAATGCCCATTTTTCTTCATCAGTTCCTTCTGCTTTGGCAGGGTCGTCAAATCCCCAATGAGCACGTTTGACATGAGTTGGTGTCATCGGACATTTATCCGCAGCATCTCCACAAAGCGTAACAACGAAATCTGCATTGCTCAGGATTTGCGGATCGATAACATCCGAAGTTTGATTTGAAATGTCGACACCAGCCTCATTCATCGCTTTAATGGCATTCGGATTGACTCCGTGTGCTTCAATTCCTGCACTCAGAACTTGCCATTCCTCACCAAGATATTTCTTTCCCCACCCCTCAGCCATTTGGCTTCGGCATGAGTTGCCCGTACATAAGAAATAAAGTGTTTTTTTCTGCATGACGAAAATCTCCTCTTAGTGTTTTAATGTATAAGTACAAGCCATAAATACAATCCGATAAGTGTTATCAAGAGTGTAGGAACCGTTAAGATAATACCGGTTTTGAAATATGTACCCCAAGATATTTTCACACCTTTTTGTGATAATACATGCAGCCACAATAATGTGGCCAATGAACCGATTGGTGTAATTTTCGGACCTAAATCCGAACCGATGACATTAGCATAGATCAAAGCTTCACGAATCGGCCCTGTCGTATTCGTATCAGCAATGGCTAAGGCATTAATCATTACAGTCGGCAAATTATTCATGACAGACGATAAAATCGCAGCGATGAAGCCCATTGAAATTGTTCCTATAAACAAGCCTTGATCCGCCGCCAATTGAATAATATCAGCTAAAACACTCGTCAGACCAACGTTTCGTAATCCATAAACGACTACGTACATTCCTATCGAAAAGAATACAATGGACCAAGGTGCTCCTTTTATCACTTGCTTCGTGTGAACAGCTGGACTTCTTTGTGCCATTATCATAAAGAAGACGGCCACAATTCCAACAACTATCGAAACTGGTACGCCCATCATTCCACTTGTGAAGTAGCCGACAAGCAAAATGCCTAATATTAGCCAAGAAAGCCGAAACATCTTTTCATCTTTCACGGCATCCTTCGGTTCTTTTAACTCTGATACTTTATAGTCTTTCGGAATACTTTTACGGAAGAATAAAAACAACACTAAAATACTTGCAACGAGTGAAAATATATTGGGAACAATCATCCTTGATGCATACTCGACAAATCCGATGCCGAAAAAGTCTGCTGAAACTATATTGACCAAGTTACTCACAACTAAAGGCAATGAAGTCGTATCTGCAATAAATCCACTGGCAATGATGAACGGAAAAATCATCTTTTCACTGAAATTCAAGTTTCGAACCATCGCAAGCACGATTGGAGTTAAGATTAATGCAGCCCCATCGTTTGCGAACAAGGCAGCAACAATCGCACCCAATATACTGACATAAACAAACATGCGAATACCGCTACCTTTGGCCAATCTCGCCATATGTAAAGCAGACCACTCGAAGAAGCCTATTTCATCCAAGATTAATGAGATGATAATGATGGCTATAAAAGCAAGTGTAGCGTTCCAGACAATCCCTGTAACATCGATAACGTCCTGAAAATCCACAACGCCCACTAACAAGGCAACTGTTGCCCCAATACAAGCAGACCAACCAATCGATAGATTCTTAGGCTGCCAAATAACAAAAATAAGTGTGATTATAAAAATCAATGGTGCGATAATAACTGAAACCAACGTTCCTTCCCCTTCCTATTGACAAGAAACACGAAGTCCTTGTTCCTCTAACTCAGCAATCGATTCATCCTGCTCTGGAAGATTAATAAGTATGCTATTAATAAATGGAAATTCTTCATGACTTTCATTAATCGAGAAGAAAACCCATTGCCCTCTTCTTTCCTCTTTAACTAACCCGATATCTCTAAGTTTCCGCAAGTGTTGGCTAATCGCCGGCTGACTCATCTTAAAAATTTCAACAAACTCACACACACAACATTCATGTGACTTGAGAAGCTTCATCATCGTTAAACGTGTCGGATCACCAAGCAATTTTAATAATTGTGAAGCCCTTTGTATTTCTGTATCACTACTTTTACCCATAGACCATCCCTCCTTCTTCAATATCATATAATCATATGCTTATATAAGCAAATTCAATTTACCATGTATACAAATAGCACCTGAGTGTTATAGCTTTCTTCATAAGTATCATCCTCTATTAAACATATACTTAATCATTTAGTCATATTTCATTGATAGTTAAATAGCATTATTTTTGTATTAATTATAGAATTTACAATTTCATAATATTTATATAACACTACCTTAACATTCTACGATTATGATGATTATGAATCATATTTTAGTAAACCATTGGAGGTCTAATCGTATGAACAAAAAAAAGGTAATTATCCCCCTACTAAGTGCAGCACTTCTATTTCCAACTGCGGTTAATGTATTTGCTCAACCGCATAAACCAATTGAAGGCGTAAAATCTGTTGAATTTATTGGTATGCCTGTACCTGTTACTAACGAGGAAAAGTCAACCATGTACAGTGATGCCAAAGTAAAGGTGACATTAAAAGACGGTACTCAAAAGACAGTAGAGTTGGATTATACTTCGTTAGCAAAGCCTGGTGATGTCATTAACGGCAAAATTGTTGGAGCTGCAGTCGACATCAACGGCAATGTCATAACAAAAGCAAATGGCGAACCCATTGTTTCAACAGCACCAGATGCAAACTCACTGCTTAGTGTAAATGGCAAAAGCGGCAAATTGTATATGATCAATCATTTTGAAAGTATGCCAAGTAATGAACTTGGTACAGTGCCAAGAGCGCTATATTTAAATACTGTCCAACAAGATAAGAAAACAGGCGAACTCAAAATTACTGATATTGAACCAATTGATTTTTCGGAGTATGGCGGTGTTTGGACTCCATGTGCCGGCATCTTATCACCTTGGAACACTCATTTAGGTAGTGAAGAGTATGAACCTAATGCACGTGCCCATGAAGCAAACCCTGAAAAATCTTCTGTTACACAATTTGCGAGAAATTATTATCAAGATTCAACAGCAATTGGAAATCCTTACTTATATGGATATACAACAGAAGTATCCGTCCATCCGAATGGTGAAGCAAAAGCGGTCAAGCACCATAGCATGGGCCGGTTATCTTTTGAAAACGTTACAGTAGCACCTGATAACCGTACTGTTTACTACGGAGATGACGGCGGCTATGTGATGTCATTCATGTACATTGCTGACAAAGAAAAAGATTTATCCGCTGGGACACTTTATGCCGCAAAATTTGAGCAAACGAGTGCCGAAAACGGTGGTGCCGGAAATTTAAGATGGATTAAGTTAGGACATGCAAACGATCAAGAAATTAAAGAATTAGCTGAAACCCTGACATTCAGTGATATTTTCGAAACGACAAATGATGCTGAGTATGCATCAGCACATGGCTTCAGCCATATTAAAACAGCAGCTGGAGAAGAATTTTTGAAAGTGAAATCAGGCATGGAAAAAGCGGCTGCTTTCTTAGAATCCCGTCGATATGGAGCTATGCTTGGAGCAACTTCAGAGTTTAACAAGATGGAAACAGTCACATTCAACAAAGCCGATAACAAAGTCTATATGGCTATGTCCACGATTGCAAAAGGCATGGAAGAAAATCCAAATGATCCTGTAGATGATATTCGATTGCCAAAAATCAATGCAGGCGGCATTTATGAAATGAGTCTAACTGAAAGACAAACAGATCGTGAAGGCAACCCTATTGATAGCGATTATGTACCAACTAAAATAGAAGCTATTTTAGTCGGTGAAGACATACCACAAGATGAAGAAGGCAACAGAGCTCATCTCGATAAAATCGCCAATCCAGACAACATTGTGTACTCTGAAAACCTAAGAACGTTATTTATTGCCGAGGACACTAACAATCACGTAAATAATGTTGGCTGGGCTTATAATGTTGATACAAAAGAACTTTCTCGCATTGTTTCTGCACCAGATGGCGGTGAAGTTACTGGAATACAAGCGATAGATAATTTAAATGGGTACTCTTACTTAATGGTTGGTTCTCAAAATCCAGGGAATATCGGTTATATCCAATTACCTTCTGTTAATAAAAAATAAGCTATATAAGTGAAATGACAGGCATCCCATTCGTAGATGCCTGTCTCTTAGTTTAAATTGAATCTATTTTCATTAATTCTTTAAATTTCAACTAATCTGCAGCGTTTGTTCAATAATCGCTACAATTAGAGCGTCTCATCCAATTTCTGAATCTTTGAGTTAGAAATTAAAAAAACATCGCCCAAAACGTCGATTTTGTCTTCCTTTACACGTACAGCGCAATCTTTGTTCGACACATAAATATCTATTTCTTCCGATAGTGGAGATAGTTCGCTTTGAACCATTTCAATGTTATTTTCAAGATCAAAATGAGAGAGGACGGAAAAATTGTCAAGACCAATTCCGTTGTAAACAGAGCTCTCTTCAACATTAAATCCAAATTTTTTGGAGCATAACCACTTAGCGGACATGTTGATTGCACCAGCGCTGGCTCCCATCACAATGGCGTTGCTTTTTTTAACAGAATCTGATAATTCGTATTCCACTAAAAAACCATTTTGTTCAAGTGCATTTCCACCCAACAAGAAAATGACGGAAGCATTTTGAATTATCGTTTGGGCATCTTCCTTTTGTACGCGATAATTAATTAAATGATATTCGTCAAACATAATGTTAGCATGGTCAAGCCACAAGCGTTCCGTAGCACCATCATCTTCATAAATAGATGGATTCGAACTAATCATAGCAAGGGATTTTCTATCAGTTATATCCTCCTGTAAAACCCTGCCCAGATTCTCTGGAAATAAATTATTAAACCATCCTAAATAATAGTGAATTTTCATAGGTACCCCCGTAAGTAAAGTACACGTTAGTTTAATACACGATTTATTCATCATGAACTTTTACATAAACACTTCCAAATATTTGATCTCCTATATATGCATCTAACTTCCACATTCCACTTTTCGGGAACGTCATATTTGTTGGAAAGTGCTGATTTGCACCATTGTTAGGGCTAAGATATGTATTTCCTATTTTTGGCACAATTATTATTTCCTCATCACTGTCTTCATGAGTCCCTAAAACTTTAAAATCACCAATTAACTCATCTTCATTTCCCCAAAAATGCCACATATACTTTTGTGTTTTATTTGGATAAAATCTAACTACTTCGCTATCATCGTAAATAAAACCCAGACGTCCTTCTTCCCCGATCATTGTGTAACTTCCTGATGTAAAAAGAGAACTTTCATTCCAATTGTCTCGAATAACTTCTTCTTTTATTGGCTCTTCGTCATTGCAGCCCGCAACTATCAACGCTAAAAATACAACACAGATGAAAAACATTTTTTTGCTGAACATAAACATATCCCTCCTTCGTTTTATGTTTATTCCTGCCATTCAACTAATATCATTCCTAACCCGTCCCTTTAAATCCCATAACTTTATTTCAGATGTCCGAAATGGTTGTAGTTCTTCAAGAGTAGTAAAATAGATAGGATTATATTTCACTTCATCATTCGATAGGTTTGTAACTTTTTAATAAACCCTTAAATTCTACATCTGAAACGATTTGGCCAGTTTCCTCGTAAAGTTCTCAGATTGCACAATCCTTTGGTGTTTCGTTTTCTTCCCTATGTCCCGCTGGCAATTCTCATTGTTTTCTCCAAGTGTTATAACTACACTAACTCGCTAATTAGTTGGACAAGAAAAAGGAGCCGTCCCGGCAGCCACAAGTAAAGCACCCGTTAGTGAAAAAATATTTATCATTGTTCATCGATTTTGTGCCACTTAAAATCTTCGCTCTTCCATACATTTGTATCTTTTGGGTAGCCGTAATAGTAAAGCTTTTTACCACTCTTATTAAATGCTGCTGGGTAAAGAAAGTCTATCTGCTCGCTAAAAGGAAACAAGAAGGAAATACGTTCTCCCTTCTTTATATCCTTTCTTTCCACATTAGGCTCGACACCAGCCTCTATATATGCGACTTCTTCATCGTATGAGATTACACTTAATAAGGTGGCTTCATCATTTTTAGTATTAACGCTCATACCTCCAACTGTTTGAATTTTATCCGAACTATACGGAATATAGGTTGATGAACTACTACGATAAAACAAACCTGACTTTTCAGACAGTACAGTTCGATATCTCTTTTCTTCATCGCTCTTAAATAAAAAAAGTACGGTTGACCCCATATCATATTGTTCCATCAACTCTGCATCTTTTGAAAGGAAAGTATGACTTTTGGCAGCACTTAACGCCGTAAACCTATATCCAACTATAATAAATATTAATGTGATTACAATTAACAATGGTATTAACCCCATCCATTTTTTCACATATACCCTCCTAAAGATACTGTCTTCTTTTGTTAAACTAAACTGCCCCGTTAGCCATCCATGTAGCGCAAAAACAGCACTACACCACAGAGGATGAAAATGTGTGCAGAACGGGTATTGGAT
>NZ_JAROCC010000008.1 GCF_030433715.1 Sporosarcina highlanderae | reverse complement strand
AAAATGTAAAAAAAAGGGAACTGAGCCGTCTTACAGCCCTGTTCTCTTTTTTTAATTTATTCAAATTAACTAATTGGAATAAAATACAAAATGAGTAAAGTTATTGAATCTATGCAACGCTAGTGGGTACCTTTACAAAAAAAGCACCGCAATCCGCGGTGCTTTTTTGCATGCATTCTTAAATATAAAACACCCACACAACAATGGGGCCAAGGACGGAGCCGATGATTGCGCATAATGCCATTGTGACGGAGCTCATTGAAAAGGCGAGTTCACCGTATTCAGCGGCTTTTGATGTCCCGATCGCATGCGAAGCACTGCCAAGCGCGATGCCTCTGCCAAGGGGGCTATGGATGCGTAATAGTTTAAAGATAGTAGGTGCGATGATTGCGCCGAAAATTCCAGCGATCATAACGCCGACAATTGCCAGTGACGCATTTCCGCCTACTCCATTTGCTACTTCAATTGCAATTGGGGTAGTAAGGGATTTAGGGATAAGGGACAGAGATAAGGTTTGATTGAGCCCAAAGAGCTTGGCGATGAGTGCGACGCTGACCATCCCGGAACTGGCGCCAACCAACACTCCTCCCATTATAGGGAGTAAGTGATTGCGTAAAAAATGGCGTTGCTTATAGAGAGGGTAGGCAAGTGCGACGACTGATGGACCTAAAAGGGAGCTGATCCACTGCCCTCCAACCATATACGTGTCGTATGGAATTTGGAACAACGACAAGACAATGATGATCAATGTTGTCCCAGTTAAGACGGGTATTAAAAAGGAGAACGAATACCGTTTATATAGTTTCACCATTGCAAGATAGGCAAAGACAGTTAATAAAATCATGCAGAATGCGAGTGCTGCTTGCTGCATTCATCATCATCCTTTCTTTTCTCTTCTTTTTTCTCGAAAAATTGACCTGCTGTCCCTGTTATTGCGATGGAAATGATGGTGCTTGAGAGAACGGCAAGGACGAATAATGCTCCATTAAAAGAAAGTAAAGAAGAATAATTCATTATCCCGACTGTTGTTGGGATGAAAAACAGCATTAATATACTAAGTACGAATCCCGCTCCATCTTCAATCCATTTTACGGGAACTATTTTGAAACAGAGACATGTGAAGAGGAGTAACAGGCCAATAATGCTGCCGGGGATGATTAGGTGGAAAAAGTTCTGAAGAACAGTTCCAATGTACGAAAAGATATATAAAATGCAGATCTGGAAGATAATGTTAATAATTCTCATGATGTGTTGTTCCTCCCTTATTTAAAAACAACTCCACTTCCTTTATAAATTAATCACTATGTTGTTGGTCTTGATTAATCTAAAATCAAAACACCAACAAATTATAATAACATTCGTTTTGATATTTTACAATTCTTCATGCTGTTTTTCTCATTCATGATATAATAGGACAGTTGGTTTCAAGCATCAAGGAGGTATTTTCATAATGAAATTTAATAAGGGGATTCTATATGTATTAATAGGGGCTGCCTGTTTCGGATTTACACCGATATTCGCAAAGTTGGGGTTTAGTTATGGCTACTCACTTGGTCAAATTACAATTCTTCAAATGCTGATTTCTTTTATCTTAATATGGTCTATTGCATTAATCAGACGTTCTAACTTCAAAGGTGTTACAAAGAAAAACATTATGCAGATCATGATGACGGGTTGCTTTATCGGATTGACGACGATCTTTTATTATGCTTCCATGCAATATCTACCGGCCTCATTGGCAATCATCCTCATGTTCCAATTCATATGGATTGGCATCATTTTGGAGTGGGTTTTCAGTAAAGTAACCCCTGCCCCCATTACAATCCTATCTATTATCTTAATTCTGGTAGGGGTGTTTTTCGCCTCGAATATTATTAACGGGGACATTCAGGGGCTGCCTATCAAAGGGTTTGTATTCGGTATCCTTTCTGCATTCACGTATGCCGGCTTTATATTTTTCAGTGGAAAAGTAGCTGTGAATGTGGACGCTTTGGCGCGAAGCTCGATAATGGTGACTGGGTCAACCATCATGGTACTTGTTCTGTTCATGCGCGATATTTCAACGGTACTGCCGTTGGACGGGAAGTTGATAATGGTTGGCATCGGGGTTTCATTATTCGGAGCAGTCCTTCCACCACTGTTTTACGCGATGGGCGCACCTCTGATTTCGGGCGGAATCGCGAATATATTAACGTCTATTGAATTGCCGATTACGATTCTATTAGCAAGCGCAATCCTTTCGGAATTGGTAACGCCGTTGCAGTGGGTGGGGACGGTGATCATATTAGTTGCTATTATATTGAATGAACTCGGTTCGAATCTATTACGAATTAGAAAGCAAATATAAAACACCAGCCATCCCCGGCTGGTGTTTTTTTACGGTACCTTTACAATTCCTCTTCTTCTAAAACAGGCTCTTTATCGGTTACATCCAAAATATCAAGTAGGAAAATGAATACTGGAATCCCGATAATCAATCCCCAAACGCCAAAGAAGTTTTGTGAAAAGATGAGAACGATGAATGTATAAAAGATTGGTAGATCCGTTTTTGAAGACATGAGCTTCGGATTTAAAATATACGCTTCAATCGCATGGATAACCATAATGGCAATCAGTAAGTATAAAACCGTCAGGAACCCGCCGATTGTGAAGCCGATGATTGTTAGTGGAATCAGTGAAATTACGACTCCTGCGACAGGGATGAGCCCCATGAAGAAAATCATGATGGCCAATCCGACAATCTGAGGGTACCCTAAAATCATTAAAACGATTACAGACAAGAATGTATTGACGAGTGCAATGATGAACTGCGCTTCAATTACTTTACCGAATGTACGTGAAAATTTCTTTCCAAAGAATTCAATTTCATGATAGAAAGGCGCGATCTTGCTGTTCTTAAATTTATTAGTAAATTCGATGAGACGTGGTTTTTCAATAAGGAAAAACAAGCTTAATATTAAAGCTAAAAGTACGTGTATACTCACCTTACTTATATCCGAAAATGATTTTAATAGAAACGATACGCCATTATCGATATAGGCCTTGATCTGTTCGGCGGAGATAAACGATTCAATAACACCTAAGAGTGGATTTTCCTGCGGGTGCGTGAAGAAATTCGTTATTTGCCTAACGAGCTGGGTGATTTCAAGGGAGATGAGCGGTAAATATTTGACGCCAGCAACCGTTAAAATGCCGACAATCAATGTATACAACATTAAGACGATCAGTTTATGATTCAAACGGACACGCTTCGCCGTAAATTCAACAAGGCGATTCATCAAAAATGAAAATATGAAAGTAAGTAAGATTAAATTCATCATACTTCTGACGCTAAATAGCACCGCGATGATCAAAGCGAAAATAATGACCCGTTTCACATCTTTTCTTTTATAAAGCTGAACTATCGTTTCCATATAAACCAATACCCCTCATAGCCGATTTTCTATTCTTTCAGTATCCTCCTGTTTGCCATAGATTACAAACGAGA
This sequence comes from Sporosarcina highlanderae, assembly GCF_030433715.1. GTDB lineage: Bacteria > Bacillota > Bacilli > Bacillales_A > Planococcaceae > Sporosarcina > Sporosarcina highlanderae. The sequence continues at coordinate 176,875 of NZ_JAROCC010000008.1, read as the reverse complement.
ACTTTTTATCTATCTATCTTACTTTATTTTACACAACTATGTGAATAGATATACTAAAATTGTTTGGGTATTTGTATGTGGGGGATGGGGCTATTTTTTGTGACGGTGCCTGTGTGTCATACAATCGAGAATATTCATTGATTATGCATGGAGGTTTAATTAGATTGCTATTATATCAAACGAATAATTATTACCGGTGTATTTGTATTCATTGAAATGAATTGTCATAAATGTATGGTGCACAGGTACCTTTACAGAACATTTACAATGCCTTCCCAATACAATTCCCTATATTTCTCCCATCTGAATGATGCGAAGGGTTTACAGAAAATATAGAAAACGTTTACATAGGCTTATTAATTAATCGGGCTGCGATTGTTATAATAGAGACGATTAAAAAACTCAGTATATTGGAGGTTCGTACATGAGGATGTGGAAAAAGGTTTCGGCGTCGGTTCTTGCGCTCTCATTGGTGGCAGGTGGGTTGACCGGAGAAGGACAAGTTTCGGCTAACGGTAAGGCGAAGGCGGATACGGGTGTTACGCGTGGCGAGTTTGTGAAATCGTTGATTGAACAGATGGATGTTGAGTTAGGATCCGGGAAGTCAGTCAAGTTCAAAGATGTGCCGGAGTCATTGAAGCCGTATATTGAAAAGGCGATCGAGCTGAAACTGATTGCCGGGAAGACGCCGACGAAGTTTGCGCCGGATGAAAAGATCACGCGAGAGCATGCGATTGTCATTGTAACGCGTGGAATTGACACGGACAAAACATTTTCCGATAAGGTGCTGAATCAATTCAAAGACGGCCATAAGATTGGCAAGTCGAGCCGGGAAATGCTCTCAAAGGCAGTCGGTTTGGGTCTTTTGAAGGGACATCCGAACAAGACGATCCAACCACAAAGTATTATTAGCAAACATGAAATGCAAAAGGTGTTAGAGCGTTTCCTTTCAGAATATCATGTGTCGCAGCCCTTCGTGTCGCTACGGATTTTGGGGACTTCTGATATTCACACGAATTTGATGAACTATGACTATTACAAGGATACGGAAACGAATAGCTTGGGGCTTGCAAAAACAGCGACATTGATTAAACAGGCCCGTAAAGAGAATCCGAATACGCTGCTGTTCGACAATGGTGATTCCATCCAAGGCACGCCGTTAGGGTCCTATAAGCAAGCGGTAGATAAATTGAAGAAGGGCGAAACGCATCCATCCATTAAGGCGATGAACCTATTGGGCTACAATGCCGCGACCCTTGGGAACCATGAGTTCAACTACGGTCTGCCGTATTTGGATGAAGTTATTGACGATGCGGACTTCCCGTACGTGAATGCGAATATCCGAGATGCTAAAAGCGGCAAATTGAAGTATGAACCATTCGTGTTAATCGATAAAGAAGTAGTTGATTCGAAAGGGAAGAAATCCACGTTAAAGGTTGGCGTGACGGGAATTGTTCCGCCGCAGATCCTGAAATGGGACAAGTCCCACTTGGAAGGGAAAGTGACGGTTGACGATTCCGTGAATGCTGTCAAAGCGGTCGTTCCGCAAATGGAAAAAGCGGGAGCAGACGTGATTGTAGTGATGTCCCACTCCGGTTTCGGAGACGCGAAGCATGAGGTCGGCGAAGAGGATGTTACGTATTTATTGTCCAAGGTAAAGGGCGTAGATGCGATCATCACGGGTCACTCCCACGCGGTATTCCCTGGGAAACTGGATGCATCATTGACGGGAGTCGATGTTGAGAAAGGGACTGTGAATGGCGTCCCGATTGTTATGCCGGGCAAGTACGGCAGTCATTTGGGTGTCATTGACCTGCGACTTGAGCTGAAGGGCAAACAGTGGAAAATTGTGAGGTCGAATGCGGAGGTCCGCGAAATTGTTAAAACAAATAATTCCGATGTGGACCAATCTGTCGTGAAAGCTGTGAAGGAAGCACATGAAGGTACGATCAAGTACGTCCGTCAGCCGGTCGGGGAAACGACTGCCGACATCCATAGCTACTTCTCGCAAGTGCAAGATGACCCCTCGATTCAAATTGTCACGAACGCGCAGACTATCTATGTGAAGGATAAATTGAAAGGCACTGTAAATGAAAAACTTCCAGTTCTTTCAGCTGGCGCTCCGTTTAAAGCGGGCACGCGCAGCGATCCGGAGTACTATACATTTGTTCCGAAAGGGCAATTGGCAATCAAGAACGTCGCGGACCTGTACTTGTATGACAACACGGTGGCAATTGTGAAAGTGACAGGTGCTGATGTGAAAGAATGGCTTGAAATGTCTGCAGGACAATTCAACCAGATTGACCCAGCGAAAAATAGTGAACAGCAATTAATCAATACAAATTTCCGTTCCTACAATTATGATGTGATTGACGGTGTCACTTACGAAATAGATGTCACACAACCAGCGAAATACGATTCCGAAGGCAACTTGATTAATGGCAATGCGTCGCGCATCAAAAACCTGAAATACAATGGGAAGCCAATCGATCTGAAACAGGAATTCATCGTCGCAACAAACAACTATCGAGCAAACGGGACATTCCCGGGTGTACGCAACGCTTCCTATATTGAAGTGTACCCTGACGAAAACCGCCAAGCGATCATCGATTACATCCTTGCCGAAAAAGTGATCGACCCATCCGCGGACGGCAACTGGAAGTTCTCCACACTCCCGGCCAACGCAACAGTAGTATTCGAAACATCGAAAAAGGCAGTTAACGTTCTATCTACCAATAGCAACATTAAATATATTGGTGAGGGAACGGATGGGTTTGGGAAGTACTTGTTGAAGTGAATTCTATTTAAAAATGCGGAAAGCCAATGACTCTTGGGGGTCATCGGCTTTTTTGTCGTGCGGAATTGTGAAGGTGCCTGTGCGGCACACAATCGGGAAAATTCATTGATTATGCATAAAGTTTAAGTTGCAATGCTGTGTCTTCAATGACATTAATTATCGACTATGAATATACATTCATCGGGTTGAATTGTCATAAGTGTGTCGTGCACAGGTACCTTTACAGGTACCTTTACAAGATGCCGAAATCAGCGTTTCCTTAATAAAAGTGGAACCAAATTAATGCACTCTATCGCGCTATCAATAAAGATGGATATGTTACGACTATTACTCTTATGGGGAATAAAGAAGCGGGTAAAACATTTCTGGAAAAATGTCATGAGCGTAAAAGTCTGGGTGTGAAAATTATCAGACAGTGAACATGTGGCTTTTGCCTTTTCCTACTGTCACAACGTTCAAATCACCAGATGCTAAGGTCGAAAGGTCAAACTTTTCGTTGGACAATGGGATAATATCACAAAAAAGCCAATTATATTATTTCATTGTATTGTGAAAGTTTCATTTCGACGGTATACTCATGTAGGTATTTAAAATCATGAACAAAGTTGGAGGTGTAAGACAAAAGTATAAGTGAGAATAGGAAAGTAACATTTAATGACAAAAGGGAGATGGACTTATATGGATTTAAAGATTCAAGGTAAAAAAGGCTTGTGGAAGCGAATGCTTATATTCGGAGTCTTAAATGTAGTAGTTGTTATAACGATTATGATAGTGACAGGTGGGGATGCTTTAGCGCTAATACCTTTTCTCCTGTTATATTCTTGTACTATGCCTTTTATTAGCCTCCTATTCTCAAAGTTTTTTGCAAAGAGAGCCTTTCGTTTAGAGGTTTTGCAGAATGATTTACAATATGATGAGGAGATTGAGTGGTTCCGTAATACGACGTATAGGCTTGCTGCAAAAGCGGGTATGAAAAAGATGCCTGAAGTTGCAATTTATAATTCGGATGATAAAAATGCATTTGCGACAGGTCACTCAAAAAATAGCAGTCTAATAGCAGTTTCAACGGCATTATTGTATGACATGACGCCTGAGGCTGTTGAGGCAGTAATTGCTCATGAGGTTGCACATATTGTCAATGGGGACATGGTAACACAAACATTGTTGCAGTCTTTCCTTAATATAATTGTAAGTGCTATTGTACTACCAATTACCATATTCAGATGGGGTGCATTATTTGTCGCTAATCGTGACTCGGAGTGGGTCTATTGGATTGTATGGATTGCTGAATGGATTATAACACTAATCCTTTTATTCTTCGCCGGTTTAATTGTAAAAAAATATTCCCGTCAGCGCGAATTCGGTGCAGACGATTTGGCATCACGATTAACGCACCCGGAAAAGATGATTTCCGCATTGCAACAATTAGGCGGTGGGGCGACAATTGCGCGTGAGCACAAAAAATTTGCAGCACTTCAATTCAACGGCCAAAGCCGCTTTATGGACTTGTTTTCCACACACCCATCTATTGAACGACGAATTAAGTATTTGGAGAAAGAGTTTAGTGATAAGTGAATCTGCTGCAAAGTCTTTCTACCAATTTAATACATACGGGAAAGGTTCTATAAATTTTACGTGGATAGTTTTATTTATACTCTCGGTCATATTTTTTTACGCTATTTCAATGGCTGAATACCCGATTACTGAAGGGATTATCATGACTTCGCTACTGCAGAAAAGTTGATGATTATAGTTGGTAAGAAATAAGTTTTTACAGATTTCCTCGCAAGGTCCTATTTCAGACAAACGGGTGTTTTAGTTTATGTTGGAGTTATGGAAGATGTTTAGTTCAGGGCCCTATCCGCGACCAAGGAGGCTCAAGCCGTGCCGGCGAAAAGCGTCCGTCTGAAGCGGAAATAAGTAGTGCCACTTATCGTGATATTGAAAAGCTGTCACAAAGAGTTAGTTTTTTTGACTTTCTGGACAGCTCCTTTTTCCTGATTTCTACATAGTAGCCTCACCTGTTGGCGGTGAATTTCTGAAGTTCACCGCCATTAACGTCAGCCCCATTTCGTTTTCAACCATAGAATTTCCCTAAGTGGAAATATAGTGAAAAGCAAATTAGGCTCCGAAAATTCAAAAACTGGTCCTACATCAATTTTTTGATGGCGATAGATCAAGCCCATTTATTCGTTCAATCCACATTCACTACAATAGGCTCCCCTACAACATTCCATTCCTTCCCAACATAGTAAACGTATGCTTAAAAAACTGTACCGTTACGCTGGATAGTGCTTCAATTGTATTGCCTTCATCTCTTACCGCGCCATTCTCACCTACAACGAATAGTTCAGAAGAGAAGACCTCCTTTTTCGCTGTACGGAAATTGACGAAAGCTTTTGGTGATACATGAGGTTTTTATTAGAATGCCATTATGTCAGGCGTTGGATTGTTAGTTATGTATTTGTATTTATCCGAATGAATTGTCATAAGTGTGTCGTGCACAGGTACCTTTACAATATACAGGAACTCTCAAAAACAAAGAAAAGCCAATCGAAAAACGCACTGACATCAGAAAATGAGACAAATAAAAACACCTTACGTTGAAAAACGGGTATTGAACCTTAATACATCAACGTGGAGGTGTTTTTTCTATGGGAACTAAAGTTAGTTATCCAGAAGAAGTTAAATTAAAGGCAATTAAAATGAGGTTAGCGGGTGTTCCTGTAAAAGAAGTTATGGAAGAACTGAATATCCGAAACCGTACACAGCTGAAAACTTGGATGAAATGGTATCGGAATGGTGAATTGCACCGTCTTGCACAACCGGTTGGTAAGCAATATGCCTTCGGCAAAGGACCAGATTATGATAGTGAGACAGCGAGGTTGCGGTCTGAAAATCGGTATCTTAAACAACAGGTTGAAGTATTAAAAAAGTACGCGGAATTGGAAAGGAAGTGGCGCCAAAAGTTGTGATTCAGTTAGTGGAAGAATTAAGGGGAAATATGACTATAGGAGAAATCTGTGGACACTTGGGCGTTAGTCGATCATCGTATTATCGCTGGAAAGCTCAAGAAAAGAACGAGACGCCAAAGGAGGTGCGGGATCGGCAGATTGGAGACTTGTGTAAGAGACATAAATTCCTATATGGCTACCGGAAGATTGCGGAATTGTATCCTGGAGCCTGCGAGAAGACGGTACAGCGTGTCATGCAGAAACATGGTTGGCAGTGCCGTGTAAAAGTGAAGAAACGGAAACGTACTGGGCAGCCCGCATATGTCGCACCGAATTTGTTGGCGAGGGATTTTACTGCATCTAAACCCTTGGAAAAGCTATTAACGGATATTACGTACTTGCCTTTCGGCCAATCCATGATGTATCTTTCAAGTATCCTTGATGTCTACAACGGAGAGATTGTGGCCCAGACCATAGGCTTCACCCAAGATACCGCTTTCGTTCTGGATACGTTGCATCAATTACCTGACTTGCCGGAAGGCTGTGTCTTGCATAGCGATCAAGGCACGGTATATACGTCATATGACTATCAAAAGGCAGTAAAAGAAAAGAGAATTATCATGAGCATGTCCCGTAAGGGCACACCCGCTGATAATTCTCCAATCGAAACGTTCCACTCCTCGCTAAAGTCGGAAACGTTCTACCTCGACGGAATCCATCGCACATCAAATGCGCATGTGATTCAAATTGTCGAAGAATACATTACTTATTATAACAATATCCGGATCCAAACAAAATTAAACAGCCAATCGCCGGTACAATACCGGCAACTGGCTGCATAATAAGGTGTTTTTTACTTGTCTCAAAAAAGATAGTCAGTTCCAAATCGATTGGCTTCCTTTTCTTTAATATAATCAGATCAAAACACCTTGATTTGATAAGCGTCCAGCACAAATTGTGGGATTAAAAAACGTGCAGTCATTAGTGGGTCCACCACTTGGCTTATTTGCGCCTGACCTACAGCACTCATCAGCATGGCTGCTTCTTCAAGGCTTAAATCCGTGTTGCGTTCAAGGAAATGGACTGCTTGTTTCGTTGCCTCTTTAACAGCCTCATCTAAAGTTTCTTTTGAAACGATGAATGAAAGTCCTTCTTCATACTTAACTCTCGGATGCTCAATAGCTTGCCCCTTCACAACTTCTATTTTTAGAACAGCCGAACCAGCTATCTCAACCCCTGTTCCGCAAATTTCACCATCACCCATCGCCCCGTGAAAATCACCCAAAGCGAGTAAAGCGCCATCAACAAATACTGGCAAGTATAAGACAGAGCCTTCTTTAATAATGGTAGTGTCCATATTACCGCCATGCGATTCCGGTGTGCCACATGGAATGTCACTATGTTCAGGTGCAACACCGATAACGCCAATCATTTTGGTGAGCGGAAATGAAAGTCTATCATTAAAAACGACTTGACCATCTTGGATTTGAACAATTTTCTTTGTCATTTCATTGAATTCATCGCCCAACATTCCAAGGTTAGGTCCTGTAAGAAGTACGCCTTGACTGTCGATATTGATTTTTTCGATTGTGACTTTGAGAGTGTCACCTTTCTCGGCTTGATTAACGAAAATCGGACCAGTTGCTGGATTAATTTGGTTCCAGTCAATGGCTACAATTGTATCTTCTTCCACAAGAATTTGATTCGACAGAGCATCCATCGTTTCGACTTCGATGGTTTCGCCACTATCCACATAAAGAACCGGTTTATGATTCTTTGACATTTCAAATATTGTATTATCCTTCGCTGACAATTTTTTCACTAATATCCCCGCTTTCATTTTCATTACTTATAAATTCCCTTCAAGAAAAAAAGTATATCTATTCAAATATATTAATCTTCCTTTGTTGTGTCAATTTTTTAGGTACCTGTGCATGGAACTATTCAAAAAATACACTACAAATGTATAAAAATACAAAAGTGAATCTATTATTATCAATGTTTCGCTTCTTTCTATCGTATATTTATTCAAATTGTCTGAATAAACATGAATGTTTCCTGCACAGGTACCTTCAAAATCTCAGAAGAAAGAATCCCTTCAGAGTGGTACCTTCACAATCACTTGCTTGAATAGTCTGTCAGTGTTAGTATGAATACTATCAAGCTTTCGATTATGGCACTTCGTCCTTCTAAAGGAGGAGTGCTTTTTTAGGGTAAATGAGCGGCTGGAGGTTGGATGTGTTTGAAGATTCGTTTAGGCGTAATTGGTCCAAGTGACTCGATTGAGATTGTGAAAAAAGCGGTGGAGGAATTTGATGAGATTACGCTTCTGCCTTTTCCGTATGAAGAAATGGAGGAGACCCGGGAAATTATTTTGGAGAACAGAAGATTTGTGGACCAATGGTTTTTCTCTGGACAGGCTCCTTATTATTACGCGGTTACGAATAATTTGATACGTGAAGAAGAAGGTAGTTTTGCGCCTTTGAATAGTAATAGTATTTACAAGACTCTTTTGGAAGCACAGTTGCAAGAGGGGAAGATTTTTAATCGCATTAGTCTCGATACCGTTCAAGAGACAGAAGTAGAGATAAAAAAATCCATTAAGTCAATGGAGCTATATACGTTCCCGTATAGCGGATATTTGCCGATACAGGAGATTATTGATTTTCATCTTGACCTTTTTCGTGAGGGGAAGGTGGATGTAGCCGTCACTTGTGTGAACACGGTCTATCATACATTGAAGGAATTGGGGATTCCTTGTTATCGAGTGGCGCCGGATATTATTGCCGTCCGTTTGATCATCCAGTACTTGAAGCAAAGAGGAGTTTCGCAATGGTATCGGAAAGCTCAAATCGCGATCTTAGGTGTGGAAATCATTCAGTTGGATTGGGCGAACTATTCGTATAAGACAAAGTATCAAGAGTTGGAACTGAAGAAGTTACTGCTTAATTATTCTGAACGGATCAATGGATCATTTATTGAAATCGGGGATGGTAGGTACTTCATCTATACGACAAGAGGGGAAGTCGAGCTTCAGTTGAATGAGGATTCCCTTTTTAAGTTGATTGAGCGAAGTGATTTGCAAAGCAAGTTGCAGATCCGAATTGGGTTAGGCTATGGTGCCACATCGTTAGAGGCCGAACAGCATGCAAGACTCGCCACGCAATATGCGAGGGAGAAGAAAGAACCAATCATTGTCATTATGGATGAGCTGAAGCAGATTACGGAGTATGGGGTGGATGAGCGTCCGCTTTCATATAATAATCGGCTGTCAACCGTTAAGTGGAATGAGTTATTGAGAAATGCCAATATTAGCCCGGCGACGGTTAATCGAATTCAGTCGATGGCACTCTATTATAAAAAAACGGAAATTACTTCAAAAGAATTGTCGGTTTGGATGAATAGCACGGAGCGAAATGCCAGAAGGATTTTGATGGAATTAGAGAGTGTTAATTTGGCGAAAATTACTGGAGAAGAACAGTCGGGACAAAGAGGAAGACCGCGAAAAGTTTATGAATTGCAATTCATCGATGAGAAGTAATGAATCGATCTAATAAATACTAACTGCAGTGATTTCGGCTATCGCCGATTCTACTGATGTTAGTATTTTTTTATTTCTAACTGTATTGACAATTCGGTGAAGAGGAATTATTATTAACGGAATGATAAGGGAAAAATTCCTTTAATATTAGTTGGAAAGTGGGTTGCTAATGAACTATCGTATAAAAGACATCTCGGTAGAGGATTTGGTACCGATAATGATTAAATGGCGCCGTGATTTCCATAAACATGCTGAGCCTGGGTGGTTGGAATTCAGAACTGCCTCGTTGATAGCGGACTATCTTGAGCAATTTGGTTATAGCCTTCGAACGGGGAGTGATGTGATTCATCATGAATCGCGGATGGGTGTGCCTACTCCGGAATTATTAGCTGAATATGAAGCAAAAGCTCTTGCCGAAGGGGCTAATGAAAAATGGCTGAAACGTTTTAGCGGGGGGTATACCGGGGTTGTTGGAACGATTCAATCGAAACGACCTGGACCGATTATCGGAATCCGTTTCGATATGGATGCCCTTAACATTAAAGAAAGCTCCGATAAGGATCATTTTCCTGTCGAAAATGGGTTTGTTTCCATTCGCAAAGGGGTCATGCATGCTTGCGGACATGATGCCCATATGTCAATCGGGTTAGCTGTGGCGAAATATATCTCCGAACACCTTGATGAATTAGCTGGTACTTATAAACTTATATTCCAGCCTGCTGAAGAAGGCGTTCGGGGTGCGAAGTCGATGGTTGCTGCAGGAGTGTTGGACGACGTTGACATTTTCCTTACATCACATGTGGGGATTGGAGTTGAACTTGGGACCGTTGTCAGTGGCATTGACAATTTTCTTGCCACAACAAAGTTCAATGCAAGGTTTTTAGGAAAGGCATCCCATGCGGGTGGACGTCCCGAAGAAGGGAGAAACGCCTTGTTAGCGGCATCTTCCGCAATTTTGAATCTACATAGCATTCCGAGGCATGGTAAAGGGCAATCGCAGATTAATGTTGGAAAGTTGTGTGGAGGTTCCGGACGCAACATTATCCCGCAATCAGCCGAAATGGAGGTTGAAACAAGGGGTGAAACGACGGATATTAACGAGTATATGTTCAGGAAAGCGAAAATGATTATAAAAGGCGCAGCGCAGATGTATGACATCGATTATGAAATTGAAATCGTCGGGGAAGCAAAAACAAGCAGTTCGAGTGAACGATTGAAAACGTATATTAAGAAGTCACTTGGCGATATTCCTTGTGTGGATACTGTATTGGATGAAGCCCCATATCCTATCGGGTCGGAAGACGCTACATATATGATGAATCAGGTGATAGAAAACGGTGGACTTGCATCCTACATGATTTTAGGAACGGCGCTTGCTGCTGGACATCATCATGAGAAATTCGACATCGATGAAGCGGTCTTAGAGATTGGCCTAACTTCATATATAGGCATCCTTAAAGGAATCGAGTCATTAAGTGCAGGTGGAGATGGTCAATAGTATATGGATTGAGGATCCTACGACTGCATTTCCGAATAGATAATCCATTTAAAATTAATTAAGAAAACTGAAGACTTTATTAACGGCCTGTGATACTATGAATTAACGGAATGATTAGGGAAAATAACCTTAATAGTTTCAGAGATTTCTTTTGAGAGGAAGGTGCTGTTTTGTACATATTAAAACGTTTAGGCGCAATGCTTTTAACGATTTGGATCATCGCAACACTTACATTTATGGTTATGAAATTCATACCTGGCGATCCTTTTGCGACTGATGCAGATGTATATCCAGAAGATGTCTTGCAGAATTTAAGAGCTGCTTATAATTTGGACAAGCCGGTTCCTGTTCAATACTTTTTATACATGAAGGATTTAATTACATTAAATTTAGGGACATCGATTGTTTCAGATACTCGCACAGTCAACTCCATTATTGGTTCGGGCTTTGTCGCATCGGCGACTGTCGGGCTTTTGGCCATGGTGGTAGCCATTGTTTTTGGAGTGTTATTAGGCATTGTTGCCGCACTTAATCATAATAAGGCAATCGATTACGTCTCAATGGTGATTGCGATAATCGGGATTTCAATACCGAACTTTATATTGGCTCCTCTTCTCATTAAAATCTTTGCAGTCGACTTGAGTTTACTCCCGGTTGCATCGTGGGGAAGTTGGAAACATGCAATCCTTCCTGCGTTAGCGCTTTCAACCACTCCACTTGCCATAGTGGCGAGGTATACGCGTTCAAGCATGTTAGATGTGTTGAATCAAAACTATATGAAAACAGCGGATGCTAAAGGGTTATCTACGTACCGAATTGTCCTTCAGCATGGAATTAGAAATGCCATTCTGCCTGTAATCACTTTTATAGGGCCATTATTCGTTTCCTTGATCACAGGAACTTTTGTTATCGAAAAGATTTTTGCGATTCCCGGAATCGGAAGGTATTTTGTAGACAGCATATTCAATCGGGACTACCCGGTCATTATGGGAACGACTGTATTTTACAGTGTTATTCTTGTAGTCATTCTGTTCTTGATAGACTTGTCGTACCGTTTTATCGACCCAAGAATCAAGTTGACGAGTAAGGAAGGGTGAGATGATGAATAAACAAGCAGATCAAGATTTATTCCGCCCGGTGGACCCCGCCTATTATGATGATAAAGAGGTTTTTCGACCGAGTTTAAGTGTTTGGAAGGAAACAGTCCTTTCCGTATTAAAGAATAAATTAGCGCTTTTAGGATTAACACTATTATTTCTGATCGTAACTCTTGCGATTGTAGGGCCTATGATGGCGCCGTATGGTGGATCGGAACAGAATTTGATGAATACGAATGCTGAACCTTCCAGTGAACATTGGTTTGGAACGGATGATTTAGGACGTGATGTTTGGGTTCGGACATGGTTAGGGGCTCGTGTTTCATTAACAATCGGTATTGCAGCGGCCTTAATCGACCTTATTATTGGTCTAATCGTAGGTGGCATTTCAGGTTATATGGCTGGTAGAGGTAAAAAAGGTGACCAGATTGATGGAGTACTTATGAGATTGGTCGAAATTCTCTATGGAATTCCTTATTTGCTTCTTGTGATTCTATTAATGGTTGTCATGGAGCCTGGTATTAAGACAATCATCATTGCCCTATCTGTAACAGGATGGGTTGGAATGGCGCGTATTGTGAGGGGACAAATCTTACAATTAAAATCGAATGAATACATTCAGGCAGCCGAGAAATTGGGAACAAGTACACCGAAAATAATTATGAGGCACCTTTTGCCAAACACGATGGGGATTATAATTGTAAACCTTACATTCACGATTCCTTCAGCAATTTTCGCAGAATCATTTCTAAGTTTTATCGGTTTAGGGGTTCAAGCTCCACTTGCAAGTTGGGGGACGATGGCGAATGATGCATTGGGTGTTATATTAAGCGGCCATTGGTGGCGGCTATTTTTCCCGGGACTAATGATATCGCTTACAATGTTTGCATTTAATGCACTTGGTGATGGGTTACAAGACTCATTGGATCCACGGGCACGTAAATAATGATAGGATTGAAAATTTGAAGGTTGGCAGGTGATGATATGAACCGTTTGTTGGAAGTTGAAAACTTAGGCGTGAATTTTAAAACGTACGGCGGTGAGGTTAAAGCTGTTCGCAATGTTTCTTTTCATGTGGATAAGGGAGAGATTGTTGCAATTGTAGGAGAAAGTGGAAGTGGGAAAAGCGTAACGGTTCAAACGGTTATGGGACTCATTCCGAAGCCCCCTGCAATTATTAATTCGGGAAAAGTGCTATTTGAAGGTAAAGATTTAATGACTTTATCGAAGAAGCAGTTGAAAAAAGTAAATGGATCCAAAATGAGTATGGTATTTCAAGATCCGATGACGTCCCTAAACCCGACGATGAAAATCGGTCACCAAATTGCTGAAGTGTTGATCGTCCATAAAAACTTAAGCAAAGCGGAGGCAAGGAAAAAGGCGATTGAAATGATAAAGCTTGTAGGGATTCCGAACGCAGAAGAACGCTATGACCAATATCCACATGAATTTAGTGGCGGGATGAGACAACGGGCAATGATTTCCATTGCACTTGCATGCAGTCCGGAGCTTCTCATTGCTGATGAACCGACAACCGCATTGGATGTTACCATTCAAGCGCAGGTGTTAGAGCTTATGAAGGATCTGAAGACGAAGATAAATACAGCAATTATTTTAATTACACATGATTTAGGGGTTGTAGCGGAAACCGCTGAACGAGTGATCGTTATGTATGCAGGAATGATCATGGAGACGAGTTCGGTAGATGCAATTTTCAACAATCCGAAACATCCATATACATGGGGCCTGTTGGAGTCGATTCCGGATATAACGACATCGAGTGAAAAACAAAGACTCATTCCAATAGAAGGGACTCCTCCGGATTTATTCTCCCCACCAATAGGTTGTCCATTTGCACCAAGATGTAAGTATGCAATGGAGATTTGTGTAAATCAAATGCCACCAGATTTTGAAATCGATGAGGGACATACTGCGAAATGTTGGTTAAACGATCCTCGTTCATTAGGCGCAGAAGAGATTCTTGAGTTAAGGGGGAGAGGTCGTGAAAGAGAAGCTTCTACGAATTGAAAACTTAAAGAAATACTTTGCTGTTGGAAAAGGACAAATTGTAAAATCGGTTGATAATATTTCCTTTGATATTTATAGAGGCGAGACTTTTGGTCTGGTCGGCGAAAGTGGAAGTGGAAAGTCGACTTTAGGTCTTACGGTTGCCGGATTGCATACTAAAACGGACGGCGATATTTTCTATAATGATGAAAACCTATCGAAGATGAACCGAAAGAAGAAAGTCATCGTGAACCGTGAGATGCAAATCGTTTTTCAAGATCCCCATGGTTCCTTGAACCCAAGAATGGTCGTTGGCGACATCATTGCCGAAGGGATTGATGCCCATAAGCTATATAGCGGGAAAAAACGACAAGAAAGAATCTACGAGTTGTTGGAGAAGGTTGGACTGCGGCCTGAGCATGCGAAACGGTTCCCGCATGAATTCAGTGGTGGACAACGACAAAGAATCGGAATTGCGCGGGCGTTGGCTGTCAACCCAAAATTCATCGTGGCGGATGAACCAATATCCGCATTAGATGTTTCCATCCAAGCTCAAGTTATCAATCTGTTAGAGGACTTGAAAGAATCTGAAGGGTTGACCTATCTGTTCATCGCCCATGACCTTGGCATGGTGAAACATATAAGTGACAGAATCGGGGTTATGTATTTAGGGAATATGATGGAGCTTGCAAGTAGTGATGATTTATTCGCAGAGCCTTTGCATCCATACACACAAGCTCTCCTATCTGCGATTCCCGTAGCCGATCCAAGTAATTCGCGGAAGGAACGAATTGTCCTTCAAGGGGATCCGCCAAGTCCTATCAATCCACCAAGTGGATGCCGTTTCAGGACGCGGTGCCCGTTCGCAATGGATATTTGCAGCAAGGCAGTTCCGAAGTGGAAGGAAGTTCAACCCGACCATTTTGTCGCATGCCATTTATATACTAAAGAAGAGGTGGGAGAAGTATGAAGAAGTGGACAATGCTGATCGTATTATTACTGTCAGTGGCAGCAGTCATGGGGGCTTGCAGCAGCAAAAATGCAGAAGATGTTGAGGGTGGAAAGAACAGTGATGTGAAACAAGAGTTAACGCTGAATATCAAAACAGAGCCACCGAGTCTCGACCCAGGTCTTGCAACGGATACAACGTCTGCATGGGTGTTGGATCATGTATTTGAAGGCTTGTACACAACAGACGAAGATGGAAATCCGGTTAAAGGCGTTGCGGAAAATGTAGAAATTTCCGAGGATGGGACTGTATATACATTTACGATCCGCGATGATTCGAATTGGACAGATGGAACGCCTGTTACAGCTGCTGATTTTGAATACGCTTGGAAACGGGTGTTGAATCCGGAAACGGGTTCACGTTTTGCTTTCTACTTATATTATATTAAAGGTGCAGAAGAATATAATATGGGAGAAGGAACGGTTGAAGATGTAGGTGTTGAAGCGATCGATGAAAAGAAGCTGAAAGTGACATTGAATGCTCCTCTTGGCTATTTTGACAAGCTGTTGACAATGTGGACGTATTACCCGGTTAAACAGGAACAAGTAGAGGGTAATAAAAACTGGTCAACAGATCCTGCAACGTATGTAAGCAATGGCCCGTTCAAAATGACGAAATGGGCGCATGATAGTGAAATCGTGATGGAGAAGAACAATGATTATTACGATGCATCAGTAGTGAAATTGAATAAAGTTACATTTAAGATGGTAAACGAAGCAACGACGTTCTATCAAATGTACAAAACGGGTGAGTTAGACTTGATCTCCAGCTTACCGATGGATGTATTGGAAGCTGAGCAGAACAATGAAGAATACTTGGCTGTTCCACGTTACGGGACGTATATGTATATTTTTAACGTGAAAAAAGAACCTTTCACGAATGAAAAAGTCCGTAAAGCATTTTCTTTGAGCGTGAATCGTGAACTTGTCGTGAACACGATCAACAAGGCGGGAGAAATTCCAGCCTATGGTATGGTTCCACCAGGGGTATCCACTCCGGATGGAGATTTCCGTGAAGTTGGTGGAGAGTATTTCAAAGAGGATGCTGAAGAGGCTAAGAGATTATTAGAAGAAGGAATGAAGGAAGAAGGATGGGACAAGCTTCCTGAAATCGAGCTTCTTTATACAACATCTGAAGGAAATAAACGAATTGCCGAAGTCGTTCAGGAAATGATCCATAAAAACTTGGGCGTCCAAGTTAAATTGGTGAACCAAGAATCGAAAACACAATTGGCTAACGTAAACCAAGGGAATTTCCAAATGGCAAGAATGGGTTGGGTTGGTACATTCGTTGACCCGGTCATCAATCTTGATTACTTCTTAGGCGGAAGCCCGAATAACCGTACAGGTTGGGTCAATGAAGAATATGATTCCCTGCTATCACAGTCTAAGGTTGAACAAGATGATGCCAAACGGTATGACTTACTTCATAAAGCCGAAAAGGTGCTTATGGATGATATGCCGTTCATCCCGATGTATTACTACTCAAGCACGTATTTGACTTCACCGAAGCTTGAGAATGTAGCCTATTACGTGAACCGTCAACCATTCTTGAAGTGGGCAGAGAAGGTTGATTGATAACACTGATAAAAAGGTGTAAAAATGAGGTGTGAAAATGGAAAACCGATTAACAAATTATCTAAATGTAGTTACAGCGTTCAATTCTTCTGCAATTCCTGGGAAACAGAAGTTTACATTTTTAAGCAAAAAGACTGGGATTCCGCAAGCCTATCTTTGGAATGGAAGTAATGAAGATATCAAACCGTACGGGGAATTTGAAGATCGAGTCATGTCTGTCTTTCATGCACCATCTGGAAAGAACTCCATAATTGGAATGGACTATCAAGGTAATGAAAAGCAACAATTTTACCTTGTGGATGAAGAAGGCAATTATAGGGACCTGGTCGTTGCTCCGGAATATTTTCATAACTTCGGCGGCTGGTCTACAGATGAAAGCAAAATCATCTATTCGAGTAATCGTCGGAATGCGGGTTGCTTTGATATTTTCATGCTTGACATAGCTACAGGGGAAGAGAAAGCGGTCTATGAATATGATGGGAATTGTGTCCCGATTTGTTGGATTACAAATAGTGAAAATGAAATTATCGTAAGTATCCAAGAAACGAATATTGACAACTCATTATATCTATTAACTATCGATTCGGGGGAAAGAAGGAAGATCGGTCCGAATGATATCTCGGCCAGATATAAATCAGTCGTGTTATCAAAAGATGAAAGAACTGCCTTCCTTTTATCCGATTTCGAGAATGATACGATGGGGATTTATAAATGTAAGTTAGATGAACCGGGTACTTTAGAGGAATTAGTTCATGAGCCGAAGTGGGATATCGAGGAAATCTCTCTAAATCCTAATCAACAAACAATCGTCTATAGTGTCAATATTGGCGGGACGACAGTTTTGAAAATGTATGATTTAGCTGAAAAAACGACCTCTGAAATAAAGAATGTTCCTAAAGGTGTTATCAGTTCAATTTCTTGGCTCGATGCAAATCGCTTCGTGTTTAGTATTAAAAGTCCATTACTACCAGGGGATGTCTTTGTCTACGATATGGATAATTCCGAAGCAGTGCGAGCGACTTATTTCGGTGTATCAGAGACAATTGAGCATCTGTGGACCGAACCGCAATTATGTACATTCCAATCATTTGATGGCTTAGAGGTCCCTTACTTTTATTATTCAAGGGAGGAAAAACCGAAAGCCGCTGTTGTGTATGTGCATGGTGGCCCGGAAAGCCAGATTAAACAAGACTTCAATCCTGTAATTCAGTATTTAGTTTCTGAAGGCTTCGCGGTAGTAGCCCCGAATGTCAGAGGAAGTATGGGATATGGACGGAAATATCTGCAAATGGACGATCGAAGAAAACGTATGGACTCCGTCGCCGATTTGGCAAGCTTGGTAGAGGATCTTGTAAAAAATAGGGGCGTAAACAAGGATAATATAGGAATTATAGGAAGAAGCTATGGCGGATTTATGGTGTTGGCCGCCGTGACCCATTACCCTGAACTATGGGCAGCTGGCGTTAATATCGTAGGAATTTCGCATTTCAAATCATTCTTAGAGAACACAGGACCGTGGCGAAGAAGATTACGAGAATGTGAATACGGTTATTTAGGCGAAGACGATGACTTCTTCGAAGAAATAGCACCGATGAACCATTTGTCCAAAATTAAAGCGCCACTGTTAGTTTTCCATGGCAGAAATGATACAAGAGTGCCAGTAAGCGAAGCAGAGCAGCTGACGAAAGAAATGCTCGATATGGACAAGGAAGTCGAACTTTTCATCTTCGAAGATGAAGGCCACCAAACCGACAAACTGTCCAATCATATAACATTGAACACGAAAGTCGTCGAGTTTTTCAATAAACACTTGTTGGTCGCGCATTGTTAATAATAAATCAGGAAGCCGAATCCATCGGCTTCCTGTTTTTTTTACTTATTCCACATTCACCTCAATAGGCTCTCCTACAACATTCCATTCTTTACCCAACATAGTAAACGTATGTTTAACAAAAACCTGTGCCGTTCCGCTGGAAACAGCCTCAATCGTATTTCCGTCAACTCTGACTACACCATTGTCACCAACAACGAATAGTTCAGACGAGATGTTCTCCTTTTTCGCTGTACGGAAATTGACAAAAGCTTTTGCGTTAACAGTTGATGTTTTTCCGACTTTTAAGTTGATTTTTTTAATCGGTGTTTCAATTTTGATTGGTGCGTCTGTCAACCACTGCGTGTAGTCGGTGATTGGGCCGATAAGTCCTTCTGTGAGCTTGTCGCGGAATGGTTCTTCTGCACGGAATGTCCAGTGCATTGTGAGCATGCCGCGTTGGCGCATGTATGTGATGAATTCTTGGTAGGTGCTTCCGTAGCTTGCGTTTAGGGTAACTCTATTGGAAGTCCCGTAATCCAACATTTTTTGTGCGTTCTTAATTTTTGCGCTTGTCGTTGCTGGTACGGCTGCTGAGTACAGATAGCCGACAGGGATTTCGGGTTTTATTGAAAACGAGTCAATCATGCTCCCTAAGTCGAAGTTTTGGATGATGACTTGGTCGACCATTCCCATGTCCTCGATTTCTTTGATCACTTGTTCCTCAAAGCCGGCTCCTTTTAATTCGATAAGAAGAATGACGTCCTTCTTCTTGAATTCCTCAAGAAACTCTTTCAATGTCGGAACCTTTTCTCCAGCGAATTCTTCACTGAACTTGCTGCCTGCATCTAATTGGCGGATTTCATCCAATGTAAGATCCTTAACCGCACCAGTTCCGTTTGTTGTCCGGTTTACTGTTAAATCATGCATGATAATGAGGTGCCCGTCTTTCGTTAATTGTACATCCGTTTCAATCATGTCCGCGCCTAAGTCATACGCCAGTCGATATCCGGCCATTGTGTTCTCAGGGGCAAGAGATGGAACCCCGCGGTGTGCGGCGACGATTGGTCGTTGCACAATCGTGTTTTCAGGATACTTTCCAAGTGCTTCAATGGATGCTTCAGGGTTGACAGTGATGATGCCATCGACCCCAGTGTGAATTAATGCATGTGCACCTTTCTCGTTTTCTGCACCAATTCCCCAAACGGCCACCATTCTTGTATGCAAGTAATGGACCTTTTCTGTATCAAGGACCTTTTCAGGAATCAACGCAACCTTCGCATTGCTCTTATGGACAGTTTGAATTAACTCATTCAGGTCATGTTTATTAAAAGAGTTCTTCGTATAGACAATTCCGCCACGTGCTGTCGGCATAAGGTCTGTAATCGCCTTTACGATTTGTGGGTTCGACGAAACGATATGAACGTCAGTTGTCTGTGTAGCATTCAGTGCATTAATAATTGTATCTTCAATGCCTTCTTGTTCAACCTGCAGAATCGGAATATGTCTGTTTTGAACATTGGCAAGCGCTTCTTCAAGTGGCATATTGTTTGTCATCAGTTCTCCCGCATGATTCTGTTCAACTTCAAGAAGAACGGAAGCCGTATTTGACGAGTTTGCAGCCGACAATGTTTGTCCAATCAGTGTTGGTGCATTAATGATATTCGACTCTACTTCATCCGGAAGGAATGCGCCTGCATTTTCAATGGGCGGCAGTTCATTCTCAAACGTGGAGACCTTTACATTGTCGAATAAAACAGTAGACCCGTTTGCCTGGAAACCGATGTCTCCGTTGAGCCAGTTGGATGCTTGATCGGTATTGATGACTAATTTATTATTGATGAATTGTTGTACGCGATTACCGCTTGCGATAATTTTTATGCGATACGGTTTGTTGTACGCTAACTTTTCAGTGAAAAATGTGGCTTCCGAAACGACCCATTGATTTTTCGAATTGCGCTCCGCGAACTCTGCACCATTCAGTGCGGTTGTCCCCCTACGAACGGCGAATTGATAGTAAGGATAATTTGACGACTGGACCCTGTACATCATGGATGCCCAACGCGTATCCTCAACCGCTGAAACGAAAGTCATATCCGCTTCGAAAACGATATTCCCGTTTTTATCCGGAAGTGGTACAAGTACCCTCGCAGGTGTTGCCGAAGATGGTGAGGTCAACTTTAACTTTCCATCTTCAACGGACGCTTGTCCCTCGATAACGCTCCATCCGTCCGGTAAATCCCCTTCAAGCTGATCGAAATTCTCTTCAACAAGAATCGTCTGCGCCGCGCTTGTTTCACCGGCAACGCCAAATAAATAACCGCCCCCAGTCAGCAACACGACCATACAAATGATCAACAGCTTTGTCCACCCATTTCTTGCCATTCCCACAACAACTCCTCCTTTGGAATCAGGTCACCTTTATAGCAACCTATCAAGTTATCGAAACGTAGTACACATGATTCTTAATTATTTGAAAGTTAGACACTCTAAAACAATCAAAAACGATTCTTTCCTACTTGATTGGTGCAGGAAACCATTTCCTTTGTCGGAGATTCAGAGTAGGATATTTCGGGTACCCAAGGATTTGCACGGCGCTCCAAAAGAAAATAGTCATTAAACTATTGCATTTCTGATAATCTGATATATACTAAGATTTAGTTGTATATAGGCAGAGACCATGAGATGAAAGCCTAAATGAAAGCCCTTACTAAAACAGGGTCTCATTTTGCATTCGTCTCTTTTTTGTCTATAAATTTTTAAAGGGGGATTCACATGAAGAAAAGATTGGGTGGATTGGCTGCGGGTGTTTTACTTGCAGCAGGAATATTGACAGGATGTGCAGGTGGCGGATCATCATCGGGGGCCGGCGATAAAGGTCGGATCACTCTTTACTCACCTGAAACGCCGGATTTCACGAAGGAATTGGCTGCAAAGTATGAGGAATTACATGGTCAGAAAGTCGATGTTCACTACGCTGGGACAAATATCTTAGTGAATCAGATGATGGCTGAGAAAGACAATCCGAAAGCTGACGTTTGGTACGGTGGTGGAGGAATCCTTCCGTTTGAAGCGGCAGTTGAGCGTGGAATCCTTGCTTCCTATATTCCAGATTTCGCTGCGGACTGGGACATTGTGGAGAACGGAATTAAGTTGAAGCACCAAGATGGAAAATATGTCGGAGTTGAACTTTTCGTATTAGGTTTTTCTTATAACACAGATTTAGTTACTGAAGAAGAAGCGCCAAAGACATGGGCTGACTTACTTGACCCGAAATGGGAAGGGAAAATTCAATTCCCGAACCCTGCAGCATCCGGTACAGCAACTCTAATGGTTATGGACCAAATGATGCAGCAAGGTGAAGAAAAAGCATGGGAGTTCTTCGAAAAGCTTGTAAAACAGGCAAACTCGATTCCTGACTCCGGTTCTGCTCCAACAAAAGCGGTAGCGATGGGTGAAGCGCATATCGGTATCGGATTCGACTTCATGGCATATGAGCAAAAGGCTAAAGGTGAAACGGTAGACTTTATCGTTCCTGATAAAACACCAGTACTTGTTAACCCTGCAACATTGATTGAAGGCGGTCCGAATGCTGAAGGCGGTAAGAAGTTCATCGACTTCCTACTATCTAAAGAAGCACAACAAATCATGGCTAACTGGTACCATATTCCAATCAACCCAGAAGTCGAGTCAAAAACGCCATTGACGCTTGAAAAAGTGAAAGCGCATGCGGTTGACCTTGACATTGACTGGGTGAATGAAAACTATGACCGTGTTCGTAATGAATGGAAAGACAAATTTCAGTAAGTAAGGGTGAAGATGAATGGGATCAGTAAGAATTGAAAAAATGACAAAATCATTTGGGG
Organism: Sporosarcina highlanderae; assembly: GCF_030433715.1. Classification (GTDB taxonomy): domain Bacteria; phylum Bacillota; class Bacilli; order Bacillales_A; family Planococcaceae; genus Sporosarcina; species Sporosarcina highlanderae. Next base: position 154,719 of record NZ_JAROCC010000008.1, on the reverse strand, counting down.
ATTTTACTGCCCTTCACGACATTAACCTTGATATCAAGGAGGGCGAGTTCTTCGCCCTTCTTGGTCCTTCGGGATGTGGGAAAACAACAACAATGCGCTGTATAGCGGGTTTTGAAAATCCAACATCAGGAAGAATATACATAGGGGATCGTGAAGTTGAGAAAATTCCTGCGAATAAACGGAATTGCGGTATGGTGTTCCAAAGCTATGCACTGTTTCCGCATATGAATGTATTCGAAAACGTTGCGTACAGTTTGAACATTAAACAACTGAATGCAAGCAATCCTATTAAACAAATGGGGATTTACGGACGTTTACTTTCAAGCCGTTTAGGAAAATATCCAGCTGATATCAGAAATAAAGTAATGGAAATATTAAAGTATGTCGAATTGGATAATCATGCTGACCGTTTAACGAGTGAATTATCCGGTGGTCAACAGCAACGTGTTGCCCTCGCAAGAGCATTGGTTATGGAGCCAGCAGTTCTTCTTATGGATGAGCCATTATCCAACTTGGACCAGAAATTGCGTCACTCCATGAGAAACACGATCCGTAAGATTCAACAGGACTTGGGCATTACAACGATTTTCGTAACACATGACCAAGAGGAAGCGATGAGTATGGCTGACCGTGTTGCGGTTATGGATAAGGGCCATATCGTCCAAATCGGAACTCCAACTGATTTATACAGTAATCCTTCTTCACCGTTTATCGCAGATTTCGTTGGAACTTCCAATATCCTTGAAGGTACTGTGGAAGGCGAAGAGAATGGATTTACAGTTGTAAAAGGTGAAGGCTTCTTGCTTCGTTCATCTACTAAAACAAAGAAAAAATCCGTAGACGTCATTATCCGACCTGAACACGTAAAAGTGGAAGCGGCTGATAGCGTTATTGATCATAATGAAACGAATGTTATTGAAGGAACAGTCATCATGTCGACGTATTTAGGCTCCATTGTTCGATATGACGTTCAAGTCGGATCGTACCAACTGATTGTCGACACCACTTATTCCTCAGGCGCTAACATTTTTGAGGAAGGGAAAAAGGTTAAGTTGACCGTTGAACACGAGAGGGTGCTGTTAATATGAATCGTTTAAAAAACAGCTTAAATGGATTAACGGTAGTAAAGGTTCTCATCTTTATATTCTTTGGTTTATTCATGTTACTTCCACTCCTCTCGGTTTTTGTCGTCAGTTTTACGGGTGAACCGACAAATCTATTGGGTGCTTTGACAGATCCGGCGATTTTAAATTCGACAATTGAAAAGTTCAAGAACATTTCATTGGATAACTATAAAAGGATTTTTTCAAACGCTGGATATGCCACTGCATTGAAAAATAGCCTTGTGTTGGCGTTTACTGTTACCATCATCATTATCCTCGTTTGTATACCCCTTGCATATGGGATTGCAAGGACGAAAATGCCTTTTAAAAAGACGATTTCCGCATTATGTATGATTCCGTTGATTGTTCCAACTTTCATCTCTGCATATGCATTTATCATCATGTTTGGCCGCGCTGGATGGGTAACGCAAATCTACAATGCACTTGGCGGAGAAGGGATGTTACTAAATCCTTATTCGATGGCGGGTGTTGTTGCAGTTCAGGTATTCTTCTTTTTCCCTTATGCATTATGGCCATTAGTGGCGGCGTTTAAAGTGAGCGACATCAGCCTGGAAGAGGCCTCACAGAATTTAGGGGCGAAAAGCTGGTTCACGTTCATATTCGTCACGTTTCCACTTGCATTGCCGGGCGTCATCTCGAGTGCTTTGCTAATTTTCACGGTAAGCTTCTCGGATTTCGGAAGTCCGATCGTACTTGCACCAAAAGACTTGAACCTGTTAGTCGTTGAAGCGTATCGGGAAATCTCAGGGTTCTTTAACTGGGGCGGGGCAGCCATCCTTACAGTTGTCATGGTAATTGTGGCGGCATTCTTCTTCTATTTGCAGCATCTATTTACGAAGGGGAAAAACTACGGCTCAGTTTCCGGAAAACCGAAGCAACAGAAGTTGATTGAGAATAAATTATTGACACGCGTTCTATCTGGTTATTCCCTATTTATCGTATTGATTCCACTACTTGCAATGCTTTCAGTGGCACTTCAATCAGTCGCGACAACATGGGGGAAGGATTTGTTGCCAAGTGGTTATACATTGAATCACTATAAGACGATCTTCTCCACTTCCATGGGGAACATCCAAAACAGTATCATGCTTGCGACAGGTGCATTGGTTTTAAGTGTAATCGTCGCAACGTTTGTATCGTATTTCGTTGTACGTCAGAATTCAGCGAAGTTAGATTTCATCGCTTCGATTCCATTAGTTGTGCCAGGAATCGCTTTCGGTATTGCATTGATTCAGACATTCAACACGGCTCCACTTCAGTTGACAGGAACTGCTTTACTTTTAATCATCGCTTATACAATTCGACGACTCCCTTATATGGTTCGTTCGACAATGGGATCGATGCGGGCTATTAAAGCGGATATCGAAGAAGCAGCGGTTAACTTAGGGGCTACCCCTTTGACAGCGGCGATTACAATCGTTGGACCTTTAATGTTGCCGGGGATTGCTGCGGGATCCGTGCTTGTTTTCATCACAGTTATTAAAGAGGCGAGTGTTTCTATCTTGCTTGCACCACCTGAATGGGCTCCAATGAGTTTGGCGATCTTCCAAAACATCTTGCGCGCAGAGTATTATTCAGCAGCTGCGATGTCGGTCATCCTTGTTGCATTGGTGTTGATTTTGCAAGCAATTGCAAGCTTCATAGGCAAGAAACAACAGCTTTAATACCGCACCCTGGCCTTTAACATAATTGATTTGGAGTGAGCTTTTTGAAAGGTTTTATCTTTGACTTGGATGGAACAATCTATCTTGACGACCATATAATAGATGGTGCTGCAGAAGCTATCAAATCCCTTAAGGACCGCGGGGATAAAGTCGTGTTCCTGACGAATAAATCAATTGCAAGCCGTAAAGATTATGTCGTTAAATTAAATGCCTTAGGGATTGAAGTTGAACTTGACGAGGTCATTAATTCCAACTACATTACTGCTCATTATTTGAAAAATGAAATGAAAAATGATGACGCGGTTTACGTAATTGGTGAGGGGCCTTTATTCGATGAATTGGCAAGTGAAAACATTAAGTTGGCGGAAAATCCTGTTAGCGCATCTCATGTTGTATTAGGGTGGGATCGCGAATTCAATTATGAGAAATTGAACAATGCATTCCAAGCTTGGAAAAATGGAGCAGAAATCATTGCGACAAACCCAGATCGGACGTGCCCAGTGAAAGACGGCGAAATCCCTGATTGTGGCGCAATGATTGGTGCCCTTGAAGGGGCGACCGGTGAACCGGTGAAGATGATCACTGGAAAGCCCTCATTGTTAATGGCTGAATATGTATTGAAAAATGTATTAGGCATGGAAGCCGGCCACTGTTATATGGTCGGTGACCGTCTGGAAACGGATATTAAAATGGCGAATGACGCGGGAATCCATTCCGTCTTAGTCTTGTCAGGTATTACGAATGAAGAAATGCTGAACAAATCCGAGCATGAACCAAATTTCGTACTGGACAGTGTTAAAGACATCGCGGCATTATAAGTCAAATTGCCACATTTCCGGATCACCGGAGGAAACGGCTAATGCGCCAGCTTGCAAAGCTTCGTGAACTTCTGATAGGTCCGTGATCAAACCGCCGGCGATGATTGGATATTGAAGATCCCTTGATAGTTGGTCAATCACTTTAGGGATAATGCCAGGCAGTATCTCAACAGCATCCGGTTGACAGGATTTGACCATTTCAATTCCTTTCTCAACGGCGGCTTGGTCCAATAGAAAGATACGTTGTATCGTTTTTAGCCCCAATTCCTTTGCAGCTTTAACAACATTGCTCTTTGTTGTAATGATGCCGGTCGGCTTCCAATATTCTGCAACATAGCTAAGTGCACTACGGGAATTGGATATTCCGTCAATAAAGTCCATGTGAAGAAACACATGCTTATCGGCCTTGCGCAACTGTTCAATATAGTTGGCAATGGTCATCAGATTCCCGGTTAGAAGGAAGACAATATTGACATTGGATGTCAGTGCGTGTTTTAAATCCTCCTCACTTTTTACGGAGGCAATCATCTGGGATTCCACCATGTCAACTAATTTCAATTTATTCATCCTCTCGATAAATAAGAAATGGTGATTCTTCTATTATAATAGTATAGAAGATGAAATTTTGGAAATAATTTTTTAGGTGCCTGTGCACGGAACTATTCAGTTAATACACTACAATTGCATAAATATGAATGATGGAGTATAGTGGTGACAAGCTTTCGTATTGAGGTATTGTATTTTTATTCAAACTGTCTGAATAAACATGAATGTTTCTTGCACAGGTACCTTTACAATTTTATAAGGTCAGAGATTATGAGAAAAGACCATTACAATTCCTGCACTTGGCAGGGATATTGTAATGGTCTTTTTTAATATAGGAGGGTGTAAATATGAAGTCATTTTCATTTAATGGCAGACAAGAATTATTAGGTAGAATTGAAAATGAGCATTATGATGTGATTATTATCGGAGGCGGAATTACAGGAACGGGCATCGCTCTTGACTGTATAACGAGAGGTTTGAAGACGCTTTTAGTTGAAATGCAGGATTTTGCAGCGGGTACATCAAGTCGTTCCACGAAACTTGTCCACGGGGGATTGCGTTATTTGAAGCAATTCGAAGTTGGCATGGTTGCTGAAGTCGGTAAGGAAAGGGAAGTCGTTTATCGAAATGCTCCCCACGTCACACACCCAGAGTGGATGTTGCTGCCAATCTATCGTAAGGGGACATTCGGTAAGTATTCCACATCGCTTGGTTTGAAAGTTTACGACTTTTTGGCTGGAGTCAAAAGGGATGAACGCCGCAAGATGCTGTCGAGGGAAGAATGTTTGCGGAAAGAGCCTTTATTAAAAAAGAAAGATCTTTTAGCAGCAGGTTATTACGTGGAATACCGTACGGACGATGCGAGGCTGACAATTGAAGTTGCGAAAACCGCTTATACAAGGGGTGTCGACCTGCTAAATTACGCAAAAGTTGAGTCGTTTGAGTATGACATGAATGGCAAGGCTTCAGGGGTATATTTCAAGGACGTATTGAGTGAAAAGGGATATCTTGTTTTGGGCAAAAAGATCATCAATGCCACTGGTCCGTGGGTTGAAGATGTTATTGGACACGACCGGAAGATAGAGGGGAAAAGTCTATTTCATTCAAAAGGCGTTCATATCGTCATCGATGGTTCGAAATTTCCTTTGCGCCAAGCAGTCTATTTTGACACGCCCGACGACAGAATGGTATTTGCAATTCCAAGAAACGGGAAAACATATGTAGGAACGACCGATACCGAATATCATGGCGACTTGGTTAATCCGGAAATCACCGTGGAAGACAAACAGTATATATTGAAAAGCATTGCATTCATGTTTCCTGAGTTGCAGATCGACATGCAGGATATCGAATCTGCCTGGGCAGGCATCCGGCCGTTAATCCGCCAGGAAGGAAAAGGTCCATCCGAAATTTCTCGTAAAGATGAAATTTGGACATCTGAAACAGGCCTTATAACAATTGCAGGCGGAAAATTAACCGGTTACCGAAAAATGGCCGAAACCGTCACTGACATGATTTGCGAGCAATTAAAACAAGAAGGCAAGACGTGTACCAAGTCCATCACGAAGAACTTAAAGTTGTCCGGTGGGGATTTCAAGAATCCGGAAGACTACAATCAATTCATCCATGAAAGAGCCCAAGCGGTTGCTGCGCAATCAGGCATCTCACAGCGTGACGCAACAAGCATCCTTGCAACATACGGTACTAATACTGATTCAGTGACACGATACGCGGGCCAAGTATTGCAAGAAACCAACTTGCCATTAGCCATCAAACTGACCCTCCACTACGCAATCGAAGAAGAAATGGCCCTCACCCCTGCGGACTATTTCATAAGAAGAACTGGGGCAGTCCTCTTCGACATTGACTGGGTGAACAAATGGAAATACGAGGTTATCACGTATATGGCTATTTTGATGAAGTGGAGTATAGATGAGACGCAGATGCATATTGATGAGTTGAACCAGAGGATTGAGGAGATTTTGTAGATTTTATCCGAAAATATTAAAAGGCGGCTTTCCGGAAGATTTAACCGAAGAGCCGCCTATTTTGGTACCTACGGCAAACGTTAGAGGTATCGGTAGTTTTTTATTTTAATTCATCGAATAAGCGCAGCATGTTATTTACTGTAGGCGGTAGATAGCGATCTTTCATTAGACTAATATATACGTTTCTTGTCGGAGTTGGATTACATATTTGGACCATATGAAGCACCTCCATACGTTGGGGTGAGTACTTTAGATAACTTTCGGGGATAACCGTAACGCCTAATCCGAATTCGACAAGACTACATGCCAACTCCAAATCATCAACGACATACCTTCCTTTTGGATTAACATTTGTTTGATTGCATGCTGTTAAAAAGACTTGCTGGATTTGATATTCCTCAGGATATTGAATGAAATTTTCATTTTGTATTTCAGTTAAATCAATTGTTTTCCTGCTGCTTAGGTGATGTGACTTATTAGTTAACAAGATAAAATTCTCAGTGAAAATTGGGTAACAGACGAGTGAAGGATCCGTTACTTCATAAACGGTGATGGCAAAGTGGATATCGTAACTTTTTAATGATTCGATAATTTCTTTGGAGCGAATAATGTTCTTAAAATTAATTCTCACATTTGGATATTCTTTGCTGAAGGACTGAATGATGGTAGGAAGCCAAAAGCGAGAAGATTATATGATTCCAATATGTATTTCTCCTTTCCCGATCTTTTTGATTTCCTCCATTTCTTTCAATGTTATCGTGTACAAACCAAGTATTTTTTTCGCATGTACATACAAAGCCTCCCCCATCTCGGTTAAAATCACTTCCCTCGTTGTTCGTTCAATTAATTTTGAACCGAAATTCTCCTCCATTTTCTTTATCATGTTTGAAAGGGAAGGCTGCGAAATAAATAGTTCTTCAGCTGCTTTAGTGAAGTTTTTGTTTCTTGCAATGGACTCGAAGTATTTTAGATGCCGTATATCCATATGTTGTGCTCCTTTGTATTTATAGCTTGAGACTATAACGTTATTGTTATTTAGTATTATACATTATAGATGAACTATCTTACAATTTAGAATGTAAGTAAAATATTCGAAAAGGGGTGTGTGACAGATGTTTTCTTTTCAACTTGGGGTAGTTGAAACATTGTGTTTGGCGTTGGCTTTATTGTTATTGGGGTCATATTTAGCTAAAAATATTAACTTTTTAGGGAAATTTTGTATTCCTGCTCCGGTTATAGGTGGATTTTTATTTGCAATCGTCGCTGCGATACTTAGAGGATTCGGTTTAATAGAAATTTCGCTGGACACCACACTACAGTCTTTGTTTATGTTAGCTTTCTTTACGACTGTTGGATTGGGAGCTAGTTTTACCCTTATTCGAAAAGGGGGAAAGCTACTTGTAATTTATTGGTTGATATGTGGTGCTTTGGCGTTTATTCAAAATGTAATTGGTGTTTCGCTTGCTAAAGTGTTTGGCCTGCAGCCTTTGATTGGAATTATGGTTGGTGCAGTTTCGATGGAAGGTGGACACGGGGGAGCGGCAGCATTCGGTGAAACGTTGGAGAGTTTGGGGATCGACTCCGCTGTAACAGTCGGTCTGGCAGCTGCAACACTTGGATTGATTGCTGGTGGGTTAGTTGGGGGACCCATCTCAAAATATTTAATAACTAAAAATAACTTGAAACCAAATGAAAACGCTGTCAACTTGGTTGATTTGGAGAGTGCGGTTAAAACAGATGAGAAGAAATTGACTGCGAATCTATTCATTAATCAAGTCTTCATTATTACCCTTTGTATGAGCCTTGGTACCCTATTAGGAAAATACTTTTCAGAAATTACCGGGTTTGTACTTCCTGGATATGTAGGTGCAATGTTTGTTGCGATTATAGTTAGAAATGCGATGGATAAATTGAAGATGAAGTATTTTGACTTGAAAGGTACGACTATAATCGGGGACCTTTCGTTAGGAATCTTCTTGTCTATGGCGTTGATGAGCATACAACTATGGCAGTTGGCTGATATGGCTTTACCAATGGTTCTCATTATTGCAGTGCAAGTTATCTTTATGGTATTGTTCACGATTTTCGTTGTATTTAGGTTACTTGGTAAGAACTTCGATGCTGCCGTTATGGCTGGTGGATTAGCTGGACACGGACTGGGAGCTACTCCGAATGCAATTGCAAATATGGATGCAATCACAAGAAAGTATGGTCCATCTCCTACGGCTTTCTTAATAATACCAATCGTTGGTGCATTTTTGGTGGACGCTTTATATATTCCAATCATCTTAGCATTTATTAACTTCTTTAGTTGATTGTTAGAGAAAGGATTTGAATTTGTATGAGTAAAGGAATAAAGGTGAATGAAGAAAGACTATTGGAGAGTTTCATAGAGTTAGCTAAAATTAACGGGCCAAGTGGAAGTGAGAAACCCGTAGCAGACTTTATTGTTCCCATACTTGAGAAGCTTGGGTTTACATTAGAATTTGATGAGGCGCATAAAAACTTTGGAGGGGATTGTGGAAATCTAATTGCCTACTGGAAAGGAACAAACCCATCGGCTCAACCATTGTTTTTTTCAACACATTTAGATACGGTTCTTCCTACAAAAGGGCTCCAACCTGTTATTAAAGACGGAGTCATCTACACGGACGGGACTACGATTCTTGGTGCAGATGATCGGGCTGCGTTGGCAGCATATATAGAAGGGATTCGAGTCATTCAGGAAACAGGTATGCCTTGCGGGCCGATAGAGTTAGTTTTGACTGTGAATGAACAGCCGGGATTAGTCGGAGCAACGTACTTGGACTATTCAAAGGTTAGGAGTAAAAAAGGTTATATTTTCGATAGTAGTGGCGATGTAGGACAAATCATTCAACAAGGTCCATTTAGCAGCCGGTTCCATTGTGAATTGATAGGGAATCAATCACATATCGGGCTCAATCCCGAAGAAGGCATTAATGCTTTTCAGATAGCAGCAAAAGCAATCATGGATTTAAGATTAGGACAGTTAGATCCTGACACCCTTGTAAATATTGGTACAATTCACGGAGGGGAAATGTCTTCCATTATTCCTGGAGAAGTTAAGCTTGTTGGAGAGGTGCGTTGTTTCCATAAAGAAGGGCTCGAACAACAACTCGATAAAATTAAGGATGTAATGGCTGTGGCCGCAGAAAGCTATGGAGGTAAAGCGAATGTTCGTATCGAAAAGAAATATTTAGGCTTCTATTCACCTTCCGATTCTGTCCTTGTTCAAAATGCAGTTCAAGCTGCTGAAAGCATTGAAGTAGAAAATTATGTAACAAGAACGTTAGGCGGTGCAGATACAAATATCCTGAATGAAAATGGATTACAGTGCATTACCTTAGGAAATGGTTTTAGAAACATTCATACTGTAAACGAACATATCTCGATTGAAAACTTAAATAACACTGCCCGCTATATGATTGGGTTGGTGGATGAATGGTACAAAACCCATTTGTCGTAAGGACTTGTAAGGACTAACGCTCGAGGTAGGTTTTGAATAAACATCTAACATACCAAAAGGTCAATCGTAGCTTAGCTATCGGCTGACCTTTTTTTACATCCAATCTTTCCTACCCATCTCCCAAATTAGTAATATATACAGGAAGGACTTTCCATTCTTTTGTCGAATATAGGTACCAAGAAGGGAAGGGGATGCGAGACTATTTGGATGGTATAAAGAATTAGCTGTGACGCCTCGTATTTTGGACATGCAACACAGAAGAAATTTATCGGGAGTGTAGTCAAGATGATTAATGAAATGTTGGATCTGTATTTAGAGCCAACCAAAGAGGATATCTACCACCGTTATAACTCGTGGCATCATTGCCGTGGCTATTTCGCAACCCACCACAAACGGTTGCAGGAGGAATCTATCCAAGAGGTTGCCGCTTTACAATTAGGATTTTACTTGGCAGGTTGTGAAGTTCGAAGCAATTCCGGCCTGTTTCACAAAGATTATAAGATTCACTTAAAATTTATCAGTACTGTTGCTAATAAAGCGGATTACGAAGCTTTTCATTCGGGACAGTTACCGAAGGAAGATCAGGTAGGTCTTTTGATAGATTTGATAAATGAAACGCAAGAATGTTATGGGGAATTCGGAGTTTCAGATATGCTTGTTACAAAAATCCTCTTGGGCGTGTTCGGTATTATTCCTGCTTATGACGACTATTTCAAAAATGGACTAAAGTTACATAGTATGGAGAGCACCCTCACGGAGGAATCTTTGAAGGAATTAATCCTTTTTTATAAAGCGTATGAAGTGGAATTTAATCCGTATTTGGATAGTGGCTATACTCCAATGAAGTTGGTTGATATGTATTTTAGACAGGTAACTAAATATAATAAGCATGCATCGAAGATAATTCAGTCTGGCCTTGAATCATCTGATTGTGAAAATAGCAAAATGCCTAATAATCAAACAATGGAAAAAGAAGTACGTGTATAATAGCTATCATATCCTATTTATAGACTTTCCTTTTAAGGTAATAAAGTACCAGTTAGTTCCACGGGGAATTAGCTGGTATTTATTCTTCAAGAAATCTTTCCTCTAACTTTACATAAAGAAAACATAACAAAAAAGGCATACCGGAAAGTTACAGTTAACTTTCGGATTGCCCCTTTCCCCCAAGAATCTATTCCTCTTTTATCCCTTTCTTCTAACATGTCCACAACGCCGGCATGTATTGGAATAGTAGTCCATCCGATGGTACCCGGATAGCTTACATAGCCATTTTCCCATCCACTTTGACATAAAATCCTCCTTCCATAAAACACTGGTTGGTGATAATTAATTTATTCAGAGTTATTAAAAGATAGTGAATAAGTAAAATGATTGCGTACCGTTATTATACACCCTATATTAGGTTTTACCTATAGATTGCGAATAAATAATGTGGAATTTCTTTCGACAACGCATTTCGACCTATTTCGTCGTGCAGTGAACTGGTTTTTAACAATCAAACGACTTAGATATGGCGAAATGGATATGTAAAAGGCATTAGATGAGAATATTTTGTCGCATTTTGTAGTGCGTTAACATCATATATGTTGAATCAAAAAGAATTGGTTACAGGCAAAAACGTAAATTACACTGGCTGGTACTTGACTACTCTTCTGACAGGTTGCGAATTTGTAGGAAGTTTCTGATGGTTTTGTTTCCTCGGGAACCTTTGGTGATATGACGCGTCCTGAATAGTAGATAACTATTTTTGTGAGTTTAATAGACCCATTAATTAGTGATAAAGTCCGTATTTAAAATTAATTATTTCACATAATTGGTAGCAATAATTCGGCGAGATAGTAGGCCTAATAAACCAATGAAATTGAAATTGTATTCCAATTCGACAAGAAGAGTGATATAGTGACAATATGACTCTATCATCTTGAGAAATATACAAATAATTGAAAATAAATAGTGACCAAATAGTTGATGGGAGAGAAAAGTAGGAGGGACAGTATGCTTGAAAAAATTTGGTGGAAGAAGTCACCAGATGTAGAGGAGAAAACTTTATCCTTTCGTGTTGATGAGGTCCGACAGAAAATTGTCCCCTCCCATGTAGCAATTATTATGGATGGAAATGGACGATGGGCAAAACAACGTAATCTACCGCGTGTAATGGGGCATCGTGAAGGTATGAATACCGTACGTAAGATCACGCGATTTGCTAATCGACTCGGTATTCGTGTGTTAACCTTATACGCATTTTCCACCGAAAATTGGAAAAGACCAAGATTTGAAGTCGATTTCCTTATGAAGCTCCCTGTCGAGTTTTTATCCACATATCTGCCTGAACTTATTGAGGAAAACGTAAGGGTAGAAATGATTGGTGATTTTTCAGCATTACCATCACATACACAAAAGGCCATCAAAAATGCGATGGACGCAACGGCTACCAATGATGGTCTTGTTTTGAACTTTGCAATGAACTACGGCAGTCGCCTTGAATTGGTGGATGTGGTGAAAGCGATTGGGGAAATGACTAAAAATGGGGAGATTCGCCCGGAGGATATTGATGAAGCACTCATTGAATCCAAGCTAATGACCTCCCATTTACCAGAGCCTGACTTGTTGATCCGAACGAGTGGAGAAATTAGATTATCAAATTTCATGTTATGGCAGTTAGCTTATGCCGAGTTCAATTTCACGGATGTCTATTGGCCGGATTTTGATGAAGAATGTTTGTTGAGTGCTGTTGAGGATTTCCAAGCAAGGTGCCGTCGTTTTGGCGGTGTGAATGAGGGAATAGGGGCGTTAAACAAATGATTGGGGATACCATTGTGGTATCTCTTTTTTTTATTATTTGTTAGGTATAAGGATACTATTTATAATATTTTTTCAATGGTATTATTACAATACAGGTAGTAAGTAGTATGCTATACGTATTAGGAAAATAGAAAAACAAGGGAATGGGAATGGGGAAAATGAGAATAAACCACAATATATCTAATCTCAACAATTATAGGAATCAACAGCTTACTAATAATTCAATAACAAAGTCACTCAATAAATTATCGTCCGGACAGAGAATTAATACTGCGGGCGACGATGCATCCGGGTTAGCTATATCTGAAAAGATGCGTGGACAAATCAGGGGGCTTGAGGAAGCAGCCAAAAATATTGACGTCGGTATATCTCTAATTCGAGTTGCCGATGGAGGGCTTGGTCTAATATCCGATCCCAATTTGATGCGATTACGGGAACTGACTGTGCAAGCCGCCAGCGATACTGTGTCTGACACGGATCGTGAATTTATCCAAATAGAAGTCAATGGGATTTTAGAAGGGATAGACGACCTCGCGATGTCGACCGCATTCCAAAACAAGAAATTATTGAATGGTAAAAATGAAGAATTCATTATCCAAGTTGGTCCTAATGCAGGACATCAGTTTAAGATTCAACTGACGGATGCAACAGCTGATAACCTTGGATTAGATCCTTTTTTAGTGAAAACACGTGCAGACTCCGAGTCATTAATTACAAAAGTGGACAAAGCTATAAATCAAGTCTCTTCCGAACGGTCCAAATTTGGAGCTTATGAAAATGTTCTTGAGCATATAGGCTCAAGCGTGAAAAACTATCAAGAGAATTTAATCGCTGCCGAATCACGTCTACGGGATGTGGATATTGCTAAGGAAGTCACGGAACTTACAAGTAATCAAACTATCTTACAAGCCGCCCAAGCTATGATGAAAAAAGCGAATGAAATCTCAACTGAGATATTGCAACTCTTAAAGTGAAATTTATTTTGGACTAATATAGGGGCCCTACAGAGTCACATTGATTTCTGTAGGGTCTTTTTATTTTTGGATTGGATGCGGGAAGCTTCCAAAGAGGGGCTCTCTTTTTTGTATCAACCGCGGCGAAGGATTATTTTATAGCAACGTATCCTAACCATTTTTAAAATGCACTATTCAAATAAAGCATCACTAACCATAAATAAACCCTATTTCCCACATACCAGCACACTTGATACGATATTTGTATACCTATTTCAAGGAGGCGGGAACATGAACATAATAGATCAGTTTCAAAAAATCCCAACAACAAGCATTTCCGACGCGTTAAATGGCCTAACCAATCTTGATGCCTCGATTAAGCCATTAAAAGAAGAATATAAAATTGTCGGTCGTGCTTTTACTGTCCAGATGCCGGTCGGTGATAATCTTGTTGTGCTGAAAGCGATTCGCGAGGCGCATCAAGGGGATGTGCTTGTCATCGATGCGAAGGGGGATACGTATCGGGCGATTGCGGGTGATTTCATCCTTGGACTGGCGCAGACGCTTGGTATTCAAGGGGTTGTTATAGATGGGGTCATTCGCGATATAGTTGGGGCTAAACATCTTGATTTTCCTGTATTCTGCAAGGGAACTACTGTTGCGGCAAGCGGAAAAGCAGGTGATGGGGCTATAAACGTACCAATTTCCTGTGGAGGTGTCTCAGTTCAACCCGGCGATCTAATTGTGGGGGATGCGGATGGTGTCGTAGTTGTTCCACGTTCAATGGAAGATGAAGTATTGATAAAGGCGCTCGACAAAGAAGATAAGGATCAAAAAAGGGCGGCGAATGTGTCCGGGGATAGGGAAAAGGTCATTGCGTATTTAGATGAGTTTTTATCATGACCAATGGGATGGGCCTGAAAAGCCTGTCTTTTTTAATGCACAAAAATAGGGCGCAGGTTAGACAAAAGGCGCCCTCTTTATAAAGTCTACAAATGCCTTCACCACATTAAGCTTTTCAGATTCTTTGTGATAGATCATCCATGTTTTTTGCGTAAGGGGATGACCATCCTTTGTTTGCAAGGGTGATTGATACACATGTGGAGTATCCATTAAAAAAAGAGACGGCAAGATTGCATACCCAAGACCGCTCAAAACCATTTCCTTACAAGTATCTCCGCGGTCGACTGTGACTTTTACAAGTGGCGGTTGGGAGTAGCGTTCTGCCCACCAATTATCGGTTAAATGCTTGTAAAGTGTGTCGGTTTGGTAATCGATTCTTGGCAAGTTTGGTAGGTTCTCTAAATCGATTGGGTGAATCGAAGCGATGCAGAGCGATTCTTCAAATAGTAATTCCTTTTCACCTGGCCAATTGTAATTGCCTCTAATAAATCCGATATGTATGTCTTGATTAAAAGCGAGTTGGTTGATTTGTTTGCTATAACCGGTTTCTACTTGAAATTCAACGTCTGGAAACTGTTTTTCAAAATCGGCAAGCCAATTGGGAAGTAGGTATTTACTGATGAAATTGGAGACGCCGAGGCGCAATGTACCGGCGATATAGTGGTTAAAGTTATCGACATCCTCTTTTATCTCACGGAATGTGTCCAAAAGTTCCGTTGCCCGCTTCGCCAAATACTCGCCTTCAGGTGTGAATTGTACTCCTTTGACACCGCGATCTACAATTTTCGCACCTAATTTCGTTTCAATTTGCTGTAACCGCTTTGTTAGTGTCGGCTGTGAAATAAACATAGCTTTTCCTGTATTCGTAATGTTTTTTTCCTGGTAAAGCGTATGAATAATAAGCCAATCCCTCTCATCCACATTAATCCCTCCAACTGATTGAAGTTTCAATCAATATATCATAAGGAAGTTTATTCTGAAAGTCCCATTCAAAAAGAGCATAATCAACAATGAAAGAACGCTATTTTTCGTAAGATCAAAACTGCATTACTCTTAATAAAGAACACTCATTAGGAGGACAACAATGTGTACACGACTTCAACATTACAGATAAACGGCAAGGAATTTCATTATTACCCAATTGAATCAATGGCGACACACGGAAATATAAAGAAGTTACCTTATTCAATAAAAGTCTTGCTTGAGGCGGCGATTCGTAAATATGACGGAAGCGCCATAACGAAGGAACATATTAGGAAACTTGCGAACTGGACGGCTGAGCGCAATAAAAATGAAGAAGTTCCATTTATGCCAGCCCGCATTCTATTGCATGACACGACGGGTCTGCCAGCGATTGTGGACCTTGCGGCAATGCGGGAGACGATTACCGAAAAGGGAGGGGATGCTTCAAAAGTAAATCCGTTAATCCCGGTGGACCTTGTTGTCGACCATTCAGTTGCCGTTGACTATCATGGAAGCCCTGAGGCGATGGAAATGAATGAGAAATTGAATATGGAACGAAATATGGAACGGTTCCGTTTTCTTCGGTGGGCTCAGCATGCATTCGAAAATTTACATGTCGTTCCACCCGCGACAGGAATTATGCATCAAATCAATATGGAGTATTTATCGTCGGTGGTCACTGAAGAAGAGGTGGATGGCCGAACCGTTTTGTTTCCGGATTCTCTCGTTGGAACGGATTCGCATACGACGATGATTAATGGTCTTGGAATTGTGGCATGGGGAGTGGGCGGAATCGAAGCGGAAGCCGCCATGTTGGGACAGCCTTTGTATTTCGTTGTTCCGGAGGTTTTAGCTGTACGATTAACCGGGGCACTTCAGGAAGGAGTAACCGCTACCGATTTGGCATTAACGATAACGAATCTACTTCGAACGCATGGCGTCGTCGGGAAGTTTGTAGAGTTCTTTGGACCAGGTGTCCACTCGATGAGTGTTGCTGACAGGGCGGCTGTAGCCAATATGGCTCCCGAATATGGCGCGACAATGGGGTTCTTTCCGGTTGACCGGGAAACGATCAAGTATTTGCGTCAAATTGGGCGAAGTGAGGTGCACCTCAAGTTAATCGAAACCTATTACAAAGCCCAAGGAATGTTCATGGAAGAGAATAGTGAGGCTTCTTATTATCCGGAAATGATCGAATTGGATTTATCGACAATCACAACTTCCCTTGCAGGGCCGAAACGTCCTCAAGATCGAATCAGTTTGACGGATATGAAACAGGCGTATCAAACAATCATTCGTCAACCCGTTTCAGAAGGAGGCTATGGACTAACTGAAGAACAGCTTGGGAAAAACAAAAACAATATTACGCACGGATCAGTTGTTCTTGCTGCAATTACAAGTTGTACAAATACATCAAATCCGACTGTGCTAATGATGGCTGGACTCCTTGCAAAAAACGCAGTGGAAAAAGGATTGGAAAAGCCCAACTATGTTAAAAGTTCATTGACGCCAGGATCGCGTGTCGTGACGGATTATTTAAGAGGATCGGGACTGTTAACGTACTTAGAGAAATTAGGATTCCATGTTGCGGGGTATGGCTGCGCAACTTGCATTGGAAATTCAGGTCCACTTCCGACAGAAATCAGCCAAGCTATTGAAGAACATGATTTGACTGTAGCAAGTGTCCTATCTGGAAATCGGAATTTTGAAGGGCGCGTCCATCCGGAGATCAAGGCGAATTACCTTGCATCGCCGCCACTTGTTGTTGCCTATGCGCTTGCGGGAACTGTGGATATTGACTTCGCGAATGAACCGATTGGAATGAACTCACAAAATGAACCCGTATTTTTACGCGATATTTGGCCAACATCCGCTGAAGTTCAAAAGTGGATTGCAGATGTGATCCGTCCTGAACTCTTTAAAAATCGCTATCAAGATGTATACGACGCCAATGACAGTTGGAACAAGATTAGTATACCCAAAGGTCAATTATATGAATGGGACGCTTCTTCCACATACGTTCAGCAACCACCGTTTTTGCAGGACTTGAACCAAACTCCAACACCGATTAAAGACTTTGAAAGGGCAAGGGTATTGGCGTTTTTTGGTGACTCGGTGACAACTGATCATCTTTCACCGTCTGGTATCATAACTGCGAAAAGCATGGCCGGTGAATATTTAAAAGAAATGGGCGTAAAGCCGCAAGATTTTAATTCCTATCCTTCACGTCGCGGGAATCACCATGTTATGGTCCGTGGAGCGATGGCTAATCTTCGTATTCGAAATAAGCTTGTACCGGGCTCGGAGGGAGGTGTGACAAATTATTTTCCAACCGGCGAAATACTGTCCATTTATGAAGCATCCACGAAATATAAACAGGATGAGACACCTCTTTTGATTATCGCCGGAAAAGAATATGGGACAGGGAGTTCAAGGGATTGGGCTGCTAAAGGCGTTCAGCTCTTAGGAGTCAAAATGGTCCTTGCGGAAAGCTTTGAACGAATCCATCGGAGTAACTTAGTCGGGATGGGTGTTTTACCGCTCCAATTCATTCCTCATGAAAATGCGCAAACACTCGGGATAACCGGGAGGGAAGTCTTCAGTACAGTCGGCTTATCCTATCAAATCCAGCCGGGTGAAAAGATCAAAATGAAAGCCGAGCGAGAGGACGGAACCGTTCTCACCTTCGAAGTCATTGTCCGCCTCGATAATATAGTGGATGTGGAAACCTATCAACATGGCGGTATTATGCAGAGAGTAGTACGGCAGTTGATGGATTAAAAGATTCAGTGGTTTTAATGAACAAAATGTATTCAAATGTTTTAATTCATTTTAAGTAGTCAATCTATTATGTCAGTTTAACTTATGGTAAATTTCGAAGTATACAAAAGATGGTTTTATTGATATGTAACCGCTGTCATTAGGGACCTATTTTTTGTTTGGGTTTAATTACTGAAAAAACAGGGGGAATTGGAATGAAGTTCATTAAGTATGCCATATTTTTAGGCGTCCTATTACTTGCACTTGCAGGTTGTTCGAAGGATGACAAGGCTGGGGCGGATACGACGAAAAAAGGAACGACATCAGGGGGAGAATTGAGGGTTGCAGTGCCTTCTGAGCCGCCAACATTGGACACGCATGTAAATACAACAACAATTTCTTCAAATATTGCAAGAAATATTTTTGAAACTCTTTTGACGTTTGACTCTAAAGGCGGAATTCAACCAATGCTTGCAGAATCATATAAAGAAGATGGTAAGACAATTGAATTTAAATTGCGTAAGGGTGTTAAATTCCATAACGGCGAAGAACTGAAAGCAAAAGACGTTGTTGCATCGATGAACCGATGGATCCACGTTTCGAGCTCAGGTAAAGAGACTTTCAAAGGTGCAAACTTCTCTGAAGTGGATGAGTACACTGTCCTACTTGAAATGGCTCAACCAACTTCAACAGCAACACTTGTTTTATCATATTCAGGCGGTGAATCACCATCCATCATGCCTGCTTCTGTTCTTGAAGGTAAGGAAGAGAAGGAAAAAGTTACTGAATATATCGGTACTGGCCCATTCAAATTCAAGGACTGGAAACAAAACCAACATATTCACATGACGAAATTTGAAGACTATTCCCACCGTGATGAGCCGGGGGACGGCCTTGCTGGGAAACGTGAAGCATTAGTAGATGATCTTTACATTGTTTTTGTTCCGGATTCTTCTACACGTGTTGCCGGACTTCTATCAGGGGAATACGACGCTGGTATGGAGATGCCAATCGATAACGTGGATCAGTTGAAAGCGAACAAAGACGTTGTACTGAAAAGTGTTCCTCGTGAACTATTATTGCTTTATTTCAATAAAAAAGAAGGCCTTTTCGCAAATCAGGTTGCACGTGATGCGGTAAACGCAGCAGTAAAGAAAGAAGACGTTTTGAAAGCGGCATTTGTTAACCCGGAATTCTACAAAACGAATCACCATGTCATGTTAGCGAACCAAGAAGCACAATGGTATAGCGATCTTGGTAAAGATGAATATGGCAAACAAGATGCAGAACTTGCTAAAAAATTATTTGCTGAAGCTGGTTATAAAGGCGAAGAAATCCGCCTGATGACTTCCCGTGATTATGACCATATGTACAACGCTTCAATCGTTGTTCAAGAGCAATTGAAAAAAGCTGGCGTAAACGTGAAGCTTGAAGTGTATGACTGGCCGACGTTCTCAGAACGCCGTAATGATCCATCTGCATTCGATATCACAATCATTACTAATAAAGGTAAAGTTGAGCCAACATCCCTTGTTTGGTCAAGACCGGACTATGTGGGTTGGACAAATAGCGAGAAGTTAGCTCCAATTACAGCTAAGATCCGTACAGCACCATCTCTTGATGAAGCACGTAAATACTATGACGAACTACAAGCGTTCTTCTTAGAGTATAAACCTGCTATCAAAATGGGTGACGGAGATATGCTTTTCGCAGGTCGTACATCACTATCTCAATTGGAAGATATTGATGGACTTATTTTCTGGAACGTTTCAAATTCCAAGTAATTGAAGGGTTAAAATAACGCCAGGTTTAGCATGTTTTTGTAAACATGGCGTTATTTTTTATTTTTATGCTTGAAGGAGGTAAACACGCATGTGGTCATACATTATTAAGCGTTTATTTTCGCTGATACCAGTATTATTTATTGTTTCTATTGTTATTTTTTCAATCATCCATCTTACGCCTGGAGATCCGACGACTTATATGTTAGGGGAGGAAGCGACTCCTGAACAAATTGCGGATGCGAAGAAGCAGCTTGGATTGGACCAGCCGATCCATGTGCAATATTTCAATTGGGTTAAAAAGGCTGCAATCGGGGATCTTGGCTCTTCTTACCATATGAATATGTCGGTGAATGACGCGATTATGAGTCACATCGGACCGACATTATCGCTCGCGATCTTAGCGGAGATTGTCGCCTTGCTTATCGCTATTCCACTTGGAATCATCGCTGCAATTAAAAGAGGGACAGCTACAGACCAAACAGTTATGGGGTTCTCGTTACTTGGAATGGCAATCCCGAGTTTCCTGTTAGCATTGTTTTTAGTATTACTTATCGGAGTGAAATTACAATGGTTGCCAGTCGCAGGATACCGGCCGTTGGATAGTGGATTATGGAATCATATTAAATATCTAATCATGCCAGCCATTTCGTTGGGATCCATCCAAGCAGCTTTGATTGCAAGGATGACAAGATCCTCCATGTTAGAAGTATTGAACACAAATTATATCAAAATGGCAAGGGCAAAAGGGGTAGTCGAAAGACGAATCATTTACGGCCATGCATTGCAGAACGCTTTCCTTCCAATCTTGACAGTTATCGGTATCACATTCGGTGGATTGGTGACAGGGGCTGTTGTAACGGAAACAATTTTCAATATCCCAGGCATCGGTTCATTGATCATCAATTCAGTTGCAAGACGTGATTATACGGTCATCCAAGGGATTGTTCTATTTGTAACATTCGTTTATGTCATGCTGAACCTGGTCATTGATATCCTTTATGGAGTCATTGATCCTCGTGTTCGATTGGAAGAAAAATAGACAGTGGATCTATTGTTAAGCGGTAAGGAGGAATAGTATGGAGAACATAGGGAGCACGTTAACGCTGTCAGAGGCAAGAAAGAAATTGAAGAAAGAGCAACAGCAGCTACTGAAAAAACGTTTCTTTTCCAATTATTCAATGGTAATTGGATTAGTAATTGTCATATTTTTAATGCTTTTAAGCTTTGTCGGTCCTTATTTGACAAGCTATGGTCCGTTGGATCTCGAAGTGAACAACAGGCTTCAAGCACCAAATGCGGATCATTTATTAGGAACGGATAATTTCGGAAGGGACTTGCTTACACGAATTGTATATGGTGCAAGGGCTTCTATTAGTGTTGGTTTGTCGATCGCAATCATCACGTCCATAATTGGTCTCGCCATCGGTTTATACGCCAGTTATTATAAACGGTTGGACCAGATTTTAATGCGGATCTGCGATGGTTTGATGGCTATTCCTGGAATTCTTTTGGCAATCGCTCTAATGGCAGCTTTAGGTCCGAAAGTTGAAAACGTTATCATCGCATTGAGTATTGTTTTCACACCATACGTCGCACGTATTGTTCGATCGGCTGCACTTGTCGTTCGTGAACAGACGTATATTGAGGCAATGAAAGCGCAAGGCGCAAGTTCAACTCGTATAATTTGGCTGCATGTTGCACCAAACGTATTGTCACCGCTAATCGTACAGGCGACTTTCATTTTTGCCGATTCAATTATTACGGAAGCCGCGTTGAGTTTCCTTGGAGCGGGGATTCCTGCGCCGGCACCAAGTTGGGGGAATATTTTATATGACGGAAAGCTGGTCATCTTCAATGCTTGGTGGATGACTGTATTCCCGGGGCTTTTGATTATCATTGCTGTTATCGGGTTGAACTCAATGGGAGACGGGCTACGGGATATCATGGATCCGCATTATAAAAAGGTTACGAAAAAGCGTTCCAAGGCAGTAAAAGGGAAGGAGGAAGTTGCGTAATGTCAGATGTACTTTTGGATATTAAGAACCTCAAAACCCACTTTTATACGGAAACAGGCCATGTGACGGCTGTTAACGGAGTATCGTTCAACGTCAAAAAAGGGGAAATCGTCGGCGTCGTAGGTGAATCGGGTTGTGGGAAAAGCGTAATGTCCCAAACGATCCTACGCCTTTTCGAAGAAGGGACAGTCGAATACGAAGGGGAAATCAACTTTAACGGCAGAAATCTTCTTAAACTCAATAAAAGACAGATTAATAAAGTTAGAGGAAATGACATCTCGATGATCTTCCAAGATCCTCTCAGTACACTAAATCCTGTGCACACAGTCGGTCGCCAAATTGCAGAGTCTATCATTTTGCATCAAAATGCAAGTAAAAAAGAAGCGGAAGAAAAAGCAATTGAACTATTACGACTTGTCGGGATTCCATCGCCTGAGAAAAGAGCGAAGGAATATCCGCATAATCTTTCCGGCGGGATGAGACAGCGTGCGATGATCGCAGTGGCGCTTGCTTGCCGTCCGAAGCTGTTGATCGCAGATGAGCCTACAACCGCACTTGACGTTACAATCCAAGCTCAAATCCTGGACCTGATGAACAATCTGAACGAAGAACTGGATATGGGCATCATCTTCATCACGCATGATCTTGGTGTCGTAGCTGATCTCTGTTCACGGGTCGTTGTCATGTACTTAGGGGAGATCGTGGAGGAAGCTAGTATTGAGGAATTATTCGATAGACCTTTACATCCTTATACACAGGGGCTTATAAAATCGATTCCTCAATTAGACGGGGACCGGTCCGCGATGCTACATACAATAGAAGGAACAGTGCCGCCGTTGACACGCGTGCCGAAAGGATGCCGTTTTGCGGCGCGTTGTCCATTTGCGGATGAAAAATGCGTTGCGTCTGCACCTCCTGTCACGGAATACACTGCTACACAAAAAGTGAAATGCTGGCATTTTGAAAAAATCCTTAAGAATCAGGAGGGAATCGCAGATGTCCACACTTACTCTTGAATCCAGCAATGAACAAAAGATCGAAAGCAAAGAAACCCTTTTGGAAATTAAAAATGTGAAGAAATTCTTTCCTGTGAAAAAAAGCCTTTTACAATTCAACAAAGAACAGACTTATGTCCAAGCGGTGAATGACGTTTCGTTTTCCATCCTGAAAGGTGAAACGTATGGCCTTGTTGGGGAATCCGGCTGCGGGAAAAGTACAACAGGGCGTACATTGTTGAAATTAATCGAGCCGACGGAAGGCGAAGCCATCTATAATGGAAAGGATATTTTCAAACTTTCGGGACAAGAGTTGCGCAAAGTGCGTCAGGATATTCAAATGGTTTTCCAGGATCCCTATTCTTCATTGAATCCAAGAAAACGGATTGGAAAGACACTTGAAGAGCCGTTAGTCATCCATAACATCGGAACGCCGAAAGAGCGAACGGAAATCGTCATGGAAATCTTAAGTAAAGTCGGTTTGCAACTTGAACATTATTTCCGTTATCCACATGAGTTTTCGGGTGGGCAACGGCAACGGATCGGGCTTGCGCGTGCGCTTATCTTGAATCCGAAATTATTGATCATGGATGAGCCTGTTTCGGCATTGGACGTATCAATTCAATCACAAATCTTGAACTTGCTGAAAACTTTACAGAGTGATTTCGATTTAAGTTATCTTTTCATCTCACATGATATGAGTGTCATTCGACATGTTTCCGATCGGATCGGTGTCATGTACCTTGGGAAATTAGTGGAAGAAGCACCTACGGATGAACTGTTTGCCAACCCGTTGCATCCTTATACACAGGCGCTTTTATCGGCAGTACCTGTTCCAAAATCGGGCGCGAAAAAGGAACGGATCATCCTTGAAGGTGAATTACCATCTCCGATGAATCCTCCTTCGGGCTGTGTGTTCCACACCCGGTGTCCTTTTGCAATGGATCGATGTAAAATGGAAGTCCCGATGAAGAAAGAAATTGCGAATGGCCATCACATTGCCTGTCATCTATATGATAAATAAACGGAAAAAGACTCCTTCAACGGTTGGGGAAAGGGGTCTTTTTACTAATTTTTTTCAGCTTGCGTATTGGATTAAGGACTTTAGAAAATTAGACTGGACATAGCTTTAATTCCGGGATGAAGAAGAGGCGAGTACCTATGGTTTTACGAAATGTGTTAATCATCGTGTTAGGTTTTCAAATCGTGATCAATGCAACCCGACCACTACTCACATTATCTGCCTATGAAATGAATGCTTCGATGCTCGAAATCGGATTATTGACGGCATCTTTTGCCGCACTGCCATTATTAATCGCCATCCAGGCGGGAAAGATCGCCGATACGATTGGTGACCGTCTTCCTGTCATTTTCGGTTTAATCGGAATGGCTCTCGGAATGTTGTTCCCTTATTTATTTGAATCGATTTGGTCGTTATATGTGAGTCAAATCCTTGTTGGAACGTCCAATGTTTTTATTGCGTTATCGTTGCAAAATGTCCTTGGGAATGACGCGACGAAAGAAACCCGGGATTATTATTTTAGTATGTTTGCGTTGGCTGTCGCGGGCGGTGCGTTGGTTGGTCCTGTCATGGGTGGCTATTTAGCCGATCATATCTCTTACTCCGCCGGTTTTCTTGTGTCGATGATCATTAGTATTCTATTAATCGTTTTTGCTATTTTCATACCCGTCACGATCAAAGAACAGCCTACTGAAAAAGTGAGTTTTGGTGCCTCGTTGCAGTTGGTAAAGGATCCACTGATTCAAAAGGCATTATTTTCAAGTGCGCTTGTGCTTTATTCGAAAGACATTTTTGTAGCGTATTTCCCGCTTTACGGAACGGATATCGGACTCTCGACCACGACAATTGGTTGGATTCTATCGATTCAGGGATTAGCTATGATGACGATCCGTTTTGTCTTGCCTAAATTACTACAAGTGATGGGTCGGGAAGTCGTTTTATTTACTTCCATTTTACTTGCGGGCGCTTCCTTTCTATGTTTTTCAATCTCGCATAATGTTATTCTCTTTTTCGTTTTCAGTTGTCTGATGGGGTTTGGCTTAGGATGTGGACAACCGATCTCCATGACGACGACTTACAATGCTTCACCAAAATCACGAACCGGCGAAGTGTTAGGTATTCGTTTGATGACTAATCGCCTTTCCCAATTCATCGCACCAGTGCTTTTTGGCGCAGTCGGCGGATGGATTGGTGTTGTGTCCGTCTTTTACGTGAGTGGCGCCTTTTTAATAGGTGGGGCGTTTATTATGAAACCGCGTAAAAATCAAGAAGAAGTCAATACATAATTTGGGGAATAGAGGGGTTAATGCAATGGAATATGTTCTTATTTTTTTCATTGGGATCGTCGCTACAACTTTAGGCACACTTGCAGGGGGAGGCGGTCTGATCAGTCTACCTTCAATGCTGTTAATGGGACTCCCGATCCATTCGGCCATCGGAGCGAATAAAGTATCGAATACTGTCAGTGCATTTTCCAGTTTTTACGTATTACTCAGAAGGAAAGAGATTTCATTCAAAGAATCGTTCTGGATTATCCCTGTAAGTCTTGCTGGAGGAATTAGCGGTGGATATATTGCTTCACAGATGTCTGCGAAAAACCTGTATTGGGTAGCAATTTGTTTACTCATCTTTGCATTCATCACTTCGTTTTTATCAAAGGGGAATTTTAGTGGGAATGAACCGCTCCGTTTCTCGAAAATAAGCGTTCCCGGCCTTTATGGAATTGGAATCTATGACGGAGTATTCGGTCCTGGCCAAGGGACA
This sequence comes from Sporosarcina highlanderae, assembly GCF_030433715.1. GTDB lineage: Bacteria > Bacillota > Bacilli > Bacillales_A > Planococcaceae > Sporosarcina > Sporosarcina highlanderae. The sequence continues at coordinate 129,129 of NZ_JAROCC010000008.1, read as the reverse complement.
TTAATGCTTTATTTATTTGGATATTTGAATGTTGCCTACATCCGGGCAGTCGGGTACGTGCGACTTGCTACATTTGCAAGTTGCTTTGGGGCTTCTATCAGTTATATCTCAACGGGAATGATCATTTGGCCGATGACAATTGCCCTGCTTCTTGGTTCAGTGACAGGGGCACAAGTAGGTGTGCGGATCGCTCAAAAGTTGAACCCAAAATATGTTAAACCAATCCTTCGGGTTGTAACGGTAGCGATTATCCTTCAGCTTGTTATTGAAAACTTGAGATAATTGAATACAAGACTCATCCGATGTTGGTATAATAGAGTTGTAACTTCAAGACAGAAATTGGTGAAAAAATGTTTAAAGGATCTTTGCAAAGAAAGATTTTAATAGTAGTAGTTTTCCTTGTCTTTTTAATGGTCTTCTTGATGTTAAGTCTTTTTATATATACAGATTATAAACGGGTATTCCAAAATGCAGAGGAAAAGGGATTACAAACAACGAAAATCCTATCGCAAATGGATTCCATTCAGCGGGCGATGGCGGAAGGGAACACCGATGAACTGAAGCCTCTCGTCGATTACTATATGACCCAGTCGGAAGCGGCGTTTATTGTCATTAAGGATCGGGAAGGAACAGTCCTTGCTCACCCGTCATCAGAGGAAGTTGGTGAAATTCACCCAATAAGGGATGAGACGAAAGCGCTTGTTTTCGGTGGTAACTATAATGTGATGTCTGATGATATTATCGGCTCTGCCGTTGTTGCAATTTCACCGATTTACGTGGATCGGCAAATAGTAGGTATTGCTAGGGTTGGATACTTGGTGAAAGACCTACAAAATACCGTTATTGATCGCACAAAAAAATTGGCTCTGTTCTCCCTTTCTATTTTTGTAATCGGGATTCTACTAAGCATTTGGCTTGCGCGTCAAATCCGCAAAGATACTTTTGGAATGGAACCACAGGAAATTGCAAATTTCTACATGGAACGACATGCAGTTCTTGCTTCAATTTCGGAGGGACTTATTGCCACTGATGGTGAAGGGAAAATAAAGATCATCAACACGGCAGCAAGAAAGATTTTGAACATAACAAGCGATTATAAAGGAAAACCCATACAGTCCATTTTTCCGACTTTACAAGACTCTGACCTAATAGATATTTCAAATAAGCCTTTATCCTTCGAGATAACGATCAATCAAAAAACGTTAATCATGACGATTGTACCGTTACAAAAGATCGCCACTTCCGGGACAGTCATTACATTCAAAGATAAGACGGAAATGAATGAACTCGTCAATACATTGTTCGAAGTGACGAAGTACTCGGATGACCTACGGGCCCAAACGCATGAATATATGAATAAACTTTACGTCATCTCGGCTTTATTGCAACTGCATAAGTACAACGAAGCGGTCAAAATGATACAAGAAGAAATCGATATTACCCAACATACGAACACCTTTATATTGGAAAATATCAAAGATCCAAACGTCCAAGCGATTTTATTTGGAAAAATTGGAAAAGCATCGGAAAACAAAATCATTTTTAACATTGATGAAAATAGCAGTATCGCAGAACTTCCATCATTCATCGGAACTGGATTATTAACGATTATAATCGGCAATCTGATAGACAACGCCTTTGACCAGGTCATTGACCAACCGAATGGCGAGGTGAATTTCTTTGCCTTGGATATTGGCGAGGACATTATTTTTGAAGTATCGGATAACGGCAAGGGAATTCTCCCGGATGTTGCAGATAAGATTTTCACACAAGGTTTTTCTACGAAGGGCAAGGCAGACCACGGATACGGTCTATCGAATGTAAAAAGTGCGATTCAAAATCTCGGTGGGGATATTCAATGGTCGAGCAATGAAAGCGGAACCATCTTTACAGTTTTCATCCCAAAAACCGAAAGAGTTGAAAGGTGATACGAATGTTAAATGTTTTAATCGTAGAAGACGATTATCGAATTGCGGAGATCCATCAACAATTTTTGGAAAGTATTGAAGGCATTCGGGTCGTAGGGAAGGCATTACGGGCAGAGGAAGTTCACGGGTATTTTCAAAAGGAAAAAATCGATCTTCTGCTTGTTGACATATACATGCCCGATCAGTTGGGGATCGACTTGGTTGTTGAACTGAAAAAGACATACCCTGATCTTAGTTTCATCATGATCACGGCTGCAAAAGATATGGAAATCCTTGAAAGAAGTGTCAAAGCAGGTGCCTTTTATTATCTGATTAAACCATTGCAGTTGCAGAAGTTGCAAGAGGTCATTGAGCAATTTAAAAAGAGGAAGTCAATACTTGAATCAGACAATCCAGTCGAACAATCATTAGTTGACCAATTATTCAGCAAGCCCTCCTTCGAAACACCGCAACAAGAGGAATTGCCGAAAGGGATCAATGCGCTGACACTTTCGAAGGTCATAGAAACAATGAAGAATTTTTCAGAGGGCACGACCGTTGAAGAAATCGGCGAACAGATTGGTGTTTCAAGAACAACCGCACGAAGGTATATGGAGTATCTTGTGTCGATAGGCAAAATGAAAGCGGAGTTGGAATATGGAATTGTCGGCCGCCCCGAAAGGAAATACTTTATGGTTTGAGCATCCTTATAGGGGTGCTCAATTTTTAACTTGAAAGTGGGGAAAGTTCGATGAAAAAAGTCATTCGCTCGTTTTTAATTGGTTTCATACTGCTATTGCCGGCATGTTCCGCCGGAAGCAAAGCTGACATAGGTGATCAGGATTTCCCAACGGTAGCGATCGAAATTATCGCTCCGGCATCGGCCGGCGGTGGATGGGATACCGCAGCACATGCAGTCCGACAAATCTTGATAGAGGAAAAATTAGTGGAACAGGACATTCACGTTGTGAATAAGCCGGGAGGCAGCGGAGAAGTTGGTTGGCAACACTTGTCCAATCAAGATGGTCACCATATTGCTTTCAATTCAAGTCTCCTGTTGACAAATCATCTCGTTGGACAAAGTAAATTGCAGTTTCGGGATTTTACGCCTCTCGCAATTCTGACAACAGAATGGATTGCTGTTGCAGTGCCAAATAATTCTCCATTTCAAGATGCGAAAGAATTGTTGGAACAGTTGAAAGAAGACCCGTCGTCCTTAAAAATTGCTGTCGCACCAGGTCTTGCAAACAATGATCATCTATCTTTTTTACAAGCTGCCAAAGCCTTCGGAGTTGATGTATTGAAGTTGAATTTTTTAGTGTATGATAGCGGCGGAGACATCGTAGACCAGTTACTTTACGGGCAAATAGACGTAGCGATTTCCTCCGTTTCTGAATTTATTGATGAACATCAGACGCATCAGTTCAAAGTCATAGCTGTCACATCGGACGAACGTCTTGAAGGATTAGAGGATGTTGCCACTTGGAAAGAGCAAGGCGTCGACATGGTATTCCCGCATTGGAGAGGCATTATGGGGCCCCCAGATATGACTGAAGAAGAAATTGCTTATTGGAATCAAACGATAAAAAAGATGACTGAAACCGAGGCGTGGAGGAAGTTGATAAGGAAATACAAATGGGAGTCATTTTATAAAGGAAGTAGTGAGGCGAAGAGATTTTTGGAGGAGCAGGAGAGAATGTATCGCCAGTTGTTAGAGGGATCAGGGTTGGTGGATTAGGGCGGCTTTGGCACTGGGCGTGTCCTGAGCATACTAAGTGCTATTTACATACCATTCCATCATACCTTTCTTTAGAGCAATCTAAAGGGAGGAATATATAACATGGAAATCATTCGGTATAGTGCTGATCCACATAGCACAGTAAAGTTTATTAAATCGAATTTGGATTTATTGGATGAAGTGTCGAGTTTTGAAGTATATTTTAACGATGAAGATATACCGGTAATCTATCGAAATGTTCCCGATGTTTATTTGGATGAAGGGAAAAGGGAAATTCAATTTAGAAACTATACGTTAATCTTGAGGAATGAAGAAAGTGAACGGGAAATTTGGTTAAATGGTGCAACCTGCGGATACAGTGGTAGCGGGCCAAGTGCAACGATTGAAATTTTGCAGCTGCTTGGCGTCAAGTATAATTACGACAAAATCACGGCGGAAAAGAAAATTGTTGAGAAAAAACTTGTCACCTTCCATGATCTAAACATCCATATTTATCGTCCGACCGAGCTATGGAATTCGCGTGGCGATAAAATCTTTACTGCCAAAATGTCTTTTGAAACTGCTGGCCAGAAATACGAGGCGAAAAAGTTAATTGAACAAATGGGCTATCTAAGGCCATTGATTCGTCGAACTGACTATGAGAGGATCGGCAAAATCGAAGCCTATTATTTCGTGAATACACCCTATTCAACGCGGAAAGAATGGCCCGAATATGCAACGAATAATACGTTGACATTAAATCGGGCCTATTCGCAAATTGGTGTGAAAACAGTAAAAGAAATCATCGAGAATATAGGGTATACGTATAATGCAAGACTTGGGATTGAGACCTATGAGAGGACACTGTGAAAAGTGTACTTTTATATTAGGTTGATAAACCTGAAATCATGAACCTCTCCAATCGTGTACTTAATAAAAGGGATTATTTATAAAAACGGGAACGGCAATCAAATGGTTTGCCTTCCCGTTGTATGACATACTACATTTTGTCCGCTTTTAACGCCCGTCATCCAATTTGAATTCTTGGATAGTAGTGTTAAATAGAAACCCTCGCTTTACTGCCATTACTGGGTTGCCTTCCATTAAGTCATTTTCATTCATCTTAAAAGTTACAATTACTGAGGTGCTCATACCGGGATTCAGTTTATGATCAGTTAGCTGCACACGTTCGCTTGAATAGGTATTTCCATTGTTTCTAATTGAAAACGAAGTATTGCTAATTGAAATCTCTTTATGATTGATGTTTTCTATACTGAAATGAAAAGTATGCTCCGTCTCATTATGCGATGAATTAAGAAGTTGAATCAATATATCATCGAAATGTAACACTTCAGAGGAGAAGGTCGTATTTTCTGCTTGCACCGTTTCAACCGACGAGTTGTTAGGCTTAATGAAAAGGAAGACAGCCAAGAGTAACGAGGCCATCAGACCAACAATAAATACTTTATTTCGAGGTGATCCTAAAAAGCTTGCCAAAAAAATGACCTCCTAATATTTTTTTCATTAAATTAAAAAACCGGGTAAAAGCGAAAAATGGTAGTAAAACGAAAATAGCGAAATACAAATACCGATAATCGCCTGGATTCGTAAATACCGTTTAAATAAGCCAACGATTCCAAGAATAAAGGCAAGAATCCATACAGGCATCAACAAAACACCAATAACAGGTACAATGCCAAAAATAAATCCAATCAGTGCAAAAATAAGCGACAAAGTAGCTGTGGTGTTCCTCTCTATCCGAATATTATGAGTTTGCGTCATGTTTTTTCTCTCCAATCAACTTCATTTTCACTTTATTATTCCCCAATAGAACGTAGTGCATGCAAAAATAATTAGGTTACTGAAGTAAGATGTGTTTTGCTTTTAACGATTCTCTGTCTAAACAACTTAAATACACTTAGAAATATGGTAATTACATCGTCCTAAATTTATTGAAGGTGGAATACAATGGTGCAATTGAAAAAATAAAATGGGAGGAAAGTATTTGAGTGATAGGAAATATGGTTTAATGTTTGGGGCAATCCTGGTTGCTTTAGGCTTTCATATGTGGGCTGACTATTTAACTATACCGTTACAGGGAAGGGCCGCCGGTGAATTAACATCTGAAGTGTTAGGACAAATTACATCATCATTTGCTGCAATCTTCCTAAGTGTAATAGATAAGCCGTATGAAATTACAGAGGCAACGTATAGTGTAGGATGGAACCTTGCTTTCCCGTTGCTGTTATTATTAATTGCAACATTACTATTTGGCTATATACTAAGGCAGCTTGTGTTATCAATCTTTCAAGAAGAGAATACGAAACTCATGGGTGCATGGAAAGGGATTTTATCTTTACTAATTACTTTTGTTTTATTTAATTCCGTAATAAAGACATTTGGAATTTTAGTACTTAACCTAGCTGTTGCTGCTGTTGTGGGAATCATTTTCATCATTTTCCTTTCTATACTTAAATCGATGGTGAACAGCGATGAAAAAGAAAGAGTATATACGTAAAGTAACTAGTTCGGTTGAATGGGAGAAAATATAAAGAAACACAGAGTTCAGGGACACAATTCACATATGAATTGGTGTCCCTGTATTCTGAAAAACAGTATTTTTCATTCTTCTAAATAACAACAGTAAGCCAATTCATATTTTTTTCCCTCTTTGAATATGTTGAACAAAGAGGGGGACAAGTGTGGCTTTTTCAAGGTTTTTATTTAGATTTGTTTTGTCTTTTTTATTTATAGGAGTTTATACATTAGTAGATATATTCTTTCAACTTGGTCTAACGAGTGATGATGCCAATAATATATTCACTTTACCTTTTTTGTATTTTATTACATTATTAATTTTATTACCCCGAATGAGAAAAAAGTTTGTATTGTGGTTCATTTTTAAAAAAGAAGAAACTTATAAAACTATATGTTATCCTATCTTAGTTGCAATAATACAATCTTTTTTAGTGTACATTTACATGTATACTCCATATTGGTTGGGTTCGGAAGCTATTGGTATAGGATCAAAACAAGTAACGACTGTAGAAGGTGTTACTGAAATTGGTTTAACAATTGGTGCGACAATAATTGGACCCTTTAATGAAGAATTTATTTTTCGATTCTTTTTGATTGCGGGATTTATTGAGATATTAAATTTTTCAATTAGTAAATTTAAACGATTAATTAAATTAAAACCGATTGCCATCATTTTTTGGATAATAGTTACCAACTCGTTTTTTTCATTATTACATGGGCCTGACTTATTAAGCTTCCCTCCTTATTTCGTAGGAGGTGTAATACCTAGCCTGTTTTTTATAAGGTACGGATTTTTAGCTGCGTGGATATCTCATGGTATGTTTAATTTCCTTTCTCCTATTGCTTTTTCAATTATTCACAGCCTGTTTATGTAAAGAATATATAGATAATGAACCCTTTCTTTTGTAGAGAGGGTTCTATTTTGTAATGATTAAAAAGACTATACATCATAATACACAAAGCTAAAGGCAATTATATAAAAGAGATTTAGGAAGAAGCTGATGGCATCTGCTATCGGCTTTTACGTTTATTAAAAAAATCTGGGAACGTTTTAAGTCTATTATACGTGGCGATAAGGTGTTAGAATAAATTATATACGAGTGGTCAGAAAATTAATTCAAATGAAAGGAGAATGAAATTGCGTCAATGGGATGGATTTGAGAAGTATGTAAATAAAGTAATGAAATCTGAAAAGATTCCCGGAGTCGCTGTTGCGGTTTCAGAGAATGGGAAAGTCATTTATCAAAAAGGCTTTGGGACGAGGGATTTGGAAACGGGCGAACCTGTCACTCCGGAGACGATTTTTGGCATTGCTTCGATTACTAAGTCGTTTACTGCACTTGCCATTATGAAATTAATTGAGGATGGTAAGGTGCAACTTGAGGATCCCGTGACCAAGTACCTTCCTGATTTCCGGTTGAAAGGTTGTGATTTTGTTGATGACATAACGATTCATCATCTTTTATCGCATACGACCGGGATTGGAACGATGGAGCGCTTGGAGCAGTTGAATGGTTTTGAAGAACATTTACGATATTTGAATGAGACGGATCATACCTATTTAGGCAAGCCGGGTGAGTTTATTTGCTATAACAACGATCTGTTTTTATTATTAGGGGCCATTATTGAGCGGGTGACCGGAGAGAAGTATCAGGATTTTATTACAAAGTTGGTTATCGAGCCATTAGGGATGGAGAGGACTACATACGACCTTCAGGAGTTGCAGGGATTTGACAATGTAACGGTTCCATACGTGTTGGAAGATGGTAAACCGAAATCATGCCCTTGGCCGACCTTAGGGAATTATGCTGTTGGTGGCGGCGTTCGCTCGACAGTATTGGATTTACTGAAGTATGGAGAGAAGTATGTTGGTCCGGAGAAGAATATAATAGCCGATGAGTCCATTGTGAGAATGACTACTCCTGTACACTATGTTAGCGGAAAAAGCTTTTATGGATACGCCCTTAAAATCACTCCTGATTACTTGGGTGTTTCGTTAGTCGAACATGGCGGCGGGCAACCGGGCGTTTCATCCAATTTCGGGTTCATTCCTAAACGGGGAATTGTAGTTGCCGTGTTGACGAATTTGAGTAATATAAGTGCAGACGCCATTTGGCTTGCCGCGGTCAATACTTTGTTAGATCTTCCGATTGATCAAAAAAGAAGTGTGGAACCGGAATTTGAAATGAAAATTGACCAACTCAAACGAATGGTTGGAACGTATCGTTCAGGTGAAGGGGCCGAAGTGGAAATTTCTTTGGATGGTCCTACAGCTATGGCTACGATTGGGAATGAAACTTTTACTCTTTGCGCAAGTGATGAATCTACTCTCGTCATTGAGTCTACTGAAAAACCGATACGCTTCTTTTTTGATGGAGAAGATGAGGCATGGGCGTTGTTTTTGGGACTTAGAATGTTGGTTAAACAGTAATGGTACCTTTGCGGATGAAAGGAGCATGACCGTTGGATCAAATCATTATCGTTTCAGTACTTACGCTTTTAGGAATTAGCTTATTTGCATTTCGGGGTTTGCGGGGAAAAGTGGGCTTGGTTTTGATTACTATAATCGTTGCGGGTTGTAGTGGGAAAGCACCGATTCCGCAACCTGAGATTGAGGATATAGATGAGGAAGTTTCGGAGCCGGAAGTTGATGTGGATGAAGAAGGTAGTGTATTCATTTCGATTGAAGCGGCGAAGGAGCATGCGGTTGCCACTACTACGGTTCGCTCGGGTGAAGCAGTTGGAGATGTTTATTTGATTTCAACTGAATCAATGGCTTCCATTACTGGTAAGGAGCATGCATCTGATGAAGGGTCATACGCTGTGTTTTTGGCAGGGGATGGCGCGAAGGAAGCTGAGCTGCAATTACAGATTAACGGGTTATTGACGAATCCGGAAGAATCGCTTGGTACGTACACGTTGGGGGAGTACACTATTTTTAGCTTGGCCCGTCAGGATAGACCAAATCTGAATTTAATTAGATCATGGGCTTATGATGGTGAAAAATTGAAGGAGATTCAATTTGCAGGCAAAGGTGAAGTTGAGGCCTCGCATCCAACATTTCGGGCAATCGAAGACAGTTATTTGCAAATGTATTTGGATTTGGAAGACACGGCGGATGCTGTTCCCGGATGGACGTTTACAACATGGAAATGGCATCCTGAAAAAATGAGTTTTGCTTTCCACTTTGAAAGATCCTATACCGATCAAGAGGAATTCGGGTTGGCATCAGGAGGATATTTAGTGGGCAAGTGGCATAAATATCAGCATTTCTACCTTGCTTTTCCACAATTCACTTTTACAGACCAATCTAAGGCTTTATTGTCGGAAGGCATGTTTATCGATCAGAATGTGCAACTTGGGCAACCAATCCACAAGTTGCTGCAGGAAAGAAATGACTGGGTTGGCCACGATTACTATGAGGGCGGTCCTTACTATGAATTCCCGGGTGGCTTTACGTACTTTTATAATGAAGGGACGCAGGATGTTTCATTCATAGTTGTTTCGAAAATGGCATTGACCAATTCGACAGATGAGCTGAGAGCACTTTTGGGGGAATCGGATAAAAAAGTGTTCGATGATATTAACAACGAATATATTGAATATTATACATTTGGCGGGTACCGACTATTAATCTTCTCCTCAATAGAAGATGAAGTGACTTCCCTATGGTTGTCGAAGAAGCAGTGATAGGGAAGTCATTTCGCTACAATTGAATACTATCGGATGGGGAGTCAATCGTGTATTAAACGGTTGGCTTTCTTTTACATGACGTGTAGGCTGGATATTTCTTAGGTGAAGAATTAGTATAGATACTACCGGTAAGATGAATTTGTGTAAAGCTGAGGTGCAACGATGAAAGCATTTATTGTAAAACTGACATTTGAGGATATCGACCCGCTGATCTGGAGAAGGGTGATCCTTCCCGCTGGGGCGACATTTAATCGACTGCATGAAATGATTCAATACGTCACGAACTTTCAAAGCAGGTATATGGATGAGCCATATCATTATTTCGATATAGAAGTGGATGGACTTTTCATTACAAATAATCCTTATACACATGAAGAATATAAGAAAGAGTTCAATGGCTTGAAGCTTAAACGCCCTTCCCATTTGAAAATCGATACGTATTTGGAGGGGAATAGGCAAATCTTGTATCGATATGATTCGGGGGATGACTGGCGTATCATGGTGGAACTTGAGGGGATTGTTGAGGATTATTATTTCGGTTATCCGACCGTTCTTGAGGGAGAAGGAGCAGCTCCTCCTGAAGATGTCGGGGGTCCTCCGGGATATGCACACTTTTTGGACGTCTACCATGACCCGAAACATCCTGATTATTTGTCAACCTATGAGTGGGCGGAAGCGCAATGCTATAAGCCTTTTGATATCGAAAAAGTCAATGAATCCTTGAAATATGTAAAGTACAAGAAAACCGAGTGGGATCGAATTGACCATGAAAATTATAATGTGAAGTCGGATAAATATCGCGGTCCCAAGCAATTAAAGCAAGCAGAGCCTTTAGCCGGGGATCTGATCCTTGATTATATCGTTGCTTGTACGAACTTATATGGAGTCGTCCCTCATGAAAAAGTGAGGGAGATTTATAGTGGGCAAAATAAATTAGTGATATCGAGTGAAATGATGAAGGCAATGGTAACTGACCTACCGACCGTTGAATTGTTGAAAAGGCGGCATGTACTTGTAGAAGGCCGGAATTTTTATCATGAAGCGATGGATTATGTGGATGAAGTTCGATTAATGAAGAATGTAGAAGGGAAGCCGTTTTATGTTCCGGAAAAGGACAAGCTGCTTCATTATGTCAAGGATACGTATTTTGAAAGGACTCCGCAACAGTTAGTGCTTGGGCAATTGATGGTAAAGGATGGTTTTCCGGCACGGACAATAAATAGTGAAATAGAAGAGTTATTAGGGGAGTTATCCGTTCCTTTTTCCAATGTCCTATCCGTTTTTCAAACATTTGCAGGTAGATTGGAGCTAAATAATAGGGCTCAAGTTAACTCCTATTTACAATGTGTGACGGAAATTGCCAACACAACACGACTCTGGGAAAATCGGGGTCACACTCCTAACGAACTATTTCCTTCGGAAAAACCTTACCTTCATCCGCTGCCGGGAGAATCGACTAAAACTGGACGCAACGACCCTTGTCCATGCGGTAGTGGGAAGAAATACAAGAAGTGTTGCGGAAAGTGAAAGCAGGGGCCAATCGTTAGCGTTAGTTAAACAGTGATGTTGCCTTTGGATAACGCAGTCTTGACTTCATTGTGCAAGTTGCACAATGAAGTCACAAATTTGACAAATGTAAGCGCTTTGCCTTTGACTGTTTTGTGAACACCGCATTTCTTGTCTTTTGTTTTGGGGAAAAGGGAGTAACATAGGCAGTAGAAAAGGCGAATTGCCAACCAAAACCAAAACAAAAGGAGAATGCATCATGTGGGTCATCACTGTTTTTGAACAAAAAAGTTACCGGATGTTCGAGTTCGCTACAAAAGTTGAAGCTCTTAAAGTCCTAAAAAAATTCCCTGCTGCAGTCCTTTCTTATACAAATTAATAGTTATCTATACCCCCGGTCGAATTGTCGACTGGGGGCTTTTCTGTTTATCGCTGCAACCGGTTATTTCGGTGGCAGCTTATCCAACTACTATCCGTTATTATCTCCGCCAACAATTAAATCTGGTCTGGGCAAGCATATAACGATAAAGCATTCGCGCGTGCCGACCTTCATAGTTATCGTAATGAATGTATTGTTCCAAGCGATCCAGAAATTCTATATCACAATCACATCGTCTTTTATACGAAAGATAACACAGATCATGCGCTTTGCATGCCGCATCGACTGCATTTACCGGAGCCCCCGGTCCAGAACAACCCGGGCCACACCAATTATATCCGGGAAACACGCAAAGTCTCGGACTCCTAAATCGTCTACGTTCCATGGAAAACCCCCCCTAACATAAAATCCATCTTCTATATTTTATTCGAATATTTTTGAGGTACCTGTGCACGAAACAATTCAGATTATGCACAACAATTGCATAAAAAATAATAAGGAAGCCAATAAAATTAACGGTTAATTGGATTCTTTTCGCATATTTATTAATTTTATTGAATTGTCATAAATGTGTCATGCACAGGTACCTTTACAATTCAGGTACCTTTACAATTTATTCTGAAATTTGGTGTACTATAGTATTAGAATGACAGGTTTTTGAATTCGAATAAGGGGATGGTGGCAATCGAAGAGACAGTTAACTGGTGGAAAGCGATTGTTGAGTCGATGAATGATGGGGTGCTTGTCATTGATCGTTCCGGTATAGTAAGGACGATAAATCCGGAGTATACACGGATTACTGGTGTGACGCCGGATATTATTGGGAAGCCATTGGTTTTGTATCGTCCAGGTGCGAGGTTGCCGGAAACGCTTGCAAGTGGGAAGAGTCAGGTTGGTGTTTATCGGAAGACGCATGATAGGGAGTATGTTGTTGATATGGCGCCTGTAATGCTTGACGATAAGATTGTGGGGGCAGTTTCGGTTTGTAAGAGTTTGACTGAAGTTCAGCTGCTTACGCAGGAACTTGAGAAGCAACGGCAAAAAGTGAAGGAATTGCAGGAGCAGATGAGTGCGTTACATAGGGTGAGGTATACATTCGATGATATCATCGGTGCCGAGTCGAAGATGCAGGATATAATCTCGATTGCAAGGAAAACTGCGGCTACCGATTTGCCTGTATTGATCAGGGGAGAGAGTGGAACGGGTAAAGAATTGTTTGCTCAGGCAATCCATCATGCTAGTTTGCGCTCAGAAAAGCCGTTCATTGCTGTGAATTGTTCAGCCATTCCTTCTGCTTTAATTGAAAATGAATTGTTTGGTCATTTGGACGGGTCGTTAGTCAGTCAATCAGTAGCTGGTAAGGCGGGCTTATTTGAAATGGCAGATGGAGGAACGTTATTTTTAGATGAAATAGGAGATCTCTCACTCGATGTCCAAGCCAAATTGTTACGTGTTTTGCAGGAAGGTGCGGTCCGGCGAGTGGGAGAAGTTGAAGAACGTAGGGTGGATGTCCGAATTGTTGCGTCAACACATCGGGATTTGTATCAACTCATTGCGAAAGGGCTTTTTCGCAATGATTTCTTGTACCGTTTGAATACAATCGATCTTCAAATTCCGCCACTCCGTGAACGGAAAAAGGAGATTCCCCTCATCACCAGTTCATTATTGGCGGATAGGTTTGAAGTAGAGGATAATGTAATGATGTTTCTCACACAGTATGATTGGCCGGGAAACATTAGAGAACTGCGCAACGTCTTGGATTATGCGATGTGTTTGGTGGATGAAAATGAACGTATCTCAATTCGACATTTTCCCGATTTTATGCAAAAACAGCATACTCTATATAATGAAGAAAAGGGGATTCTCCCGTTGCATGAGGCTGTGGAAGTGGCGGAGAAACAGATACTTGTATCCGCACTTCAATCCTGTGAACCGACAGTTGGAGAACGGCAGGAAATTGCAAATATGTTAGGGATTTCTCTTGCCACATTGTATAATAAAATGAAGAAATACAATATAAAATAATGGTTCTAATTATTTGTAATTATATAAAATTAGATTCTAATAATTTAGAACGCCAGCTTTACCAAGAAATTTGAAGTACAAAACACTATATAGAAGTACTTTTCATTCCACCTTATTAGAAGAAGAAAAGCCGGATATATAGGCATTTCTTCTTTTCTTTTTGATAAAATAATAGAAGACATAGATTTTAACAACGAGGTGATTGCATGTTGCGTATTGGATCGGGTGCTGGATTTTCCGGTGACCGTATAGAGCCGGCAATTGAACTTGCTGAAAAAGGTAAGCTTGATTACTTGGTTTTGGAGTGTTTGGCGGAACGGACGATTGCGCTTGCACAAAAACGAAAAAAAGCGGATGTGATGTTGGGGTATGACCCGTTGCTTGAAAAGCGTATTCGTTCTTTATTGCCGGCTTTATTGAAAAACAATGTGCGGCTTGTGACGAATATGGGGGCAGCTAACCCGATAGGCGGAGCACAAAAAATAATTGAAATAGCGGAAGAGTTAGGGTTGAAGGTGAAAGTGGCAGCTGTAACAGGGGATGATGTGCTGCCTTATGTTTTTGAGAACGCTGATTCGCTTTTATTTAATCCTGAACTCTTTGAAACCGCTTCCATACTCTCTGCAAATGCCTATATGGGTGTGTCGGAAATTGTTCCGGCACTAGAAACGGGCGCGGATGTGATCATTACGGGAAGAGTTGCTGATCCTTCTTTGTTTTTGGCACCGATGATCCATCATTTCGGGTGGTCTGTGGATGATTATGATTTGATGGCGAAAGGGACAGTGATCGGTCATTTACTTGAATGTGCCGGTCAATTGACTGGAGGCTATTTTGCCGATCCTAAGAAGAAAGATGTCAATGGACTTGCTTACCTTGGTTTTCCATTAGCTGAGGTCCAATCCGATGGTTCTGCTTTATTGACAAAAGTTCCGGGAACTGGTGGGACGCTTACGCTGCGCACAGTGAAAGAACAGCTTTTGTATGAAGTGATGGATCCGTCTTCTTATATAACTCCTGATGTTGTTGCGGATTTTACAACTGTTTCCTTGAGAGAGGATAGAGAGGATCGTATTTTATTAACCGGTGGAAGAGGGAAGGAAAGACCAGCGCAGTTGAAAGTAAGTGTTGGTTATGATGCGGGTTTTATAGGTGAAGGAGAGATCACTTATGCTGGGGAAAATGCGTACGGTCGTGCTGAGCTTGCCGGTGCTATCGTAAAAGAACGTATTTCAAGAAACTATGATGAGTTTAAAGTAGATTACATAGGGGCTATTTCAGGACATCGTGGTTCATTTGGACATCAAGTGAATCCATATGAAGTTCGTCTTCGTGTTGCTGGAAAAACGTTTGAGGAAGATAAAGCGCAACGGATTGGTGAAGAAGTTGAAGCTCTTTATACAAATGGGCCTGCTGGGGGTGGTGGAGCACGTAAGTTTGTGAATGAAGTAATCGGAATCGTCTCTACCATGGTGCCAAGAACAGTGATAAATGCTGCTATCAAGGTCATGGAGGTGGGGCAAAATGGCAAGGAAACTGTATGAACTGGCACACAGTCGGGCAGGGGATAAAGGTGATGTTCTAATGCTGTCACTTATTCCTTACGAGGAAGAGATGTATGAAAAGTTACGGGAACAGGTGACGGCAGACAGGGTGAAAAGCCATTTGAATCACATTGTGAAAGGGGATGTGATTCGTTACGAGATGCCGAATATTTCTGCTTTGCAGTTTGTGTGTCAAGGTGCGCTTCTTGGTGGCGTAACGACTTCGCTTGGGATGGACACACATGGAAAGACATTGAGTTATGCATTATTGGAAATGGAAGTAGATTTGTAGGTCAAACTTAAGGGGGATAATGTATGTTGGCATTATTAGGTTTTTTAACGATTTTCGTATTCTTGGCATTGATTTTGACGAAACGGGTGTCGGTCATTGTTTCGCTAATCGTAGTTCCTATTGTGTTTGCTTTGATCGGAGGATTTGGAGCACAAATGGGCGAATTCATGTTAGATGGGGTGAAAGGTGTTGCCCCGACAGGAATCATGCTTGGTTTTGCGATTCTTTATTTTGGAGTAATGAATAATGCGGGACTGTTCGATCCGGTTATATCTCGTGTGTTGCGTGTTGTAAAAGGAGATCCACAAAAGATTGTCGTCGGTACCGCGATTATTGCAATGCTTGCCCATCTTGATGGATCTGGGGCGTCAACATTCCTAATCGCAATTCCTGCTTTGCTACCCCTATATGATAAATTGGGTATGAGTCGAATTGTATTGGCTGGGGTAGTTGCACTTGGTGCCGGAGTCATGAATCTTCTTCCATGGGGTGGACCGACAGCACGTGCTGCAACTGCACTTAAAGTCGATACGAGCGAAATTTTCAATCCGGTCATTCCTGCAATGATTGCAGGAATCGTTTGGGTGCTTTTAGTATCGTTTTGGATTGGAAGGAAGGAAAAGAAACGAATCGGCGTGGCAGATGTCGAGTATGACCTCCAAACGGAATTGTCCGATGAAGAAAGAGCAATGCGAAGACCGAAATTGTTCTGGTTCAATTTACTGTTAACGATTCTGACCATAGTCGCACTCGTTAAAGTTTGGCTGCCACTTCCAATCATCTTCATGATTGCATTTGCGGTTGCGGTTATCGTCAATTATCCGAGACCTGATGATCAGATGGAACAAGTGAAAAGCCAGGCGGTTGGTATGATTACAGTCGTTTCAATTATTTTTGCTGCAGGAGTTTTCACAGGGATTCTTTCAGGTACAGGAATGATTACCGAAATGGCGAATTCCCTTGTTAACGTGATTCCAGATGGGGCTGGCGGCATGATGGGAATTATCGTAGCTGTGACAGGGATGCCGTTAAGTTTGCTCTTTACGCCAGATGCGTACTACTTTGGAGTATTGCCGATTATTAGTGAGACGGCAGCTGCCTATGGAGTGCTTCCGACGCATGTTGGTAGTGCGGCGATTTTAGGACAGATGACAACGGGCTTCCCGTTAAGTCCATTGACGGCATCGACGTTTTTATTGATCGGGCTTGCGGGTGTTGAATTAGCCGATCATCAGAAATTTGTATTTAAGTGGGCATTTGGTACAACGATTGTGATGACGATTGTGGCGATTATTACTGGCGTGATTATTTAGGTACCTGTGCACGAAACAATTCAGATTATGCACTACAATTGCATAAAAATAATTAGGAAGCCAATCAAATTAATACTTGACTGGCTTCCTTTTGTATATTTATTGTGTTCATTGAATTGTCAGTGCATCATGCACAGGTACCTTCAAAGAGGTGCCTTCAAAAAGTGTGGAGGTACATTTGTCATGCTTGCGATAGAGCAATATATGTATTTATTTCTTTTTGTGAAGGGGAATAGGAATCAGTGGTAGGTTGTGAAAACAGTAGTAAGGAATGAATAATTCAAATAGTTAGAACTCTTTATTGATAGTATATGGTCATTTCATTACAATAGAGGAAGAAGATGGTTTTATATAGAAAACCATTCAACACCTCAGAAATTATTCACCCTCCACAGAAGTCGGTCCAGATGATTTACATTTAACTACTCTGGATATGCACATATCATTCCACTCAATAGTTTTTCCCAAACAATTTTCAACGACGATAAACAATAGAAATCATTATAAACAATGATGAGAGAGAGGTTGTCGTTCTATGAATGTGATACTTGTCGATGATCACCCGTTAATAAGGAAGGGGCTTTTTTCAGTTCTTGTTAGCGAAGAGGGCTTGAATATTGTGGGAGAGGCTTCGAATCGTCAGGAAGCTTTGGCCATCATTCGTTCAATGAATCCTGATATTGCCATCGTGGATTTATATTTAGGGGGCGAATGTGGGTTGGACTTGGTAGCCGAGGCGAAATCCTTAGGATTGTCTTGCAAATTTATTGTATTGTCCTCCTCGCCAAGTGAAGAAAATTTCATGTCGGCCAAGAGACTTGGGGTTTCTGGCTTCTTATTGAAAGAGTCTGTGCTTGAAGAATTGGTACATGCCCTGCGAATGATTTGTAACGGCAGAAACTACTATGATCAAAGGATTCTTGAGGTTATTTTGAAATCTCCTAAGTCTTATATAACAAACGGGGAATTCGAGACGCTAACTCCCAAGGAGACTGAAGTGTTGATAGAACTTGGTAAAGGTCTCTCCAATAAAGAAATTTCCCAGGTGTTATGCGTAACTGAGTATACCGTAAAAAAACATGTCAGCCAAGTATTAGCGAAGTTAAATCTAATGGATAGAACCCAAGCAGCTTTATATGCAAATGCAAAAGGGTTAGTTCGATACATTGTGAATTAACAAGAAGTTCCCCTGAAATGTTAGGTCCTGCTTTTAAAGGACCTAACATTTTTTTTTTTGACAAATGCATTCCACTTTTGTCTACCATTGGAAACGAAAGTGGTAGGTCGGATTACAACATTGGATAACAAGATGAGTCTAAAGAATAGTAAAAAAAGTAGACAGAAGAGGGGCGAGAAGAAACAATGGCACTTTTATACTTGTGAATAGATGGAAAAGTGCATCTTTTCTAAACGCATCGAGCGAAGACATTCAAAGTTGGTGTATCGAACGACGTTCAGCTGAAATGAGGAATGCTTCTTGGAAAATAGTAGGGGGTAGGTGATCGTGAGAAAGATAGATATTGCATTTGTAACGTGCTGTCTCCTTTTAGTAAGCACTTCAATTTATGCCCAATCCACAAAAGGTACGTCACTCACGGACTGGTACAGGCATCAAGTCCATTTATTATCCAATCAGATTAGCGAACAACTGATAGGCATGCTTACAACAATGCAGATTTCCGTAGATGCCCAAAGAGGACAGATGCTCAAAGTTATGGAAAGTCAACTTGTAGGCTACGTTCTTAACGCCTCCAATGATGTAAACCGCGATATCAAGAAGTATAAAAACGATTACCTGCAGCGATTGGATGAAACAACAGAGTCGCTACAAGAAGAGGATCTTATTGATTTTGTTCAAGACCTAAAAAAAAGGCAGATGGAGATCGATCGTCGTACATTTGAAATTTTATCGGAACTTCTTTCCAATCATGGTTTCGATGGAACGACTGATGAAGTGAGCCCGGAAAATAATAACAACAATACTGAGGAGGACAATTAAACATGAAGATGACATTTAAGAAGAAAATCGTTGCAGGAACAATATCGGCTGGATTGTTATCTGGAGTGGGTCTTGCGTTTGCGAACACGGATGCCGGGGGAGCGTTGAAATCTTGGTATAGCGGCGTGTTTACTGGTGCGGAAGCCTCCGTTGCTCAGGAAGCAGATCAATATTCTGCAGATGAGTTTTCAAGTTTGGATGAGATGTTCGAAGGTATGCGAGTTGGTGCTGAATTTGATGTTGATTTTACAAAGGATCGTGAACTTGGCAGGGCTACCGCGGCTATCCAGAACGCTAAAAATTCCCATATAAGCTCGTTAGGTGAGGCGCAAACTGAAATCTTAGCAGGGATGGATCTTGCGTTTAATAATGTTTACCAGGAAGGCTGGCTGCAAATCCAGGCCGCCGGGAATGAGGCGACTCAAATTGCATCTGCTGACATGACTGTATTCGCAGGCGATACGGGAGCGGCTGCTGTCGAAGAGTTGACAACAGAATTGAATGCCGTAAAAGCTGAGGCACTAACGGGGCTTGAAGAAGCAATTGAGACAGCTAAAGCCACAATTATGGCAGAAGTGGAAAGTGAAAAGATAATTACTGTCAATAATTTGAAAACGGCAATCGATTTCAAAGTCAACGAAGTATTTGATAGGGTTTCAGTGATTTTGGATGAACTTGTGGCGGCACAGGAAGCCTTGATCGAAGCAAAAGCGTTAGAGCTTGAAAATGAAGCGAAGGCTGCAATGGATGCACTACTATCAGGCATGAATGACTAAATGATAGTTTGTTAGGGCCCGCCCAAAGTGGGTCCTACTATTTCATCTGGAGGGGTGTGCTGTGGATAAAGAACGAAGGAAGTCAAGTCACTCGGAAATCGTTAAATTCCTAATTGGAGCTGTTCTTTTAATCGGAATAATCGGAGGCAGTGTATCAGTCACGTTTGCACATCAAGATATCCAATCATTGTTGATGAACTGGTTTGATACACAAAGGGGGCACGCGCTTGTGGAAATTAAGGAAGCGATTGATTCAGAACAAGAAATTCAAACGGGACGTTTAAAAGAAGAGCTGCATTCGGAAATTCAAGTTGCTAACGAAAGACTTCAGGCTTTCACCTTAATCGAAAAGGAAAAGCGAACAAGCGAATTGCGACGTTATGTTGACGAATTAATATCCACCATCAATATCGATAACTCACAAAAAGAGAACAGTTTAAGAGATGAATTGGAAAGCATCTTCCAAGCAGCGGTCAATGAAATGAACCGAGTGATGAATGATGGAAATCACAGCCAAGCACCAGAACAGGAGCCTGATCTTAGCGATGGGGAGGATCCGGAGGAAGAGCCGGATTCTGAATCGGAGTTAGGTCCAGAACCAAAACAAGAGCTAAAATTAGAACCCAACCCAAATATAGACCCGGATCATGAATTTGGTGAAAAGGAAAGTGATGCCCCATGAATGTAAATGAAATAGCCGCAAATCCAACAAAAGAAGCAACGAATCAGGCAACGAATCAAGCAACGAATCAAGCAACGACTAATCAGAGGAAATCACAGGATAGTGTCCTTAGTTGGGTGAAGTTTATTTTGCTTATCCTTGGACTTTTTCTTTTTTTTCGATATGCAATCGGCATTACCGTCATTAGCGGGAACTCCATGGCTCCAACACTCCACAATAAGGATGTCATTGTGACGAATAATTTATTTTTTACCCCTGAAATAAATGATATTGTTCAGTTTCGAGATGTGCACGGGTTCGATGTCATCAAGAGGATTATCGCCTTGCCGAATGACACTGTTAAAATCGCTAATGGTGTCGTTTATGTAAATGGCGACAAGGTGCATGAAGTATATTCCACCGGCTTTCCGACAGATATGGAATTGGTCAAGGTGGCAGAGAACTCCTATTTTGTAATGGGGGACAACCGGACTCCCGGTGAAAGCTTAGATAGTAGGAACAGTGAATTCGGTTTCCTGCCGAAAGAGCGTATTAAAGGGGAGCTCCTATTCTCGCTTTATCCGTGAGGGTTTAAATAAATCCTGGACTTGTATGGTGAATGAAACAACATGATAGAGCAAAGTTACGCCATTACTACCTCAGAGCTTTGAAAGGAGGGATAAGGTTACACCTTTTACTCGTAAAGAAATGGGTTCTTTATAAAAAAAGGAGGAATGAAATTGAGGAAGAAACGAAGTCGGACTAAAATTTTTAGTATTGTAACGGCGCTCCTTATGGTGTTTTCCATTATCGCGCCGGGCATAGCGACGGCGGAGCAACAGAATAGGCTACATCAATCGTTCAAAGATTCTGCTGTTAATTCCAAAGCAAAGGTCAGTAATTCATTACTGGAAAACTTCAAAGATGAAGAAACGATTACATTCTTAGTTAAATTCAAAGAAAAAGCAGATACAACGAAAGTTGCTCAACAGGCTAGACAGGATGCAAAAAAAGCAAGCCTTTCCGCATCGACAACAGAGTTGATGGTAAGGTCTGCAGTTGTTTCCGAGCTGAAAGCAACTTCACTGGAAGCGCAAGCAGATGTTAAAGAATTCTTGGAAGGTTTACTTGAAACAGGGGAAGTAAAAGACATTACTCCTTACTATATCGTAAATGGTATGGCTGTTACGGCAACGAAGGAAATTGCCGAGAAGATTGCCGGTTTCCCTGAAGTTGAAAAGATTCTTCCGAACGAAACGCGCCAACTCTATACAGCAACGAAGACAGAAAATGCGGGTGCACCATCTTCTAATCTTGCAAACGTAGAGTGGAACGTTGAGCGTGTGAATGCACCACAAGTGTGGGCGATGGGGATCGATGGTTCCGGAACAGTTGTTGCAAGTCTTGACACAGGTGTTCAATGGGATCACCCGGCTTTGAAAGAAAAATATCGTGGTTATGACGCGACGACTGGCCAAGTAAGTCATACTTATAACTTCTTCGATGCTACTCGTGCAGCTCGCGAAGCTTCTTATGATGACCACGGACATGGAACGCATGTCACTGGAACAATGGTCGGTAGCGAGCCGAACGGTTCCAACCAAATCGGTGTTGCTCCAGGTGCGAAGTGGATTGCGGTTAAAGTATTCGATGGGGCTGGCAATACGACAGACGCTATTTTACTTGCTGCGGCACAATGGATTTTAGCACCGCATGATCGAAATGGAAACGTCCGCGTCGATCTTGCTCCTGACGTTGTAAATAACTCATGGGGCGGTGGACGAGGTCTTGACGAGTGGTACCGTGATGTCGTCATTAACTGGCGTAACGCGGAAATTTTCCCTGAGTTCTCTGCAGGAAATACAACATTAACGAATCCGGGTGGACCTGGATCAATTGCAGTACCAGCAAACTATCCTGAATCGTTTGCGACTGGTGCAACAGATGTCAACAACAAAGTAGCGAGCTTCTCATTACGCGGCCCTTCACCATATGGAGAAGTTAAGCCTGATATCATTGCTCCAGGTGTAAACATTCGCTCCTCGGTACCGGGAAGCGGATATGAAGGCGGATGGAATGGAACTTCGATGTCTGGTCCTGCTGTCGCGGCAGTGGCGGCATTACTTCGTCAAGTGAATGCGACAATCACTGTCGATGAAATGGAGCAGATTTTGATTAACACAGCGGTTCCGTTAACAGATAGTCAATATCCAACAGTACCTAACAATGGGTATGGACACGGACTTGTTGACGCATATGCAGCTGTATCGGCAATTGCAAGCGGACTTGGAACACTTAATGGCCAGGTTACACAAGATGGCGAAGACGATGAAGCTCCGGTGTATGAGCACTCCGCACCTGCAGAGACGTACGCAGGGATGGAACTTGATTTAACAATCCAAGTGAGCGACAACATCAGTGTTTCTTCTGTTAACTTCCAATACCTTGATGCGGATGGGGCTTGGCAAACGATGGAAGCTACACGTAAATCCGGAGACTATAAGTCCGGTGTGTACGGTGTAACAGTTTCTGGCGATGTGATAGTTGGGAATGAATTCACTTACAAATTCACAATAAATGACTTCGGTAACAATGAAGTGACTACTGAGGAATATTCAGTGCAAGTAAAACCGGGCATCACAGTTGGTTATTTCGAGAACTTCGAACAAACACCAATCGGTTGGTCATCGTTCGGTGCTAATAATACGTGGGAGTGGGGTGTACCTACATCAGGACCAGGAAATGCCGTTTCTGGTGAAAAGGTATACGCTACTAACCTATTAGGCGATTATAAGAGCAGCATGAACGCAACTCTTGTCATGCCTCCGATAGATTTACCTGAAGGGAATTCGTATTTACAGTTTAAGCAATGGCATAACTTTGAGCAATCCACTTCGACTGGAAGAGCTTGGGATTATGGTCATATTGTGATTTCCACAGACGGTGTAGCATGGACACAACTTCAACAAATCGTAGGAATTTCAAATGGTTGGATTGATGGACAGGTCGACCTATCTGCATATAGCGGGCAACGCGTCTATATCGGATTTAATGCATTTTCCGACGGAAGTGTCGTTAGACCTGGTTGGTATATCGATGATGTGGCGTTGACGGACGTTGCACAAATAGCCAGCATGTCGATCGGCATGACGAAGCCAGCGAAATTGTCAGATGCTGAGCTCGAAATGGAAAAGGAAAAAGATGCAACTGAAACTCCAATGGATCCAAAAGATCTTGTGATTGATTTGACGAAAGAGGAAGTTGCAGCTCCTTCTGTGGAGATGAATAACAACAACCTTTCAGCATTGCCATTGGGTGCGAAAGTGACGGTTCTTGAAAACAACCGTACAGTCAATACAAATCCGGCAGACGGTTCCTATTCAATGACACTTGGCGCAGGAACATACACTGTTAAAGCTGAAGCGTATGGTTTCCAATCGGCAACACAAACAGTCACAGTCCGTGATAATGAAGCAACAACTGCCAACTTCACATTACAGGAAAATCCACAAGGGACAGTAAGTGGTAAAATTACTGACGCTTCAGGGATTCCGGTTGAAGGTGCAGTCGTAATGCTACTTGAAGACGCGAATATCACTCCTGTCGAATCGGCCGCTGACGGCAGCTATTCAATTACAGCGTATTCCGGTGAGTATACAATGAAAATTATCGCAAGAGGATTCCATAGTAAAGAAGAGTCTATTACTATCGGCTCCAACGGAATCGTCAAAAATATTATTATTGATCCGTTCTTCACATATCCTGGCGGAGTAATCGGATATGACGATGGTACCGCAGAGAATGCACGTGCATTCTACGATGCTGGAAACGGTTGGGCTGTCAAGATGTCACTTCCGGAAGGTAAGAATTCCGGTATCGTAACCGAAGGTATTTTCCGTTTCTGGACTGCTGAATGGCCAATTCCAGGCGGAACGAAATTTGCAGTTGAAGTTTGGGATGCAAAAGGTGCGAATGGAGCTCCGGGCAAGAAACTTGCAGGCCCAATCGATGCGAATGCTAAACGGGATGGCAGCTGGACTGTCGTCGACTTGGCAGAACACAACATTGCGGTTGATGGTGACTTCTACATGGTTTACATTCAAACTCAAGTAAACACGGCATCACCTGGATTGGCTACGGATGAGGACAGTCAAAATGCTAAGAGGAGTTATCAGTATGTTAGCGGTGCTTGGTCTCCTTCACCTGAAGCAGAAGGAAACTATATGATCCGTGCACGTGTAAACTATGAAGTCGATGGGCCACAAATCACGACATCAGGAAAAGTAACAAACAATGCAAATGTTGTAGTTGAAGGTAAGGCGTCTCCAACAACAACAATTACATTGAAGAACAATGGCAATGACGTTGAAACTGTCACTATCGGCGAAGATGGCAAATTCTCCTTCCCGATTGTACTTGCTGAAGGGGAAAACGTCTTCACTGCCGTCTCTTCTCTAAATGGTAGAGTGACAGGTGAATCCGCGCCGGTTACGTTTGTATTGGACACAAAGAAACCAGTATTATCCATTACAAGCCCGAAATCCGGTTCGAAAACAAAAGCTGAAACAGTAACTGTTACGGGTAAAGTTTCCGATACGAATCTAAGCACGGTAACTGTCAATGGACAGAAAGCAGCTGTTGCTGACAACGGAACGTATTCGAAACGCATCCTTCTTGACGAAGGCGAAAATCTCATAACTGTAGTAGCAACAGATGCTGCAGGAAATGAAGAGACGAAAACAGCAACGATTTCTGCTAAATTTACAGAACTTGAGATTCGCAACCTGACACCAACACAGGATCTTCATGTGACAGTTGGGCAAACAGTGAAAATCGAGTTCGAAAGCGAAGCAGGATTAGCTGCAACATTCGCCATCCACATGCCGCTTACAAGCCTTGGCGTTAACATGTCCAACGCGATTGAACTTCCAATCAGGGAAGTACGCCCTGGTTTCTATGTAGGCTACTGGACTGTACCATTCGGCGTAATCGCTGACGGTGCAAGAATCGAAGTCAAAGTGAAAGACATTTTTGGCAACGAAACAAGAAAACTTGCAGATGGCAAGTTGTTTATTAGGATTCCTTGAGGAGTTTTTTAGGTACCTGTGCACGAAACAATTCAGATTATGCACTACAATTGTATAAAAATTAAAGAGGAAGCCAACCGCGTCAATGCATGGTTGGCTTCATTTTGTATTTTTATCATTCTTTTTGAATTGTCATAAATGTGTGGTGCACAGGTACCTTTACAATCAGTTCGCAGCGGATTTCAGCTCGCTGAAGATGAAATCCTGTCCGTCTTTAAAGCTGAATACGGTTTTGATTAGACCGACTCCGGGTGCGTAATAATTGATCGTTTTCCCTTCTTTATCACCGGGAATGACGCTTGTAATTTCAATTACTTTATTATATTTTCCTGCTGGAACTTCCATTGTCAAGTTAGTGGCGGTCATCATGCCGACCGATTTGTTAGAGTCGTTCTTGTCCCATTTCGGTTTGTTCGCAAGTTCTACAACTGCTGTTTCAGTATTACCTAACGAATTAATGATGTAGATGAGCTTAACTTCTTCTTTGCTGACGATGTATTCCTGAATGGACTTGGTAGACTCACCGTCTTTTTCCTGGATGTATACTGTTTCCTTTCCTTCCGAATCAGTAGCTAAGTTGATAGTTTCAGTTGTTTCAACTGTTTGTCCTTCCGTGTCGTAGTAGATATACTCTCGAGTCATGCCAACTGGTGGAAAGTATTCGGATACGTCGATTGCTTCGGCCGTTTTAGTGTCTACCGTTTTATTATCCGAGCAGCCACTGAGGACAAGCACGAAAGTAAACAGGGCAGCCATGAACATTAGATGCTTTTTCAAATCAAATCCCCCTTTTTCTATCTTTCATTTTAACATCGTAGCACATGGAAGAACATACTTTTCGGACTAATAGTACAATTGAGTATAAAGGCTGGGAAGTCTATCCATTTGAGAATTCCAGTGGACCCCTGACCCCAACTATATACTGTTTTGATGTAAAAAATTAGTTCTTTTTATAATTTATTCAGTTAATCCGTATATTTGGGGGATTATTCGACATCGTTAGACAATTATAAAACCCCCATTGAAACGATGTGGAATCTGAATTATTATACTGTTTATATAATCATCTATTATGTCTTAATCAATAGTTTTTCTCGTAGTGACTTAGAAATCACATAGGCTAACTACTATTGTTATTCCATAAAACTTAGTAGAAAAATAACATTTATAGGAGGGGCTGAAACCATTTTTCATAACTTTAACACAGGAAACTTCATATCGATATTTTAAGAAATGGGAGGGCATTTAATGAATAGGATTATTTTTAAGCCATTCTTTGCATCTATGTTAGCACTGCTTATGGTGTTCGCGTTTTCCATTAATCCATTGGCGGGTTTTACCTATCCGAAAGCGTTTGCTGAACTAAATGATAATGTGATAGACATGAACTCTTTTGGTAAGAGCAACAATTCCTTTACGGATAAACATGTTATTACACTACTAACAGGGGATGTCGTAACGGTTACGAAGATTGACGGAGGTAAAGGCATAATCAGTGTGGAACCTGCGAAAGATTCCAGTGGCGGAGTGCAAATCGTGACTCTTGGAGACGACACATTTGTGTTTCCGAATGAGGCGATGAGCTACTTATCGGCCGATTTATTGGATAGGGACCTGTTCAATATTACAAAGCTGATTTCAAGTGGTTACGATGATGATAGCCAATCCACTTTACCTGTAATTGTTCAATACGAGCAGAAAAACGAACGGTTGGATGTAAAGTCTATCACTGCTCTATCGGGTTCTGAACAGACAAATGTGTTAGAAAGTATTAGCAGTGTCGCATTGTCTACACATAAGAAGCAAGCTGCTTCATTCTGGGAAGACCTAACTGAATCTACTAGTATTAAAAAAGTCTGGTTGGATGGTCGTGTAGAAGCTCATCTTGCCGATAGTGTTCCTATGATAGGCGCAACTGAAGTTTGGGAAGGTGGTTTAGACGGAACTGGTGTGACAGTGGCTGTTCTTGACACAGGTATAGACGCGGGTCATCCGGATTTAGTTGATCAAATTATTGAAGCCAAATCTTTTGTTCCTGATGAAAACACACTTGACTATGGTGGTCATGGTACGCATGTAGCCTCAACTGTTTTAGGGACAGGAGCTGCATCAGGAGGTAAAAATATAGGTGTCGCACCTAAGGCAAAGTTACTTGTAGGAAAGGTGCTTGCGAATGACGGTTACGGACAGGAATCCTGGGTTATTGAAGGTATGGAATGGGCAGCGGAAAATGCGAAGATTGTAAATATGAGCTTAGGGAGTCCAGTTCCAAGTGATGGAAAAGATCCATTGTCGCAAGCGGTAAATGAACTAAGCAAAAAAACCGGAACTTTATTCGTTATTTCAGCGGGGAATACAGGAGCAGAAGGGATTGGTTCCCCAGGAGCTGCTGATGCTGCGCTCACTGTCGGTTCAGTCGATAAATCGGACAAGCTTTCCTGGTTTTCAAGTAAAGGTCCCCGCTTTATGAACGACGGTTTGAAACCGGATCTTGTTGCACCAGGCTCAAACATTTCGGCCGCACGGTCCCAGTATTCAAATCAAGGCGCTGGGTCTTACATTTCGCTGAATGGGACGTCAATGGCAGCTCCACATGTTGCAGGTGCAGCAGCAATTCTTTTACAGAAAAATCCGGAATGGACTGGAGAACAACTTAAGGCTGCTCTAATGAGTTCGACGAAAAAAATTAATAATATCCTACCTTATGAAGGAGGATCTGGCCGACTTGATGTAGTTGCAGCAACTACACTTCAAGTATATATGAGTGGGTCATTGGACTTCGGTTTCTTCGATTGGCCACATGATGGAGATGGTATCGTTGAAAAAACGGTTACATTGACGAATGTTGGTGAAGAAGAGATAGTGGTGGATCTCCAAACAACATTTACAGATAGTGATGGAAAAGAAGCCCCCGAAGGTTTATTGAACGTCTCAACAAATCAAGTGACAATACCAGCTAATGGTCAAACGGAGATTACGGTAACAGTTGACCCTGAGCTCGCTGAAACGGCACAACGTTATCAAGGTCATCTAAGTGCATTTCTTGATGGTGAAAAAATTGCCCACTCCGCAATGGCAGTAGGTAAAGAAGATGAAAAGTACTCTCTGATCATCAATGCTACCGATCGGGAAGGCAACCCCGCAGAGGCAGTGGTCACTCTTGTCGGACCGGAATATTATCCAGAAGTCTTTACAGTGAATGGAACTATGGAATTACGACTTCCAAAGGGAATGTATTCTGTAATGGCGACGATGGAAGTGGACATGAATACGGACCAAGCTGGAATTGCCGTTTTAGGGAATCCAGAAGTCAACTTAGATGGAACGAAAATCGTTGAACTTGATGCACGTTCAGCGAATGAAATTACTGTAGATATACCGGAAAAATACGAAACCACTTTTAAGAAGATTGAATACTTCAGGAGTTTCGGCGGAAACATGAAGGTGATATCTTCACAAGTCATTCCACCAACAGTAACAAAGACTTACGCACAGGCAACAACTGCTGTTACAAGTGGCGAATTCCAAATGAATACACGTTGGCGCTTAGTCAAGCCGTTTTTGGAAATGACAGTGAATGGTGAACAAGTTGATAACATTGTATTAGGTGGAAGTACATTTTTAAATGGTGAGTACGAATTGCCGGTCGTTTATGCTGGTAATGGAACGGCAAAAGATTACGAGAATCTCGATGTGAAGGGTAAAGCTGTACTCGTTAATCGCACAGATGTGATTACTGGTTCCGAACGTGCAGGTGCGGCACTTGCAGCAGGGGCCAAACTCTTAATCATCGTAAATGATGAGCCGACACTTTTCACTGAATGGGTAGGAACAGAGGATTATAGTGAAAACAATCCGATTGCTGTAACAGCTGTTAGCGGTACAGCAGGGGAAAAGCTTATTAAAGCGGCTCTTAATGGCGACATCCTAGTGAATGTCGAGGGGACAGAAGATTCACCGTATGTATTTGATTTATTTGATAACTACAATAATGAAATACCTGAGAATCTAACCTATGCCCCTGCTAAGGAAGAGTTAGTGAAAATCAATGCAAGGTATTTTTCTGATGAACCTACACCGGGTGGAGAATTCCGTTGGGATATTCCAACTTACGCTGATTACGGAGTCGGAAATCTCTATCAACTATCGGTTCCAACTGCACGAACAGAGTGGGTAACAGCTTCTGACTATACAAGATGGTTCCATAGCGCGGTACTATTAGATGATGAATGGGAAATCCGTCAAGCATCCTTCATTTATAAACCGGGTGAGCGTTTGAATGAAACTTGGTTTGGCCCTGTTGCCCGTCCGAGTTTTGGAGAAGGTTATTGGCCGCCTGAACGACAATGGAATGACCTTGTCATAAATGTACCGAACTGGTCAGATGGAGGTAATGGCAATACTGGGGTATTATTCACAGATGAGTTGCTACAACTTTACGAAGGAGATACGCTTCTTGAAGAAACCGACTGGCAGCTGTTGTATTACAATGATGCAAAGGAAGAAGAGACACAGTATCGGTTGGTGAGTGAAACTTCACGTGATCCAAATAGATGGAAAACGTCAGTAAGCACACGTACTGAGTGGACTTTCTGGACGAAATATTATGGCGATGTTACTACATTACTTCCAATGATTTCTCTGCATTACAATGTGGATATGGATATGAACGGAAACGCGATAGGCGATGAGTTCATCAAGCTTGAATTGACTCCGTCTCAAGTGGATTATGCCGTTTGGAGCAATCAATTCGAAGGCGTTGCTCTTGAAGTATCGTTTGATGAAGGGAAAAACTGGAGTGAAGTCGAGCTGACTCGCACTGGCGATGTATGGACTGCCAATATAGAAAATACTGGCGTTGCGGGGGACTTCGTTTCATTACGTGGAAGCGCATGGGATAATTTAGGTAACCGGATGGATCAGGAAATCATCAAGGCTTTCGGTGTACCTGATACTACAAAGCTTTCTGCTGATAGAACTGATTATTCAATTGAAACGAATACGACTCAACAAATCAAAGTGACAAAAACAATCCAGTCGGAAAATGAGGGGAAACCGACGATTGTTGACGTGACAAAAGAAGCGCGATATTTAGTCGAAGACGAGAGCATCGCTTCCATCAAAGCGGGTCTGATTAGCGCGAAGAAGAAAGGTTCAACGGAAGTTAGAATCTTCCACGAAGGAAGAGAAGTGGTCGTAACTGTAAATGTTAAGGATCCTGTAAGTGTCGATCCTGGTCCAAGTCCTGATCCTGGCCCATCTCCGAATCCAAATCCGGTAGACCCTAAACCTGAAATAGTTCCTGAGTTTACGGATATTACTAATGTATTTGCAAAAGATGAAATAACTAAACTTGCCGCAAAAGGAATCATCCAAGGGAAAACCGAAACTGAATTTGCCCCTAATGCGCAAATTACACGTGCGGAATTTACAGTGCTGCTTGCACGTGCACTGGACCTACCATTGAAATCTTATGCTGGCAAGTTTGCAGATGTAAACAGTAGCAAAAAATGGGCATATGCTGGAATCGAAGCAGCTGCGGATGCAGGTATTGTTAATGGATCTTTGGACGGCAAGTTCAATCCAGATGCTCCGATCAAGCGTGAAGAGATTGCGGCGATGGTTGTAAGAGCGATTGAGTACAAGGAAAAATTGAAGTTAGATAACCTTGAAAACCCTGCTAACTTCACAGATCATGGTTCAATTGGCGCATATGCAGTCGACTCGGTTTATAAAGCTACTGCATTGGGCGTCATCAAAGGAAATAATGGTCAATTCAATCCGAAAAACAATGCAACCCGTGCGGAGGCGGCCGTTATGCTGTACCGCGCATTAGATACACTTAATTTATTAGATTGATATAATTTAATTAAGAGCAGAGCCTACCTTCAAAAGTTGATGGTAGGCTTGCTTTTTTTTTGCAATTCGCGACAGGAATGCATTCATTCTTTAAAAGTCGTAATCTGTGACTAATTCAGTAGCCCGTAGTTATAAGTGAGGATTTTTGTTGAAATGAGCCTAACACAATCTCCAATACTTTACTTTTGTCGCTAAAAATAAGTATTGACCCCAACTTTAATGCCGATTCACATAGTCTTATATATTTCTGCTATTCAAAAACCGTATTTTATGCTGTTTTAACTGGTAAATATAGTGTTTTACTGAATGCAAAACCCCAATTGCGAATGAAGATAGATTGAATTAATCTAAAGTTGTTAAAATGAATTTTTAGAAGAATAGGAGGATTAAGAAATGAAGAATACGATGTTTAGGAAGTATATCGCGACGCTACTTGCTGTTATGTTGATATTTTTCCCAACCATTCAGCCTTTTGCTGATGATATGATTTCTGGGAATCAGCAAGTGGTAGATGGACATATAGTCGATTCCATACCTATGGGGGGTGGCTTAAATCCAAGTACAAGTAAAAAAACAGTAACGCTGATTACTGGTGATGTTGTTACTGTCACTGACATTGGTGGTGGAAAGAGCTTTATTAGTGTGGAACCTGTTAGTCATGTAAATGAAGGTATACAAATTATTAGGTCAGGCAAAGACACATTTGTCTTTCCAAGAGAAGCGATGCCATACATAGCTTCTGATTTGTTGGATAGAGACTTGTTTAATATTACTGCACTGATCGCGGCTGGTTACGATGATGAGAACCAATCCACGTTACCGGTTATTGTACAGTATGACAAAAAACATACTCGTTTTAAGTTTGCCCTGTCTACTACTCTTGAAGGATCTGAACAGGTAACTATTTTAGAGAGTATCGGTGGAGTGGCGTTATCTACAGATAAGAAACAAGCTAAAATGTTCTGGGAAGATGTCACGGAGTTTGCAGCAATAGACCACAAAACGGCTGGTGTCATTAAAAAGATCTGGTTAGATGGTCGAGTTGAAGCAACCCTCGCAGAAAGTGTACCTCAAATTGGTGCACCTGAGGCGTGGGAAAATGAATTTGATGGAACTGGCGTCACGGTCGCTGTACTTGACACAGGTCTCGATGAAACACACCGGGATTTTGAAGGTCAGGTTGATGAGGTAATGAGCTTTGTTCCAGGAGAGGATGCTGTGGATCACAATGGACATGGAACACATGTTGCGTCCACGGTCCTTGGGACGGGTGCCGCCTCTGACGGACGTAATAAAGGTGTAGCACCTAATGCGCGTCTGATTGTTGGGAAGGTTCTTTCAAATGATGGTTATGGTCAAGATTCCTGGGTTATCAAAGGAATGGAATGGGCTGCGAAAAACGCTAAGATTATTAATATGAGTTTGGGCGATTCGAATCCAAGTGATGGAAATGATCCGTTATCTCAAGCAGTAAATGAGTTAAGCGAGCAGACGGGTGCATTGTTCGTTATTTCTGCGGGTAATACGGGTAGTGAAGGTATCGGTTCACCTGGAGCTGCAGATGCTGCGCTAACTGTCGGTAATGTTACGAAGCAAGATAGGCTTGCAGGTTCATCAAGTAGGGGACCGCGTTATATGGAATCAGGATTAAAACCGGATCTTACTGCACCGGGATCGGCAATCGTAGCTGCCCGTGCAAGTCTTTCCGATAAGGGAAGCGGCCTCTATCTGAGCCTTACGGGGACTTCAATGGCGGCACCCCATGTAGCTGGGGCTGCGGCTATTCTTTCACAACGCTATCCGGATTGGACAGGGGAGCAACTGAAGCAGGCACTAATGAGTTCGACGAAAAAGATTGATTCTATTAAGCCTTATCAAGGTGGATCAGGTCGTCTTGATGTTGCTGCTGCTACATTTGGTACAATTTTTGCGAGTGGCTCTTTGGATTTCGGCTTCTTTGATTGGCCGCATGAAGATGATGCTCCTGTAGTTAAGACAGTTACGTATACAAACGTAGGCGATGAGGAAGTTGTATTGGATCTTTCAACAACTTTCACAGATAACTCTAATAAACCGGCACCTGAAGGACTATTAGAACTATCAGCCGATCAAGTGACAGTGCCTGCGAATGGAAGCGTGGAAGTTACATTGACGGTCAATCCAAATCTTGCTGAAATTGCAAATCGTTATCAAGGGCATCTTACGGCTGCTGTTAACGGTGAAAAAGTTGCACATACAGCAATGGCAATGGGCAAGGAAGATGAAAGACAATCTTTAACAATCAATGTTACAAATCCCGACGGAACACCGGGGAATACACTTGTTACACTTGTTGGGAAAAATCATTACCCTACGGCCTTTGCAGTGTTCGGGACAAAGGAGTTAAGACTTCCACCAGATACTTATTCCGTATTGACATTGATGGATATTGATATGAATACGGATCATGCTGGAGTTGCATTTCTTGGTAATCCTGAAGTTGTTTTGGATAAGCCACAAACCGTGGAACTTGACGCTCGGAACGTCAGTGAAATTACGGCAACGGCACCCCAGAAAACTGAGGCAGCTGTTAGAAAGTTGGAGTACTACCGAAACTTTGGCGGGGAAAATATGATGGGAGAGACGTATATTATACCTCCTATGATCGACAAAATATATGCTCAATCCACTGAAGTAATCGAATCCGGAGTCTTTGAGCTTAACATGCGTTGGAGATTGATGAAGCCGTTAATGGACATAAAAGTTGGAGAAGAGCAAGTAGAAAGTTTACTTTTGCCTGGAAGTACTCTGTTTGAAGGTAAGCATGAGCTTGAAGTTGTATATGCAGGAAAAGGTACTGAAATGGATTATAAGGACATAGATGCGGAAGGAAAGGCTGTTTTAGTTGAACGCAGTGACTTGATTTCTGGATCTGAGCGTGCAGATAATGCAATTGAAGCTGGTGCAAAACTACTAATTATAGTGAACGATGGACCAACAAAATTCATTGAGTGGGTAGGAAATGACAACGATGGAAGTGATAATCCAATAGCAGCCGTTTCCGTGAGCGGAACAGCAGGTAAAGCGCTTATCGAAAGTGCTGTTGCTAAGAAGTTGTCGCTAAGTGTTGTAGGGACACTTGAATCACCTTACTTATACGACTTAATCGACAATCATCCAAACGCAGTTCCGAAGGATCTAACCTATGCTCCTTCTGAAGATGAGTTAGTGAAAATCGATGTACAATACTATTCTGACCGGCCGGTAGAAGGATCGGAATGGCGCATAGATATCCCATCATACAATACTGGTGGTGATGCAGTATTCATGCATATGAAAATCCCTACAAAACGTACTGAGTGGGTGACGGCTTCGGAAAGTACTACATGGTTCCATATGGCTTCCATGGTTAATAAGTGGGAAGTTCGCGGAATACCTATGAAATTTGAGCCAGGGCAGAAGATAGTTGAAAAATGGTTTGCACCAATTGTTCGTCCTTATATTGGTGAAGGTTACTGGAAACCATTCCGAATTAATAATAATCTACAGTTTAATATTCCTGCATGGGCCGATGCTGGTAAAGGACATACAGGGCATCTTGACGCTGACAATACACAAACGATGGCACTTTACCAAGGTGATACTAAACTTAGAGAGACGAAAAGTCAGACGCTTAATCATAATGGGGTACTTGAGGAAAATACACAATATCGATTGGTAGTTGATGCTTCCCGCAATCCGGAAGAGTGGAGTACGTCCATACGTACACATACGGAGTGGACGTTCTGGACGAAAAAGCAAGAAGAGTTCATCACTGAACTTCCGATGATTTCCTTGAACTTTGATGTAGAAACGGATTTGAGCGGTAATGCGATTGCAGGAGACAAGATCATGTTGGGTATGAGTGCAGCCCAGGTCAGTACTGCAAAAGGGAATGGGAAAATTGAAGGTGCATCTTTAGAGGTCTCATTTGACGAAGGTAAAAGCTGGGAAGCAGTTGAGCTTACTCAAGAAGGGGACGGCTGGATCGCTGAAATTAGCAATTCACATGAAAGTGGAACATTCGTCTCTATTCGTGCAAGTGCCTGGGATGATTTAGGAAATAAAATCGAACAGGAAATTATTAAAGCTTTCGGAATCTCAGATTCAACCGTTTCACTTATTAGTGATAAAGATAGCTATTCCTTACAAACAGGATCTACCCAACAAATAAAAGTAGAAGAAGTAACAACTCCAAAGGGAGATGGAGAGCCAACAAAAGTAGACGTATCAGATAAAGCTGAGTATTTCGTAAAAGATGAAGAAGTGGCTACTGTCAAAGCGGGCTTGATTAAAGCTATAGCGAAAGGTTCAACAGAAGTTGTAATTTCCTATGGAGGTCAAGAATTGACAGTAAATGTAACAGTTACAGATGCTTATGTTCCGGGTCCAGGTCCGAGTCCGGATCCAACACCAACTCCGAATCCTGATCCAGTGGATCCGAAACCGGAAACACCATTGTTTACGGACATTATAAACACTTTTGCGAAGGATGAAATAAACAAACTTGCGGCAAAGGGCATCATCCAAGGTAAGACGGAAACTGAATTTGCTCCAAATGCGCAAATTACACGTGCAGAATTCACAGTCTTGGTTGTTCGAGCGCTTGGGCTTCCTTTGAAGTCATACGAAGGCAAGTTCGCAGATGTGAACAAAAGTAAGAAATGGGCATATGCAGGAATAGAAGCGGCCGCTGAGGTTGGCATTGTAAACGGAACGAAGGATGGGAAATTCAGTCCAGATGCTCCAATCAAACGTGAGGAAATCGCGGCAATGGTCGTCCGTGCAATCGAATATAAAAACAAG
Organism: Sporosarcina highlanderae; assembly: GCF_030433715.1. Classification (GTDB taxonomy): domain Bacteria; phylum Bacillota; class Bacilli; order Bacillales_A; family Planococcaceae; genus Sporosarcina; species Sporosarcina highlanderae. The sequence continues at coordinate 93,009 of NZ_JAROCC010000008.1, read as the reverse complement.
GTAATCACTGAAAACCTTGACAAGCCTGCAAACTTTAAAGATCACAGCTCAATTGGTGCGTATGCAATTGACCTGGTTTATAAAGCAACTGCGCTTGGTGTGATAAAAGGAAATGATGGTCACTTCAATCCGAAAAACAATGCAACACGTGCGGAAGCAGCAGTTATGCTCTACCGGGCATTGGATTCTCTTAAACTTTTAGATTGATAAAGAGTAGGTAAATACCTTAATATCTAAATGAGAAGAGCCAATGACTATTCGAGTCATTGGCTCTTTTTGGAGGTGCGACATATATCTTTTAAAAAGCATTATGGACAAACACAATTAAACAAGCTCACTGTTTTTTCTATGCTTGTCCATCATCGGAGCTGCGTATTTATATGCTTGTTCGATATCTCCCTTCTCCGAGTAAAAATCGAACAGTTTAATTTCATACGTTTCAGCGGCAAGGCCATATCCTGCTTTTTTTAGCGAAGGGTACAGCTCACTCTCAAGATATTGGTAGTATTGCTTGACATCATTTGTAATCTTATAAATATGTAAATGGAAGTAGTGCTTTGACATCGTATCACTTATTTTTTCTGAAAGAGAGATTCCCTCATTAGCAATCCGAAGCAATTCTGCTTCCGTCATCTTCCCAAGTTTTGTAGCGGCATTCAAATACCCTTCAAGCGATATAAGGTATTGGGAATTGTTTGGTTCTATTAACTTTAAAGCTTTGCTGTAATATTCAAAGGCTTTTTCATAATCCCCATAACGAAATTGTTGATATGCATAGTTATGAAGAAGTTGAGTTTTTTGATACTCCAATCCTAAACTGTCAGCCATTTCAATTAATCTTGGATATCCAGACTCTTTTGGGTCAAAGTATTCCTCTTGCTCCACTTGAATCAGCATGAGCATCTCAGTTTCAATTATTCTCGTAAAACTATGTTTTGATGTGAAAAAATCCAGTGCTTTAGTTGCGTAATAATAGGCTAATACCCTTGAATTTGTATGATGATAGGCAATCGCTAAATGGTAGTAGTATTCTGCATTATTGTAATAAGTTAAATCGATTCTTTTAAGAAAAGCGATGGCCTTCGTGTAGTCTTTTTTATATTTTAGGCAGTATTCACCTTTAATATGTAATAACATGTTTTGATCAAAAGATGAAAGATCGATCCAACTATCCATTTCTTTAATTAGGGACCTTGCTTTTGCATCTTCGTCAATCGACATATAATATCTGGCTAACACCAATGTTTTGGAGCGATAGAAATCTGGGATTTGTAATAGAACTATGCTTTCCAACTGCTCTTTAATACTTCTTGCTTTTGCATTAAGTTTTAGAATAATAGACTCGTGCCATTCTTTTAATAACAAATCCAAACTTAAGTAAGTGTCGATCTCCGCAGCCATGTCTATTTGAAGTCTCTCTGCTAACATCTCTATTGTTTCCTTTGAAACTTCTGTAAGCCCCCGTTCAATCTTACTAATATGTGTTTTTGAACAAATCCCGTTTCCTAACTCAGCTTGATTTAAACCTTGCAATTCGCGATGAAATTTGATGATTTTCCCTTCAATCATGGTGATGCCCTCCCTGATTTTCCCTGATTACTGAATAAACAATGGTTTTAAGTCATGCCCTCTAACTTTTATCGCTATCTTACACCACTTCTGACAACTTAGACAATAGTCTTGTATGAATGACATAAAAAGGAAGCCGGTTTTGGCTCCCTTCATCTACCTTAATCCATAAAATCCCATAATCCCTCATAAGCTTTTTGATAAGCATCATTCTTCAGCGTACCCATCCGATACACCATCTCCGTCCCTTGATAAAGAAGGAAACCTTGTAAGTCATATCGTTTTGCAAACTCCAGATACGTTTCGAAGTTTGGCAAACCCGCTCCCATTTGGTGGGGAGAGTAGGTGTCGATTTCTAAAGTAATGCTGCTTCCTTTGATTTGCGCTTCGAGAAAAGCTTTGTGAAGCCTTGCTTTTGGATCGCCAAGGTTTAATCGGAATGTGTTTGGCTGCAAGTAGGCTCCATCGAATCCGTAGTATTTCCAGTTTTGGAAATTAGTCGTTCGGGCATGTGGTGCATAAATGAACCTCTTGTTCAGTTTATGGATTGTGGCTGCGGTATCTGTAACTAATAGTTCGTCGTCTGCATGAATGACGGTTTCATTCACCCAGTAATAGCCAGTTAATGTAAGATTGCTGAATCCCGCCCGTTTCCATTGTTGCTCAATTGTTGAAATGTACCAGTTGACCATTTGTTTGCGAGCAGCGAGTGTGTTGGGCACCACTTTTCCGTTTTGGTCAATCAAGTTCCCATTGCGTTTCGGATAAGGAATTCCGATATAGACTTTAGCTTTTCTGTTAGCCGCCATCGCAGCGCCATTCAATGGCTGTAATGGGCCTGAAGGTGAGAAAAGTTTATCCGAAAACCATTTCCAGTCACTGTAATTCGCCAGGTTTTTAGGGGTTTCCTGGAATTCGCCCTTAGGATATTGCCGGCCCATAACGACAAATGTGTCGAAATAGGTGGAATTCCCTTTGGCAAGATAAGGTGCAAAGAAGTCTTTATCGAATGACTCCTTTTCAGAACCGCTATAAATCAAAACACCGTTTTTTATTCCAGTAGCCTTTAAGTCAGCAGGCTTTTGTCCATATTTCATAAGTGAGTTGCTGACAGGATGCACAGTCGAACCTGCCTGGCTCACTGCATACGCAACGGCAGCCGCATCATCTGTGAAAGATTTTAAAGTACGCCCATCCTTTTTCACGATATATTCATGTGGTTTATCATAAACACGCTTTAGGAATGTCGAGAACTGTGCGCGATTAACAGCGACATTCGGCTTAAATGTACCATCGGAATATCCTGTAGTGATGTCGTTAGCCGCAATCCCGTCGATGAATTTGTAGTACGGATTGCTCTTTGCAACATCCTTAAAGGAAGAAGATCCTTTTCCATTGTAGCCGTATGCAATGGCGAGTGCCTTTGCCATCTCATCGCGAGTTAGCGGCTTGTCCGGATTGAAACGGTTTGCCGTAACCGTGAAAAACCCTTTATTCGCCGCTATCATCATCTCCGTATAGCCACCCATCGTGGGCTTCAAATCAGCGGGTTTTACTTGTGGCTGCTGGATAGCTGGAAGCTGCATAGCCCGTACAAGCATGACCGCCGCGTCCTTTCTTGATAAAACAGCCAAAGGTTTGAAGGAACCATCCGCAAATCCTCGTATCACCCGCTTATCCGTTAAAAAGCGTATTTCATCATGCGCCCAGTGATCCGTGGGCACATCCTGAAAACCTTGCGCAGCCGCCGTATTTGTCATTATGAAGAAGCTAAGAAAAAATGCTACTCCCCATTTAAGTAATTTCATTGTAAATCCCTTTCCTGTTACTCTATTTTTATAATAAAGCTGGTGCTCCACATGATGAAAAGTTTTGGACTGCTTGTGGTTAGCCTCTTTTATTCTTATACATCGCCTCATCGGCCTTTTGAATTAACCCTTGGAAACTCTGTTCGTCATCTGGATAGAATGCAAAGCCGATGGATGCCCTGATGGTTGGAAAATGCTCGAATTCTTCCTCTAACGTTTGGTTGAGATTGTTAATATATTCCACCCTAAATCGATCTTTACAATTTGGTACAAGGATTAAAAATTCGTCGCCGCCCCATCTCGCGACCAAATCGTTGTTATTAACAGATTTGTTAAGCCGTGATGCGATTTCCGTCAACAGTTCGTCGCCCTTATGGTGCCCGTATGTATCATTAACAACTTTAAAATCATTGAGATCCAGTAAAATAACACCTAACTTTTGACCCTTTTTATCGCATGTTTTAGCTATTTTTTGAAAGGAACGTTCGATCGTCCGGCGATTGAATGTATTCGTTAATGGATCCTTTTCAGAAAAGTATTTTACCCGATCAAATTGTTTCCCACCCCACCAGGCCACTGTCAAAAAGAACGCCGTTAAAATAAAAAAATCCAATGTAAAGGGAATCCCTAAATACTGATGGTAATAAAAATAACGAATTACATTAAACAGACCGACTACCCCAATTGCGATTATCCTGCCACTGAATTTCAAGAAATTCACCTGTTTTCATCTATTTATAAGGTGTAATATACCATAAAAAAGAGGCTGTGTAGGAGAATATATGTGGTTTTGAGTGGGACAAGTTCTTATTAGTGGGCGTGGCTATTAAATCCGTTTCCCTTTTCATTCAAAATTCTACTATTTCCGACACTATTTGATGGTATACTATATTAATAGAAAACTCATCGCAGATAAACAGCATGAAAAAGGCGGAACTAAGAAATATATCAATTGGGATGGTGGTGAACGGGAGAGTATAGTGGGATTTTATCAAATTAAACACGAAAGAGGCGTAGAGATGAAAAATAGAGGGCTTCAAAAGCTGACACTTGTTATGACGATTATGATGTTAGTGCTTTTCACGAATCATGTGGCGAAAGCGAATTCACCAATTGTACTTCCTACAGGGGTTCAGGAATCCGGTAAGATCTATCCAGGGTCAGCCGAAACAGTATATATGGTACCTGTATCTGAGCCTGGAAGACTGACGATTCATGTCCATTCGTATATTAATACGACTTCCATTACATTGAAAGATTGGAATGGAGATACTGTCTACCAAGAGAAGGCCTATGATGGGAAAATGACTGAGGCTTCGAAATGGAGTAAATCCGTGGATTTGGAGTCGGGTGTCTACCATTTAACTATTAAAGATGGCTCTTTTATTAGTAAAGAGACAGGCACTTTTTTAGTAAGTAGTGAGTTCAGTGCCGCGAATAACAAGGAAACTGAAAAAAATAACGCAATTGAACTTGCAAGTGAATTAAAACTTGACGCTAATCCTCTTCGTGGGTTGATCAGCTGGAACGATACCGCCGATTTTTTCAAATTTGAATTGAAGTCTTCTGGGAATTTGAAGCTGAATTTCGATTCTTATTTAGATGAAGTGAATTTTACGTTATTGGATGGCAATGGTAAGAAGCTGTTCAGTGAGCAGGTTGAGGGCGGGAAAATTGGTAGTCCTGTAAAATTGACGGAAATGGTCAATTTGGAAAAAGGAACTTACTATATTGGGATTGAACAGGTCCGTTATAGCGACAGCACTGGAGTTTATACGCTTCAGGCATTGTTTGGATCGGTGGATAATAATGAGATTGAGCCGAATGACAGCTTTGGAACGGCACAGTCACTTTTATTGAACGGTCAGACAATCAAAGGGTTGATAAGCACAAATGATCATGTGGATTATTTCAAATTTACAACTACGAAACCAAGTAATGTAGCGGTCGATTTATCTGTGCATTTTAAATCTGTTAACTTTGAATTAATTGATGTGAATGGAAATGTTATTGAATCCTCTACTGTGCAAGGCGGAGTAGAAAACAACCCGAAGAAAATGAACAAGAATGTTGAGTTGGCGTCAGGTACATATTTCATTAAAATCGAGAAGGATCCGGATTCGAAAGATGTAGGTTCCTATGTACTTAAAGTCCAAGACGCAACGCCAACTACGGTTTTCTTAGATGTTGCAGATCGATATAAAACGGCAGTTAATTATCTTGTTGCAAATAAAATCACACAAGGATTTTCTAAAACGGAATTTGGCGTTTATGCGAAAATTAAGCGAGTAGACGCAGCAGTAATGATTGTCAAGGCGTTAAAATTAGAATCGACGACTGGAAAAGATGCAGGATTTCAGGATGTGCCGGCTCGTGCTGCGAATGCAGTCAATGTACTTGTCGAGAGAGGCATCATGGAAGGTGAGTCGAAAACGAAATTCGGCTCCGATGCGGAATTGACTCGTGGAGAAATGGCCCTGATCCTTTCCAAAGCCTACAAACTTGATGGAACAGGTACAACTATTGCATTTAAAGATGTCTCGGAGAAACACAGCGCGGCTGTTAGAGCACTTGTGAAGTATAATATTACTCAGGGAATAAGTGATACACAATTCGGGACAAGCAACTCCATCACACGTGGAGATATGGCGATTTTCATACACAGAGTAGAGCAATTGAAGTGAAAAAGATGACCCCTTGCCGGCTGGCGAGGGGTTTTGTCTGGGAAAGAATAAATATATATTGTAATCCAACCCTCTTCATTTGATGAAGAAATCTATGAATGATAAACTTAGGAAGAATTGATAGACTCTTAAAATTATTGGGAAATCGCACAAGGGGGATTGTTCATGTCTGATGAAGAGAAGGTATTGTTGGATTTTCTAAAGGTTAATTCCGCATATGAAGCAAAGGTTATTCCGGGTACAGGGACTTTTACATTTTTATCTAAATTAACCGGGATTCCGCAGGTATGGAAGTTAGATTCTAATGGGGAGCCGGAGCAATTCATCAAAACGGATGACCGTGTATTAAGTGTGCATCATTCGCCGACCGGTAACTGGACGGTAGTCGGCGTGGACAGCAAGGGGAATGAAAAACAGCAGCTTTATATTGTGGGAGCGACTGGTGAGAATCCCGAGGTGTTAGTTGAATCAAAGGATCATTTCCATTACGTAGGTGGTTGGTCGAAGGATGGTCGCTATCTATCTTATTCAAGCAACCGTCGTCACCCGGCGTTTTTTGATGTCTTCATTATCGACGTGGAAACGCGGGAGGTGGAACAGGTTTTCACGAATGATGCGAATTGTGTTCCGCTTGGTTGGCTGGATAATGAATCCTTCTTTGTCAGCATGATGGAGACGAATATTGATCGGATCATTTATCTTGTGAATATCCGGACGAAGGAGACTGTACGCCTTGGGAAAGAAGATGAGCTTGCACGAATGCATTCGCCAAGGGTAGGAAAGCGCGAGGGATTTGTCCTTGCTGATACGAATGAAGATACGCTACATTTATGCAGGTTTTCGATGGAGGATCCCGGACATCTCGATAAACTGTTACATTGGGAGAAATGGGATATGGAGGAAATTGCACTTTCGCCGGATGGTGACTTGCTATCCTTTACTCTAAATGAAGGCGGCATCACAAGGTTGGGGGTTTATGCCACGAACTCGCGCACGTATGAACTGATTGATTCGCTTCCTGATGGGGTTATCGGTTCAATGTCTTGGCTTTCGAATGATTCCTTTTTATTCACAATGAAAACCCCGATGAACCCGGGGGATATTTGGAAATATACATTGGCTACGAAAAAGGTGGAGCGACTCACGTTCATCGGGCAATCGGAAACTGTAGGCGGTTATTGGAGAGTGCCTGAACTTCATTCCTTTAAATCCTTTGATGGTTTGGAAGTTCCTTATTTCTTTTATAACCAGGATACAGACAAATCGAAGCCAGCCGTGATTTACGTGCATGGCGGTCCTGAAGCGCAGTCGAGGGCGGAGTATAATCCTGTTTTGCAATATCTTGTTTACAAAGGTTTTGCGGTTGCGGTTCCGAATATCCGAGGGAGCAATGGATATGGGAGGGCATATTTGAAGTTGGATGACGCGGACAAGCGGTTGGACGCGGTTGCGGACTTGGCGAGTTTGGCTGGAGCCTTGGTCGAGTCCCACCAAGTATTGCCTGACAAAATTGGTATTATGGGGCGGAGTTACGGCGGATTCATGGTACTGTCGGCGTTGACGCAGTATCCTGATCTGTGGGCAGCGGGGGTAGATATCGTTGGTATGTCCAATTTAAGGACTTTCCTCATGAATACCGGGGAATGGAGACGGTATTTGCGTGAGTGTGAATATGGATCGTTAGCGAAACATAGTGATTTCTTCGAAGAAACTGCGCCAATGAATCTCACGCATCAAATCACTGCGCCGTTGTTAGTGTTCCATGGCAGGAATGATTCTCGCGTCCCGGTTAGCGAAGCGGAGCAGATTGTCGCGGATTTGAAGAAAATGGATCGTGAAGTAGAGATGGTCATCTTCGAAGATGAAGGCCACCAGACAGAGAAGATTGAAAACCATATTACGATGCACACGAAGACAGTCGAGTTTTTTGAAAAGCACCTTTATGCTGGGCTGAGAGTCTAAAAAACTTTCTTGAAAAGCCAACCAAATCTGGTTGGTTTTTTTCTCTAATTCTGTCCTGCTTAATTACCGAGTATATAATAGTAGAAACACATTAGGAAATGAGGATATTTACTTGATTAAAAGACGCATGCAGCCTTTATTAGTGCTACTTACCCTCCTATTTGTCATGATGCCGTTTACTCAGGTATCCGCTGCGGAGCCGTTGGATAAGATTCGACAGCTTATCCAGCAATATTATGTGGATAAAGTGCCTGAGCATATTCTGTTAAAAGAGACTGGAAAAGAGATTGTAGAGGGTCTTGACCCACATTCGGTCTATATGACGAAACAAGAATATGAGGCTTTTATTAACGGAATTGAAAAACGGATTGTTGGGATAGGCGTTGTTTTGGAGGAAAGTGATAAGGGTGTGAAGGTGATTTCGGTTATTAAGGATGGACCGGCGTTCCAGTCTGGTTTGCTGTCTGGCGACGTGATCACTGAGGTGGATGGTGTATCGTTGAGAGGGAAGTCTATCCAAGCAGCAATTCCTTTGATAGGTGGAGAGGAAAATACGAAAGTCACTTTGACGATTGTACGGGAAGATAGTATTTTAATTACGAAGGTGATTGCACGGGCAGAAATCCATTTGCCGACGGTTGAGGCGGAAATGCTTGGAGGGAATATCGGGTATATTCGGCTCAATAGTTTCGCAACAAATTCTGCAAAGGAGATGGCCGAAGCGGTCAAAACTCTTGGGAGTGCGGACGGTTTCATACTTGATATTCGGAATAATGGTGGGGGCTATCTTACAGCTGCGCAGGAAATCGCAGGATTTTTCCCGGGTGTAAAGCAGGCGTTCCAAATACGTGAGAAAAATAAAACACCGGCCATCTATCCTTCGGTCAATCAAGAAATGAAAATCAAAGGCCCTGTTTCATTGCTGATCAATGAATACAGCGCTAGTGCATCGGAAATGCTTGCGGTTAATTTGAAAGAACAAAAAGCTGCAAAAATTTATGGACAAACTTCTTATGGAAAGGGCACGGCGCAATCAATGTTCGCTTTTCAGGACGGAAGCGTTTTGAAATTGACTACTGCCCGATTCTATTCACCAAAGGGGATTGCGGTCGATAAAGTTGGTGTAACGCCAAACGTGGTGACTGCTACCAATGAAGAAGTGAAAGCATCACATTATGATCAGCTTCTATTGAAGTTTGCTGGCTACTCGCCATTTCCAACAATGGAAAATGTGAAAACGACAAAGACATTCACGATTCGTATGAGCAAGGATATGGATTGGAGCCAATTGGGCAAGCGTGCAATACAATTGATTGAGTTAGGTGGAGAAGAGGCTGAGGTCAGCATCGCTGTGAAGGATGGTAGATCTGTGGAAGTTACTCCTATTTCACCGCTGATTTCTGGTAAAGAATATCTATTAGTCGTACATCCACAATGGAAGGATAAGTCCGAGGTTATGATGAGGAAAGGGATTTATTTGAAGGTGGTTGTCGAATAATGTTTTTATAAAGTGGGAAGTCGACCAGATTAGGCTTGGTTGACTTCCCGTTTTTATTATCCGTTAGGTACTAAAGGATATACACGCTCAGTCTCTCATGTAAACAAAAAAAGAATGCCGCGCACGGGCGGCATTCTCTTCAGTCCATCTTACTCCTCCACAAACTGTACATTCTTCAACTTGTAGATACCATCCGTACCGATGGCGAAACCTTTGATTTTGTTGCTGACGCCTGTGAGATACTCAGTGTGGATCAAGTATGCCATTGGTGCGTCTTCGATTAGGTGTTCTTGAATCTTATTGTAGATCTTGATACGCTCATCCGGATCGGATTCGCGGCGGCCTTGTTCAAGAAGACTGTCGACTTCTTTGTTTTCATAGAATGAACGGTTTCCTGGGTTCCCCTTTTGTGAGGAGTGGAATAGTGCGTACATTCCATAGTCCGCATCGCCAGTCGGGTTGGACCACCCTAAGATGAACATGTCGTGCTCCCCATTCGCAGTCTTTTCAAGATAAGCACCGAATTCCATCACTTCGATGTCCACTTCAACATTCACTTTTTTTAGTTCGTTTTGAACGAGAACTGCGATTTGTTGACGTTGTGGATTGTCATTTGTCCAGATTGAAGATTTGAAGCCATTTTCATAGCCTGCCTCTTTCAAAAGCTTTTTCGCCTCTTCAACATTGTATTCAATTGGTTTCGCTTTGTCATTGAAACCAAAGATCCCAGGTGCAAGAGGTCCTTTTGCAAGTACGCCGAATCCGTCGTATACCCCTTCACTGATATCTTCTTTATTGATCAACATGGAAATTGCTTTACGAACCTTTGGATCATTGAATGGCTCTTTTTCTGTATTAAAGCCAAGGTAAGCAAGGCTGGATGAAGCTTTTTGGTTTACTCTTGCATAGCTGTCAGAGTTGATGCCAGCAACTTCGTTCGGCTGAATTGGGTCAGCGATGTGAACGTGGCCCGTTTGAAGATCAGCATTCCTTACAGCACTTTCAGGGATTACCTTAAATGTAACTGTGTCTACATGAGCTTTGTCGCCCCAATAATCATCGTTTCGAGCAAGTTTGATTTCGTCGCCCGGTGTCCAGCTAACGAATTTGAAGTAACCTGTTCCAACTGGATTGAGTGAAATTACAGAGCCTGCCTTCACATCGCCTGTCATTGCTGCATAGTCAGCCTTGATAGACTTCGGGCTTACCATTGCACCACCGTTATGTGAAAGGTGGGCTAACAAAGGAGCAAACGGATACTCGGTTTTAATCTGAACTGTATGCTCATCTTTTACGATTACATCAGTGATCATTTCAAATAGGAAAAAACGTGGTGAGGCAACTTCTTTGTCACGAATACGGTCAAGATTCGCCTTGACAGCTTCCGCGTTGAAAGGTTCGCCATCATGGAACTTGACGCCTTCACGTAGTTTAAACTCATAAGTGGTATCATCGATAGCTTCCCAGCTTTCTGCAAGCCCCGGGACAATACTGTTGTCATCATCGCGGTTAACAAGTGTTTCATAGATATTCGCTTGAACTACTGAAGACGGCACGTCGTTGGAACCAGCTGGATCCAAAGAAGATGCATCGGATAGAACTGCCAATACCAAATCTCCGCCTTCGACCCCTTTGCCTTTCCCTTTGTCAATATCATCTCCCGGTTCCCAAGATGAGCTTCCGCCTCCAGAACAGGCAGCAAGAATCATTGACAAGGCCAGAGCAAGTACAAGCAGCCACTTCACTTTGCCATTTTTCTTCATATTTGTTCCCCCCGTATGTTATTCCCTATTACACACCTATTAGAGTAATAGAATATGCAACAGTTAGTAGCAATATAGCACATAACCAAAAAACAAACAATCAATTTCAGAATAATTGGCATTATCCAATATTAAAATAAAATATTCGAATTTAATCTCTAAATATGTTTTCCGATGAAATACTCATACATTGCAATGCCATATTCACTTAATTAATGTTTAAATTACATTATTGTAAATTAAACAAAAACAATAGTAAAAAGCATTCCTCAAATGCTATATTCATGATATGCTACTGTAAATATACCAATTTTCAATAAATTAATAGGGGAAGGTGTTCAAACATGGTTCAACATACTCCTGTTGCAGGAATCGGGCAGAAGCGGTCAAGCCCAAGGGTTGAGGCATACAAAGCCTTTTGGCGTAGGCTCAGCAAAAATAAAGCAGCAGTTGTGGGCGGAGTTCTCATACTATTTTTTGTTTTGACCGGATTTATCGGGCCACTATTGACGACTCTTGATCCTTACGAGCCACAAATTTCGAATAAACTTAAGCCGCCTTCTGCTGAACATTGGTTTGGTACGGATAACTATGGAAGGGATATCTTTACCCGTATCATCCATGGCATGTCCATTACGATGAAAGTCGGATTTTTCTCCGTTGCACTTGGAGGAATTGTCGGTGTCTTCTTTGGCATCATTTCCGGCTATTATGGAGGAAAACTTGATACGGTCATCATGCGAATTATGGATGTCCTGCTTGCATTCCCGGGAATTCTTCTCGCGTTAGCGATTGTTTCCGTTTTAGGAGGAAGTGTGCAAAACATGATCATTGCGGTCGGGGTCTTCTCAGTCCCTGCTTTTGCAAGGATTGTACGCGGATCTACGTTATCGGTACGGAAACTGGAATATATCGATGCAGTAAAAGCGCTTGGAGCAAGTGATGCGCGAATTATTTTCAAGCATATTTTACCGAACGTCATGTCGCCTATCATTGTTCAGTTGACTTTACGGATAGCGACAGCTGTTTTGACAGCGAGCGGTCTTGCGTTTTTAGGGTTGGGTGCAAAGCCGCCAACACCTGAATGGGGGGCTATGCTCAGTGAAGGGCGGGCCTACATGCAGCAAGCGCCGCATCTTGTTTTATTCCCAGGGGTAGCCATTGTTATCGTCGTATTGGCATTTAATATCTTCGGGGATGGGTTGCGCGATGCGCTCGACCCGAAGATGAGAAAATGAAGGAGGAGGCAAATAGATGACAAAGTTTGTGATAAGGCGCCTACTCCAGACGATACCGGTCTTGCTTGGCGTTTCGATTCTAGTATTCTCTTTGATGTACTTAATACCAGGGGATCCGGCACAAATCATGGCTGGAGAAGGTGCGTCTCCTCAAACGGTGGAGCAGATCCGTGAGAAATTGGGTTTGAATGAACCTGCTCCCGTTCAATATCTCAAGTACATGAAAAATGTTGTCCAAGGCGATCTTGGAAACTCAGTCCGAAGCAACAGGCCAGTAATGGATGAAATAAAGGCTCGGTTCTGGACGACTGTGCAACTATCCTTTTATGCGACCATTCTTGCAGTTTTCCTTGGTTTGATAGCAGGAATTATATCTGCGGTACGGCATTATACATGGTCTGATATTTCCATTATGATAGTTGCCCTTTTTGGATTGTCGATGCCGAATTTCTGGTTCGGTCTTATGTTGATCCAATGGTTTGCAATCGGTCCCGACTGGTTGCCGGATTTTCTTAAAATGAGAGCATCCGGATGGGGGGACGACTGGAGGCAGCTAATATTGCCTGTTATCACACTTGGAACGGGCGGAGCCGCAATCATTGCGCGTATGACGCGGGCATCGATGCTTGAAGTCATCGGACAAGACTATATTCGCACGGCACGGGCAAAAGGGATGGGCGAGCGTGTTGTTGTCTATCGGCATGCTTTGAAGAATGCTTTGATCCCTGTCATTACTGTCGTCGGACTTGAATTCGGGGGCTTCCTTGGAGGTGCCGTTCTGACAGAATCGATTTTTGCCATTAACGGAATGGGGCGGCTTACGATCGACGCCATTCGAACACGGGATTTCCCGATTGTCCAAGGAACCGTCCTAATCATTTCATTCCTGTTTGTCTTCGTAAACTTGCTCGTCGATATATCCTACCGCTTACTAAATAAGCGGATTGACTTGAATTGATCCATGTTTGAAAGAGAGGTGTCCGGAATGGAAACGGTTTTGTTGGAAGTGCGCGATCTTCGCACATCCTTTTTTACAGATGACGGTGAAGTGAAGGCTGTTGACGGTGTCAGTTTCGCGCTGCCGTTAGGGAAGACACTTGGGATTGTCGGTGAATCCGGCTCGGGAAAGAGTATAACGGCATTATCAATTTTAAAGTTGATTGCTGATAATGGAAAAATAATTGGCGGTGAAATTCATTACAAAGGGAATGATCTGCTAACTTATTCGGATAAACAGATGCGGGATATTCGTGGAAATGCTATTTCAATGATTTTCCAGGAACCGATGACTTCATTGAATCCTGTCTTCACTGTTGGCCAGCAAATTAGTGAGTCAATAATGAAGCATCAGAACTTGTCAAAAAAAGCTGCGCTTGTCAAATCGGTCGAACTGCTGAAGCTTGTTGGAATCCCATCCCCGGATAAACGGATAAAACAGTATCCGTATGAGTTATCCGGAGGAATGCGTCAGCGAGTCATGATTGCGATGGCTTTGGCATGTAATCCGGAAATTCTTATTGCAGACGAACCGACAACTGCACTGGATGTGACGATACAAGCCCAGATTCTTAGGCTTATCCGAGAATTGCAAATGCGGCTGGGCATGTCGGTAATAATGATCACACATGACCTCGGTGTCGTTGCAGAAACATGCGATTATGTAGCGGTCATGTATGCCGGGCAAGTCGTCGAGTATTCGGATGTCGTTACGCTGTTCCAAAAGCCGAAACATCCTTACACAATTGGATTAATGAATTCATTGCCACGACATGATGTCGAAGTTGAAAAATTAGAGTCGATTAAAGGCAATGTACCGAATCCTAAGGAAATGCCTACTGGATGCAGGTTTGCACCAAGATGTCCGGCTGCAACAGACCTTTGTCGCAGGGAGATGCCTGCGCTGATGAAGGATGTAGAAGGAAATGACGTACGTTGCTGGATTTATAGTGAAAAATGGGAAGGCGAATCGGAGGTGATTGTCTATGGCGAAAAAAGAATTGCTGAAAGTCGAGGGACTGAAACAATACTTTCCGATTAAAGGTGGAATGATGGGCCGGACAGTTAACCATGTAAAAGCGGTAGATGATATCAGCTTCACAATTTACGAAGGCGAGACGGTCAGTATTGTAGGGGAATCAGGCTGTGGAAAATCAACAACGGGTCGTGCTATCCTTCGATTGGAAGAGCCGACGGAAGGTTCGATCACTTTTGATGGTCATGAACTGACGACTTTGTCGAAACGTGAAATGAGGAAGCTGCGGAAAGACTTGCAAATCATCTTCCAAGACCCATATGCATCCATCAACCCGCGCCAAACGGTAGCTAATCTCCTAAATGAAGCGATGACAATCCAGAAGGTGGTCCCTGCGAAGGACCGGCGAAAAAGGATCATTGAGTTGCTTGAAACAGTCGGATTGAATGAATACCAGGCAGATCGTTATCCACATGAGTTTTCTGGTGGGCAACGGCAACGGATCGGCATTGCACGGGCATTATCGGTCAAACCGAAACTGATTATATGTGACGAGGCAGTCTCTGCTTTGGACGTCTCCATTCAGGCACAGGTGCTGAACTTGTTAAAGGAACTCCAGGAAGATTTTAATTTGACGTATTTATTCATTTCACATGATTTAGGAGTTGTCCGCCATATTTCCGATCGGGTCATTGTCATGTATTTAGGGAAAATTGTGGAAATCGGCGATAAATACTCGATATTCGAGAACCCAAAACATCCATATTCGAAAGCATTATTATCTGCGATTCCCATCCCGGACCCGACGCGGGTGAAAAAGCATATCGTTCTAACAGGCGATGTTCCTTCACCCATCGATCCACCTGCAGGCTGTCGATTCCACACTCGTTGCCCATTTGCACAGGATATATGTAAAGTTGAAGAACCCAAGTTATTCACACATGATTCAATGATTGACGGCCACCAAGCCGCCTGTCATTTTGTCGAGGAAATCGAAAATGGCGATTTGCAGGCAAAAGGGTTTGAAGAGGCGGTTTTTTAAGAGGTCTAAAAATGAATAACAAAATGTGCTCACTTTATAAAGGTGATATTTCGTTCAAAATTGAACGGGATATCACCTTTTTCCATTGGTTTCTCTGATTTTCGAACCGACTGTCGGGATTATTGCAAATCAAACCCTTTACAGTTCAAATCGTCGTCACTTTTTTGTGAACGATATGTGACGGTTGGGAAAAAGTCTATTAAATTACAAGGATGTAAGATAGTATTGTGAGGAAATGATAACTGTTCTCATTGGAAGAGGTGAGGGGTTGGCTAATCGAAATCTAGTTAAGGGTTGGGCGGTTATTTTACTGCTTGCTTTCTTTTTTATAGCAAATGGTACGGGAACTTTGGCTGCATCTTTAACGGATGGTATTTATACAGTTGAATATGAGTTGTTGCAAGCTGATAGTGATTCCGTTTCCATCGCGAATGATTATTTTGTTAAACCTGCGTTGCTAAAAGTGAAGGACGGAGACGCGTACATGCAGTTAACCGTGAATCATAGCAACTGGGTGAAAGAGTTAAAGGCGCAGGATGGCGATAACTTTGTAGAAGTGAACGTTGTCGGCTGGGATGATGAAACGGATTTACGCGTCGTCCAATTTAAGGTGGATGGTGATCTTGTAGAGCCATTTCCGCTAAAGATGCGTGTTGCAATTGAAGAGATGGAGCCGGCTTACGATCATGCCTACACAGTCCGAGTTGCCGTCAAACTTGATTCCGCCGAAGTGACAGATACGGGTTGGTTAGGAGAAGCCGAGTCCGAAGGTACAACAGGAAATACTTTTATTTACATAGCGATCGCAGTGGTTGCTGTTGTAGCATTCCGATTGATGCGATCGAAAAAAACGAACTGATACTTAAAGGAGAGTTAATTAATGAAGAAGAATTTGATGATGCTTTTAACAGCTATTCTTGTTTTATTTACAGCGGTTCCTGCACTTCCATCAGCAGCTGCTGAAGTGAACGCGCAAGAACAGCAAACATATGAACTACCATTTAAAGTGCTTCAAGCAGATAGTGATGAAGAATCGGCTGCAGCTAAATTTGTAAAAAGCCCTGCGCAAATCAAAGTTGAAAATGGTAAGAGAATCGTTTATATGACATTGTTAGATAGTCAGTACTGGCAAACTATGAAAATCCAAGATGGCAAAGATTTTGTTGCTGTTGAAGTTGTAAGTGAAGATGAAGAAGCAAAAACAAGACTTGTTAAGTTTGAACTTAAAGATGTTAAGAGCGTATTAAGCGCGAAAGCTCATATTATCGTTACTGGCATTCCAGGATTAGGCGTCTATGATAAGACACATGACATCCGTTTCCAATTTGACGGAAGTGCTGTTCCTGCTGAGAAAGAAGAAAAGCCGAATGAAGATGCAACTGAAAAACCAAGTGTAACTGTAAAAGATGGAAACTATACAATCGACTTCAAGGTATTGCATGAAAAAGAAGACAAAGATTCTTCAATGGTAAGACATATGGAAACTACTGCAGCATTAGCTGTAAAAGACGGTAAAAACATTGTTACTCTTAAATTAACAAACAATGAACAAGTTACAGGATTCCAAGTGGAACAAAACGGTGAATTCGTAGATGCGAAAGTCGTAGCCGTGAAAGTAGAAGAAAACATCCGCACTGTTTCCTTCGAAGTGGCGGATCTTAGTCAAATTAAGAATGCGAAAGTGACTGTTCATGTTGCTTCAGCAAATTATACAGGCCATCATGTTGTACGTCTTGCATTTGTTACAGATAGCATCAAATTAGTGGCGCCTGAGAAAGCCCCTGTTTCATTCAAAGATATCAATAATTCTTTTGCAAAAGAATATATCGTTGCACTTGCTGAGCAAGAAATCCTTAAAGGGAAAACTTCCGAGACATTTGCTCCGGACGATAAAATCACAAGAGCACAATTCGCAATGGTCATTGCTCGTGCATTGAAACTTCCAACACAAGAAGCGACTGGAACTTTCACTGATGTAACAAAAGATATGAAGACGATTGTTCAAGAAATTGAAGCTGCGAACCGTGCAGGCATCGTATTAGGTAAAAACGATGGCAAATTCAGTCCAAATGAAGAGATCACACGTGAACAGATGGCGGCAATGATCATCCGCGCAATCGAATATAAAAATGCATCCGCTTTGAAGGACGTTAAAACTGATGTAGGTTTTGCTGACGCAGGTCGCATCAATGACTATGCGAAAACATCAGTAACCCTAGCCGCTGGTCTTGGAATCATTGACGGAAGCACTGTAGACGGCAAGAAAGTTTTCCAACCTAAAGATAGCGCGACTCGTGCACATGCATCTAAAATGGTTTACAAAATGCTTGAAGTAATTAAATAAATTCACATTCAATTGCCGGCGTCGCACACATGCGACAGCCGGCGTTGTCTGTATCTAAAGGAGTCTAAGATGAAAACCAAAACACTTTTTTCGATGGTAATTGTGATGTTGCTTGCGTTCCTCATTCCTGTTATGGGGCAAATTCATGCGGCTAACGCGAAATACGCTGATGGTGATTATACCGTTCCGTTCTCCGTCTTAAAGGCAACGTCGAATGAGGAATCTGCTACTGTTGAATATATGGTGAGCCCTGCGAAAGTGAAAATGCAGAATGACAAGGCAACTGTAACGGTGACATTGAATAATAGTTCATGGTGGCAATCTTTCCAGGTGCAGGGAAGAGACGTGCAAGTCGTAAGCGAAGCGAATGATAGACGGGTCGTCAAATTTGACGTTGCAGATATATCACAGCCTGTGAATGCAAAGATTCATATAATCGTTACCGGGATTCCAGGGTTTGATTATGATAATAAATACGATATCCGCCTCGTTTTCAACACATCATCCTTTCCACCAGCACCAGTCCAAACCCCTGTAACACCGCCGGCTAAGGAAACGAAACCGGTGACGAAACCGGTGACGAAACCTGCAGCGAAGCCGGAAGTGAAACCTGAGGTGAAACAGGTGCAAAAGCCTGCTGGACAGAAGACAGAAAAGCCGGCTGAGAAAACGGACGTTACCAAGAATGAAGTGGCTGTAAATAAATCTGAAACGGCAAGCAAGTCAGCTGATACCGAAAAAGACGAGAAAACGGTGAGCACTTCAACGGAGAAAGGCGTTTCGGATGAAACCGAAGATGTCTCAAACGACGAAGAGGATGAACTTATTGCTTCTGAAGAAGAAAAGGAAGAAGCAGCAGATGAAGAAATTGAAACCGAAATAGAAGAAGCTGCACAAGAAGAGGCAGTTGCAGTTGAGGTCTCGGATGAAAAGGATAGTTCAAACACAACCTTGTTCATCGCATTGGCTGTAGGATTCGCGGTTGTTGCAGGCGGCATTGCATATGTTGCTATGAAGAAACGCGCTCGTAAATAAGTGCGCACAAGGAGTTGTTCAGGAATGAAAAAGGCTATTGGCTTAATGGGCTTGATGATCCTTGTCGTGTTAGGCGGCTGTTCTTCAGGGAATGACAAGGCGGTCTTACAAGCAACGGATGTACCGGACGGCGATCGAATTGTTGCAACTACCGTCGCATTGACGGAAATTATGGATGCCCTTGATATCGATTTAGTTGGCGTGCCTTCGAGCTATAAAGATCTGCCTAAGCGATATGCCGATGCGAAAGAAGTCGGCAATCCGATGAGCCCTGATATGGAAACGTTGCTTTCCTTAAAACCGACGGAAATCTATTCAGTGACAACGTTGAAATATGATTTGCAAGAGATGTTTGAAGAGCGCGGGATCAATATGACGTATGCCAATTTGGAAAGTATCGACGCGATGCATCAAGAAATCTTGCGCATTGGCGAGAAATATGACCGTATGCAGCAGGCGGAAGCAATCGTAGCGGAGTTTGAGGAGAAGGTGGCTAAAATTGAGGCGGCGGCTGAGGGGAAAGAGAAGCCGACTGTATTAATTCTACTTGGAATTCCTGGAAGCTATTTGGTTGCAACAGAGCACTCATATATTGGAGACCTTGTGAAGCGCGCTGGTGGCGTGAATGTGATTACCGGGGAGGATGTTGAGTTTTTATCCTCCAATACGGAATACTTGCAGCAGGCGAATCCAGACATCATTTTGAGGGCTGCACACGGAATGCCGGAACAGGTAGTGGAAATGTTCGATAAGGAATTCCGCACAAATGATGTTTGGAAGCATTTCAATGCTGTGAAGAATGGACGCATTTATGATTTAGAGGAGAAACTATTCGGTACGACAGGCAATTTGGCTGCAGCTGAGGCGCTTGATGAATTGCAGAAAATGCTCTTCCCGGAATGAAGAAGGCAGGTTGAAATATGTCTTGGTTTACTAAAAGAAGGCTCAGTTTTATAGTCATTATCGCGTTGCTTGCCGTCGTTTTTGTGAAATCGGCATTGACAGGAAGCATTACTGTGACGCCGTTTGAATTGATTCAAGGGTTGTTGACGGGAACGAATGATGACGTCGCAATCATTAAAGATCTGCGATTTCCAAGGATACTGATCGCGGTGTTTGCGGGGGCTGCCTTGTCAGTGGCTGGTGTGCTGTTGCAGGCTGTCATGCGTAATCCGTTAGCTGACCCGGGCATCATCGGGGTATCTGCGGGCGCAAGCTTCATGTCCATTTTGTTGATTGCAGTTTTTCCCACGTTATTCTTTTTTGTACCGTTATTTGCGTTTTTAGGCGGTGCGTTAGCATTTTTGCTGGTGTACTCATTATCTTGGAAGTCGGGGCTTGATCCGCTACGAATGATTTTAATCGGGATAGCGGTCAACGCGCTGTTCACAGGATTGAGCCAGGCGATAGGATTTAGTGGCGGCGGGCTTACGCAGTCGATGAGCCAGGTGACGACCTCGACATTGACGATGAAGAAGTGGAGCGATGTCGATGTGATAGTGCTCTACGGAAGTGCCGGCATTATCCTATCCTTTTTCGTCTATAAATGGTGCAATTACTTGGCGCTTGAAGATAAGACCTCGAAGAGTTTAGGAGTCAATGTAAATCTCGCAAGGTTCGTTATTGCATTGATCGCCGTCTTGTTGGCATCTGTCGCGACTGCCGTTGCGGGTATGTTTGCGTTCGTCGGACTACTCGTTCCGCATATCGGAAGGACGTTAGTCGGCAATGACCATAAAGTACTCATTCCGTTTTCCGCGTTGGCAGGAGCGCTCTTGATCCTGCTTGCAGACACGCTTGGCCGTGTATTGATCGCGCCTAATGAAATCCCGGCATCCATCATCGTCGCAGTTATCGGTGGACCATTCCTCATATTCCTGTTGAGAAAGAGTGATCGCATTTATGGATATTAACGGTGTCACGTTTTCCTACGATAAAAAGCTGAATACATTGCACGGCGTCGATGGCACCATCGAACCCGGGAAAATAACGACAATCATCGGTCCAAACGGATGCGGGAAATCCACATTACTTGGTGTCCTGTCGAATCACCATCGCCCGCAAAAAGGGGAAGTTGTATTGGATGGTAAATCATTGACCGAGTTCAAGCCAAAAGAACTTGCGAAAAGGCTCGCCGTCGTCCATCAGCAAAACAATGCGCCGTCTGATATGACCGTGGAAAAGCTGACGGCATACGGGCGTATTCCATATAAAAACCTCTTCTCCTCATCGACGAAAGAGGACGAGGAAGCGGTTGAATGGGCGCTTGCAAGCACCAACCTGCTTGATAAACGGAAGACGCCGATTGACCAGTTATCCGGTGGCCAGATGCAACGTGTTTGGATTGCGATGGCGCTGACCCAGAAGACGCCGTATTTGTTTTTGGATGAGCCGACTACGTATCTCGATATATATTATCAATACGAATTGTTAGAGCTCATCCGTTCGTTGAATAAACAGCACGGCATCACGATTGTTATGGTATTGCACGATATTAACCAGGCAATTCAATATAGCGATACGATCATTGCGATGAAGGACGGGAAGATTGCTGTTAGCGGTGCGCCGGCGGAGATAATTACAGCTGATGCGATTAATGAGATTTATGGTGTCCAGGTGATTGTTAAGCATGATGAACAGGCTGGGATGTATATTGTGCCGGTGGGGATCTAAGTTATCTGAAAGAGGAGGTGAACCGTGTTAGGTTCGCTTCCTTTTTTTGTGGGCGTGGAGGTTCGCATCACAACGTAGAATGGCCGTATCACAACGTAAAGCGCTCGTATCACAACACAGACGCTTCGTACCACAACGTAATCGCCCCGTATCACAACGCTACCGTGTCGCATCACAACATATATCTTCCTACACATATTGAAATCAAATAAAAAAGGAACACCGAATCCAGGCGCTCCTTTTAGTTCATTAGTTTTGGATGTTGTAAGTTTTGAAAACCTTTGGTAATTGATCACCGACTGGCGTACTGCCTGCATTTGCTGAAGCATTGGATTGAATAGATAGTCCCAATACGATTGCAAGTAAAAGAATAGATAGCATTTTCTTCATTATATATCCTCCCATTTCTCTATTTTTCTATAAATATTACCGTATTTATTAGCTTCACGGTAATAAATAGATGACAGTTTATATTTCCTATTGTAATAGTACCAGTCTGCCAAAGCAATGGAATACTTATGAATTAACTTGAACTCTTGAATTTCCTTAAAGTACTGAATTGCGTCCAATGCTATTTCTTCGGATAGTCCCTCTTCACTATGAAGGGATTTGTAAAAATTAAAGTGATGAAAATAAAAACCTAGTCTTTCATCATCAGATTGCCTGATTATATTAAGGCCCTCATCAGCCCATTTCCTAACAGACTCTTTATCATTTAGCTTAGAGTATTCCATTACTAAGCAGTAAATCGAAATTAAGTTATCAGTATCACGTTCAACAACTCTTTTGTTTAAACTTTTTTCAAAGTATTGAATAGCATCTTCGCTATTCCCCATTATACCATTAAGTGTGCCTATATTATGATAGATAATCCCTTTTTGACTATCAAGATGAAATTCTTCACAAATTTGCATGGCTTTTGAGTATGCTTCTAAAGCCTCTTCGAACTGTTCATTTTGTTTTCTAGTGACACCGATGATAATATAGCACTCCAAAACCCTATTCATCTGCAATGTTTCCATGAAATAATCAAGAGCTTTTCGGATATAATCAATTGCTAAAAATATATTTGCCTCTGCGGTATACAGAATTGCGATTACATAATAGATCTCTGCTTTTTCCCAATCCCCAAGTGGAATCTTATCCAAATCCTCTACAATTTCTTCAAAATATGAAATTGCCTTCTTTCGTATTCCCGAATTATAGTAATACAATGCCTGATTGAGTAGAAATAAATACTTTTGATAAACATCAAAACTATCAACTGAACTACTTAAAGCTTCAATCTCCCTACTCAGTTCATCGAAGTTTTTACCCAAGATCAACCGAAACCTTAAGGTAATTAATAAATATGTATAGTATAGGGAATCGTTTTCGAATAATGGGCTGTTCTGTTCCAGGTATTCAAGTTTTCCAGCTGTGAGTTCGACACTCCTTGAAGTAATCACCAATTTATATGTTGATAAAAGCAACTCTTTGAACTCTTTTTCAGCCTGTAAATCTTTTTTCTGCATTTTCCCTGGATCTAACCCTAAACGTTCAAATAATAGCTCTGCAATGTCTTCACTCGGTTCAATTAAATTCCGTTCAATTTTAGATAGGTAAGAAGGCGTGCAAATGCCTTTTGCAAGGACTATTTGTTTCATATCTTGACGTACACGTTCAGCACGAATCAAATGACCTATTTTCATATGCCGACCCCTCTCTTTATTATCATAGTACATTAATAGTATAAACCAAATCAAATTAATTTGAGAAATATTTATTGAAATCGGCAAAAAAATAGGCTTTTCTAAAAAGAATGTCCCAACAGGAAAAACTTCAATCTGCATTCCAATCATGATATGTTTAATACAGGAAGAATTAAGGGTATGCTAACGAGGACTTTTTACTTACAGCAATTGTGGAAATTTGTTTGTTGCTTATGTGAATAGGTCTAATATACGATTCAAAAATTTGAGACGATAAAAAAGGAGTGTGAAGGGTTATGTTAATGCCCATAGAAAACGAGAATACAGCAGAATTCCTAGACATCGAACTCATGGAAATGAAAATGGAACTGCTACAATTTGTGAAGAACATGCAATCTAAAGGATTTCTGAAAACAGTTGACTACCACGAGTTATCTGACACATTGGATATGTAATGAATGAAAGGTGAAACGGGAATTTGCAAAAGCATCCCGTTTCACCTTTTATGTTTTCATAGGAAATAATAACTTATAAAGAGGATTTTCCCCTTCAAACGCGAAATAATGTACTGAGGGGGAGAAAAGATGGAGCAAAAAAAGATTGAACTTCCAAACGATTTGTTCGATGGAATGATGTATTTGACACAAGTCATTAGCCCTGCAAGGGACCATGTCGCAATTGTTATTATGGGGGAGAATATGGATGAGGACGCATATGATCCGGATGAATTTTCCGTCATTCGCCTTTATCTATTTATTGACGATGGACGGGCGTTTAGTCCAGTGCAGGAGATTGAAGCGTTTTCTTTTAAAGGCTTGGAAGATGCGTATGGCTTTCTTAAAGCATTACCCGAAATGTCTGCTATGGATTTAATGTTACGTATGAATGGATTGACGGATATGATTGCCCCGCAAGTACAATAAAATAGCGGTTCACAAGAAAATCTCATAAATCCCGATTAGGATCAAAAGAAGTCCGCCGATGCGTTCGGCGTGTTTTCCGAAAAAGGTTTTGCCGATTTTATGGCCAAGCCGAATACCGATAGAAATGGATATGAATGAGAAGAAACCGACTGAAATAGCTGTGGATAAAGGAGGGGCACCTGTTATCCCTGCACTGAACCCGATTGAGATACAGTTGAGCGCTAAAATGAATCCAAGGATGATCGATTCTTTCCAATTGATAGTTGCAAATTTTTTAGCGTCTTCGCTACAGTCGGGGGATTTGAGACTAACCCATAATCCTAACGCAACTAAAAGTATGCCTCCAATAAGGTTGGAGAATGACAGCGCCATATAGTTTGATAGGATATTCCCGGCTATTATTGAAAGATATGCAGCACCCATTGAAATTATTGAGATTATCAAGTTATAAACGAAAGGAATCCGGTTGGAACGCAATCCGTATGCCATGCTAATTCCCAAATTGTCTATATTTGCAGCTATGCCGATAGCAATAATAGTGATCAAAAACAAAATAATCCCCCCCGCACTCTAATCTTTCTATTCATTATCTATATGGTTTGAGTGGTAGGAAGGGTGGGCAAAATTATGATTAAGCGCGAAAAAGCTGTTTCGAAGTCAACCATTCGACCTCAAAACAGCTTTTTATTCCCTTGTCTTTTTAACTCCGATAACCATCAGCCCAATCGCGCTTGTGATATTGAATAAAACCGCGATGACTAAGAAGGTCCACTTAAGTCCATCAGGAAGGGGGAGGGTGAGTGATAGGACTAGTGATGTACTGCCGATGACTAACAGGAGTAATAAGATTCGTATTTTATTCGTCATTCGGTGGCTCCTCTTTTTTATTACTTAATTTATCCTTTATTTTACCATAGATTAGGTACCACTTTCACTTTCACTTAATCCTATTCTCAGTTTCCTTTTCAAAGAAATGAGCTTTCTTCATATCAACGTACAACTTCACCACTTGGTTCGGCAGTACTGTCGCCTCCGCATGCAACCTTGCAATGAACGTTTGCTCACCAATTGATGTATAAACCATCAACTCCGGACCCGTTAACTCCGATGCATCTACCGTTACCTCAACAACCGATTCCGAATCATGAGATGGCATGTCAGACTTTAGGTGAATATGCTCAGGTCGGACTCCAAGGATGACGTCTTTTCCATCCAAATTCCGTTTTGTAAGCATGCTTAACTTATTTTGAGGAATTTTAAGTGATGCGTTGCCGACAACAAAGTGACCATTTTTAAGCGTACCTTCAAAGAAGTTCATCGCAGGAAAACCTATAAATCCACCAACAAACACATTGTCGGGATTCTCGTATACTTCCTTCGGGCTGCCGATTTGTTGGATGAAACCGTCCTTCATGACAACCAACCGGGTCGCCATCGTCATCGCTTCCGTTTGGTCATGCGTAACGTAGACCGTCGTAGTATTTAGGCGCTGGTGCAACTTAGTGATTTCAGCACGCATTTGCACCCGCAATTTTGCATCTAAGTTAGATAAAGGCTCATCCATCAAAAATAGTTCAGCGTCCCGGACAATTGCTCTTCCAAGGGCTACCCGCTGCTGTTGCCCTCCAGATAAATCTTTTGGCTTTTTGTTAAGGTGGTCCTCAAGCCCAAGAATAGTTGCTGCGTTATTCACTAGTTTTTTTATTTCATCTTTCGGCAACTTTCTAAGTTTCAATCCGAAAGCCATATTTTCGTAGACGCTTTTATGTTGGTAAAGTGCATAGTTTTGGAACACCATGGCGATATCACGATCTTTTGGGGGAACGTTATTCATCACTTTCCCCTTAATGCGCAATTCGCCTTCAGAAATTTCCTCGAGGCCAGCAATCATACGTAAAGTAGTTGACTTTCCGCACCCTGACGGACCAACTAAAACTATGAATTCTTTATCTAACACTTGCAAGTTGAAATTGGAAACGGCGATTGAACCATCCCCATAAATTTTATAAACCTTGTCTAATTCTAACTTTGTGGCCATTAGCGTCATACCTCCCTATCAACTACGACATAAGCATACCATCATGATAAAACTCAGCATAATAAAAAACACGCTATTAGTTACTAGCGTGTCGTCCATTTTGGCTGTTTTGCTAATGATGATTAAAAATACTTCTGATTAAATTCCTTTATTCCGGGAAGTATGTAATTTAAATTATTAGTTGATTGAGTGAATCTATGTATACGCATTCGTTTGCGGTCCATGAATTCCTTGGAAGCGGAAACCGTTATTGATATTCCATTTTTGAAAAGTACTTTGGTTCTATTTTTCTCTAAGGCTTGTGAAGTGAATGAATCACTTAGAATCCAAACACACTCACGAGTATTTGAGGCTGCTGTTTGGATAAATGCTCTGTTTGCCGTCACATTGTTAGCTGGATAAAATCCTCCCAGTAATGGGGAATTCCTTTTCTGTGAATGACCAAGAAGCTCCAGAGGGGTTTGCTCGGAAAGAAAAATGCCTTCTGTTGTGATAATCTCCGAAACGGAACTATTCGAGTTTGCCCATCTCAGTGCAAGCGCATCTTCGTCAAGAGTCACACTTTTACAGTACATAAACGAATCCTCCTTTTTACATAAGTCAAGTGTATTATATCACGGTAATTTTCCCAACTGTAGTAAAATTTCATTAATTATATAGGGAATTACTATCATTACGCTATAACGTGCATTTTTTGACTGAAAGTTAATTAAAAAGTTTATCCGTAAATATTGTGAAACAATAGGTAGGACTAAGTAAACGCTTTCATCTGATTTATACAGCATTTTCAAGTGCGATTTTCTTGCTGATTTTTGACGCTTTTAACGTACATTCACTCACCGACTTTGCTGGAAAGCCCTACTTGTATTATTACTCTTGCGAAAAATAAAAGTTTCCCTATTCTTTATCAGCATCCGACAGCATAAACTGTCGATGCAGGGGAGTTCACCTAACTTGCTGACGATTTTCATTGGTGATTGGCATATTTTATCAAAAAAATTCAATTTTCTAAAAGGAATAAACATCGTATAGTAAATGAAAAGATTGCCTTCCAAGGAGGAATGTATATGGCTAAGAAGATAGTAGCGATTGTATTGGCAATTTCCGTTGTTGCATTCAGTTTTGCGATTTTCGCAGCAGTTAAACCAGCAGTGGAACTACTTGCATCATTTGAAAAGCAATATGTGCAACATAAAAGTGATGTTAAACTTGTAATTTTGGAGGAGAATGAAGGGAAACTGATTGGACAAGCGGGGAAGTGAGATAATGATAAAAACGGCAAACCATAAATGCCTGCCGTTCAGGAAATTAATTAAACTTCTACTTCCACACCAATACCCAATTCAATTGCCTTACGATAGACTCCCTGTGCGACAGCTAAGTCGAAATAAGAGGCACCTACGGACTTGAAGAAGGTGATTTCCTCACTGTCTTCTCTGCCGCTTGCTTTACCTACAACAAGGTCCATCAACTCACCGTGTAACTCGTCATAGGACCAGTCAGGTTGTTCATTGGCATAGATTAATTCGCCCGCTTCTTCTTTGACACCAATTTCATCATCAGTAACGATCTTACTGCAACGTTTGATGAAAGTATGATCCATCTCCCTCATATGTGGTAGATAGGATCCGACGCCGTTGACATGTGTACCAGGCTTCACGTCATTTCCATTAAACACAGGCGTATTCGAGCGGGTACTGCAACTAATAATATCCGCCTGACGCACTGCAACAGAAACGTCCTCTACAATCTCAATATGGATGTTTTCATCAATACCGAAACTTAACAATCTCTCTTTGAATCGTTCGGCTTTGGAGATTGTTGGATTGACGAGCAATATTTTTTCGATTCCGCGAACCTCCAATACACCAAGGACCTGTTCGAATGCCATGCCGCCTGTTCCGATAACGGTAAGTACTTTCGCGTCTTCTCTTGCAAGGCGGTCAGTAGCAAGTCCACTTAATGCACCCGTCCGAAGCCTTGTTAAATAGGAGGCATTCATTAACGCAAGATGTTCTCCGTTTTTCGCATCGGTTACAAGGATGACCCCTTGCGTTGTCGGTTTGCCTACTGCTGGATTTTCAGGAAAGATTGAAACGGTTTTTATAGTAGAAAGTTCATTTGTTAAATCCGAGCTTGGCATATAGAGTATCGTTGCGTTGCGTTGTGGAAAACCAATGATCGTCCGATGTGGATTTAAGATTTTTTCTTCCACCTTCGCTCGTAAAATATGCTCAACATCACGCATGGCTTCTTTCATTCCATAAGTAGTTTGAATTTCTTTTTCATTGATAATTAAAATCGAAATCTCCTCCTTGGAATTTATTTACCTTTATTGATCAAGCGCTTCATTCTTCCGGTCTTTCACAGCCCAGATGGCTAAGAGGGAAACGACCGCCGTGAAAATAATGTAAAGCGCGACAGGAATATATGAATTGTTGAAATTTGCTAGTAAAGCAGTGGCAACAAGTGGCGCAGTACCTCCAGCTACAGCTGCTCCAATCTGATAGCCAAGTGAAATCCCCGTGTAACGGACCTCAGCAGAAAAGATTTCCGAGAACATTGTTCCAAGAACTGCAGTAATCGGTGCCCAGATAATGCCTAATCCGATAACGGTAGCGATTACAAGAAGGGCAACGGATCCCTGTTGAATCATCCAGAAGTATGGGAATGCGAACAGGATCATAGCGACCGTTCCCCAGACGTAAAGTGGTTTACGGCCAACTTTGTCAGATAGCTTACCCATGATTGGTATTAAAATCGTTGTAACAATTGTAGCAACCATGACGGCATTCAACGTTGCGGTCCTTGAAAAATCAAGATAAGTGGTTGCATAGGAGACGACGAATGTACTGAAAATATAAAACGGAGCTGTTTCAACAACTTTTGCTCCAATGGCAATAAGCACTTCACGCCAATGTGTCTTCAGAGTTGTGACAAGTGGAACTTTAGGAATTTCTCCGCGTTCTTTAACTTCCTTGAATGAAGGCGTCTCATCAATTCCTTTACGAATCCATAATCCAAAAACAACAAGCAATGCACTTAGGATGAATGGTACACGCCATCCCCATGTCATAAATGAATCTTCAGGGAGCATCGTCATGATTGACAATGCCAACGTTCCAAGCATCATCCCGATTGTAATCCCCATTTGCGGAACGGATCCAAAGAAACCACGCTTTTCTGGTGGCGCATATTCAACTGCTAATAAGAGCGCGCCGCCCCATTCTCCACCAATTCCTAACCCTTGAACGAGTCGAAGTGTGATCAAAAGAATTGGGGCCCAAATACCGATCGCTTGGTATGTTGGCAATAGCCCCATTCCAAATGTCGCAATCCCCATTAGACTTAGTGTTAAAACAAGAGTTTTCTTCCTTCCTATGCGGTCACCGATATGACTGAAAATAATTCCGCCGAACGGTCGGATGAAAAAGGCAAGAGCAAATGACGCATAAGCCAATAGTAAGCCGATTGTCGGGTCTTCATTTACAAAAAACACTTGGTTGAACACAAGCGCTGCAACCGTCCCATATAGGAAGTAGTCAAACCATTCTATGGAACTACCAACGAGACTGGCAATCAATACTCTGTTTAACTTTTTTTTCTCCATAATCTAATCCCCTTTGGTATAATTGAAGTAGCACTTCAAGCAATAAGAATAGGAATGAAAGCGCTTAACTTAATTAAATTGAAGTACCACTTCAATCTTAATAACACTATCATAGTTATACACTAATATTCTGTCAACAGTAATTTTTAGGAGAATGAGAAAAATGGCACTTAATCACTTAGGAGAAAAGATTAAAAGAATCAGATTAGAGCGAGGCATGACGCTAAAGATATTGGCGGAAAAAACAGGTTTCTCCATTAGTTTCCTTTCCCAATTGGAACGGGGAAAATCTTCTGCAACCTTGGAATCCTTGAAAAAAATATCAATTGCTTTCGGTGTAAATCCAAGTTATCTTTTCGAGGAAGAAAGGGTAGGTGAAGACCAATCCTTCATTTTTGAACAGCGAATGGACGCCCATCAAATTTACTACAAGGATTTGGGGGCGATGGTATCACCCCGTGATTTTGCCCCGTTGTATGTAGTCTTGAAACCGGGTCAAATAGAAGGGAATCTTATAACACATAAAGGCCAGGAATTTCTCTATGTCATCGAGGGAATCCTCACAGTCCGTCTTGAAGATAATATTTACGAATTAAACCCAACTGAATCAATCATGCTTGATTCAACGCGGCCACATTATTGGTACAACTATACTAATCAAGAGGTCAGACTGCTTTGTGTTTCCTCGGAAGTGAAGGGCGAATAAAAGAAAAGAAGCCTTGAATTTTGCACTCAAGGCTTCTATTTTTTATCTTCGCGATGATATTCCGCCACCTGCACCACCCGGACTTTTCCAGTATGCAACTCGTGATAAATACCACGGCTATCAGTGAATGAAATGTATTGATCCCGTTCTTTTTGAACAAGCTTTTCTGCACTCTCCATGGAATCCGTGTGAATAAAACGTCTAATATAATGTTCTTCATCATAGAAATACGTTATTTTAAACTCTTGCATAGTATGGTCTCCTTCTATTACATGTTTCTACATTATTTCTTGGGAAATGAGAAACTGGCGTTTTATATACCATTCCCTCTTCAAATCAAATTCATGCGGGATTTAAAAGGATGAATTTTGACAGAAACCGACTTTTTAACGTAATTAATCAGTCGAATTATCATGAAAAAACCGGGAGAAAAGAATTTCTCCCGGTTAAAATACTTCTTATTTTTCGCATGCAAAGTCATCTTTATCACGGTCCATTTTCGATTGATACGCTGGATGGCCCTTTGGAACACCGTTCGGATATTTCTTGCGAAGTTCCGTACAGTTTTGGAAGAACTCCGAGGTACCGGAAGAAGTGCCGGAAGTTGTGTTAGGCGATGTAGTAGGTTTAGACGTTGCCGGTTTTGACGTAGCGGCTCCCGATGCTGCGGGCGTTTGATTTGTCGAACTTGCTGCATCGCTATTGAACCCAGAATCCGTCGCGTAGTTTTCAACTGACCAGATGCCAAGCCCTTTTTTCTTCGCTACTGCCTGTGCTTCCTCGAAAGGTGACAGGTGACGCGTGTTCGGCGGATACACATAAGCAACCCGGGCCAGGCCTTCTGACAGCAATGTCTCTTGAACACTTTTTCCGTCAACATAAACGTAGGCAAGCAATCTGTCATATTTATCATAGCGCTCACCGACATCAAATTCGATTGAAAGTGCGCCGCTATTCACCAATTGTCGATTTCGCTCTTTAGCTTCCTCGCCAAACGGCTGCTTGCCAAGCCTTGGATGACTTGTTTCAGGTGTGTCGATCAATAAATAACGAACATTGATCTCTTTTCCTTCATAAAGGATCTTAATTGTATCACCGTCGATTGTTTTAACCAATTTGACGGGGATATGTGCTGTCGTACCTGAAGTGTCAGTCTTCTTCGCAGGGGCTGGTTTTGCAATGGAATCGACTTTTCCAACCGCTGTGCTATTTTTAGAAGCATCCGATTCTTTCGCTACATCTTTTGAAGTATCTTCCTCTGATGCCTTTTCCTTCGGTGTTACCTCACTATTTTTCTCAACTGTTTTAGTTGGTGCTTTTCCATTAGAAGTATCATTATCGTAAGTTTCCGCACATCCATAAAGAACAAAGAGTAATCCAACAATAACCGTTAACCAAAATTTCAAATTTAATGCCTCCACTAATTCAGAAAATCTATTTTAATTCTATGCCCAAATGGGACTTAGAATCATCAATTAGTATATCGGAAAAATAAATAGATTGCGAGGGGATTAAATGGAATTGTGAAGAGTCTTTCCTCGGAAAGCTACAAAGTCTCCCCTCAACCAGAAAAATCCTCATCCCCATCCAACGATTTCTAATTAATCCGAACGAATTTTTGTTGTATGATAGAACGTATGGTTTTAATTCGGAGAGGGATCAAAAAGGAAAGGAGGTTGTCCTGTTGGAAAAGAATGAAGTATTGAAGTGTCGACTTGATATGACGCACAGGGCGCGGAAAGAGATTGGAAATTGGGCGATTGATGAGAATGAACTATTTTCCATGCAGGATAATTTTGCGGTATACATCGAAAAACTTCCCGCAAAACAGGACAACATGACATTCTCCTTCTACTTCGACCCGGAAGCAAATGCACAGTTAGGCAACCACCTGAAAGAGCGGGTGGCGGT
The DNA here is from genome assembly GCF_030433715.1 of Sporosarcina highlanderae. Classification (GTDB taxonomy): domain Bacteria; phylum Bacillota; class Bacilli; order Bacillales_A; family Planococcaceae; genus Sporosarcina; species Sporosarcina highlanderae. The sequence goes on along the minus strand of NZ_JAROCC010000008.1, from coordinate 60,542 downwards.
GATGGAATGTGTCTATAAAAACGAAGGCTTTCTTGCGACAAGTTTTCGAGTGAAAGGCCGTAAAGAGCCCGTTCGAACGAATCGCCGGCTTGGTGTCCGCCTGAAATTTATGGTCAACCAGCGTACGGGTAGTTCGATGCCAATCGACTTGTATACAAGCCTTCGGGAGTTGCCTGTTGCGCAGGAACGTTCGGAATATGTTGAAAAACGGATCAAGAGCTGGGAAGGATACTTACGGATCGAGGAGAAAAATGCGGACGTCGCCGATATAACTGCCCATTTTTCGCATGCGCATGTCAATGAATCCTTCAGCCAACTCACGATCACTTGCAGTGGGCTGGACGCGAAAGATTGGGGAGCAATCACAGGTTTCAGCGCGAAGCTGAAAGGCTCGGGCGATGATTTAGGGAATGTTGTCATTGTAAATCGCGGAAAACGCACGGTGAAAATTGAATTGAGCCGGAAATATCAAGCGATTGCAAGACGAGGCTCTTTATTGCCAAAAGATGCACGGGAAATTGTATTCAGTAATTTTGCGGAGTTAAGTCAGATCCGCCGGCTGCGTAAAGGGTTTAAGGACTTGCAGGATGGATTTGCGGCTAACCCGAATTTGGAAAAAATCTTATTCGAAGAACGGCCAGTCGTGCAAATTACAAATAAGCGGATGGAGTTGGAATTCCATCATCCGCTGAATGAGTTTCAACAGGAAGCGGTTATCGGAGCAATGTCAGCGAATGATTTATATGTCATTCAAGGTCCTCCCGGAACGGGGAAGACAACGGTCATATCGGAACTTTGCCATCAATTGATGAAGGCAGGGCAACGGACGCTTGTCGCTTCACAGTCGAATTTAGCTGTCGATAATGCGTTAGGGCGACTGCTGTCTGATCCGGGAATACGGATTTTACGGTATGGACGAACCGAGAGCATTGAGGAAGAAGGAAAGCGGTTCATCGAGGAAAATGTTGCCCTTCATTGGCGGGATGAGACGTTGGCTGCCGTGAATGAGCAGCGGGAGAAGCGTGCGGATCGTGAAAAGCAGATTCAACTTGAATTGGAAGAGAATCAAAAAGAGATAGATCGCCTGCAGGCGGAATTGGAAATTGTGGAACAGCAGATTGCGAATAAGCTTGCAGCTGAAGCTGAAAGCCGGGAATTGTCTAATCAGCTTGAACCCTTGCGGCAGAAGGAAAAGGAGATTATCGGTAATCGGATTGCGGTAGAGGAGCAACAAGCTGAGCTTTCCCGTTTGAAAGAAAAGCTCTCCTCTGAGATTAAAACTTGTGAAGAGGCATTTGAAGACGCGAAAATTAATCTCGAATCACATGAGGAAATGGCGAATACAGTACGCGAATTGGCGCGACAGCAGAAAATGCTACGATATTTCCAAACCGTAGATGCAATTGATTACGCAGAAATGGCTGTCCGTAGGTTGAAAGAGGGGTCGGGGGTTAATGAAGCAAGACGCGAGCCGTTAACTCGATTCCTTGAACAATTGCCTTCCGTTAAGAGACTGCAGGAACTTGAGAAGCTTTTCGTTGCTCACCAGCTTGAACCCACACTTCCCACAAAACTTGAAATCAATGCATTGCAACGTTTGCGTGTGGAAATTATAAAGGGGACGTACCCATATGCGCTTCTTGAATGGAATGAAGTGGCGGATCGTCTTTCAAACGGGATTGAGTATGCCGAGAAAATGCTGAAAAAGTATTTTTATCCTGTTGAAGAAGTCAGAAGTAATTATAATGACAAATACAAAACGCCTGAAGAAATGCATGAAATGCTTGATAAAATCAGCCGCTTCTTCGTTTTGCCAGCTACCAAAAAGACATTGGCGATGCCTGCGAATCCACAAAAAGCGGCGCTCTTACATCGACTTGCCGATAATCTATCTTATTTATATGGAAAAGCGGAGGAAGTTAAAAGGCATGCAGTGAATATAAAGGCGTCTTCCGATCGTGAAGCGGCGGGGCGATTCGCAACGTTGAAATCAGAAATCATGGATGAAATGATGGCTGAATTAAGCGAAATGAAGAATGATGAGGAGAAGGCAAGTCGGGAAATCATTGAACATGAAGTGCAACTTAACGGATTGAAAGAGGAAATTTTGGCACTAACCAATTTTGTGGACGAGCATATCATTCGCCATGATATTGAACAAACAATCGCTGAACTTGAAATGGTACTTGCTGATTTTGAGAAGCGGAAGGATTTATTCCTAAGAGCCGAACAAGCATTGAAGGAAATAAACGAAAAATCCGAGAAAACTGCTGATCAATTGTCGAATGTAAAGGAGACCTTTGCGGGTTTAATAGATGAAGAGTCTGAATTGCTGAATGAAATCCAAGAGCACGAATCTCGAATTCAGGATTTACAGGAGATCATTCAATCTGATCCCGAAAGTCGAAAACAAGAAATTAGTGAAGAAACCGAAGCGAAACAAACCATAACCGCCGGTTTACATAAAGAGCTTGGGCAATTGCCGATTGCGGGAGCCTTACAAGATGAATGGAGTGAATTGCTCGTCGGTGCAAGTGATTTTGACTTGGATGAAATCCGGAAACTGTATGTGAAGCATGCAAACGTCATTGGGACGACTTGTGTCGCTTCCGCACGACGTGATTTCATGGAGGATTATCCGAATTTCGACGTCGTTATCATAGATGAAGTATCGAAAGCGACGCCTCCGGAGCTTCTATTGCCAATGCTGAAAGGGAAGAAAATTGTTCTTGTCGGGGATCACCATCAGCTGCCGCCACTCGTCGGTCGGGAGACGATGGATGAATTCATTGAGGAAATTAAGGATGTTGAAGAGAAGAGTCAATTGCGCGGGATGCTGAAAGAATCGCTGTTTGAGCGATTGTTCAGGAGCTTGCCGAAGCAAAACAAGGCGATGTTGGCTATTCAATACAGGATGCATGAGGAAATCATGGAAACGATCACTCCGTTTTATGTGGACGGAAATTATCGCCTGCAATGCGGGTTGATGGATTCGGACGCGGCGCGTGATCATATGCTTTCATCACAGTACGTTAGACGCGATGACCATCTGCTTTGGTTTGATATGCCAAACGAACCTTCATATTTTGAAGCGCAAGTAAAAGGCGGAACGAGTCTTTTTAATGAAGCGGAATTGCGGAGGATCAGGGAGTTGCTCCTTGATATCGAATCGGGAACGGAACTTGCGAAGCGCGAGGGACGAATGAAGGCGGATGCGAAGAAAAGTGTTGGTGTAATTAGTTTTTATGGTGAACAGGTGAAGCGGATTGACCGCTTAATCGAACAGGAACTCATGCCGAAGCATTTACACTGCCGGACGGGTTCCGTCGATAAATTCCAAGGGATGGAAATGGATATCATCATATTGAGCTTTGTCCGGAATCACCATCAGCCAAGTGGAACAATTGGATTTGCCGAAGATTACCGTCGATTGAATGTCGCATTATCGCGTGCCAGGGAATTGCTGATCATTGTCGGCAGTTCTGAAATGTTCATGAACCGGCCGAAAAAGGCAGAGACGAAGGCGATGTATACAAGATTGGTCGAAAAGGTGAAGCAAGGCGGGGGATTCAAGGAGTTTGAGTTGGCTGCGGAAAGGAATGGCTAAATGGATGGTCTAAAAAAACATCTTCGGAATGAAATACTACGGGACCCGAATGTGAAACTGCTTGCTACGGAAGAATGGACATTGCCGATTCAAACGATCGATGTCGAATTTGAAACAGTAAAGCGGACGAAGATGGATGTCCTGATGAAAATGTTGTTAATCGCATTTCGGACTTCGGGGTTTTCTGCAATCGAAGAAGTGAGCGAAATATTGGTCGTTGAACCTTTATTCATTCAAGATAGCATTGACCGGATGAGCCGGGCAGGATTGATAGTTATGAATGGCGACGTTTATTCCTTGACCGAAGCAGGCAGGCAACAATTAGATTCTGGTACTTTTGTCGAGTCCCCTGAGATAGAGGAAGCTACTGTCCATTATAGCCCGTCGCATGAATTGTTTTTGACAGGCGAGCCCGGGGATGACGAAGGGAAGACATATCGTTATGCTGCGGAATTCCGTCATGTAAATAAAATCAGGGAAAGTGAATGGCGGGCGGCGCTTGATCAGTTGGATATAACAATTTCGGAAGGTGATTCGCAAAAGGTTGTCCATGCCATACTGTCTGTGAATGAATTGGAGAGGGTATCGGTTCCATGTCTTGAGTTCCGTTTGCATCAGACCGCCGAGGACAGGTTGTTTGCGAGGGTTTGGAACACGATGACGGGTCAGTGGGATGAAACGCTTGAGAAACAGATTATGGAGAAGGAAATTGCAGAGTGGCGTGAGAGGTATTTGAAGGACTAAAAAATGAAGCACCCATGGAGTTAGTTGTTCCATGGGTGTTTTACATAGTCAATTTTCAAGCCCCACTTCCGATTCATCCAAAGGGATCAGTCCATAGTCTTCATAGCCATTTTCAATTGTCGGGCGTTCAATTTTACGCGCCTTTTCAAATACTCCATTCATGTAAAGTAATAGTGCACCTTCCTGAATGGCATTGAAATACTTTTTTGCCTCTCCATCCGTGAATCCGGAATCGTGAAGCATGCTGCGAACGTTTCTTTCGCCTGCAAGGAATCCCATGAAACGATTGAACAGATTGAAGGGGGAGTCCGCGCCAGCTTCGAATGCATGCCGCCTTAGCTCATCCACTGCTTTTTCATCTTTCATGACGACATACAAATCCTGCTCTTCAACGCCGTCGTCCATCAGTTCTTGAATTTTATTAATTAAACGATCTCGATTTGGAAAACTGCCGATAAATGTCTTTCTCATGGTTCTACCTCCTTGTCCATCGTTGTTTTCGAAAATACCCTTGTTGACGGAAAAGGAAACAAAATGATTTATTTTTATGAATGGGGCAAACTAAACTTAGATTTTGCTACGGCGCATTCACCTTGTGAAACGCCGTAACATGTTGTTCATCCTGACCTCACTCAAATCGTCTTTCTTATCCTCCAGATCACGCCGGATCGAGGCAATACTGAAACTTCCGAAAATACTCCGAAATCCGCTACATATAGGACATCTCCTGTACCGAAAACAGCATCGATTGGTCGTTCGAAACCACCGCTGTCCGATAAGGAGGCCGGGAGTCCTGTACGGTTGATTGCAAAAGGAAATATCTCTCCTGTTCGCATATCAATGCGGGAAATTCGATGCCCGACAATGGGAAGTGGTTCTCCTCCTGTTGTGACCGGTTCGTCTGCGCCAAACTCAGCAATATACACATCCCCGATTGGGCCGAATGCGGGTTTTTCATTGAAGCTGAAACCCATCGTTGCGGAGTGGGGAGCGAATACGGTGACCGGCATAGGTGGTTGCATCGGATGTTTCGCCAATAGGAATTCGGGTTGTGGCCCGTTTTCTGGCTTGAACTGTGGCATTGTGAGAGGAAGACCACCTGTGAAATCAGGGAATCCATACCACATTCCGGGACGGATCCATTGGAACTCATCAGGGGAGTTTGCGACGGGGCGGCTGCCTCTAACATCCATTCCATGGTTTGTGGAGAATAACCGGTCGAAACTGTCGAAATGGATTCTGAATGGGTTCCGCAATCCCCATGCGACAAGTTCCAAATCCGAGCCGTCAGGATTTGCACGCAAAATGCTACCGCTCGCTTGAACGATGCCATTCACCTTCTCCCCGGGATAGCTTGGGATTCCAAAAGGCGAATAAGCACCCGTCGTGGCTTCATGATTTCCAACAAAGGTTGTGGTTGTAAAGTTTTCCCCATTTAATGTAACATCGCTGCCCGGGTAATCATGGAAAAATGGATGATCTTTCACCCAGTCATTGTCTAATCCGACTACTCCGCTATTTGTTGCAGTTCCTTGGCCGAAATACATTTTTCCGTCCCGGCCGAACACTACGCGGTTATTATGGTGATCGCCATTGCTTGGCAGCCCAGAGATAATGTCCTTTTTTGTTCCGTCGGGCAGAATCATCGTAACAAACCGTCTGTGGGCCACGTAAATATTTCCTTGATACACGGTAATCCCCGTCAATGGTGGATTAAACCCATCTGCAATAACCGAAAAGCCATTCTCCGTCTGTTTTAACACTTTTCCATTCCCATCCGCTATACCTGAATCTGCGACAAGCATTTCCCCATTTTCTGTAAACGTTATGTTGATCGGCGTAGTTAAACCCGTTGCAAATACATCAATTTCAAAGCCCTCAGGAACTAAAATATCATCAGGATTCAGCTTTCGCGACGACAAATTAGTAATCAATTCTTGGTTAATCAAAACACGATGCCTCCCTTTTATACCTCTACCAATCTATTCAATAATCGGGTAACAGGTACCTATTGGGAAGGAATATAGTAGTAAGATGAAGAAAAAAGGAGGAATGGTTTTCCGGTTATCTAAATCCATGCCCTTTTATCCAAGGGCTGTTCATAGATCGATGTATTTCAAGTGGACCATAAATGAAAAAATGATGTTTGCAGCACTGATGTCTGCTCTTGCGGCGGTTCTTCAATCGGCTGGTGGTTTTTTGCCGGGAGTCGGATTTTTCATAAGCCCCCTTGCGACCGCTCCGGTGCTTATGGCAACGCTCATTACCTTTCGGTGGGGAAGTATGTCTTATTTATTAACAATCTTCCTATTGGTTTTAATTCAACCGAGTGAATTATTCATTTTTCCATTCACGACAGGTGTGTTAGGCATCGCATTGGGATGGGCATTACGTACACAGTCTAACCGACTGAATGCAATCTTCGTTGGTGGCATAGCGTTATTTATAGGTATTTGCATCCCGCTTTACGTGCTTGGTTTCCCTGTATTCGGCCCGGGCGTCTCTTCATTTAATTGGACCACAATCATTATCATTTTGGCTTTTTCACAAATTTACAGTTGGATTTGGCTGGAATTCGGCCTGTTATTAATACGTAGGCTGAAGCGATTTTTAACTTAGGACCGGAAGTGCACTTGACAGATAATTCGACATACAATAGGAAGAAGACCCAGTAGAGGAGTTTGGAAATTGGGAGAATCGAAAGTTCATTTAAACGGGTGGGTGGATGATTATTTGTCGAATCAAAGCCGGTTCGTTTGGAATCCATATTTGGCATTCATGAAGGAACAGCGTGAAACGAATGAGCACCTTGTCATTGTCGTCAATCGATTGGAGCAGCTCTGTGGGAAAATTCTCGATAGTGTCAGCCGCCAACAGATTAGTCATCGAAATCGTTACTTTCAATTACGAGACCGAATTTGGGAGGTCCATGAGAAACTGCAGTCGGATTCTGTTAAGCAAGATACGATACGGGAAGAGTTAGGCAAGCAAGGGGAGGCGGTTTTCCGTCTGCGGAAAAGCTTGCAAAATCACCGGGTGTCAATGCGCGAATTCACACTGAACCAGTATGATGACCTAGATGATATCCTAAGCATGTTAGAGCGAATTGATGCTGATAACGCGAAGATTATCAAGAAATTGGAAGATCAGGATCGTAAATAAAGCAAGAGGAAGCAGGCTAATAGAGCGGCTTGCTTTTTTATTCCAAAAGCGCATAAATTCGTGGAATCACGCATAAAGCCGGCCGAAAACGCATAAATCCGTAAATATACGCATAACTATTTTTTATGCGCTTTTTGGAAGATTTATGAGCTTTTAGTGGGATTTATGCGTCCTTAGAGGCATTTATGCGTTTTCCTTCTTAAAGAATAAATTATTTTCCGGACTGCCGTGTCGGCAACCTAAACAAAACAAGATCACTGTAATACAGTATAGAGATCCCTATTTTCGTAGGGATTATTAGTAGGTATAGGGTGAACAAGCTATGAGTAACATGACTATGATAAAAATGATCATATTTGCGAGTTGCTGTCGACATTGCCGCCGACCTAAACGTTGAAACAAATTGTTGTTATTGGCTCTTATGGACTTGCCCTGGACAAGCAACCCATAATTGTAATAATACGAAAAAACGGGCAGAGATAGCATCCAGCCAACTGAATCCCTTCAACCTAATGGCGTTAATGTCAATTAATACTGCAATGTCGTAAAAATGTCTGAAAATCATCTAAATCGGCAAGGCACTCGCAATTCATAGAATTGAGCTCACAAATTCACCCTTACCAAAGCATCACATCCTCATTGTGTCTGTCTCACCCTAAACGGACGGGGCACAAATAAGCCCGCAAAGCATGTCTGACTTTGCGGGCTCCCTCATTCAACGACTACTCATTATCCGGTTTATTTCGCATTATAGGTTCATCAACGAATTCTTCCCGTATATCGATTTCGCCATCTTTCTCGGTCTCATTGTCTTCATAGCCGCGGAAAGCTTCGCCACCGACTCGTCCGAAATTCGTGTCAGTCCCTTCGTACAAGGAGGAATCCTGGAAAGCCCCAGAAGTATAATATAATTCATTGGACTCGTAATCTGAAACCCGATTCGCACCTAAATTAGGATCGGATCCGGTATCCGATAGTCCAAAGCGACTAACGGAATTTGTATGAAAAAGATTCACTTCTCCTTGGTCAACGTAAAGCAGTTTCCCGCCATTCTTAATTTGAGTATAATAATTATCCATATCTCCCTCTGAAACACCGACCTCTTGAAGCATGCTTCTAACATGATCCTCGCCAGTCAGGAAATCAATGAATCGATTGAACCATGATTCTGGCGTTGTTTGTACATCCCCATATTTCATGCCTTGGAACATTCTCACATCACTATCATCCTGTGCAACCACGTAAATGTTCTCACCTTCAAAGCCTTGAGATTTTAATTCGTCTATTGTCGACATCAATTCCGAATCGTTATGGTACATGCCTACAAATTTCTTTTCTTTCATGTAGATAGCCTCCTTCTTACGGTGATGCTTAACCAAATACCCGTATTGGAAAATATGAAAACATTTTTCGTTACGAGTAAAGTGCAGGATCTGAACAACATATAACAGGCGGGTTCTACATTTCCTTTTCAAAGATTATAGTATAACAACGCCATGGGAGGGATGCTGTGGAAATAGATGGGGTATTTGCTGGTGGCGGGTTGAAAGGATTTGCTTTAGTCGGTGCGTATCAAGTTTTGGAAGAGAAAGGGTATTGTTTTAAGCGATTGGCCGGAACAAGTGCCGGTGCGATCATTGCAAGTTTCATTGCAGCAGGGTATTCTGGCCAGGAAATCGAGGTTATGATGCAAGAGGAGGATTTGCAGACTCTGTTAGATCCACGCAAAACGATTATTCCAATACCTTTTCTGAAATGGTTGCGATTGTATAAGCGCATGGGACTTTATCAAGGAAAGGCTTTGGAGGATTGGTTTTTCGAAAAGCTATCTGCAAAAGGGCTCTATACGTTTTCCGATTTGCCGCCGGGGTCGTTGAAATTGGTTGCGTCGGATTTAACGCATGGGAAGATGATCGTTCTTCCAGACGATCTCGTTCATTATGGCATTGAGCCTATGATGTTTCCTATCGCGAAAGCACTTCGGATGAGTTGCAATATCCCATTTTTTTTCGAACCAGTACGTTTCAAGGCGCCATCTGGTGAGACGATTGTGGTGGATGGGGGTGTACTCAGCAATTTCCCGATGTGGATTTTCGATGACGCCGAAGGGAAGCGTGAACGTCCCCTCATCGGTATGAAACTGAGCAGTAGCAGTGATGAGATGGGTGGAAAGGAAATTACCAATGCACTCAATTTGTTTGAAGCACTATTCTCGACAATGAAAAACGCACATGACGAACGATATATTTCACGAAAGCATGAAAAAGACATCATTTTCATCCCTGTTGAACAGTACAGCGCAACCCAGTTCAATATGGAGGACGAACAAAAAGATGCACTGATGGAAATAGGTCGATCACGAACAAACCAATTTCTGCGGACTTGGGAATATGCCAATAATGGAAACAGAAGGAATTTCAAAGTCATCTAAAATAAAACCGCCGGTACATATCCTGTACCGGCGGTTTTGTTATTAAAGACGTTTGAAACTATGGAATTTTGATTTCCAATAACTATTGCTCAAGCTTACCACTTGTGATTGCTTACCACCTGCATGAACGAATTTGTTATTCCCGACATAAATTCCCACATGTGAAATGCCTTTGCGGTATGTATTTTGGAAGAATACCAAATCGCCTGGTTTCGGGTCGCTCACTTTTTTGGATTGTGCAAATTGCCCCAATGTATCACGGGCAACCGATTTGCCGGATTGCTTATAAACATATTGGACAAACCCACTGCAGTCGAACCCTTTAGTAGTAGTTCCACCGAATTTGTAAGGAATGCCAGTCAATGACTTCGCTTTTTGAACGACTGTTGGATTGCTTGCAGCTACTTTAGTAGTTGCCCCATTCTTTGTTAATAAAGAGCTAAGCGCCCAGCCTGTTTTGCCGTTCACCTTAACATTATACCAAACTTCTTTTCCGACTTTTTTCTGGCCAACAACCGAAACTTTTGTCCCTTTTTTCGCCAATAGAACAACTTTATTGTTCGTTCCTGCACCGGAACGGATATTTACATTATACGCTGTTGTGTACGTGCCGTTATTTACTGATACCGATTGGGATGCTGGTGAACTTGCTTCTGCATCTCCAGTTGTAAATCCAAATGCCAATGAACCTGCTACGATTAACGATAAAGCAACTTTCTTCATGCTTTCCCCTATCTACCACTGATCTTAATGGCTTTTTATATTTTTTATAGTACGAAGCGGCAAATGCCCTTCGCTTTTGATTTGATCACCTTTCCAATTGTAAAGATTAAACATTACAAGTTGGGGGCAATTAAATTACAAATAGATTACAGCGGGGTTACAAAGTCCGGTTATTCTTGTAATCTAATTCATCCAAATAATTGACCACTTCTGAAAAGAATTATATTTTAACGATGTGTATCCTTTCTATTTTCAGCACATACTATGTAATGAACACTGGATTGGAGGGGTTACAATGGTTCAACTTATCTACATGATGGCTTCTGCAAACGATCATAGAAGAATTACAGAAACTATCCGCAAAACTACAGGGAAGATAAAAATAGAGGCGATGAAAGTGGAAGAGAAACGGTTGAGTGGGCGATAAGTCCATTCGACCGTTTTTTTATATAGAAAAAGAAATTGGAAAAGGGCTGCTCTCATTATGAGAAGCAACCCTTTGATTTATAGTAACTTTTTTAGTTGAAGTTCGTGTTCATCTTATGAATCCGTGATCCGAATTAGATTGAAAATGATCAGTGCCGCGGTCATTTTCCACTGGATGTCTTCTATCCTTAAGCAACGCAAGCCCTACCTACTCTTGCGTCCTTGCGACCCTTTAGCCGCGCCAGTGTGAATAAGTGTCTTCAAAAACAGTACGTAGAATGCCAAATGTCAAATATAAAGTTACTACGTTGTTAACCGATTTATTATAGCATGGAATTGATGCGGGCGCAAGTCCTTAGTTTCCCCGCAAACCGGGCAAGTCTCCCCGCACCCACTCTATTATATAAAAAAGTATACTATTTTCATTGCATAAACATTTTTTTACATAACAGTAAAATTAATAGAAACCTTACAAGCAAGTAAGTTAGCGAAATAAAATTGTCATTATTTCCACCTGTTCAATATATGTTTTTTATTATATAATAATAACATCTTACAGAAGGAGTTGGGGATGGCCTAATGCCTATTTCGAAATTTGCAACGAAGATTGTCGTCCTTGTCGTCTTAGCCATTGGGATTGTAGCAAGTGTCGGATGGTATGTTTCGGGTGCAAATAAAGGGATGAATGTTTCGTTTTCAGAGTTCGAGAAGACGATCCAAACCCAAAATGGCCAGCAGTTGTCTTTAAAAGAGAAGGCTGATGGTACATTGTATCTGCAAACGGCAGATGCAAAGTACGTTACGCAAGTCCGTCCGCAAAGCCAGTTAGCTGAACAATTAGTGGAAAAATATAACCTTTCATATAAATTTGTCGATAATAGCCAATACAGCGGCTTGATTATCGGTGGTTTGATTATTGCAACTTTCTTTACTTTGTTGATCCTTCATAAAAAAGGGAAGTTGGGTGCTGGTATTTCTTCAATGAAGAATGGAGCGTCTAAAGCGACTCCACTTCCAACTATTACGCTCGAAGACATTGGTGGACTTCCTGAAGAAATGAAAGACGAGATCCACCAGACTCTGTCGATTATTAAAGACCCAGTGCGCGCAACTCAATTAGGGATTCAGGCGCCAAAAGGGCTATTATTGTACGGACCTCCTGGAACAGGGAAAACATTGCTTGCCCAAGCGATTGCTCATGAAATCGGAGCAACTTTCTATTCGTCAAGCGGGTCCGCGTTCACAGAGTTGTTCGTCGGTGTTGGTGCATCCAGGGTAAGAACTTTATTCCAAAATGCACGAAAGCAACGCCCGGCCGTCATTTTCATCGATGAAGTCGATGCACTGGCAGGTAAACGTAAAGAGCATGGCGGGGAAGAATCGGAGAAAACATTGACGGAGCTGCTTGTTCAACTGGACGGTGGCAATGACAATGAAGGGATTCTTTTCATCGCAGCAACGAACAGGAAAGATATGTTAGATGAAGCATTCCTTCGTCCAGGTCGTATCGACTATACATTTAATGTGCCGTTGCCAGATACAAACGGACGCCGGGAGATCATCGATATTCACACGAAAGGCCGTCTGCTTGCTGATGAAGTTTATGCATCACTTGATGTATTGGCGGAAAGCACTTCCGGATTTTCGGGTGCGGAGCTTAGTTCTTTGTTTGAAACGGCAAGTAAACGTGCAGTCCGGGATGGACGTCAGCAGATTGATAAGGGCGATCTTGATTTTGCGATTGACCGCACAATCCTTGGTAGTACGTCCCGTGCATTGAATGATATCGAAACGAAAAGAAGAGTTGCAATCCATGAATCTGGTCACGCACTTATTGCAGCTCTGACGAAACCGGGTTCCGTTCGTAAAGCGACAATCATCCCGCGTGGACAAGCGCTTGGATATGTCGCCCCGATCCAGAAGGAACTTCATTTACAAACTGCGAGTGAATTGATGGACCAAGTAAGCATGATCCTGGCAGGTGGAGTTGCAGAACGACTTTACCTTGGTGAGCATAGCATCGGCGTCAGCGGTGATGTGCAGCAAGCGAAAGACATTATCGAGCGGATGGTGGACACTGGTCTATACCAAGACAGCTTTACATTGACGTTCAATAAAGGCGAGAAAGAAATGAAAATGCAACAGATTTTCGGTGAAGCGTTGCGTAAAACTGAAACGCTCATCCAGGAAAACACTGCGCAGTTTGAAGAGTTGGTCGAAGTTTTATTCCTTAAAGAAACATTGGATGGAACTGAAGTGCAACAGATTGTTGATAATAAAGCAGCAAAAATTGAAGAGTTAGTCGTCGTGTAAATAGGATAGATTGAAACATTAACACTCCCAATTGGGGGTGTTTTTTTAATTCTCTCTGCAACTAACCTCACCCATCCATTGGAATAAAATACTTCGAAAGCAATATGCAGTAATAGCGAAATATTACAAAAAGTCGCATGGTCATTGGGTGTAAGCAATGTTAGTATGAATATGCAATTCTATTAATCTGTCAATGGAAGGAGCGGTTTTCTTACGATCTATGACGCGCAGCACCATAATTTCGAAGGATGAGAGGAGAATGGTACCATGCGAAGTAAGAGATGGAGAAAGCGTTTGAATAGTTTTTTAGCGGTTGGATTGGTGGCAAGTATGTTAGTGCCTTCAATACCGGCGATTGCAAAGGCAGAGCCGGCTGTGTCCGATTTGTTCATTTCAGAGTACATTGAAGGCAGCAGTTTCAATAAGGCGGTTGAGCTTTATAACGGAACAGGGCAGACAGTGGATTTAAGTCAGTATTCGTTGGAGCTTTACGCAAATGGTGCGACCGTGGCGACCTCAAAGCTGACGTTGTCGGGGACATTAGGTCCAAATAAGACATTTGTCGTGTATCATCGCGACGCAGTTGCAGGAATTAAAGACAAGGGTAATCTTGAAAATATGAGCGTCATCAATTTCAACGGGGATGATGCGCTTGTTCTTAAAAAAGAGGATAAGGTAATCGATTCATTTGGACAAGTAGGGGTACGGAACAACTGGGGTATGGATGTCACACTCGTTCGAAAGGCTGCAATTACAAGCGGGGATTCGGTTCCGAATGATGCATTTAATCGGAATGATGAATGGAGCGTCTATCCGAAGGACACATTCGATTATTTAGGGTCACATGAAATGGATGGTACTGAACCGGGTGAACCAGGAAATCCGGATGAGCCTGGAGAAAGTTTGTTAATCCATGATATCCAAGGGGAGGGGCATGTATCTCCTTATAACGGTCAATCCGTGAAAGGCGTCGAAGGAATTGTCACATACAAGTATGTTTTGAACGGCTCGACATACTATCATATCCAAACTCCGGACGATAAGCGTGACGGCAATATGAACACCTCCGAAGCAATCGTCCTTTACAGTGGAAGGGATGCATGGAATCTTTCCGTTGGAGATTTAGTTTCCGTTACTGGAAAAGTAAGCGAGTATGCGATTGACGGGTATGCGGACCGCCAGGAAACGGACTTGAAAACGACACAGATCAATGTCCGTGATGACCAAGGTGGCAAAGTGAAAATTCTTGAACGCAACGTTCCACTTCCAACTCCTTTCATTATTAATGAAAGGAACCTGCCGCAAGATAAAATCGCAAGTTATCAGTTCATTGAATTCGATCCGACGAAATATGCGGCAGATTTCTGGGAAAGCCGTGAAGCGATGCTTGTGCAAGTCGGCAATGTGAAAGCGGTCGGACCTCAGGAGCACGGTGATCTTGTCACGGTGTTCGAAAATGCGGCAACGGAAACAGTAAATGGCGGCATCCTGTTGAAGGAAGACGATCAGAATGCAGAACGTGTCCAGTTCCGATTGGAGCCGAATGGACCTGCCCGTGATTTTGAAGTCGCGACTGGCGACCGTTTTGAAGGGCCGATTACAGGTGTTGTCGGCTATTCATTCCAAAACTATAAGATCTATACGTCTTTGAATGACATGCAGCAAGCGCATGTGAAAGGTGATGCAATTCCAGAGAAGACGACGATTGTGAAAGCGGAGGACAAGCTGACTATCGCTTCCTACAACTTGGAGAACTTCTCAAACAATACAAAAACAACTTCGATTGATAAAGCGAAAAAACTGGCAAGAGCATTCGCAGTCGATATGCAGAGCCCGGATATTATCGGCGTAACGGAAGTCCAGGACAATAACGGCCCGGATGCAGGTGATTCGAAGGCGAATCAAAGTTATGAGCGTCTAATCCAGGCGATTGTCGATGCAGGCGGTGTTAAGTATGAATACGTCAATATTGATCCGGTGAACAACGAGGACGGCGGACAGCCAAACGCGAATATCCGTGTCGGGTTCCTTTACAATCCTGCCCGTGTTTCATTGACGGAAGGAATTCCGCATGGCGATGCAACGACGGCCGTGGGATATGAAAATGGCAAATTGACGCTTAATCCCGGACGGATTTCGCCGAATGACCCTGCATTCAACAGCAGCCGGAAACCGTTGGCAGCGCAATTCGATTTCCAAGGGGAGTCCATTGTCGTGATTGCGAACCATTGGAACTCTAAAACCGGTGATACGCCATTATTCGGTTCCACTCAGCCGCCGATCTATGGCAGTGAAGTCCAACGGAAAAAGATTGCGCAACTTGTTTATGACTTTATTTCTGAAATCAAAACGGATAATCCTGATGCGAATATCGTTTCCCTTGGGGATTTCAATGACTTCCAATTTGCGGAGCCTTTGAAAATCCATGAAGGCAGCATCATGACGAATATGATCAATCATGTCGAAAAAGCTGACCGTTATTCGTACGTCTATCAAGGCAACTCTCAAGTGTTAGATCATATTTTAGTGTCGAATAATCTGGTGGACCAAACAGAAATCGACATTCTGCACATCAATGCAGACTTCACGGACATGGCTGGCCGTGCGAGCGATCATGACCCAGTCATGGTACAGATTGGATTCGAAGCCCCTGTCGTTTGGGAGCCGGTTCCAATTAAGAAAGTGTATAACCTCATTAATTATCATAAAAAGCAAGTGATGATTGCGGAACCAAATGTAGCCGTTTATATGGACGCGCAATCGTCTTTGAAGGACGGCATGTACTTGAAAGGGGACTATGCCGAGCTGACAGGTGAAGGATTTAAGACGAATACAGTCATCCTACAGCCTAAGAAAAAAGGTTTGATCGTCGATATGAAAGGGACGGAAATGAGCCATGTCATCGTAGAAGGCTCTAATCCGCTCGAAATTAGAGGCGCTGAAAACATTAAGAAGATCGATTTTGTAAAAGGGGCAGACGCTTCTAAAGTCATCTTCTACAACTCCAAAGGGAAGCGGATTACAGAGCCTACCTTTAATACGGAAAGTTTAAGAAAAGCCTCGTAATAAAAATGGCCCGGGGAGTGACATCCTCTGGCCTTATTTTAAAATCAGTGTTAGATATCAGTTGATTAAAATAATTAACTATATTCAGAGAAAGGGTATTGTACAATTCTGATAGTTCGGTTACAATTTGAATAAATATTCGCCCAACGAGGAAAATGGGTGTTGATAAGGGGGAAAAAGATGAAGATTAAAAGTCTACTAGTTATGGGAATCTTATTAGCCGTTCTTGCCCTAACGGCTTGTACCGGCAAAGAGGCCACTGACAAGCAACCATCACCAAATAAAGGCAATGAGACTCAAAAACCAACTGGCAAAAGTGAAGAGAACCGGGTTTTGACGATTGCAATGGGTTCGGATATCGTCAGCTTTGATATTCACAATCACAATAACACTTCTACAGAAGCGGTACATGATAATATGTTCAACTACTTATTCAAAAGGGATGATAATAACGTCATTCAACCTGAATTAGTGGATACATTTGAACAATTGGATGAATTGACTGTACAGATGAAATTAAAGCCTGGGGTGAAATTCCATAATGGGGACCCACTGACTTCCGAGGATGTAAAGTTCACACTTGAGCGTGTCGCCACTGACGACACGTTGAAGGAATTCCCGAACTATAAACAAATTAAGCAAGTTGATATTATTGATGAATTAACGTTTAAGATCGTTACTCATGCGCCGGAGCCATCCTTGTTCCATAGATTATCAAGGTTGGGTTCTGGAATGTTGCCGAAGAAGTATATTGAAGAAAATGGATGGGATCATTTCCTTGCGAATCCGGTAGGAACAGGACCATACAAGTTTAAGCAATGGGTTCGGGATGATCGGATTGTAATGGTTCCTTTTGAAGATTATTACGAGGGGAAAGAGGATGAGTGGGATGAAGTTGTGTTCCGTGTCATTCCTGAAAACTCCACGAGAGTATCTGAACTATTGACTGGCGGTGTTGACATTGCAGTCAACGTTCCACCAAGCGATTGGGATCGTGTCGATAAGAATGATGGCACTTCCATGAAGAAAGAAACATCCAACCGTACGATCATGTTGATTTTACGTTCTACTGAGGGATATCCGACGTCCGATGTCAGGGTGCGCCAAGCAATTGACTATGCAATTGATGATGGTTCTTTGGCTGAGTTTGCCTTAAAGGGTGGCGGAATTCCGACTACAACAAGGGTTGGTCCAGGAAACTTCGGTCATAATCCAAAGCTGTACAATACGTATAACTATGATTTGGAGAAGGCAAAATCGCTTCTTGCTGAAGCTGGCTATCCTGATGGTTTTGAAATGACATTGCATTCTCCACGCGGCCGCTATTTGCAGGACGCTGAAGTAACTGAAATGATTGCAGGAATGCTTACGCAAGCAGGTATTAAAGTGAATATCGAATTCATGGAATGGAGTAACTTTGTAGAAATGCGCTCAGCTAAGAAAAATAAGGATGCATATCTTCTTGGTTTAGGTAATTCCATGTTTGACGGGGCATATTCGGTTGACTGGTACCGTGCTGCGCGTTTTGAGGGAGAGACTGATTATAAGAATGATGAAATTGAAGAGTTGTTGAAAGCTTCAGCTTCTAACATGAATTCAGCTGAACGTGAGGCGCAAATCCAACGAATTGAAGAAATTGCTGCCGAAGATGTTCCGCATGTTCAACTTTACCAAGAAACGATTAATACAGGTGTAAGTGATCGAATTGTCTTCACTCCAACTCAGGATGAAATGATTTACGTACCAAAAATCAAGCGGAAATAGAACCTGATTGGGCCGGGGAGTTATTTCCTGGCCCATATCCTTTATACAAGGAAAGGGTAGGCGGGTAGAGTAAAGACTACATAAATAGGAGGCCGCTATGATTAAATTTCTATTTAAACGAATTCTTGAGTTCATTCCTGTTTTGATCATTATTTCATTTATTGTCTTTTCGCTTGTATTTGTGGCGGGAAATCCTGTTGCACTTATGTTGCCCGAAGATGCAAGCCAGGAGGATATTGAACGCTTGACTGTGGCGCTTGGTCTTGACCAGCCTTTCATCGTTCAATACGGAAAATATATGTTGGGGTTAATTCAAGGAGATTTTGGAAGGTCGTTCAGATACAATACGGATGCATTGCCACTTGTGCTTGAACGATTGCCTGCCACATTGGAATTGGCGGCAGCGTCGATGGTCATCGCAATCATCATTGCAATCCCGCTTGGTGTTTGGTCCGCAACAAGGAAAAATACGTCGATGGATTTACTTGCTACTGGTGGGGCGGTAATCGGTAAAGCGATGCCGAACTTTTGGCTTGGAATTATGTTGATTTTATTGTTTTCGGTTACATTAGGCTGGTTCCCGGTATCGGGCAGGGGAACAATGGCCCATCTTGTTTTGCCGGCAATTACGCTTGGAACGGGGATTGCCGCCGAAATGACAAGGCTGATCCGCTCAAGTATGGTGGAAATCTTGAGCCAGGATTATGTTCGAACCGCCAAAAGTAAAGGGCTACGGGATTTTTTCGTTGTCTATAAACATGCGTTTCGAAATTCACTGATTCCGGTTGTGACAATAACTGCATTACAAACCTCGACTTTGGTAGGCGGTGCATTGATTACCGAGACTGTCTTTTCGTGGCCGGGGCTTGGTCAACTTCTAATTCAGGCAGTGAATACAAGGGATATGGCAATCGTCCAGGCAAGCGTATTCATTATCGCTATACTTGTCATCTTGATGAATCTATTAGCGGACATCATTTATAGAATCTTGGATCCACGGATCAAGTATAGTTAAGGGGGCATAGGACATGTCTGCAAATCTTCAATCACATACAGTGGATAGCCACACGGATGTGAAAATTAAAAAGACAAATGCACTAACCCGTTGGACGAAGTCTTTAGTAAATAGTAAAACAGGTACGGTTGGGTTTATTATTGTCCTTTTTGTCTGTCTGGTGGCGGCTTTTGCAAATCACTTAGCGCCCCACGATCCTGCGGCAATCAATCCCGCAAAAATGTTAAAACCCCCTTCATGGTTAGAGGGGGGAGAAAAAGAATATTTTCTTGGAACAGATAATCTTGGCCGGGATATATTAAGCCGGATTATTTATGGTTCAAGAGTTTCCTTACTCGTTGGAATTTCCTCAGTTATATTGGCTGGCATAATCGGAATTGTAGTCGGACTTAGTTCAGGCTATTACGGCGGCTGGTTGGATACGATATTGATGAGAATAGTAGATTCATTCCTCTCCATTCCTAATATCCTATTTGCACTCGTCTTTTTAACTGTATTCGGGCCGAGTGTACCGACATTGATTGTCGTCTTAGGGGTTACGAACTGGGTCGCATACGCGAGGATTGTAAGAGGGGAAACGCTGTCGATAAAAGAACGGGAGTTTGTTCGTGCAGCAAAATCATTAGGCGTTCGTAATGTCACAATCATTAGCAGACATGTATTGCCGAATGTAATTTCCTCATTCATCGTCATCTCGACGTTAAGTGTTGCGACAACTATCATTTTGGAAGCCTCCCTAAGTTTCTTAGGTTTAGGTGTTCAGCCTCCAACGGTTTCTTGGGGTGGTATTCTGAGTGACGGACGCGACTACCTTGCAACAAGTTGGTGGTTGGCGACGTTCCCGGGAGTTGCAATTACAGTAACTGTTCTTGGAATCATATTCTTAGGCGATTGGCTGCGTGATGTTCTTGATCCACGTTCGCAAGGCAGAAGTTAAGGGGGTGTTGTGATGGCTGTATTGAATGTAGAGGATCTACATACCTATTTTAAAACGGAACATGGCATCGTGCCTTCGGTCAATGGGGTTTCATTTGAAGTGAAGGAGGGGGAGACGCTTGCCATAGTAGGTGAGTCTGGTTCAGGAAAAAGCGTCACCTCACTTTCGATTATGGGGTTGATCGATGCACCTGGAAAGGTTGAGAAAGGAAGCATCCTTTTTGAAGGAAGCGATTTGACTAAGATCGGGAAAAAGGAATACCGGAAGTTAAGAGGGAATGAAATTGCAATGATATTCCAAGAGCCCCTCACTTCATTGAATCCTTTATTTACAATAGGAAACCAGCTTTCCGAGTCGATTAAACTCCATCAAAAGGTGGACAAAAAAACTGCGAGAGTCAAAAGTGTTGAAATGCTTCGTCATGTGGGGATTCCACGGGCTGAAAAGGTCTTCAATTCATATCCACATACGCTGAGTGGCGGAATGAGACAGCGCGTCATGATTGCGATGGCTTTATCCTGCAATCCCAAGTTGCTAATTGCCGATGAGCCAACGACTGCTTTGGACGTTACGATTCAAGCGCAGATCTTAGAATTAATGAAGAAGTTAGCCAAGGAGCACAGTACTGCAATTCTTTTGATAACCCATGATTTAGGCGTGGTTGCGGAGATGGCAGATAAAGTTGTCGTGATGTATGCAGGTCAGGTCGTCGAATATACTGACGTCTACACATTATTCAGTAACCCAAAACATCCTTATACGAAGGGATTGTTGAACAGTACTCCGAAATTCCATGAAATTGAAGAAGAATTGGAATCAATTAAAGGAACGGTGCCAACACCAACAAACATGCCGAAAGGATGTAAATTCAACCCAAGATGCCCATTTGCCATGGATGTATGCACGATGAATGAACCGGCCTTGAATGAAACGAGCTACGACCATAAAGTAAGATGCTGGTTGTATGAGGAGAAGGAGGCTGTTATTTAATGGTTACAGAGTCATCCTTGAATGAATCTCGGACTTTATTGACGGTGAAGGGGTTAAAAAAGCATTTTGAAGTTTCGGAAGGCATTGGGAAGAAGAAATTGCTTAAGGCAGTGGATGGCATTGATTTCAGTGTTGTTGAAGGTGAAACATTGGGGATTGTCGGCGAGTCGGGATGTGGAAAATCCACTACTGGTAATCTTTTAATTAATTTGCTTGATAAGACTGAAGGCACAATCGTATTTAATGGTAAAGATATGGATTCCCTTACAAAAGAGGAAGTCCGAAAATCGCGTGCCGATATTCAAATGATCTTCCAAGATCCATTTTCATCATTGAATCCGCGTATGCGCGTCGTCGATATTATTGGTGAACCGTTAAAGACGCATACGAAGATGAGCGGGAAGGAGATTCGGGAAGAAGTATTTAAACTTATGGATGCAGTTGGTCTTGATCGATCCTATGGGAAACGATTCCCACATGAATTTAGTGGCGGTCAACGACAACGTATTGGAATAGCACGCGCGATTGCACTCCGTCCGAAATTAATCATTTGCGATGAACCTGTATCAGCGTTAGATGTTTCGATTCAAGCACAGATTCTAAATCTACTTATTCAATTGCAGAAGGACTACAATCTCACTTTAATTTTTATCGCACATGGTTTGCCTGCAGTAAAATACATCAGTGATCGGATTGCTGTTATGTATTTAGGGAAAATTGTAGAAATCACTACGAAACATCAATTATTTGAAAGGCCGATGCACCCGTATACAGTGAGCCTTGTTTCTGCCGTCCCACTTCCCGATCCATTCATTCGGGAACGGGAACGAATCATCTTGGAAGGCGATATTCCAAGTAATGTGGATATCCCATCCGGTTGCAGATTTCGGACGAGATGCCCGTATGCGCAAGATAAATGCGAACTTGTTGAACCAGAATTGATGGAGCTTGAAGATGGACATTATACGGCTTGCCACTTTCCTTTAATTAATGAAAGAATTGGCGTCCAGCTTGGCGGGGAAGGGATGGAAGATCGTGAAGGAATTTTTGCAAACGAAGAAAAATGAAATGCTATTATTACTTGAAAGACTTGTAAATATAGACTCTGGCTCATCTCATAAAGAAGGAATCGATGAAGTCGGCGGGATATTGAAAGAGCTCTATGAGGAAATGGGATTTTCCGTTGAAGTTCATGAAGAGTCCTATAATGGGAATAACTTGGTGATCACCTATGGTGAAAATCCATCCATCATAGCTGTCGCGCATATGGATACTGTTTTCCGTGTGGGCACAGCGAAAGATAGACCATTCACGATTGTTGGAGATTTGGCGTATGGACCTGGAGTTATTGATATGAAAGCAAGTCAAGTCGCGCTCTTGTATGCGATGAAAGCTTTGAAGGAAGGAAATCCACAAGCACTTGAAAGCATGCAGATCGTATTGAATGGTGACGAGGAAATTGGATCGGATACATCAAGGCCGTTAATCGAGAAGTATGCCGAAGGGAAAAAATATGCGTTAATTATGGAACCTGCCCGGAAGGATGGTTCTTTAGTGACCGCCCGGCGAGGAGTAGGACGTTATTCCGTTTACGTCAAGGGTAAAGCTGCTCACTCCGGCATTGAACCGCAAAATGGCATCAGCGCAATCGAAGAGTTGGCTCATAAAATCATTAAATTGCATGCCTTGGCTAATCATGAAGAGGGGATCAGTGTGAGTGCCGGACTCATCGAGGGCGGCGAATCTGTAAACACGATTGCCCCAACGGCTGCTGCACATGTCGATGTGCGAATCAAATTTGCCGAACAAGCTGAAATCATTGATGGCAAGATAAGGGAGATCTGTTCCACATCCGACGTTCCTAAAACTTCAATTACACTTGAAGGCGGCATTAACCGGCCCCCAATGGTGAAAAATCAGCAAACGATAGAGTTGTTGGAAATCATCAAGGAAACGGGCGCTGAGTCGGGGATTGAAATAACTGATGTGTCAACCGGCGGCGGCTCCGATGCATCCTTCACTTCGGCGATGGGGATTCCGACAATCGATGGGTTAGGCCCCGTAGGTGGAGACGCTCATAGTGAGAAAGAGTATTTAGAGATACCGTCATTAGTGGAAAGGACGAATTTGCTTGCGGAATTGATTGCAAGACTTTCTGCGAGGGAATGAATGAAGTTAAGAAGGTTCCAAGAGGGAGAGGCCCTCTTGGGATCTTTTTTTGCGTGAATGAAAAAATAACCCCCTATTCAGGGAGTTATCATCCGATGTTTTTTCCATTTGCCTTTAATCATCATAATAATCTGAGCAAGAATGAGGAACGTAAATGCGCCTGATACATCAAGAAAGACATCTTGCATTGTTGGGGTCCTTCCGCCTGTCAAGGATTGATGATATTCATCTAACGCTGCTACTATTGCAGTAAATATAAGTGATAGGAAAAACCGGGGCATACGTCGTACTCGTTTCGACAGCATCCAATAGATTACGATAGATAGGCAGCCGAAAATGAGGAAATGTGCGCTTTTTCTAAGAAGAAATTCGACAAAATGATAATAGCCCCTTTCTTCTATTGAAATGATTCTGCCCCAATAGGGGATCTGGAGTTTATCAAGCAAAGAATACATCGGTTGGTTTGGAAGCCATGTTTTCAGTGTAGGGATGAGTGATTGTTGTTCATAGGTTTGACCGGAAGAGATAAAGAGAATGCCGACGATAATTAAAAACGCTACTATTTTTTTCATACATGAATTGTACCATAATCCTATCAGCAATCTAAATAAAAAAACCTCCTGTTGGAGGAGGTTTTAGTTCAAATTCAGTACATCGTCGCGATAGTTCTTCTGTAAGTCATCTTCAAGGAAGTCAACGAATCTTTGTAGCATGGCGGATGCTTCGGCTCTTGTTAATGCTTGCTGTGCCTTGAAATTGTTATTGGCGTCACCGTTAACTAAACCGATTTCATTGGCAACGTATGCGCTATTTTTTGCCCAAGCTGGAATGCTTCTGTCGTCGGCGAACTTGCTGTATCCGTAATTCGGTGCTCGTCCTTCCATGCCCAATGCCCGGACCAAAACTGCCACTGCTTGTGCTCTTGTTAATGGGTCGTCCGGTTTGAAAAGTTCGGGTGTGAAGCCGTTGATGATCCCTTGATTGACGGCGCTTTCGATGTACATATATCCTTTATCCTTCGCTGAAACGTCTTTGAAAATGGATTTGGTAGTTGTTTTTTTAGTTGGTGTTTCGAATACCCGTGTGTCGACTGCTTTTAACACGCCGATTGTGAATTGATAGCGTGTCATTATCGCACCCGGTAGGAATTTATCGGTTGATTCATCAAATACCCCGACGGAATAAAGTTTTTCAATGGAGTCTTTCGCCCAATGATTCCTTAAGTCTTGGAACTTGGGGACAACCAACCTCTCTAATGTAGGCGTATTTTGCTTGGCAAGCTGATAAGTCCCGGTCCTTAGATAATACGGGTATGAATACGTATACTCGCCAACCATGTCGGAATTGCTAACGATGATATGCCCACCAGAGAAACTGGATAAAGACGGGTCATGTGGTCGATATTCAAGCTTCTTCGTTTTGCTGTCTGAAACTTTACTTGTCACGTAAGTCGTACCGTTATTGCCAGTAATTTCGTAATCGATGATTTGCGTTTCAGTTGCTCCCCAGAAGTTTTCATAACCAACATTCCGTCCGGTCATATTAACGATTATCAGCTCATCTTTAGCCAATGGGATCAATGGCCGTGTCACTATATATCTTTTTGTGGCAATTAAATCACCAGAATAAAAGTCAGATGCAGCCCGATTGTCGATTAATGTCGACTGGGTGAATTGAAAATCATCCAACGTGAAAACGGTTTTTGTTGTAGTGGTTATCTTTTCGGAATAGCTTTTTACAATCGTCTGTGAGGTAGTTTGTCCTTTATCCGTATGATTGTCCAAAGTTGTTTCGAATACTACATTTCGCACCAATTTGTCGCCTTGCTCACTTGTTAAGTTGAAACGATAGGTCGTAGTGATTTTGTCTTTGGCTACACGTTCAGTCACCGCGGGCTTACCGCTGAATTTAATTGGATAACTCTCTAAAAAGAAGTATTCTTCATATGTATATTCATTCATAACCCCGCCGTTATAATCGGGTGGCCTTGCCTCCACACGATCCGCAAGCAGTATGAATGAAATGAATGCGACACAAAACAGTACGATTTGTTTTAATTTGGAATTCATCATGGATGCTTTTTCTCACCTTTTCCAATTTATTTTGAAATATAAACGATACTTGCATATAACTTTCCGTCTATAGTATCAGTCGTGACGAATGCCTTATCGCCCTTTGTAATGCTGATCGGATCGACAATTCGATTATTCCGAATGAAAATAGTACCTTCGTGGAAAAGAATTCTGCCTGTAGACTTTAATTCAATGTATTGCTGCCGTTGATTCAACGAAGTGATTTCCTCTTGAAGATCTTTTCCACTGATTTGATTAATAATGACGCGCTGAACAGTTTCGTTCGTAAAATTCATTGTTGTAACGAAATAGGCATCGAACTTTGAATAATAGCGGAACTGGGATTTATCGACTAACTGCCCGCCGTAATAGACCAATGCATCTTTCGATAATTGAAACGTACTGTTCCTATTATAATAGGACTGAAAGCCCCACGAATAATGAGTGTACTTGCTGTTATCGCTAAGCTTAATTTTCCCAGATAAGGCATCTAACTGGTGGATTTTGCCCTTCCGGATCGCTTCGATTTCTTTTTCTCCATTTAACACTTCGACCTTGTCCATATGAGCGGTACCGGTTTCAAGAAATTGCAGCCTAAGCCGATCTCCTTCTATTAGAGCGCTGAAGCCGGCTATCCCTTTATCGTTAATAATCTGTGTTCGACGTTGGAAATAGTAATTTTCCAGTTTCCCATCATCTCTTTTTAACGTTAGATACCTTCCGTTTTTATCTAAAAACTGTAAAGTTCCATAAATGATTCTGCTCTGTTCAGTAATAGTTGCGGCATTCACCGGTTGCATCGTACTGCCTAAAAGGAAAACGATGAGTAACGAACTTAAGATTCTTTTAATCAAACGATAACACCTCCATTAAACTTAGTCCTTATTCTGTATATCGGCCGAATGTTGTGAGAGTTAAGGTGTAAATTAATCAAAAAAAGAGCTTGTCCTTTTATTGAAAGGATGAGCTCTTAATGATGCTTTGGTAGGATTCTATGTCAAGTTGTAATGAACGGCGTTGAATTTCCTTTTCCAATAATCTTATAAACCCGGGACAGAGATTCAGTACGATTGCTTGTTTATAGGCTTCGACCAGTAAATCGTCCGACATTCTCGACATTGCATAGACTCCTTCATAAAAAGATTTTTTGTAGCATACAGTAAAGATTCGGTATGTATACAATATCAGACTTTCATTTTTAGAACAATCGTTCTCTTATCCACAGATGTCAGTGGATAAGTTGTGGTTAACTTGTTTGTAAAGCTGTTAAAGCGCATGTGCCAATGTGTATAACGTGGACAAAGTTATCCACAGGTAGATGAAGCGCGAAATTTGTCGAAATGTTTTTAGGGGGTCGGTCAATTTATTATGCATAAAAGCCAAAGTCCTATGAAATAGTATACAACTTCCGAAGTATTCAAGTAAGTTTAGTGCTCATAATCCTGAGTATCCAACTTTCAGTTCGTGCAAGTAGATTGGCGTATTTGATCTCGAAAGTTCTCATAAGTTAAAGTATCAGCAAGTAAGGGGGTTTGATGTTGGTAAATAAAAGTGTACGTGTTGCATCGATTTTGTTTTTATTGATCATATTGTCTGCTTGTGGAAAGGACTCAAACCGAACTGCGTTAGCGCCTAAGAGTGCTGTGGAATTGGCGACTGCATGGGTGGAGGCTGAAAACATTATAGGTGCTGGTGGTTTGTATAGGGAAAACGAGTATACGGCCTTTACGCATGAAAATAACACGGAGTACCACTATTTGGCGGGATATTTGGATTCGAAGAAAAAGCTTAAAGTGGAAATGCAGAAAGTTGTGACGAAGAAAAAGGCAAAACGGTTCATCCGGGACCATGGGATTATAAAACATAAGGGGAAATTGGCACAGCCGGAAATGGAAGTGGATGCAGTCGAGGATGAAGATTCACTTTTGCAATGGGATATCGCCACAGCGAGGGAGTTGAAATCAAAGAGTCGAAAAATGACATTCGAATTGACTGTCCCTATTGGAGATACTCGAACGGCAAAAAAGTTCCTTGTCACTTATGTCTATGTGAAAAAAGCCGGGTGGCGTATTGATAAATTCAATGAATGATGAGTTAAATCAGGCAACTCCAATTAACAATGAAAAAATATTTCAAAACAGACATATTTTTAGCAAACCGCAGACTGTTGAGGATGTAAGCGGATACAAAATTAATTATAATTCATAATTGATAAATTATTTGAAATAATAGGGTTGACTCTAAGAATTATCCGATATATGATAGCAACAATCTATTTTGATTTGTGATTTATTTCACACACTTCCAACAATATTTGGAGCTGATAGATGAATTGACAAGGAGAGATTGCCTTGAGAAGTGACATGATTAAAAAAGGAATCGACCGAGCCCCTCATCGAAGTCTGCTATACGCGACCGGTGTGAAGACAAGGGATTTGGAGAAACCTTTCATAGGTGTCTGTAATTCATATATTGATATTATTCCCGGACATAAACATTTGAATAAATTTGCTGAAATTGTAAAAGAGGCGATTTGGGAAGCAGGCGGTGTACCATTCGAATTCAATACGATTGGTGTCGATGATGGAATCGCGATGGGGCATATCGGAATGCGTTATTCACTTCCGAGCCGTGAACTAATCGCTGATTCAGCAGAGACTGTCATCAATGCACACTGGTTCGATGGGGTATTCTACATTCCGAACTGTGACAAAATCACACCGGGAATGCTTATGGCCGCGGTACGCACCAATGTCCCTTCCGTATTTGTTTCGGGAGGACCAATGGAAGCGGGAGTTTCCTCAACGGGAGCACAGCTATCTCTTACGTCGGTGTTCGAAGGTGTCGGAGCATATAAATCCGGCAAGATGACTGCAGAGGAACTCCTTGATATTGAAAACAATGCATGCCCGACTTGCGGATCGTGCTCGGGAATGTTCACGGCAAACTCCATGAACTGCCTGATGGAAATGTTAGGCATGGCTTTACCAGGCAACGGAACGATTGTCGCCACTTCGGATGAGCGCCATAAGCTCATCAAGGAAGCGGCAAAGAACTTGATCCGCATGGTGAAAGAGGATGTCAAACCGCGTGACATCATCACGAAGGAAGCAATCGACGATGCATTCGCGCTTGATATGGCGATGGGCGGATCGACGAATACGGTTCTACATACATTGGCGATTGCACATGAAGCGGAAATCGAATACAGCGTTCAAGACATTAATAAAGTTGCAGAGCGCGTACCGTATTTAGCGAAAATCATGCCTGCGTCCGATATATCGATGGATGATATTTTCAAAGCAGGCGGCGTCAGTGCCATCATCAATGAACTAACAAAAATACCTAACGCCATCCATCCGGATCGAATTACGATTACAGGAAAAACGATGAGAGAGGACGTCCAGGATTATCATATTACGAACGATCAAGTGATACGGACGAAAGATAATCCATATAGTCCAGTTGGCGGTTTATCCGTATTATTCGGAAATATCGCTCCTGAAGGCGGAGTCATCAAAGTTGGGGCAGTCGATCCATCCATCAAGGAATTCACTGGTGAAGCGATTGTCTTTGAGTCTCAGGAGGCTGCGCAGGAGAACATCGATAACGGCAATGTCCGCGAAGGCCATGTCGTCGTCATCCGATATGAAGGTCCGAAAGGCGGGCCCGGTATGCCGGAAATGTTAGCTCCGACTTCAGCGATCCAAGGAAGAGGTTTGGGAACGAAAGTGGCTCTCATTACTGATGGCCGGTTCTCAGGCGCATCCCGTGGGATATCCATCGGGCATATATCACCGGAAGCGGCAGAAGGCGGTCCGATTGCTTTGGTGGAAGATGGAGATATTATCTCCATTGATTTAAAAAATAGGACAATTGAACTGAAGGTTGCAGACGAAGTTTTGGCAGAGCGCAGAAGTAAATTGCAGCCATTCGAACCGAAAATCAAAAAAGGATATTTAGCAAGATATTCAAAACTTGTTACGTCAGCAAGCACTGGTGGCGTAATGAAAATATAATGAAAATCGATGATGGGGTAAAAGTTGATAGAACCTTGCATTCACAGAGAGCCGGTCGTGCTGGAAGCCGGCAATGCAACTATCCGCGACATCTCCCTGGAGTGGGTTGCTGAAAGGAAAATCCAAGTAGGCAATCCCGGGCTTATGTAAAAGTGAGCCCGTTATCAATGAATGGACAGTTTTTTGTCCATTCGCGAGGCGGCGATTGCTGCGAACAAGGGTGGTACCATGAAAAGTTTTTTCATCCCTTACATGAAGATAGGATTTCTTTGTGTGGGGAGAAAAGGCTTTTTTTATTTTTAATCAATGAGAATAGCAAGGAGGAGTTTGTTGATGGGTGCGGAAGTTCAAACGGAAACTAAAATGAAGCAAGCAGCAGTTATGGAGAGGGCCCATGAGCCTCTGGAGCAGCAACAAAATAGTCGACCGATGGATGGGTCGGCCGTTTTAATTCAAGGGTTGAAGGAGCAGGGGGTCGAAGTCATTTTCGGTTACCCAGGGGGTGCTGTCCTGCCGATATACGACGCATTATACAAAGATCCGATTCCCCATGTGCTTGCCCGTCACGAACAGGGAGCCATCCATGCGGCAGAAGGGTATGCTCGAGTGTCCGGCAAGCCGGGGGTCGTCATTGCGACATCGGGCCCGGGGGCGACGAACCTCGTGACAGGCATTACGGATGCAATGATGGATTCGTTGCCACTTGTTGTTTTCACGGGGCAGGTGGCAAGCACGGTCATTGGCACCGACGCATTCCAGGAAGCGGATATCGTCGGCATCACCCAGCCAATCACGAAGCATAACTACCAAGTGCGGGACGCGGCGGATTTGCCAAGGATCATTAAAGAGGCGTTCCATATCGCTTCAACGGGTCGTCGAGGTCCAGTCGTTGTTGATATTCCGAAAGATATTTCAACGGCGATGTTTGTAGCTGCGGACGTAAACGCTGAAGTGAATCTGCCGGGCTACCAACCGACGACAACTCCGAATTACTTACAAATACAAAAAGCAGCAGAGGCGATTGCGACAGCAAAAAAACCACTTGTCTTGGCAGGTGCGGGAGTGCTGCACGGCCAGGCGATGGAAGAATTGAAGACGTTCGTTGAGGCGAATCGCATTCCCGTGACGAATACATTGTTAGGATTAGGCGGAATCGCAGGGGACCATGAGCTGTTCATAGGTATGGCAGGCATGCACGGGACGTATACAGCGAATATGGCAATCAGCGAATGTGATGTGCTCATCAATATTGGGGCGCGATTCGATGACCGGTTAACCGGCAATCTGAATTCATTTGCTCCGAATGCAAAAGTCATCCACATCGACATTGATCCTGCTGAAATCGGCAAAAACGTCCCCACGGAAATTCCGATAGTGGCGGACTCGAAAGAAGCTTTGAAGGCATTGCTTGTTCAGGAAATCAAAGCCCCTGATACTGATGAATGGTTGTCTTATTTAAACGATCTAACAGAGGAAGCGCCACTCTGGTACAACGTGGATGAGCATGAACTTCTTCCGCAAGAAGCAATCCAAATGGTTCATCGCATAACGGAAGGCAATGCGATCGTCACGACGGACGTCGGACAGCACCAAATGTGGGCGGCACAGTATTACTCACTGAACAACCCGGATCATTGGGTAACTTCCGGAGGTCTTGGAACGATGGGCTTCGGATTCCCAGCAGCGATTGGTGCACAAATTGCGAAGCCTGAAGCGCGAGTCGTTGCAATCGTAGGGGATGGAGGATTCCAGATGACGGCGCAGGAGTTATCGCTCTTACAGGAAATGAGGATTCCGGTAAAAGTCGTCATCTTGAACAACGGAGCATTAGGCATGGTGCGCCAGTGGCAACAAACGTTTTACGAAGAACGTTATTCACAGTCATTGATGCCTGTCCAGCCGGATTTCGTCAAGCTTGCCGAGGCGTATGACATAAAAGGCTACCGGGTTTCGAAGAAAGGGGATGCTGAAAGGATTTTCAGGGAGGCCCTTCTATCGGATGAACCGGTGCTCATCGATTGCCGGGTGAAAATGTTAGAAAACGTCTATCCAATGGTGGCGCCAGGAAAAGGAATTAATGAAATGATCGGGGTGAAACGTGCATGAGAAGAGTCATAACCGTTACCGTTATTAATCAAAGCGGGGTGTTAAACCGGGTGACGGGATTGCTGATGAAGCGGCAATTCAATATCGAAAGCATTACTGTCGGACACACTGAACAGCCCGGTATGTCAAAAATGACATTCATTGTGCATGTGGAAGACGAACAGAAAATCGAGCAATTGGTTAAACAGCTCCAAAAGCAGATTGATGTCCTCAAAGTGAATGACATTACCGAGAAAGCGATTGTCATGCGTGAACTTGCATTAGTGAAAGTCGTCTCTCCACCGCAAGCACGAAGCGAAATTAGCAGCATCGTCGAACCGTTCCGCGCAACGGTCATCGATTCAAGTAAAAACGTCGTCACCTACCAAGTGATCGGCGCACCCGAGAAGATTGAAGCGTTCATTGATCTTGTAAAACCTTATGGAATCAAAGAATTATCAAGAACCGGAGCAACAGCATTCACCCGTGAAATACAGAAAGTGAACTCACCTCAGTTATCGATATTGAAATAAAAAATATAAACCTAAAAACCCAAGGAGGAATTTACAATGGCTAAAATGTATTACAACCAGGATATCAATGAAGGACTATTAGAAGGTAAAACAATCGCAGTGGTCGGATACGGTTCACAAGGCCACGCACACGCACAAAACTTAAAAGACACAGGATTCAACGTAGTCGTCGGCGTCCGCCCGGGAAAATCATTCGACCAAGCAAAAGAAGACGGCCTTGAAGTGAAAACAGTACGCGAAGCTGCTGAACAAGCGGACATCATCATGGTCCTGCTTCCAGACGAAAGACAGAAAAAAGTTTACGAAGAAGAAATCCAACCAGCACTTAAAGCAGGTAAATCTCTCGTTTTCGCACACGGATTCAACGTCCACTTCAGCCAGATCGTGCCTCCAGCTGATGTTGACGTATTCCTTGTAGCACCGAAAGGACCTGGTCATCTTGTACGCAGAACGTATGAAGCAGGCGCTGGCGTACCGGCATTGTTCGCAGTCCATCAAGATGTATCCGGTCAAGCAAAGGACGTTGCACTTGCTTACGCTAAGGGAATTGGGTCAGCGCGAGCCGGGGTACTTGAAACTTCATTCAAAGAAGAAACTGAAACAGATCTTTTCGGGGAGCAAGCAGTACTATGCGGCGGCTTGACATCACTTGTCAAAGCTGGATTCGAAACATTGGTGGAAGCGGGCTACCAGCCGGAACTTGCATACTTCGAAACGATGCATGAATTGAAACTGATCGTAGATTTGATGTACGAAGGTGGCATGTCAGGAATGCGCTACTCTATTTCCGACACAGCAGAGTGGGGAGATTTCGTTTCAGGCCCACGCGTAGTCGATGCTGATACGAAGGCCCGTATGAAAGACATTTTGACAGATATCCAGGAAGGCAAATTTGCAAAAGGTTGGATTGAGGAAAATGAAAACGGCCGTCCGAACTTCAATGCATATGAAGAATCGGAAGCAAAACATCAAATCGAAGAAGTCGGCGCAAAGCTTCGCGCGATGATGCCGTTCGTGAATGAAGGTGCAAAAACAAAACAGAAGGAAGTGGTGGGAAGTGCGCAAAATTGACATCTTTGATACGACACTACGTGACGGTGAACAGTCAGCTGGCATTAATCTGAACACGGCTGAAAAGATGGAAATTGCCCGTCAACTTGAACGGTTTGGCGCAACGGTGATTGAAGCAGGGTTTCCTGCTTCATCGCCTGGTGATTTCGAAGCTGTACAACGAATTGCCAATACAGTGAAAAACTCAACAGTGACAGGCCTTGCCCGAGCGATGAAAAGTGACATCGATACAGCGTGGGAAGCGTTAAAAGGCGGTCAACAACCCCATCTTCATGTCTTTTTGGCAACATCGCCGATCCATATGGAATACAAATTGCAAAAAACTCCCGATCAGGTTGTAGACATCGCAGTTGAAGCTGTTAAATACGCGAGAAAATTCTTTCCGCTCGTTCAATGGTCAGCAGAAGACGCATTCCGTTCAGACCCGGAATTCCTGGTCCGCATTATCAATCAAGTGATCAAGGCTGGTGCAACGACGATTAATATCCCGGATACAGTTGGTTATGCGACTCCGCAGGAATATGGTGCTTTATTCAAATTCCTAAAAGAGAATGTGACGGGTATCAATCGTGTGAAACTATCGACACATTGCCATAACGACTTAGGAATGGCAGTCGTAAACTCGATTGCAGCAATAGAAAATGGCGCCGACCAAGTTGAAGGTACGATTAACGGGATCGGTGAACGGGCAGGAAATGCCGCGCTTGAAGAAATTGCTGTCGCTCTCCATATACGCAAGGATTTCTATGGTGTTGAAACAGGTGTCAATCTTCAAGAAATCAAACGCACAAGCCAATTGGTCAGTCAATTGACCGGCGTCGTCATCCAGCCGAATAAGGCAGTTGTCGGAAAAAATGCCTTCGCGCATGAATCGGGCATCCATCAGGACGGCATGCTGAAAAATCGGGAGACGTATGAAATCATCACTCCGGAACTGATCGGTGAAACGACAGCGCCTCTTGCTCTTGGCAAACATTCAGGACGCCATGCATTCAAGGACCGTGCAATAACGATGGGCTTTGAGCTGAACGATCAGCAGTTGAATGAAGCTTTTGCAGAGTTCAAGAAGTTGGCCGACCGCAAAAAGGAAATCACAGAAGACGATCTATTTGTCCTTTTTACTGGTAAGCAAATTGAAAACTCGGATGCATCTATCTACGAATTGACGAATGTGCAAGTACAATACGGAACTTCCAATGTACCGACAGCAACAGTCGCCGCAAACGTGCCGTCTGGAGAGAATGTCGTCGTTGCAACAACCGGAGCTGGATCCGTCGAAGCGATCTTCAACGCGCTGGAACTTCTTGTCAAAGGGCATGTCAATATATTGGATTATCGGGTAACTTCCATTGGTAAAGGCCGTGATGCACTTGGAGAAGCAGTCGTCAACTTACGATTTAATGGGGAAACATTCACGGGACGCGATATATCACAAGACGTGTTGGAAGCATCGGCTAAGGCATACTTGAATGCGATCAATCGGAAGTTAGTGAAGGATCAGACGCAGGTTAGGGTTAAGGAAATGGTAGGACAGTGAGCAGTATCTTATACATCTTCGAGACTGAATATTTAACTTAATTACAACGAGGAGGAGAAGTACTATGGAAAAAAGAGTGGCTGTATTACAAGGTGATGGAATCGGACCGGAAGTGACTGAGGCTGCAGTAAGAGTACTTGAGGTAATTGCAAGAAGGTTCAACCATACATTCCATTTCAACTATGGTTCAATCGGTGGGGAAGCGATCGACAAGTTCAACAATCCGCTGCCTGAAGAGACAATCGCTCTCTGCGAATCAAGTGATGCAGTCCTCTTAGGGGCAGTCGGTGGACCCAAATGGGATCAGAATCCATCCGAATTGCGGCCGGAAAAAGGGCTGCTTGCAATCAGAAAGCATTTTGATTTATTCGCAAACCTTAGACCTATAAAAGCTGTCCCTTCCTTACTTCATGCATCTCCTTTAAAAGAAGAAATCGTTCGGGACGTTGACATGATGATTGTCCGCGAATTGACAGGCGGCATTTATTTCGGGCAACCGAGCCGAAAGACTGATACATCTGCTGTCGATACACTCGTCTATACGCGTGAGGAAATCGAGCGGATCGTCGAAAAGGCATTTGAACTTGCCCGCTTGCGGAAAGGGAAAGTGACATCCGTCGATAAGGCGAATGTGCTTGAATCCAGCAAGCTTTGGCGGGAAGTCGTTGAGGAAAAACGAAAAAGTTACCCCGATATCGAAGTCGAGCATCAGTTAGTTGACTCCGCAGCGATGAAATTAATAACAAATCCAGCTGCTTTCGATGTTGTCGTCACTGAAAATATGTTTGGGGATATTTTGAGTGATGAAGCTTCCGTCATCACTGGATCTCTTGGTTT
Source organism: Sporosarcina highlanderae (assembly GCF_030433715.1). Classification (GTDB taxonomy): domain Bacteria; phylum Bacillota; class Bacilli; order Bacillales_A; family Planococcaceae; genus Sporosarcina; species Sporosarcina highlanderae. The sequence continues at coordinate 25,041 of NZ_JAROCC010000008.1, read as the reverse complement.
ATTGCCTTCCGCAAGTGTTCGTTCAGATGGCTTTGGCCTGTACGAACCTGTACATGGATCTGCCCCGGATGTAGCCGGAAAAGGAGTTGCGAATCCGGCAGCGGCAATTTTGTCAGCTGCGATGATGCTTCGCTATTCATTCGGCATGGAGGCGGAGGCGGCCGCAATTGAGAAAGCGGTCAACACGGTGTTTGAAGACGGACATTTCACAGCGGATCTATCGGGCAATCTTGACCGGGTCCATTCGACAAATGAATGGACGGAAAAAGTCATTGGCGAATTGGATCTTCAGTTCGTTTCAAATAGCATCATGTTTTCTTATGTGTAATTAAATCATGGAAGGAGAAGCGCAATGGCGAAAACAATCATTGGAAAGATTTGGGAACGGCATATCGTCTATGAAGAACAGGGGAAGCCGGATTTACTGTACATTGACCTTCATTTATTGCATGAAGTGACTTCTCCCCAGGCATTTGAAGGATTACGGCTTGCGGGACGGAAAGTTCGTCGCCCCGACCTCTGTTTCGCAACGATGGACCATAATGTACCGACACGAAATTTGCCGGTAATCAACGATCCAATCGCTAAAAAACAGATCACTACTTTGGAAAAAAACTGTGCGGAATTCGGCATCCCACTTGCGGATATGGAGCACCCCGACCAAGGAATTGTTCATATTATCGGCCCAGAGCTTGGATTGACACAACCCGGAAAGACGATTGTCTGCGGGGATAGCCATACGTCAACGCATGGGGCATTCGGTGCGATTGCGTTCGGTATCGGTACGAGTGAGGTTGAGCATGTCCTTTCGACACAGACTTTATGGCAATCAAAGCCGAAAACGATGGAAATCCGCATTACGGGAGAGTTAGGATTTGGCGTAACGGCGAAAGATGTAATCCTTGCGATCATCGCGAAATTCGGAATTGATGTCGGAACTGGCCATATCGTTGAATACACAGGTGAAGCGATCCGTTCGATGACGATGGAGGAGCGGATGACAATTTGCAATATGTCCATCGAAGCGGGGGCAAAGGCAGGTTTGATCAGCCCGGATGAAACGACGATCGACTATTTACGTGGCCGCCGAAATGTCCCGGAAGGCGCTGCATTCGAGGAAGCAACGGAAAAATGGCTCGCCTTAGCTACTGATGAGGGCGCAGTTTACGACACTGTCCTTGAAATCGATGCAGAGAAAATCGAACCATTCGTCACATGGGGAACGAACCCATCCATGGGATCTGGCATCAGCGACACAGTTCCAAAAGTCTCGGATTTTGAGAATGAATCCGATAAAGAGGCTTTGAAAAAAGCACTTACTTATATGGGACTTGAACAAGGGACCCCACTGTCTTCAATCGAAATCCAACATGTTTTCATCGGATCCTGTACCAACGCCAGACTAAGCGATTTAAGGAATGCTGCTGAAGTGACTGCAGGACAAAAAGTGCATCCGAATGTCACAGCAATCGTCGTTCCAGGGTCACGAACAGTGAAAAGGCAGGCGGAAGAGGAAGGTTTGGATAAAGTTTTCCTTGAAGCGGGCTTCGAGTGGCGCGAATCAGGCTGCAGCATGTGTCTCGCGATGAACGATGATGTCGTCCCAGCAGGAGAAAGATGTGCGTCAACATCGAATCGTAATTTCGAAGGCAGACAAGGCGCGGGATCACGGACACATTTGATGAGCCCTGCAATGGCAGCCGCTGCCGCGATTACAGGTCGGTTCACGGATGTACGGACAATGAAGTTCGCGCATGTATGATGAAGAAAGGATGAGACGATGAAACCGATTAATGAAGTACAAAGCGTCATGACTCCTCTTGACCGGAAGAATGTCGATACTGACCAGATCATCTCGAAGGAATTCCTAAAGCGGATTGAACGGACCGGCTTCGGAAAATATCTCTTCTATCATTGGAGAATCAATGCGGATGGCACAGAAAATAAAGACTTTGTTTTAAACGATGAGCGATTCAAGGACTCCAAAATCCTTGTCGCTCAAGAGAATTTCGGCTGCGGTTCTTCAAGGGAGCATGCGCCATGGGCTATTTTAGATTACGGATTCCAAGTTGTTATCGCACCGTCATTTGCGGATATTTTCCATAACAACTGCTTCAAAAACGGTCTACTTCCTGTCCGTCTTGAGGTGGATGAAATCGAAGAGTTATTGGCAAAAGGAAAGGCAGCACCATATAGTTTGGAAATTAATCTTGAGCAACAGACTGTTACAGGTGATGATGGTAAAACCTATTCATTTGAAATCGACCCGTATTATAAACAAATGTTGTTGAATGGCTGGGACGAAATCTCCCTAACCTTCCAGTACGAAGCACAAATTGCGGAGTATGAAAAACAGCATGCCTGATAATAAAACCGTAGACGAAATCGAAGGGATGATTTCGTTTATGGTTTTTTTTGCTCCCAAAAACGGCCCACTTCCCATAGAACCCCCACCGGGCACTTCCACAACTTGAATTGCTACTTTCCTACTGTGCCATAACAACAAAACGCCAAATACATTACTATATAACAGATGAACCGACAACTCATCGAAAGGGTGGAATTCATTCATGAATCGAATTGAACAGGTAAAGCAGTTGGAGAAAAACTGGCGTGAGGATGAAAGATGGGCGGGAATCGAGCGGGGGTATACAGCTGAAGAGGTCGTCAAGCTCCGTGGTTCCATCCAGATTGAACACACATTGGCGAAAAAAGGCGCAGAGCGACTTTGGAAATCGCTGCATGAAGAGAATTTCATCAATGCATTGGGGGCACTAACCGGCAATCAAGCAGTCCAGCAAGTGAAGGCTGGTCTTCAGGCGATTTACTTGAGCGGTTGGCAAGTTGCTGCCGATGCGAATTTGGCGGGGCAGATGTACCCGGACCAAAGCTTGTATCCGGTAAATAGTGTGCCGAATGTTGTTAAGCGCATCAATCAGGCATTGCAGCGCGCGGATCAAATCGATCATGTGGAAGGAAGAGAAGACGGGTTTGATTGGTTTGCCCCGATTGTCGCCGACGCGGAGGCCGGATTCGGCGGTCCTTTGAATGTGTTCGAATTAATGAAGGCGATGATTGAGGCTGGGGCAGCGGGTGTCCATTTTGAAGATCAGCTTGCATCCGAAAAGAAATGTGGTCATCTTGGAGGAAAAGTTTTGCTGCCGACGCAAAACGCTGTTCGAAATTTGATATCCGCAAGGCTTGCTGCTGATGTCTTAGGCGTGCCGACCGTAATCATTGCGCGGACGGATGCGGATGCTGCGGATCTGATTACAAGCGATATCGATGAAAGAGATCATGAATTCATTACGGGTGAGCGCACGCCGGAAGGATTTTTCCGAACGAAAGCAGGCATCGATCAGGCGATTGCCCGTGGTCTTGCATATGCACCTTATGCAGATCTTATCTGGTGTGAAACATCAACGCCTGATCTTGACGAAGCGAAGCGGTTTGCGGATGCAATTCATGAAAAGTTCCCTAACAAAATGCTTGCTTACAATTGCTCTCCTTCATTCAATTGGAAAGCCAACCTTGATGATGAAACAATCGAGAAATTTCAGCGCGAGTTAGGTGCGATGGGATACAAATTCCAATTTGTCACATTGGCAGGATTCCATTCACTGAACCACAGTATGTTCGAGTTAGCGCATAGCTATAAGGACCACGGAATGGCGGCTTATTCGAAGTTGCAAGAGGCGGAATTCGCGAATGAATCGAAGGGATACACGGCAACTCGCCATCAGCGCGAAGTCGGTACTGGATATTTTGACGAAGTGGCTCAAGTTATTTCAGGCGGAACCTCGTCTACAACTGCGATGAAAGGTTCAACGGAAGCAGCGCAGTTTATTTAAATAATTGTTTAATTTAAAAACGAAAGGATGGTTGAACTGACTGCTGAACAAATTCGTTTCAATATGGATGTTATTGGTGAAATGACCGCGGGAACGGAAGAAATCCTGACCCCGGAAGCACTTGAATTCCTCTACAGCCTGCATGATTCGTTCAATGGAAGACGAAAAGAATTGCTTGAAATACGGGAAAAACGCCAAGAGCTCCTTGATAAGGGGCAAAAACTTGATTTCCTTGAGGAAACGAAGCATATCCGGGAGGGGGATTGGACGGTTGCCCCCATTCCCAACGACTTGCAGGATCGGAGAGTCGAGATCACAGGACCGGTTGACCGTAAAATGATTATCAATGCGCTGAATTCGGGTGCAAAGACGTTCATGGCGGACTTCGAGGATGCGACTTCGCCGACTTGGTCGAATATGATCAATGGGCAGGTCAATCTGAAAGATGCTGTAAGGCGGACAATTGAGTTCGAACAGGTGTCGAATGGAAAAAAGTATTCATTGAATGATGAAACAGCCGTTTTAATGGTGAGGGCACGTGGGCTCCATTTGGATGAAAAGCATATTTTGATTGACGGTGAGCCGATGGCGGGTGGGCTTTTCGATTTCGGGCTCTACTTTTTCCATAATGCGAAGGAATTAATCGCAAGGGGTACGGCGCCATATTTTTATTTACCTAAGCTTGAAAGCCATTTGGAGGCAAGATTTTGGAATGAAGTGTTCGTCTTCGCACAGGAAAGGATCGGAATTCCGGCCGGGACGATACGCGCTACGGTTTTGATCGAAACGATTACTGCTGCGTTCGAAATGGATGAAATCCTTTATGAATTACGTGATCATGCAGCGGGTCTGAATTGCGGCCGCTGGGATTATATATTCAGCTTCATTAAAAGACTTCGTAACGAGCCGGATGTCATGTTACCGGATCGAGGGCAGGTAACAATGACATCGCCTTTCATGAGGGCTTATACTCAGCTTTGTATCCAAACATGCCATAAGCGCAATGCACTTGCGATTGGCGGGATGGCTGCGCAAATTCCGATCCGCAATAATCCCAAGGCAAATGAAGAAGCGTTCCGGAAAGTTGCTGAAGATAAACGCAGGGAAGTGACGGATGGCCATGACGGGACGTGGGTTGCCCACCCAGGACTTGTCGCTGTGGCACTGAAAGAGTTCGATGAGAAGATGGAAGGTCCGAATCAAGTTCACCGGAAACGTGAAGATGTGAAAGTGGTGGCGGACGACTTGCTCGAAGTGCCAACCGGGACGATCACCGAAGAAGGATTGCGTTTGAATTGCAGTGTCGGGGTTCAATATATCGCTTCCTGGTTGAACGGAAATGGAGCTGCGCCGATCAACCATTTGATGGAAGATGTTGCAACCGCGGAGATATCCCGTTCACAAGTGTGGCAATGGATTCGTCATCCTGAAGGAAAGTTAATAGATGGAAGGAAAATCACTGTTGATTTATTCCATGAAGTGTTTGAAGAGGAAATGGAGAAGTTGAAAGCAGCGATTGGGGAGAAGGAATTCCGCTTTGGCAAGTTTAAAGAAGCGAGCGAGTTATTTGTTGAATTGACATTGCAGGAGGAGTTCGAAGAGTTTTTGACGCTTCCGGGATATGGAATTTTAGATTGAAAAAGGAGGGATTCAATATGGAAACTCAGATAAAGTCAAAAAAGTACTGCGTGGAATGCGGTTGCGAAATCGTGGAGCAAGTCGAGTCTCTACTATATGAATGTGAGCGCTGCATAGGTAAGCATATCGAGTGACAGGAAGCCCGTTTCCATTGTAGTTTGTACATGGAAAACGGGCTTTTTGATTAGGATCCACCATTTATGCCATTATAAAGAGGGTATTCATTGTACTTTATCGAATGAAGGAATTAGAGAAGAAAAATGACTATAGGGAGGATGTTTTCAATATGCGTAATGAAGAAATGCTTTTGATACCGGGACCGACTCCGGTTATTGACTCGATTTACGAGGCAATGTCAAGTGAGACGAGAGGGCATACGGATCCGCGGTTCGTTGAAATTTACAAGCGTTCGATCGAGAGGACGCGCGAGATGTTCAAGACGGATGGAGAGGTGTTCGTCGTTTCCGGATCAGGGACGATCGGGATGGAAATGGCGCTTGTCAATACGGTCGCTGCAGGTGAGCGGTTGTTGGTGGTCAGTCATGGATATTTCGGGGATCGATTCATTCAGTTAGCGAAGGCATTCGGGATTGAGATGGACGTTCTTCAAGCCGAGTGGGGAAAACAGGTGTCACCTGCAGAAGTGGAACAGAAGTTGTCGGAGAATACATACAAGGCGGTAACGATCACTCATGCGGATACGTCAACCGGAGTAGCGGCCGATTTGGAGACACTCGTTCCGATTGTTAAGAAACATGGTGCGCTTGTTATTTTGGATGGCGTCTGTGCGACTGCTGCAATGGAAGAGGATATGAGCAAAGAATATGGAGGTCCGGGGAACAAGATTGACGTCGTCCTAACAGGTTCACAAAAGGCGATTGGCGTTCCTCCTGGATTGGCGATTGTTGCCTTCAATCAAACCGCTTTGGATGCACGTGAAAAAATGGAACATATTCCGGCGTATTATTGTGATATTCAAAACTGGATTCCAATCATGCATGACCCTTCAAAATACTTTGCGACACCACCAGTGAACCTTGTCTATGCATATGATGAAGGCATGAAATTGGTTATGGAAGAAGGATTGGAGAAACGATATGCGAGACATACGGCTTTCGGACGAGGAGTCCGGGGTGCACTTCGTGAATTTGGCATGACGCCATTGGCCGAGGAAGATGTTGCTGCATCAACATTGAGCTGCATCCTCTATCCTGAAGGTTTGAATGACGCGGAATTCCGCAGTGTGTTGGCGAAAAAAGGCGTTATCGTAGCGGGCGCCTTGGCACACTTGGGTGGTAAAGCATTCCGGATCGGGCATATGGGTAACACAACGGAAGCAATGCTCATTTCTGCAATCGAAAAAATTGGTGAAACACTGAATGAAGTCGGTCATGAAGTTACAATTGAAAATGCTGTAAAACGCTTCAAAGAAGAAGTTTCTGCAAGCGTGTAATTCAGAAAAAACGATGGTAAGTTGAATGACGGAACCCCTATTTGCGAAATTGCAAGTAGGGGTTATTTGGTTTTAAATTATCAGAAACTATTGAACTATTAAACTTAACTATGTATATTAGAATGTAATATATTATTTTGAGACAATACACAAATTAAAATATACAAATAAAAAAGGGGAAGCTGGGATGAATCGAAATTATTTAGTGCATGAATTCTTAATTACAGCAAGAAGTAGACGAACGATTCCTTTTGTTTTCTTCATCACCGTTTTATTGTTTTGCTATTGTTTAATTTTGTGGCCGTATGCGAATACGAAGGAAGCATTTGATAAAAAGAAGACTCACGAGTATTTAACTTATTTGGAAAACCAGCAAGATCTATGGGAAAGTATCGGGAATACCGGTCTTGTTTTTAATAGGAAAAGCATTGATGTTTATTTTCAGGTAGGTAATCCCGTCTATGCAAAAAATGCTTACAATTATAATTTGTTCTTAGCTATGTCACAGTCTTTTGAAGATCGAAACTTTGAGCGCATGCTACAACTAAGAACATTTTATCTGCAAAATAATCCGAATGAATATTTGGAGGATCGCTTTTTATTTCAGAAAGCACCATTTCCCAGTAAAGATCGGAAGCATGCGTATTACCAAACGATGATGAAGTATGATGACTACCTTAATAAGGATCACCCAATCACATTTGGTTTGATGTATGAAAAAACCGGTTTGCAAACATTGAAGAATTTCCTTCAAAACTACGGGATTTACATCCTGTTATTTTGCGTCATTTATTTTAGTAGCGATATTCTCTCGAGGGATCGAAAACATCAGGCTGTCCTTCAAGGCTTACCAATATCTTGGTATCGCCAATTGAATCTGAAATCGTTGTCGGCATTTCTTTACTCAATGGCGTTCATTCTTAGCATTATCGTTGTTGGAGTGTTCATCATGACGATTCAGTTCGGATTCGGGTATTTCGATTTGAATGTCCCAATTATGATTAAGCAAGATACGTTTACACCCGAAGATTATAGTGTCATTTCAATGGCAGCATACTTAGGAAAGACACTCCTTGCCCTGCCGTTGTTAGTCATCCTATTCGTTCGGTTAAATATCGTTTTAAGTTTACTTTTTAAGAATGAATGGATTGTCTTATTTATAAGCAGTTTGATCCTGTTTTCAGAACGCCTTTATTTCACGCGCTCAACAAGGGAATTGTTCGGTAAGGACATTAGCCTATTCCCGCAGACTTATTTTGATTTCGGGAAGATCGTTGATGGGGAAAAGAACTTTTTGTTAAATACAGAAGCTATTACCTATTCAAATGGTATTACCGTGTTACTTATTACATACCTCGTCATCGAGGTCATCCTGTTTATCGTTTCCCTTATTATTAATAAACGCCGATTCTATCTTGCAAGTTAAAAGCGGGAAAGGAGGAAGAACAAAGTATGTTCCGGAAATATTTATTGTTTGAGATAAAGTTATTAGTACTAAACAAAAAAAATTGGTTGTTAGGATTTGCGTTAATTCTATTTTTCCCACTTTACTATTCACATTATAGTCAATTGGATATTGTTGATATGAAAGAAGAGATAACTGATAAGTCCGAAACGTTCTATGAGGTTTTCAATTCGTTTCCTGGTTCTGTTTGGCAAACTCAAGAAGGTAAAGAAATCTACGCTAATTTATTAGAACAAGTAGGATTGTTATTTTGGCAAAGACTTTACTTAAGTAAAGAGGTAGACAATCCTGAAAGCTTTTTTAGTGCAGGACCTAACTTTCAAAAGTTTTTTGATGCAGGACTTAAGCTGAATGAGTTGCGATTAGATTTGCACCAACGTGGAAATAAAGGGATACATCGGGATCATATTATTCCAGTTAATGAAATTCTAAAAGAAAATGCACTCTACGAGTATCACAAAGAGCATGAACTTTCCCTCGTCCAGGATCCATTCAAAGCAAGCAATTTCGTACCTGTCGCATTGAATCTAATAAGCGGAACATTGTTTTGCATTCTCGTATTGTTAGCCGGAAGTAGCATGCTTGTAAATGATCAACTTCATCCTTCTGTCTTGTTCGGGTTTCCTGTTTCGTTCATGCAGAAAGCAATTAGTAAGGTAGGAGTCCATTTTGTTCAAATTATGCTCTTTCTTTGCATAGCTATATTGATAGGCAGTTATTATGTAGCAGGAAAAGCGGGATGGGGAGATTTTAGAGCTCCTGTACTCATTTATCAGGACGCGGATTTTATCGCAATATCCATGCTGCGCTATTTGTTTTACATGTTAGTGGCATTTGGATTAATAGCTCTATTACTTTTGTTCACGTTCCTGTTAGTTAATCTTGTGACGAAAAACCTGTACGCGGCAATTGTCATTATCCTATTTGTATTGCTTTCCCCACAACTTCTTCAAGCTGCCGGAGTGGAGACGAATTGGCTCTATCCACTGAAGTTCATTGATATCGGCGCAGTTTTAAGTGGGGATGCGGCTAAAGAATATGGGATTGAAAAGCTTGATTTTATGCATGCGTATAGTTGGCTTGTCGGTCTGAATTTGCTTGTCGTTGGAATTTTATATGGTAGGAATAAGCTCTTGCATATCCGAAAAGTGGAAACCATCTCAATAAAATAAAGTTGAAAGGTTAGGGGAAGACGATGCTGAAATTATCAAATGTAACAATTGCCTATAATGATAAAATCGTGTTGGATTCATTGGATTTAACAGCGAATAAAGGGGAAATCATCGGTGTAGCAGCACCGAATGGAACGGGCAAGACGACGATGTTCAATGTGATGGCGAATTTTGTGAAACCCGATTCTGGACATGTGTTTTTTGATGGGAAGTATACGTATCGGAATGAAAAAGAAGAATTGCATATTCACCGGATGTTGGCGACATTCCCCGAACAAAAAGATCTATTTGAGGAATTATCCGGCGTCGCTCATATGAAACTTTATGCAAATATGTGGAAAGGGTCGACGAAGCATATACGTCCCATCATAGACCGTCTTCATATGGGGCATTATGTGAAACGGAAAGTCCGAACGTATTCATTAGGAATGCGACAACGATTATGCTTCGCAATGATGATGGCAGCCGACACGCCGATTATGTTGATGGATGAAGTGATGAATGGGTTAGATGTCGAGAATGTCGCCCTCATATCAGAATGTTTAATGGAAATGAAGCAGGATAAGCTCATATTTGTCGCATCGCATTTGTTGTCAAACTTGGACCTTTACGCAGATCGAGTTCTTTTTTTGAAAGATGGAAAGTTTGTCCATGAACGAAAATTTACAGGTGAAAACGAGACTTTTCTCAAACTGGAAGTGAGTCCTGAACAGTACGAATCGATTAGTAGTGAACTAAGCTTACCAGACGGCCATATGTTTATAGCCAATTACTTATTATGCATTCCGTTACTTGGGATGAGCGAGTCTGAACAAACGAAATGGATGGCACAGATGCTCAAGTATAATAAAGAAATGACAGTTGGGCCATTGGGGACGGTGGAGTATTATGAAAAGTATTATGCAAAGACAGTTTAATGCCAAGGGAATAGTAATTGGAATTCTTGTCTCTACGCTTGTATTGTCCGGGTGTCATAATTTACAAGGAAAGAAATCGGAAATGATAAGCGTATATGCCGACAACTATGAAATCACAGGAACTACAAGAGATGCAATCGTCGGAACGATTCATCCGGCAATCTTTACAACAGTGAATCGGGGTAATATAGAAGCAAAAAGAACGTACGGACCAATGCCGACAAAAAGAGGAGCAAAGTTAACTATCGAGGCTGGAAGGTATTCATTTACTGGTTACCCATCAGGGAATATTTATATTTACGATAAAGATGATAACTTGCTCATTCGAGAAATCGTAGGAGATAAAGCCGGTGTGCCAACATTAACCGCTGATATCGATTCAACGTTCTCTATTATGTTTGACGGTGGATATAATACGGTGACCATACAACCTGTAAAGACAAAACTTTCCACAGAGTTGACTACAGGCATATGGGATGTCGGGTTGGACATTGAACCTGGGGACTATACAATAGGAATCCCATATGGGTATGGTTTTGTACAAATTTTGGAACAGGGAAAAGACCCTCAACTATTTGAATTGACGGGAGGCGGATTGACAAACTCCAAAAGTCTCGTTCAGTTGAAAAAAGGGCAGAAAGTGCGTGTGTCAAAAGTTTCTGTTGTTTACTTTGAAACGGTAAGTGAAGAGGATGGGCATGAATAATATGGTAGAAGTGATGGTGGGGTCCAGTAGCCAAGAATGGCTACTGGTTTTTTTATTTGGGTATGCCCGTAGGGAGGATAGTGTACAGTTACCAGAAACTATTGAACTATTAAATTATATGTGTATAGTAGAATGTAATGAATTATTTCGAAGAGCCAAATAACTTATAAAATATAAATAAATGAGGGGAAGCAGAGGATGAATCGAAATTATTTAAAACATGAATTTTTAATCACAGCAACAAGTAGACGTACGATTCCATTTGTTTACTTCATCACCGTTTTATTGTTTAGCTATTGTTTAATTTTTTGGCCATATGCGAATACGAAGGAATCATTTAATAAAAAGGAGACGGAGGATTATTTAGACTACTTGGAAGACCAGCAAAAACTATGGAGAAGTATCGGTAATACCGGCTTTGTTTTTGAATGGACGAGCATAAACTACCATAAGCAGAGAGGTTATCCCGTTTATGCGACGAATGACCATAATCATGATTTGTTTTCTGGTATGTTGAAGTCTTTTGAGAATCGAGACTTTGGACGCATGCTCAATTTAAGGACACTTTATTTGCAAAATAATCCGGATGAATATTTAGAGGATCGTAATTTATTTCAGATGGCGCCATTTCCTATTAAAGATCGGGAGCATGCGTATCATCAGACAATGATGAAGTATGAGGATTATCTCAATAAGGATCATCCCATTACGTTTGGTTTGATGTATGAGAAAACAGGGTTGCAAACATTGCAGAATTTCTTGCAAAACTATGGAGTTTACTTCCTTTTATTCTGCGTAATTTATTTTAGCAGTGATATTCTTTCGAGGGATCGAAAACATAAGGCTATCCTTCAAGGCATGCCGTTATCTTGGTATCGCCAACTGAATTTGAAATCAGTGTCAGCATTCCTTTATTCAATGGTGTTCATTATTGGCGTTATCGTTGTCGGCGTGTTAGCCATGACCATTCAGTTTGGGTTCGGCTATTTCGATTTGAATGTTCCCATCATGATTCGGCAACTAACGTTTACTCCCGAAGATTATAGTGTGATTTCTTTAGCCACCTATTTAGGAAAGACACTCGTCGTCATACCGCTATTAGTCATCCTTTTCGTGCGGTTGAATATTGTTTTAAGCTTGCTTTTTAAAAATGAATGGATTGTTCTATTCATTAGCAGTTTGCTATTGTTCTCTGAACGCCTTTATTATACACGCTCGACAAAAGAATTATTCGGCAAGGACATCAGCTTGTTCCCACAGACTTATTTTGATTTTGGAAAAATAGTTGATGGGGAAAAGAATTTTTTATTGAACACGGAAACGATTACTTATGCTCAGGGAATCCTCGTTCTTCTCGTTACATACTTCATCATTGAAGTCGTCCTGTTTATCGTTTCCCTTATCATTAATAAACGCCGATTCTACATAGTCAGTTAAAAGTGGAAAAGGGGGAAGGACAACTATATGTTTTGGAAATATTTATTATTTGAAACGAAGCTATTACTGTTAAATAAAAAAAATTGGTTGTTAGGACTTGCGTTGATTCTCTTTTTTCCTCTTTATTATTCATATTATAGTAAATTGGATTTGGTGGACATAAGGGAAGAAATGGATGAAGAAGTAGATAATCTTCATAAAACTTATGATAAATTTCCAGGTTCTGTTTGGCAGACCAATGAAGGAAAAGAAATTCGCGCCAATTTAATAGAACAATCTTCTTTGATTAATATGAAAAGGTATGCCTTATGGAAAGATAGTGATTTTCATGAGTTTTTTGACGCAGGACTCAAGTTGAATGAATTGCGTCTTGAGAATCATCAACGAGGGAATAAAGGGATACAAAAGGAGTATATAATTCCAGTTAACGAAATCCTAAAAGAAAATGCCCTTTACCGGTATCATAAAGAGCATGAACTCCCCTTTATCCAGAATCCATTTGAAGCGAGCAATTACATACCGGTAGCATTGCCTCTTATAAGCGGAGTTATGTTTTGCCTTTTCGTATTGCTGATGGGAAGCAGCATGCTTGTAAATGATCAACAGCATCCTTCCGTCGTGCACGGGTTTCCCATTTCGTTCATGCAAAAAGCAATTAGCAAAGTCGGGGTCCATTTCGTGCAAGTTATGCTCTTTCTATTTGTAAGTATAGTGATAGGCGGTTATTATGTCTCAAGAAAAACAGGGTGGGGAGACTTTAGAACGCCTGTACTCATTTATCAGGACGCGGATTTTTTCGCAGTATCGATGCTACATTATTTGTTTCTCATGTTCATTGCTTTTGGTTTGATTGCTCTATTGCTGCTATCTGCTTTTCTGCTCATTAATATCGTGACGAAAAACTTATACGCGACAATTTTAATACTACTATTTGTGTTGTTGTCCCCTCAACTTCTTCAAGTTGCCGGAGTGGAAACGAACTGGCTATATCCACTGGAAATCCTTGATGTAGCCGCAGTTTTAGGTGGAGAAGCTGCTAAGGAATTAAGCATTGAAAAACTTGATTTCAAGCATGCATTTAGTTGGCTTGTGGTCCTTAATTTAGTTGTCATTTCGATATTATATGGAAGAAATAAGTTAGTGAAAATTCGAAGAGTGGAAACGGTCTCAATTAAATCAAGTTGAAAGGTTAGGGACGGTGAAACAGTATGCGGAAATGGTTTAATGCCAAAGGAATCGTAATTGGAATTTTTAGTTGCGCGCTAATTTTGTCTGGCTGCCATAATTTACAAGGTAAGAAGTCGGAAATGATAAGCGTATATGCTGACAACTATGAACTTACAGGAATTATAAGAGATGAAATCATCGGAAAGGTTCATCCTGCAATTTTCACGACAGTCGATCGGAGTAATAAAGAAGCAAAAAGATTGTTCGGACCGATGCCGACAAAAAGAGGAGCAAAGTTATATCTCGAAACTGGAAGGTATGAATTGACTGGTAATCCATCAGGGAATATTTATATTTACGATAAAGATGATATCTTGATCCTTCAGGAAATCGTAGGAAAACATGCAGGTGTGCCTACATTAACCGTTGATATCGATTCAACATATTCAATCGTATTTGACGGTGGATATAATACAGTAACCATCGAACCTGCAGAAACAGTGCTCTCCACAGAGTTGACCGCAGGTATATGGGATGTCGGGTTGGACATTGAGCCGGGAGACTATACAATAAGCATCCCGGTTGGGTATGGCTATGTACAAGTTTTGGAACAAGGAAAAGAGCCTTGTCTATTTGAATTAATGGGAGGCGGATTGACAAACTCCCAAAGTATAGTTCAGTTGAAAGAAGGGCAAAAGGTGCGTGTGTCAAAAGTTTCGGTTGTTTACTTTGAACCTTCCGATTAAAAGAAAGATTTCAGGGAATCGTAAAAGGGAGACCACAATCGAAGGAGTTGTTCAACATGAAAGACGACCGTTTCCAAACAAGTGCAGGCAAGGAAGACAACGGATTCACCGGAATGCCTAATGCAAAGTATCCCGACTTCGAACCTGAACAAGACGGTGAGAAGCAAGTGAGGCAATTTCAGAATTCCACGGAAGTAAGGAAAAATCCACCGACACCACCTGACAAGAAATAATAGTAGAAACCTATACGCGTTGCTCACCAATGTGTATAGGTTTTTAATTGAGTACTTCCGTAATTTTATTCCCTGGAGTATAGTGGAAATATATGCTCTTTTATATGAAGGCAGACAGGGGATAGTTCGTTGACAAGGATCATTATGCTGTTCTTACTTATGGGCTGTTTTTTAACGGGGTGTTCGCAAAATGAAGAAATTATTGTTCCGGATGATTTTGCTGCAATTCAAGTGAATCCATCAGAGATTGAGCTGCAGATGTTATACTCGGAAATCACGGTAGGGATGATCGGTGACATTCTTTTGCATCACCCCCTATATACATACGACAACTATGATGCTTCATTTAGCGCTGTAAAGGAGAAGATGACTGGTATCGACTTTTTGATAGCTAACCAGGAATCCCTACCAGGTGGTGTCGAGTTAGGGTTATCGGGTTATCCGCGGTTTAACAGCCCGAAGCATATTATCCGAGATTTAAAGGCAAACGGTGTAGATTTGCTGTCCATCGCGAATAATCATACGATGGATAAATCTGAACGGGGTTTGCTGAATGCAATTAGTTACATGAATGAATACGGAATGCCATACGTTGGGGCATATGAATCTGCTGAGGATCGTAATAAAAAGAGGATTTTCAATGTGAAGGGGATCCAAGTTGGTGTTTTATGTTACACATTTGGTCTGAATGGATTGCCTGTTCCGAGAGGTAAAGACTATATGGTTTCATTGATTGATAGGGAACAGATGGAGATCGATATACGGGAAGTGAGGAAAGAGGCGGATGTGACGGTCGTTTCAATTCATTGGGGCAATGAATATGCATTGCAGCCTTCCGAGTACCAAAAGGAATTTGCCGAATGGCTTGCCGCGCAACAAGTGGATATCGTATTCGGCCATCACCCCCATGTCCTACAGCCTTACTCTGAAATTGGCAAGACGAAAATCTTTTATTCATTGGGCAACTTTTACTCTGCACAGCAATTCGATTCCACCTATATTGGTGGCATTGCGGAAGTATCCGTTGCAAAGGGGCAATATGCCGGAAAAAGCTTTATCGAAGTAGGGAATTCAACGTTCTACCCGACAGCTGTCGTTCGCGATGAGACAAGAAGATTTGTAGTTGTTCCCTTACAGCGGGATGGAGTAGGGTTCGATGCGCAGTGGGTAGAGAGGCATGTTGGCTTGCCGAGTGAAAATAAAAAGTAGAGGGTGAGATTTCCCCTCTACTTTTTGCATTTATTTTGAAAGTCTATTAATAAATAGTTTGAATTCATTTGATGTAACATTTTTAGTCGTCCCGTAAGTTCCGTCGGCATAGCCCGCGGTTAATTCATTTACGTAGAGCGTGTTAATATAGTCATTTGCCCAGTTCGATGTTGAGACGTCCGTGAAAGGGGTTGTCCCAGATACAAGCGAGAGGTCGAATGCTCCGACCAAAACTTTCGCCAGTTCACTTCTTGTCAAATAATCATCCGGCTTGAACTGCCCTGCATTATTACCGGAAAAGATACCTGCTTCCGCAACTGCGGCAATCGCAGCGAATTGTGGATGCGACGTTGAAATGTCAGTGAATGGCGCAGAGTTTGCAGTGCTTGAAAGATGTAATTCCTTTGCAAGGATTTCCGCAATTTCAGCTCTTGTTGCATATTCAACTTGCTTGACGGATGCAATTTTCGTCTCTGCCGAGAAGTCTTTCACCCGACGAGCTCCGATATATCGTTTACCCCAATAAGCAGGGTCATTAATAGAAGAAATCATAACACCTCTACTTGTAGAAGCATGAATGAATTTGCTTGATCCGACATAGATTCCGACATGTGAAACTCCGCGTCCTGATGTGTTGAAGAATACAAGGTCACCAGTTTGCAAATTGCTTTTTGCGACGGCTTTTCCAGTGGAATATTGTTGATCAGTAGATCTTGGAATTGAAACTCCTTCTTTTTCGAAGACGAATTGTGTATATCCTGAACAATCGAACCCGGAAGTTGTCGTCCCACCATATCTATAAGGCGTTCCCATATGAGCTTTTGCGCTCGTTATGAGAGATGCAGACGTGCTTGCAGAGGCCGTGGATTGGGCGGACGTTGAGATTAATAGGCATGCAAAAACCAAAAACATGAGTCTTTTCATATGTTTCTCAATTTCCCCTTTCGCACATTTCTATAGGTGTGCTTTGTCTGTGAACCAATCCTAACATTTTTAAACCTCTATTTTGGTTACAGTCGCATTACGTTACGATTACAGCTGACAAAGAACACTAAAAAAGCTTTCATACCAACGTTTTAAGTTGATAAATAAATTCATTGAATCAATTAAAATAGCTTTTTCGACATAATAATAGATGAAATACTGTAATTCTATTAAGCTTCTTGTAATATGTCAGTAATATTGCTGGAAAAGATAAGCAGATTGTTCAAGGATTTGTTGTATATGGTATAATTGTCGGTAATTCATCGTGAAAATGATTATGGAATTTGAAGATGGGATGAAAATAGATGCAAAAAATAATGATATTCAGCAATATGTACCCGACTCAAAAACACCCGACATACGGTATTTTTGTGAAGAATCAAGTGGAGCTTCTACGATCCAAAGGGCTGGATGTAGAGGTTGTTGCAATTACAGATCCGGCAAAAGGAAAACTTCCCAATTTGAAGAAATACCTCTTCTGGTTTATCCGGTCAATGATGCACATGATAGGGGATAAGCGTAGAACTACATTGACACATGCACATTACGCCTTTCCGACAGGCGTTCTTTCTTTGATAGGGAAGAAACTTTTTCGTTTGCCATATGTCGTCACTGTCCACGGCGGGGATATCGACAAGATGGCGGCAAAGAATGAAAAGATTCGTGCAGCTACGCAGAAAATCCTTCAAGGTGCTGACGCTGTCATCGTAGTAGGGGACCGACTGAAGAAGGACGTCATTGAGCGGTTTGGTGTGGATCAAAAGCGTGTTCATGTAATGAGCATGGGTGTTGATAAAGAAGTGTTTAAACCGATGCAGAAATCTAAAGCGAGGCAGGAACTTAATATTCCGGAGAATGAAAAAACGCTTTTATTCGTCGGAAATATGATTGAGGCAAAAGGCGTCCTTGAGTTGGTTGACGCTTTCAAAATTATCCAAGAAAAATATCCGGTCGCAAAACTTCATATGATTGGGTCCGATAAAGACGAAGCATTCATGCATATTTTTGCCAAGCGTTTGCTTGATAATGATGTCCGGATCATTCATCATCTGCCAATGCCGCAAAAGGAAATTGCCAAATGGATTGCGGCGGCTGACGTTTTCGTTTTACCTTCCCATCATGAAGGATTTGGCCTCGTGGCACTCGAAGCAATGGCGGTTGGTACTTCTGTTGTCGGCACGGATGTTGGTGGGCTTTCGTATTTACTTTCGGATGGAGCGGGAATCCTTGTTGAACCAAAAAATCCGCAATCACTTGCGGAAGGCTTAATTCAGGCTTTATCAGAACCGGAAGACAAAAGATGTAATGTGATGCAGCGTACAGCGGCGAACCACTCTTATGAAGTGATCGCAAAACGATTAATGACGATTTATGAAGAGATTGAAAAGACACGAATGAAGAAATCGTGAAGCCGGAAAAATCCGGCTTTTTTTCTTTGCCGAGGTAAGCTATTCTTTATAGAGAAGATAGACGGGGATTGGAGAGATTGTGATGTTGATCAATGAACAAATCGGAGAGTGGTTCGACCACTTTCATAAAAATCCTGAAATCAGTTGGAAGGAAATTAAAACGACGAAAAAGATTTCTGAAATCCTGACGGGAATGGGTGTGCAGCATCATACTTTCGATGATGTAACTGGGGCTGTGGCGGAAATCGGTGAAGGTGATCGGATTATTGCCGTTCGTGCCGATATTGACGCCCTTTGGCAAGAGGTTGATGGCGTTTTCCGTGCCAATCATTCATGTGGACATGACGCCAATATTTCAATGGTCTTAGGAGCGCTTGCTTACTTGAGGGAGCAGGAACTTGGTGGCCGCATCCGTTTTATCTTCCAACCTGCAGAGGAGAAGGGCAATGGCGCCATTTCGATGATTGAAAGGGGAGCAGTTGACGGGGTATCGCATCTGTTCGGCGTCCATCTTCGACCAAAGGAGGAAATTCCGTTCGGTAAAGTGTCACCCGCTATTCATCATGGAGCGGCGATTTTCCTTGAAGCAAAGGTAACTGGTGAGGATGCCCATGGCGCGCGCCCACAACAGGGTAAGAATGCACTTGATCCGATATTTGCTATAGCTTCATTCATTAAATCAATACATTTCTCACCTTACGAAGCCTATTCTGCAAAGATGACAAAGATCCAAGCGGGCGGGGAGAGCTTGAATATCATTCCTGGTAACGCGGTGTTTGCGGTTGATGTACGAGCGCAGTCTAATGCTGTATTGGAAGAGTTGAAGGAACGCATCGATACTGGCATCCGCTCCATAGCAAGTCTGCATAATGTTGAAATTGAAGTGAATTGGTCAGATTACACTCCTGCTGCGGAAGTTTCGGAAGAGGCGGCTTTGATCGCGAATGAAGGCATTATGGAAGAGGTTGGTGCAGAAGGATTATCACCTGCCATTATTACATCTGGAAGTGATGACTTTCATTTTTACACGATTCACCGACCGGAGATCAAGGCGGCGATGATTGGCGTGGGGGCCGACCTTGGACCTGGCCTCCATCATCCGAAGATGACGTTCAATCATGATGCTTTAGATAGAGGGGCAAGGGTGTTAGCTGCGACATTGGCAAAGGCAACGTTTTTAGAATGAAAAATGCCGCCACACGATTTGTATGTGTGGCGGCATTTTATTTATCACATAAAGAAATTCTCTTCTCCGATACGATCATGCAATCCGCTCTTCTTAAACATGGCAAGCTTCTGCTTTGGTAACTTCTTAACGATTATCTTCACATTCTTTTTATCGGCATCGTCCAATAATGTAAACAATGCGGCCTCCCCTGTGGCGTCAATCATTGAAAGATGTTCCAAATCCAAAATGACTTTGCTTGTTCCCTTTGAAAGAATGCCTGGCATTTTATCCTCAAACGCCTTTGCAGTACCAAAGAATAAAGGGCCATCCATAATAAACTTCGTCACATCTTCTCCGAATTTATGAACCTCTACATCGGAAAGTTTACCAACAGAAATATCTAACTTTCCACTCATTTTACGCAGGAATGACAAAGCCGACAGCAGGATACCAATTTGTACAGCAACTGTAAGGTTGATGAAAATAGTAAGTAAGAATGTTGTAACCAGTACGATTGAATCGCTGGATCTGATGGATAAAATATGAACAAACGCTTTCCTTGCGCTCATATTCCAGGCGACAAACATCAGAATAGGGGCCATCGCTGCCAAAGGAATATAGGAAGCGTAAGGCGCGAACAATAAAAGGAATAAGAGTACGAAAACACTTTGAACGATGCCAGAAACAGGGCTGACGGCGCCTGACCGGATATTCGTCGCTGTCCGGGCTATCGCGCCGGTTGCTGGAATACCGCCGAATAATGGCGAAACGATATTGGCAATTCCCTGTCCGAACAGTTCCCGCTTGGAATCATGTTTCTTTCCTTCTTTCATTCCGTCTGCAACAACTGCCGACAACAGAGATTCGATTGCGCCTAACGCAGCGATGATCAACGCAGGCTGCCATAAGGTCACTAACTTCGACAGCGTGATCTTAGGTAACTGGAAGCTTGGCAATGTTTGCGGAATTCCACCGAATGCCGTACCGATCGTCTCAACTTTTCCCGGAAATAATAGGACAGATATAATCGTTGGGATCAATAGCGCAACAAGTAATACAGGTAGCCGTGGAGCTATTTTGGGCAATATGAAAATCATAGATAGGCCTATGACTGCTATAAGAACACTATATAGATTAATTGTATGCAGGTGTTTTGCTACGTCAATCATATTTTCATGGAAGAATTCCTTGCTTTCCAAACCAGAGAGTCCGAAGAAATTCCCGAACTGACCTGTGAATATAATAATTGCGATTCCTGAAGTGAAGCCGATTGTCACGGATCGAGGCACGAAATGAATAAGGTTGCTGACACCTAAATAGCTCATTATGACAAGGAAAATACCTGCAAGGAATCCGGCAATTAAAAGATCCTCATAGCCATATTGAAGGACGATTGCTAATAGAATGGGGATGAATGCGCCCGTAGGTCCCGCGATTTGAAAGCGCGAACCTCCTAATAACGCAACGAGGAACCCGGCAATGATCGTTGTGTATAAACCATATTCGGGTTTAACGCCTGAAGCAATTGCAAAAGCCATCCCGAGTGGAATGGCTACGATACCTACAGTGATCCCTGAAAGCAAATCTTTCCGAAACTTAGGTGCATTATAATCAACAAACCGCTGATCTTTGAACAAATTGGGTCCCTTCTTCCACCGTATTTTTATAAAATACTTTCTATCTTTATTATATGTGACAAATATAGAGTTGACAAGGGTTCTACCCCTTAAGTGGAAGTAGAACCAAAAATTTCCAATACAGTCATATAGACGAAGTGGCAGTTCCCAATTCGGATTCTTTTAGTATAATTTCGGAGTATCCCAACTTCTTAATGATTTGAGTAATATGTGGCTGTTCGACCTTGGCATCTCTAAGTGCCTTTTCTTCGCCGAATGCGACACGGGTCGGTCCGTCAAAAAGCATTTGCCCGTTGCTGAAAATAATCGTCTTTCCAAACGTTTCAGCTACGAAATCCATGTCGTGTAAAATGCAGATGACCAGTTTCCCTTGTTTATAAAGTGATTGGATAATTTCTATCACTTTCGACTTGCCTTTGAAATCCTGTCCCATCGTCGGCTCATCGAAAATGACGATTTCTGTATCCATCGCAAGGATTGACGCCATAGCAATCATTTTACGCTCCGCAAGACTTAAATCATATGGATTTTCCTTTTCTTTATCTACGAGTCCCACAAGTTCAAGCATCGCTTTGGCATTGGCCAATGCAGTCTCATATGATTGGCCGATATTCAGCGGGCCGAACATCACTTCATCCAACACTTTATTTTTAAAAATCTGGTCGTTCGGATTCTGGAAGATGAGGCCGATATGCTTTGCTAAATTGGCCGCTGTCGAATCGGCCGTACGGATGCCGTTTATGAGGATTTCTCCTTGTTGTGGATTCAATAAAGCCTTTAGTAATTTCACAAATGTCGTTTTTCCAGCCCCGTTTTGGCCGATAATCGCTATCGGCTCACCGCGTAATGACAAATTCAGTCCTTTGATGACGCGACCTCCTTTTTCGTAACCGAAATGAAGGTCGCGGACAATTATTTCAGGAGTCTTTTGCAAGTTTGCAGCTGACTCATCCATCTTTTGAAACTGCAACTCAAGTTCCGTAGGCATTTCCTCTAATCTAATTGGGTAAAGCCCCGTCTTTTCATTTCTCAGTCCGAGTGCCCGTGCAACCTTAACATACATAGGTGGTTCGACTCCGAATCGACCTAAGTCCTCTCTAAGAAAGACTTCTGAAGGCGTTCCATACTGGACTAATTTTCCTTCATGCAACAATAAAATCCGATCCGCATATGCAGCCAATTTCTCCAATTTCTGTTCCACCATAATGATTGTCATTCCGCCTTCAGCAAGTCTTTCGACAACACGGAACACTTCTTCGGCGCCTTCGGGGTCCAATTGGGAAGTTGGTTCGTCAAGGATGAGAATATCAGGTTGCATCGCAATAACACTTGCAAGCGCCACCCGCTGCATTTGGCCCCCCGACAATGAAAACGGGTTTTTATTCCGCAAGTGTTCAATATCAAGCAATTGCATAGTCTTTTGGATTCGCTTATGCATATCTTCACGTGATACTCCGTAATTTTCCAATCCAAAAGCGATTTCATCATAGACCGTAAGTTTTGCCCCGGTCATTTGGGAAAATGGATTTTCAAAAACAAGCCCTACTTTTGCTGCAATATCGCTGATTTCATTCGATAAAACATTCATGTCGCCAATGAGCACTTCACCGCCATACGCCCCTTTGAAAAAGTGGGGGACAAGCCCGCAGAGTGCATAACATAATGTTGTCTTTCCAGCTGTATTCATCCCAGCAATCCCAATGAATTCTCCTTTTTTCACCGTGAATGAAATATCATTCAGCGCTAAATTTGAACTATCGGGGTACTTATATTTCAAGTTCTTAACAGTTAGGGCATTCATGAAACGAACCTCCAAACGACGACAGCTATAAAAATAACAGTCATTAAAATCTTCAAAAACAGACCATATTGATAGAATTCGGTTTCACGTATAAATGTCCGCTGTCCTTTGGCATTGAATCCGCGTATTTCAAGAGCGATGGATCGCTCCCGTGTTTCACTCAATGAATTTAAGACAACAGGTCCCAAAAGGGGAATGAACGATTTGAACCGCATCCATAATCCGCCTTCCGTCTCCATTCCACGAGCACGTTGAGCATCCGTAATTTTACCGGTTAAGGAGGCCATTTGCGGAATAATCTGCAAGACAGAAAGTAACACATAGCCGAATCTTGGAGATAGCCCTTTACGGAGCAATGAGTCCACTAAATCATCCGGTTTTGTCGTTAGGATGAGCACCCCGAAAGCGGCTACCATATTAATGACGCGAAGAGCGATTAAAAATGCGATCAAAAAACCTTCTTTATAAATAGAAATTGGGCCGACTTCAAAGAGGACCGTTGCTCGGGTGGGATGAAAAAAACCTTGGACAATGATAATGGAGAGTATCAGTAGGAAACTAACACCAATTACCGGCAAGATGTATTTAAACACTTTGCCGGCAAGTAGAATAATTAATGTACTTAAAAGGATCAGTAAAACAGACAGGTGGCTTGAAACGATGTATGTCAAAGTTATGGAATAAAATGCGAATAATAGCTTTGTCAGTGGATCCACCGAATGGACGGGCGAATCCTTTTTTACATACAATGTCATGTTGGTCATTCCAAAACCTCCCACAGAAATCTCTTAGAGCCGTTCAATTTCACCTGTATTGTCATACATGTTTTTTACATTTTTCGGCAGACCTTTAAAGATCAGGAAACTAAGCAGGACAGTGACAATTTTGTCGGGTACATCTACGACAATGCTATCCGCAAACGATGCCAGCCAAAGGGGCATATCCTTCGCAAGCATTGCAGCGAACAATGCATCACCCCATACGTTTCCTGTCGTCCCTTCCCAGAACATGATATTAAGGGGCGTTGAAACAGTAGCAGCGATTAAACCGACGACAAGCCCAAGGACAATGGCTTTCCCAACATTCGAGATCCAGCCTTTATAAGCCATGATCCCCGCAACTAAACCGATGACGGCTGAGGTGATCGCGTATACAAAAGAAACGGGATCGGTTGTAAATCCATAGACGAGATTATTGACGATACCGGCAATCGCACCAACAACCGGACCCGCAAGCATACTGGATAGGACAGTTCCTATGGAGTCCACCCATAATGGCAGCTTTAGTAAACTTGCAAATAACTTTCCAAGGAAATTGATACCGACCGCAGCAGGAATTAATACTAACGCGGCAGTTGAAAGTTTCAATGACCACATATTATTCTTTGTCATTTCCCCAAGCTCCTTTTTAATCATGATAGTTGTAAAGACACATGTATATACTAATCTATAATTAGAAAATAAGGAAGTCTTTTTGGAATAAAAAATAAGCGACCCTTGAAAGAGCCGGTGAAAAATCAGAACTGGTATTGTTTCAACAAGTTTTCAAGCTTCAAAGCTAACCCGATATTACCTTTCACTTTCAATTTCCCCATCATGAATGAAGCGGTCGAATTCAAATTGCCGGCTAACAATTTCTTGAAATCTCCGACGCTCATTTTCAAAGCGCAGTCGATTTCGCCTAAATCGCCCTTCACAATTTCGGCTTTCCCGTCCGAAAATTTAAGTCCGTACATGCCGCCTTCTTCGCCGGTTAATTCTAAAGAGTAGGTTGTGTTCATGCCTTCGATGGGACCACGGTTTTCATTCAATTGTTTGTCGATTTCCGCCCAAATTTCTTCCATGCTCATCTCTACAAGATTCATTCCAAACACCATCCCTAAAAATAAATGAGTGATTATTCACTCACTATACCATACTTGCAACATTCTGATAAGCACCTTATAACAAAAAAAAGCCCCGGGCGTCTTTAGAGGCCACTGAAAAAGTCCACTTACGAGGGCTTATGCTGGAACTGTTGATTTTCGTTCCGAGCGGACGCTTTCCGTG
>NZ_JAROCC010000007.1 GCF_030433715.1 Sporosarcina highlanderae | reverse complement strand
TGTTTTATATTGAAAGATAATTTAGGTAAACACTTGACTACAGGTAAGAAAGCGTCCGCCTGGAGCGGAAATCAACAGCGTTACCATGTGGATCCTAAGGGGTTTTTTCTTTCAAACCCACGAAAAATACTTCTCAACTATCTGCGATGCGGGTATAGCCTTACTGAATAAAAACCCCTGAGCCTTATGACAATCGGCTTCAATTAGAATTTTAGCCTGTAAATCCTTCTCCACCCCTTCAGCAATCACCTGCATCCCAAGATTATGGGCAAGACTAATAATCGTTTTAGCAATCGCTGCATTCTTTTCATCCACTTCAATATCCTTAATAAACGATCGGTCTATTTTAATAATATCAATTGGATACAATTTCAAATAACTTAGTGACGAATACCCTGTCCCGAAATCATCAATTGAAATCGTGACACCAATCTCCTTCAGCTTTTGCAATGTAGAAAGTGTATCTTTAATATTCATAAGTGCTGTTTCCGTTATTTCAACTTCGAACGACGATGCGTGAATCCCATATTGATCTATCATATCTTTTGCCTTACACGCAAATTCACCTGTGCTGAATTGTTTTGGGGAGATATTAACAGCAATCCGCACCTTACGGAATTGTTTATCCTGCCATTCTTTAAGTTGTTTACATACTGATTCCAATACCCAGTCCCCTATTGTATGAATCAGTCCCGACTCCTCCGCCATTGGAATGAAAAGTGAAGGTGAAACAAAACCGAATTTCCGATTATTCCAGCGTAACAACGCTTCAAAACTGTCAATTTGACCAGTCTTTAAATTGACTTGAGGTTGATAGTGGATTTCAAGTTCATTGAATTCAATGGCTCTACGTAAATGCGATTCCATGATAGCTGCATCCGTAAAAGAAGTGTTCATCTCTTCTTTATAGAATCGATAATGGGCACGCCCACGCTCTTTGACGAAAAATACAGCCTGCTCCGCTTTTTTAAGAAGTTCTTCAAGAATCAACCCATCGTCTGGATAAACTGAAATGCCGATGGATGATGAAATAAAATATTCTTGATGATCGAAATAGAATGGCTTAGTGAAATCGCTTAAAATTCGTTTAGCAAGGTCCTCCGTTTTTTCAATGGAATGATCCCGCAAGAGGATTATATATTCGTCCCCGCCGTTCCGATATAGTTTACCGGCAGTTGGACATACCATTTTAACCCGTTCTGCAATCATCTTAAGGATTTCATCGGCGCCTGTTCTTCCGATTGAATCGTTAATGGTCTTGAAACGGTCCAAATCCAAGTGGATGAACGATAACTTTTCATCACTACGATTTGCATATTCCGCATCTGCCTCGAAATGTTCTTTCAAGGCCCTTCTATTCCATAACCCAGTTAGCTGATCATGATATGAAAGAAATAATAACTTTTCGTTGTTTTTAAAATGAGCAGAAGTATCCCTTAATATCATATGGATCTCCTGGATATCCCCCTGAATAGATACTGGAATCGTTTTTAAGTATGCAGATAGATATTGTCCCTTTTTATGAAAAAAAGTAATCCCTTCCATCTCAATCGACTCTCCTAAGAATGCGCGAGACAGGAAGGTACTGAATTCATCGACCTTATCATCACCAATTAAGTCCACAATAGATCTTCCAGTCAATTCTTTTGAACGGTACCCGAATGATTTATGGACAGCAATATTTGCATAGGTGATCCGGTTTTTACGATTAACCGTAATAATCGGATCCAGATTATGATCAATAACAGACATATACTTTTGCTCGTATAACCATCTAACTTTCTGTTCAGACATCAATTCTTCCTGAGCTCTTAATTCGACAACTATAATCTGCTTGGATTCATTTGTTTCTTGTCGAAACAGCCCCATCTCAAAAAGCTGATCCCTACCATCTATTTTGATTGTTAAAAACATCTTTACAGAAGGTTGAAACTTTAAGACTTTTATTTGCTTTTTAATTGTCCTCCAAATTCCTCCAAAAAAAACCGAGGCAAGAGCCCCTTCTTCCTCCTTGAATAATTGGCTTGCTTTATTATTTGCAAGGATGACCTTCCAATCGTCGTCTTTCCACCCTATTAAGATGGTCATATCAAAAGGATGATTGTAAAAGTATGTATCTATTGCACATTCAAGTTGTTTTTCAACTTCCACTGTTTTATGATTCATGGCTGCCTCCATGCATGTCCGAATGTAAACTTACGCAGAACTTTTTTCGACGTTATTTTACAAGTATACCTTTATATTCGACAAAAAAATAGTAGTTTCCTAAAATTTCAGTACTTTTTGCCTAATCATTTTACAAATGTTTCGTGAATATTTGTGATAAAATAAAAAGAGATAATCAATTTGCATAAATTAGGAGGAATCCATGGAAACTGAAACAAAGAGACGTCAAATCGCCATCGCAATCTACACAGTGAATCGGCACGCTAAAACGGCACCGAATAATCGTGAATTATATGCATTAAAAAACAAATCGATTCAGAAATTGCTTCAGATGGGGTATGCGAAAAAAATCGGCCTGCACTTTATTGATAATCCCCAGATGAGCAAGCAAAGTTCGACCGTATTAGTAAAGTGCGGTGACTTCCTCTTTCATACCTTACCTGAAAAAGAAGACTTCAAATCTCTTCCCCATTTAGGCAACCAAGACCAGGCATTCCGGAATCCCCAAGAACGGATGAATTTGAAAACCGCAAGAGACTTATTGACAGATTTTATAGCTGAAAAACAAAAACCATCAATTAAAATCGGTAAGAAGAAATTTGTATCATCTCCCAAACGTTTAAAACCAAGAGTAAGCAACACCCAATCATTCCGTTCTTCCTATTTGGACGGAAAATAAAAAGGAGGGCACCTCGTCCTGGGGCCCCTCCTTTTTCACTTCTCAATATATCGTTTATATAAAACCTGGGTACCATTTTCTCCATACCCCTCTTCAACAAGCTTATCATACATATCTCGAGCCATCTGTAGACCCGGAAGTGATATTCCCATGAGCTCAGCCTCAGATAGAGCGATATTCATATCCTTCAAGAAATGTTTAACAAAAAATCCCGGTTCAAAGTCTTCCTTGATAATCCGTGGGGCCAAGTTAGAAAGGGACCATGATCCTGCTGCACCAGAGGAGATCGATTGCAATATTGTTTCTGCATCCAGTCCAGCAGCTTTTCCATAGGCAAGTGCTTCACAGACTCCTATCATATTTGTCGAAATGGCAATTTGGTTACACATCTTTGTATGTTGACCTGCTCCTGCGTCACCTTGATAAACAATTTGTTTACCAAAAACCTCAAAAATCGGTAAGAGTCGTTTAAATGTCTGCTCATTTCCTCCACACATAATAGATAAAGTACCGTTTTGAGCACCGACATCTCCCCCTGAGACAGGAGCATCTATTGAATCAATTCCTCTTAACTCACCATCTGCGGCAATTCTTTTTGCCAATTCCGGACTTGAAGTTGTCATATCAATTAAAACTGAGCCTTTTTTGGCATTCGCTAAAATTCCATTTTCGGTGTAATACACTTCTTCAACGTCTGTCGGATACCCAACCATTGTAAAGATAAGGTCAGCTTCTTTCACTGCTTGTCCAACTGTATCAGCCCACTTCGCTCCATGGGCAATAACTGACTCTGCTTTTTCTTTTGTTCGTGTAAAAATAGTCACTTCATAATTGGCGTTTACTAAATGTTTAACGATGCTGCTTCCCATTACTCCAGTTCCGATGAATGCAATTTTCTCTTTTCCCATAAATTACCCCTCCATTTTTTTATATCTACATACATTATAAGCAAAAAACATAAAAAAAGGAGGACAGATCCTGTAAAGGGTCCGTCCTCAAAAGGGGGAAATGAGAATGTTGCTGTGTTCAATTATAATGTCCCCCGTTTCAAAACATCTTAAACCTCTTTTACAAAAAATCTTTTTTTAATTTCTTCAAGTCCTTGTTGAAAAGCGTTTTGCTCATTTTCCGTAGGGACATGCGAACCGTATCTGACCTCATTATAAACAGATAAAATATTGTCATTCTGTCCCCATCCCATACGCGTAAACCATTCTTTCACCGTCTCACCATGCAGCCTATTGAATTTAGAGACCTGTGCATCTTTTTCAAACTGCTCGAAGGATTTTCGTACTTCATCCCGTGCAGAAGAATAATCATAAAGCAAACTATGCTGTTTTGTCTCTTTCCCTTTTTTCCCCTTAAACGAAAAAGTATAGGCTTCCTGTTTTTCTAAATAGCGACTGTTTCTCTTTTTGATGATAATGAAAATAGTCACGGCGATTAAAATTACCAGGGCGACTGCTAGTGTCGTGTATTCAAATATCGAAGAAGTTTTGCCAAAGACTTTATATGGATCATCTAATGGTATCCAGTCGTCCCAACTACCTTCACCTTCTACTTCCACATTTTCTTCGATGATTTCCTGAGGCTGCAGTAGAGGATCCAAGGCTCTCCCAAATATCCCGAACACCCCACCGAAAAGAAAACTGAAAATCTCGATGAACATCGTTCGGACAGGCTTTAGGACAAATAAAACAACTAAAAATACTGAAGTCCCAATCCCCATAATAACGCCGAAAATCCTCCCGGCTTCACTAACTTTAAAGTTGCCTAATTGCCTGCTATTCACTGTAATAGAAAGCATGCGAATAAAATAGAACAGGAATGATGTGCACAGATAAATGAACAGAAGTTGCCGCATGATCAACGTCGGATTTTCAAATACATAAAACAACCTGGAGATTAGAGTAAAGATGATTAAAGCGGCTGAGTTAGCAGCGAAAAATGGCCAACCATTAATTCGCGAGCCACCGAAGTTTACTTGAACCCTCCAAAACACAAATACAAAAAATATCAATATGATCATCAATGGAGTTCCAATCAGCCATAATATCAGCATCAATCCAACGGTAAAAGCAAGGCCGAGACCAAGCGAATATTCCCGTGAATAGAAGAGGATATATGAGATAATCCCACCCACTATTGCGATGAGTAACCAAAGATAAGGCATGATGGAATATGGATCCGCAATTAAGAATGCGAATAGGTATGCCAATAGAAACAGCTCAACGACTAGGCGCTCGGAAAGGCTGAATCGGTTCCGGTCTTTTTCAAAACTGGATTGTCCCATTCATTTCCACTCCCTTCGCTAACGGTGTCCATTATGACCGCATATTGTCTTGACCATTTTTGTGCAACCGCCCTGATTTTATCATTTTCATGCGATATTAAAACGATAGTTTGCGGAAGCTGTCCAGTGCTTTCCATATTTAACAACATATCTTCATACCGCATTTTCGCATTCTTTTCAGATATTTTAGCAAGCATTACCATCGTTTTCTGAAATTGGACTTTTCCTTGCCCACTTGGCAATTGTAGATAGGGCGTTGCCCCGAATGTCCGCAAATTGATGGAAACCGAATATGGAATATTGTGTTTCATGCAATAATCGGCATAAGAAACGAGCCTTTCCACTTTCGTTTCGAAATCCATATACCCACGATCCTTCTCGATCGTATTCAAAATCAGAGCTACGCTTTGCGAGCTGACCGGAAGGAATTCCTTCGTTTGGAGTTTTTGCATTTTCGCGCTTGCCGTCCAGTGAATTTGATCAAAACGATCCGTCGGCACGTAATCACGGGTTCCAATCATCTGTAATGCATCAGTGAAAAGCGAAGTCTTTTGCTCGACTTCTCCCGGCTTAAATGGGGAGGAGTCCAGTTCCCTACCAAGTGCTGTTACGCGAGGGTAAACTAAGCTTTGATAGGAAATTGGATCTTCTAACTCCATATTTACAGAACCATCACCAAATAGATGAGGAACTTCCAATATCAGCCTTGTGACCCGTGACATTCCCCTCTTTTTACCTTCAAGTGGAATCCGGATTTCAACCTTTTTATTGGACCCTACCGCAAACGGAACCGATAAGTCGTAAACACCACTATAATGCTTTCGATTATCCGTACTTGGCGCAACAGGATCCTCAATTGACAGGGTGAGTGTGCCATTCCAAATCGGAACGATGCCATTGTCAAACTCCATGATCAACTCTTCCTCACCGTCTATCAAAATACGTTTCTGTTTCGCCTTGAAATTGACTATTAAACCCTTACCTACTTTGGAAAAATAAACGTTTTGGAATGCAAGCATAGCAAAAACCGCCCCGAAGCTAGCTGCCAACCATGTTTGTAAATAAATAAATGACCAGATGAAAAAAATGAAGGTGAAGGCCATACCTTGATGTATTGACTTAAATCCATGTTCATAGCGTATCCAGTTCATTAGACTGTAGCCTCTAATGGAGCTGGAATGGAACTGATTATTTCCTGTAGCACTTCTTCGATGCTCTTCGTCAATACCCCTTCCGTCGAAAGCTCCATACGATGCAATGCTACTGGGGCAATAATTGCTTTCACATCATCTGGCGTAGCAAAATCCCTACCTTCAATATAAGCCTTTGTCCGGGTAGCTTGAAGGATAGCAAGCGCTGCACGGGAACTCAAACCAAGCTCTAAGAATGGATGCTCCCTTGTCGAGCGGACGATTTTCAATATATACTTCTCGATGTCTTCATGGACACTTACTCTACGAGCTTCAGCCGCCCATTTCAGAACAGTTTCCGCATCGATAATCGTTTGTGTTTTAATATCGCCAGGCTTTTGGCCGTACTGCTTTAAAATCTCATGTTCTTCTTCGAATGTTGGATAATCGATATTCAATTTAAAAAGAAAGCGATCCAATTGCGCAGCCGGTAACGGAAACGTCCCTTGTTGGGACTCGATAGGATTCTGTGTCGCAATGACCATGAACGGCTTTGGTAATGGAAGCGTTTCACCGTCAATCGTCACTTGCTTCTCTTCCATTGATTCAAGCAAACTGGACTGTGTACGTGGTGTAGCCCGATTTATCTCATCCGCAAGTAATATATTAGAAGAGACTGGTCCCGCCTTTAAGATGAACTCCTGCGATTGCGGGTTAAAATATCGGATTCCTGTCACATCAGATGGCAAAACGTCCGGAGTAAATTGAACACGTTTAAAGTCACCTTTAAATGCATTCGCAAAACTCTTAGCCATCATAGTTTTTCCAGAACCGGGAACACTTTCAAGCAATACATGTCCATCTTGTAATAAGGCTATCAACATCAAATCGAATTCTTTCTCTCTACCTATTACAGCTTCGTTTAATTCTTTTCTAAACTCATTAATTGTTACCACATTAACCACCCTTTCCCATTTCCCCAATATTTCCATATAGGTCTTCATTCTCAAGAGAATTGTATTGGTTGATTAGAAAATCAAGCTCTTCACTTATTAATAAGACATCGACTGAAGATAAGCCTTTTTGCATAGCCATCACAATCAACTCCTCGCGCTTTGACTCAACCTGTTCTTCTAATATCTGCTTCAAGCGCAATCCCCCCGATTCAAGAAGATATACCTAAAAGATTATTATACATGATTTTGAAGATAAAGGTAATTCTATTTTCGATAAATTAAATAATTCTATTTTAGTAGTAAAGACTTTACGTTATAGTTTTTTTATTGCACACTATAAGGTGAAACTTTTATCAGTGAAGTTCTTCACTGCATGTTAGTTGAACCAATCAATTAAAGGAGCTGTTTCGCTATGAAAATTGCGGAAGTTGGTAATATTATAGAATTTAAAGACGGTTTGCAAGGCATCGTTGAGAAGGTAAATGAAAACTCAGTGATTGTTGACTTGACATATATGGAGAACTTCGACGAATTGGAACTTGAAGAAAAAACAGTCATCAACCACAAACGTTATACAATCATCCACGGAAGCGACGAATGAAACATTTTTTTCTTACAACC
The DNA here is from genome assembly GCF_030433715.1 of Sporosarcina highlanderae. GTDB lineage: Bacteria > Bacillota > Bacilli > Bacillales_A > Planococcaceae > Sporosarcina > Sporosarcina highlanderae. The sequence goes on along the minus strand of NZ_JAROCC010000007.1, from coordinate 178,741 downwards.
GTCTAAATAGTGTAAATGAGGGGGGATAGTAGTGAAAGTAAATTGGAAACTTTTATGTACTGGATTTGCTACAGCGGTTTTTCTTGCTGCATGCACAAATGGTGAGACAAAATCGAGTGAAGACACAAACCCGAATAATTCAGAGCAAGTTTCCGACGAATCTAAAAACGAAACTGGTTCTGATCAGGGAGCTATTACTGAAGGAATAATGTCAGAAGGCAAATTGACTGATAGTGATGCACAACCTTTCTCGATGTATGTATTACCGGGCTATAAGCTTACTAGTGAAGAGCCGGGACGGGATAGTTTATATTCCGAAGAAAACCGATCCGCTTTTATGCGTATTGAAACGCAGATCGCTGAAGATGGAACGTATGATTACCTATTAGACAATATGCAGGAAGTTTTAATTGCATCAAGTAACGGTGAAGAACCTGTAGAGGTGCAAGATGTTTTTACAACAACGTTAGATGAAGGAATTAAGAACGTAAAAGCATTTAAAGTGGACACAGAGACGGGTCCAGTTACCGGAGTCCTATTCGAAAAGGATGAAATGGTCATCCGACTCACAATCTTTGATACAACTGAAGAGGAATATGGAACTGACTTCTTAGACATGGGACAAACGATTAGATAATATATAAAAGCCGAACAGATTCATATCTGTTCGGCTTTTATTTATTATATAGTTTGTTTAGGATAAGTTTTTTATAGACAATCCCAATTTCTTAAGAAGTTCAATTGCCACTTCCTGTTCATCTTTAGAAAGAGCGGACATTAACTCTTGAATGCTTTTTTCGTGGGAAGGAAATATTCGTTCAATCAGTTCTTTGCCTGCAGGCGTTATGGATATATAAGTGACCCTTTTATCCTCCTTGCAACAAACTCTTTCCAATAACCCCTTCTTTTCAAGCTTATCTACGACATATGTCATCGATCCACTTCTTAGCAATATCTTTTGCCCAATCTTTTGTATCGGTTGCCTGCCTTTATGGTGTAAAAGCTCCAACACTGCAAATTCGGTCGGGTTCAACTCAAATGATTCGATTAGTTTATTTGCTTCTTCCGAGATTACTTTGCTCGCCCTCGAAAGTACGATGAATAACTTTAATGCGAGTTCTGTATCATTTCCCATTTCACGGATCCACCTTCTATAATTCCTGTCAAAGACTTGTAACTATTATAGCCGTTAAATTTGGTAAGTGTCAAAACGAATGGGTTATAATACAATGGATTGTGTTTTTTTCAATGAATTCTCTTTACTGTCGGTCACAAGTGGAAAACTTAATATAAATTGTGTCCCAATATCCACTTTGCTTTCCACTATAATTGTACCGCTGTGATCTTCCACTGTTTTAAGGACGAAAGGAAGGCCCAAACCCGTCCCCCCAGGCTTTGAACTGAAAAAAGGCATAAACACTTGACTCACTTGATGATCTGTCATTCCTTTACCGGTATCCGATACGGTTAGTATTACTTTCCCATCGACCTCGGTTAAAAGGGTGGATAATTCTCCCCCTTTTTTCATGGCTTCCAGAGCATTTTTGAATAGATTTAAGAGCACTTGTTTTATCTTATCCGGATCGCCAAATATTAAAGGATCATTAGTTAATTCAACTTTTTTGGAAACTGCAATGCCTTCCATAACCGCTTTTGGTTTTATGAATGAAATCATATCTGCAACAAGAAGATCCAACGAGAAAATGATTCTCTTTTTTTTGGTCGGTTTCGAAAGAACAAGCATCTCACCTAAGATCGATTCCATTCTTTCAATCTCATCTTCGATAACTGAGATATAGCGTATTGAATCCTCTGAAGCAGATGCCTTTAGTAACTGTGTAAACCCTTTCAATGTTGTAATCGGGTTTCTAAGTTCATGCGCAATGCTTGCAGCAATCTGACCAACTGCCGATAATGAACCTGAATGGGCCAATTGAACTTGTAAGTTCTCTTTTTCCGTTGCATCTGACATATGAATGATAAACATTCTATTTTCCTTGTCATAATACGAGATAATATGATAAAATTTTGTATCCTCCGTCGATTTTTGATACTTTATAATCGTCGTGACACAGCCTTGTTCTTCGGCGTGTTCAAGATAAACAGGAAGTTGCATTTCATTTTCAGGATCAATCAATGAGAATACCTTAGAAATATGTTCACCAACCAATTCTTCCCTTGACTGGTTTATGAAAATAGTATGCATTTCATTTATATCCCGGATGATCCCTTTTTGGTCAACTAATAATATGAAAGAGCAGGATTGCTTGAAAGCATTTAAATACGTTTTAAGGGAAGGAATCTTTTGCGGTTCAAGGACATCAAACATCGCAATTATTTTATTTATATCAGGCAAATAAAATAATTGCACGTCAATCTTATGCTTTTCGGTAAAAACGATGTTCATCGGTATTATTTCCATTAGAATTCGGTCCGAGTTTGCAGCCTGTTCCGTAAACTTCGTCCAAATATGCATCGTCGAAGAGTCAATGACTTCATCGATAGTTTGTCGAGTTTTTGAGGCGAAATGCACGTTAAATGGCTCATTTTTGTAACATATTTCCCCATTTAAATTTACGAGCAAACCAGGACGAAAACTATCATCCAATAAAAATGACACACTTTTTCTTATTTCATCAAGATTGTTCAATTTGATACCTCCCGCGCCTTTTACCAAACAGTATGAGAAACAACAAGATTTAATGCGTTATAACCTATTTTTAAAATACCCTTGTGTCAGATTATTTCATATTGTCAGTATTAATCATATAGTATTATCAGACCTTTTTCAATAAACAGTTATGTGTATTTAGTAATCTACCAAAGGAGAAATAACATGAGTATAGTCCTAACAACTTTGAATGCAAAGTATATCCACACGAATCTTGCAATTAGGTATTTAAAATCTTACGTAATGCCTGAATATGAGCCAATTTTATCGGAATATACGATAAAAGATCCTATTTTAAACATTGTATCAGATATCCATCAGAAAAAACCGAATATTGTTGGATTTAGTTTGTATATTTGGAATATCGAGGAATCAATTAAAGTAATTCGCATTCTGAAGAAAACAAATCCCGGGTTGGTAATTGTCGCCGGTGGACCAGAAGTGACGTATGACTATGATAAATGGCTTGAAAAAGTTCCTGAAATTGACTTCATCGTCATCGGCGAAGGCGAGAGGACTTTTAAACAATTGTTAGACTATCATGCAGGTAAAATTGAACTATCTGAGGTACAAGGAATTGCCTACAAGGCAGAAGAAAAACTGAAAATCACAGCACCCGGTCCAAAGCTTGATTTGCGGGAACTCCCTTCCCCTTTTAGATTTCCTGAAGACATCCCTCATCTTAGCAATCGGGTAACATATATTGAGACAAGCAGAGGCTGTCCATTCTCCTGCCAATTTTGCTTATCCTCAATCGAAGTAGGGGTACGTTATTTCAACCGGGAAGCGATCAAAGACGACATTCGTTACTTGATGAAAAATGGATCTAAAACGATTAAATTCGTTGATCGGACATTTAATATAAGCCGTAGTTATGCGATGGAAATGTTCCAATTTCTAATTGACGAGCATTTACCGGGAACAGTTTTTCAATTTGAAATTACCGGAGACATTATGCGTCCTGAAGTGATTGATTTCCTAAATGAAAATGCACCAAAAGGACTGTTCCGATTCGAAATTGGTGTCCAATCGACAAATGATTTAACGAATGAACTTGTTAAAAGAAGACAGAACTTCGAAAAACTCTCTCGCACTGTCACAATGGTAAAAGAAGGCGGAAAGATTGCACAGCATCTGGATTTAATCGCCGGCTTACCGGAAGAAGATTATGATTCATTCCGAAAGACATTCAATGATGTTTTTGCTATGCGTCCAGAAGAATTACAATTAGGGTTTCTTAAACTTTTAAGAGGTACAGGGCTGCGTATTCAAGCGGAACAATTTGGCTATACGTATATCGATGAGGCTCCGTATGAAATCCTGTCGAATAACGTTTTAACTTTCGATGAAATCCTACGCATTAAACAAACGGAAGATGTGCTTGAAAAATATTGGAATGACAACCGTATGCCAAGGACTATCGAATACCTCGTTTCTGAAGTATTTGAAACGCCATTTGACTTCTTCCAAGAATTCGGCACCTTTTGGGAGATGAGTGGCTGGTCAAGAATCGGTCATCAACTTCAGGATCTATATACCCGACTGGAAGCATTCCTTGTGGAATATGGAAAAGCAGATATGGGAATTGTCCGGAGTTTGATGAAAATCGATTACCTTGCACACCACTCATTCCAGCCACGTCATATTTGGTGGAAGGATGACCTTGATGCAGAAACATTGTCCGGACTTGAACGGTTGATATTGAGTGATACTGAGTTGCTTAGCAGAACGGTAACTCCTACTCAGCTTACGGAAAGAAATATCCGGAAACATACTTTCATAACACCGGTTGCAGTCAAACCAAAAGAAGCTAACGAGTTCATAAGAGAAGAAGGCTTTTTAGTAACATTCTTCTGCCGGGGGCAAGAACCTCAATTTCATTTTCTTCAAGCAAAACATAGTATTACTTGAAGACGTAACAATAAATTGAAAAAGCATCTTCCGATTTTACTGAATCGGAAAGATGCTTTTTTTATCCAATAATAACTCGTTCTTTTGGATACGAATATGGTTTCTTGTTTGTCTTACCACCCAATGTATACAGGAATGATATTAACCCTACACGACCTATGAACATTAGTACCATGATGATCAGCTTACCAATCACTGACAACTCGGATGTGATTCCAAGAGACATTCCACACGTCCCAAAGGCAGATGTGATTTCAAATAGCAACGCAACAACCGGTACACCCTTTTCAGTAATAAGCAAGATAAGCAAAGCCGTCATCACCATCACTGCCGCCAACAAAATAACAGCGTATGACCGATAAACATCTATCAGCTTGATTTCGCGTTTAAAGATATTGATGACATTATTACCTTTTGCGAAATTGATTAAAAAGAGAACAGCAATTGCAAAAGTGGTCGTCCGTATCCCACCACCCACCGAACTTGGTGAAGCACCAATGAACATAAGGGAGGAAATGAAAATATCCGTCGCATCACTGAACTGAGTAATATCATAAGTCGTTAAACCAGCTGATCTTGCGGAAACCGAATGAAATAATGACGTAAATATCTTTTCATGCCAGGCAAGGCCTTTGAAAGAATGAAAAGATTCCAAAACGAAAATTAATACTGCACCCCACAGAAGTAGAATACCGAAAGTGACTGTAGTAATTTTTGTGAACAAGGAAAATCTGAAATGCGGAACCTTGTGAGAAAAAAACGCCTTCACTTCTATGAGCACTGGAAAACCGATGGCACCTAAAACAATCAGTATCATTATCACAGTCTGAATAAAATAATCACCAAAGTATGGATGCATTGAAGAACCGGTAATATCAAATCCTGCATTTGTCGTAGCTGATACCGACATGAACATACCGTTTAACAAAGCCTCGCTGAAAGTATCATAAAACCTCATAATATACAAAGTCAAAATGATTCCACCAATTGCTTCAATCAAAAAGATAATAACAACAATCTGTCGAATTAACTGAACGACACCCGCCAAAGAATATTGGTTATGGTCCACCATGATCAATTGACGCTCACGTAGTCCTATCTTCTTCTTAACAAGAAGCCAGAAGAAAGTACCGATTGACATTATCCCGATTCCGCCCAATTGCAGGACGAGCATAAGCATAGAAAGGCCGAAGACAGAATACGTTTCACCTATACTAATTGGTGTCAACCCCGTCACGCTGACAGCGCTTACCGCTGTAAACAGACTATCAATGAAATTGACCTCCACTCCCGGCTTATAAACGCCAGGTAAATTCAACAAAAGGAATGAAAAACCAATTGCTAAAAAATAATAAAAGACAATAATTTGTGCAGGTGTAAACCTATGCAAATTTTCCCTTGTTAGTTTCATGCCATCAATACCTTTCTTTTGTGAGGGAATCATCTTTCCATTTTAGTGAACTTCTCCGGAAAAAGAAAGGAATCAACTAAAAAATAAAAGAAGGCCGGATACATTTTTATGTACCGACCTTCGAATATCAATTATTTTTTATTTTTCATTACCGCTGTTACCCAACCACCAATAGCAATTGCTGCAAGTACAATCCAGAAAGTCAACTTCCATAATGTCGAATGTGGAAATGCCTCATCAATGATTTGCAAGTTCGGATGGGCTAAGGTCAGCACGACTAACTTAACACCTACCCAACCAACGATAAGGAATGCAGCCGTTTCAAGTGATGGATATTTTTCAAGCAATACAACGAACTGCCTTGCCGCAAAACGGATAATGACAAGACCGATAATTCCACCTAAAAGCATGACGATGAATTGACCACCGTTTATGCCGCCGACATGAAAATCACCAAGTTCCGGCAATGTTACAGCCAATGCGACAGCGGCAAGCATTGAATCTAACGCAAAAGCGATATCAGCAAGCTCGACCTTTAATACTGTCATCCAAAAACCAGATTTCTTGCGCGGCTTTTTTAAAGCGTCGTGATCGTCATTCCCTCTATCCAATAAACTTTTGATGGATATGAATAATAGATAAGCTGCTCCAAGAGCCTGTATTTGCCATATGTTCACCAAAAAAGTAATCATGAACAACGCAGCAAAACGAAACACAAATGCCCCTAATAAACCGTAGAACAATGCCCTTTTCTGTTGGACTTTCGGTAGATGCTTCACCATGACAGCCATGACAACGGCATTATCTGCTGCAAGCAACCCTTCAAGTGCGATTAATACGACAAGTACCCATGCGTATTCCAATAATATTGCTTCCAATAAACTTCCTCCTTATTTAACCAAATAAAAAAACCCTCACCTAATAAAAGGCAAAGGTCTCGCTAAGTCAGAAATTCAGACGTGAATAATCCTGCTATCATAACCGATGGCTCTTGCCATGTACTGACGACTATGAAATAGGTTGCCCTATAGCTACTCCCCTTTGACAACTGTCAAAGAACATATTATGTTGTTGAGTGATTTTCTATGCTTTATTGTACCATCATTAATTATTTGATACAAATTATATCCCAAAAGCGTTTTAGGTATTTTCCATCCCCTCTACTCAATCGCACGTTTTCTTGTCTGTCGATCAAATAAGCTATAGATGATAGGGACGATGTACAACGTTAAAAATGTGGAACTGATTAGCCCGCCAATAACTGCAATTCCCATAGGCTGATTCATTTCAGTCCCTTCACCAATCCCGAGCGCTAATGGAAGAAGTCCTAAAATCGTGGTCAGCGCAGTCATTAAAATCGGCCTAACCCGATCCCTTACAGATGCAATGATAGCATCATATGATGTCATTCCCGCTTCCTTCCGCTGATTGATGTAGTCGACAAGAACGATTCCATTATTAACGACAATACCGACAAGTACAAGTATGCCGATAATAGCCGTGACACTTATTGGTGTCTTTGTTATTAATAATCCAGCCGCAACACCAATTACCATCAATGGCACTGAGAACATGATAACAAATGGATATTTAAAGGATTCAAACTGTGCAGCCATTACAATGTAAACAAGTATGACTGCAAGGACAATGGCTAAAAGCATATCATCTATCGCACTTTCGAAAAGCTCACGATCGCCGCCATAGGACATTTCTGTCTCAATAGGCATACCAACCACGTCGGTGAGTTCTTCCACTTTTGCGGTCATATCACCCAATGATAAGGAAGACTCATATTTAACATTAAATGTGACTGAATGCGCTTGGTCTACCCTCTGTATCGATACAGGGCCTTCGGCAATAGTTATCGTTGCAACATCCTTAAGTGCAACAAAACTGCCCATTTGCGTCCTTAATTTAATATTATTTAAAGCATCAATACTGTTTCGATATTTCTCATCATACTTTACGATAACCGAGACAACTTTTTCATTTTCATCCACGAATTGCGAAGCAAATGCACCTCTTGTTATCGTATTCACGGTTTGCGCAATCTGATAAGGGACTAACCCTAAGTTCGAGGCTTTCTCCCGATTCACATCAATATGAATCTCCTCAATTGTATCCTGAAGGTTATTTGTAACCTCCAATACAGAATCCATTTTTCGGAGCTCATCGTTAAACTTCTTAACTGTTTCATTCAATCTTGCCTCATTCGTGTCTTTCAAAGAAAAAGATAATGTATTTGGATTAGAACCCGCTGCAGTTTGCATTTCAAAGCTTACCCGGGCATCATTTCCAACCAGTTCAAGTACATCTGGTTGTACATCATCTACAAATTCAAATACAGAGCGGTTACGATTTGATAAAGGCACTAATTTCACATACATTTCCGCCGTATTTGCTTTAGAACTACCTCGAGCCATACCTTGCTGTGTTCCCCCGACTAGACTTACATATACCTCAACTTCCTTTTCTTCCTTTAATTTACCCTCGATTCTTTTTACAACTTCATCTGTTGCAGTGAGTGATGAACCATTCGGAAGCTTTACAGAAATACTGAAGAATCCTTCATCTGTGGACGGAAGGAATTCAGTGCCGACTTTGAATAATCCGAAGCTGCTTACCAGTAAGAGGATACCTGTCATGAGCAAGATAAATGCACGGTGTTTTAACGACCATTTAACTGATCGCTCAAAATTATTGAAAGCCTTAGAACGACGCCTCCTTGCCTCTATATTCTTCCTCGGTTTACTTAGCATCCGGCTCGCCATCATCGGCACAACCGTCAGGGCCACAACGAGGGAAGCAAAAAGGCTGAAGGAAATTGTTAATGCAAATTCAGTGAAAATCTGTCCAATTAAACCACTTATAAAAATCACTGGCACAAAAACAGCAAGAGTGGTCAATGTTGAAGCTGTTATGGCACCACTGATTTCCTTTGCACCATCCCTTGAAGCATCGACACGATCTTTCCCCATCGCAAGATGCCGCTCAATATTTTCGATTACAACAATTGCATTATCGACCAACATTCCAATACCTAAAGCCAACGCTCCCAACGTCATTATATTTAGTGAGAAATCCGCAAAAAACATGAGTACAAATGTTACGATTACCGAATAGGGAATTGCAACACCGATAATGATGGGGCTCTTTATTCCACGTAGGAAAAAGAACAAAACAATCATCGCGAATAATCCACCAAGGATTAGGGATTGTCCTATATTTCCGATCGCAAGCTTGACGTAATCACCTTGGTCGAATAAAATATCAGCTTGAATATCCTTAAACTCATCCTGTTTCAGCAATTTATCCAATGCACTCTTGAACGCCGTGGAAACCGTTGCGGTATTTGCGCCGGATTCCTGCAGCACTGACATAAGAACAGCCTGTTGGTCATTCGCTCTCGTTTCGGAAGCTGCAGGCGCTTCAAGTAATGCGACTTTCCCAACATCAGAAACCTTTACCTTCTTCCCTGTCAAAGGTTGTGACCCAACCGTAATGTTTTGGATATCAGAAATTGAAGTCAATGAACTGATTATTCTTGTAGTCAGCTGTTTTCCATCCTGAGTTTCTATCGGTTCACCCGGCGTGGATACATTATTCGCTTGAATCGCTTGGACAATATCGGATTGTATCAGGCCAAAGCTTTCCAACTTATTCTGATCTAAAACGACTTGAACCTCTTCAACCAACTTACCCGAAACCGTTACACTGGCGACACCTTTCGTCCTGCGAAGTTCCGTCTCAAGACGCTCCGCAATATCTCTAATGTCCGCCCCTTCATTACTCGTTCTAAGTGACAACTGAATCACTGGAAATTGAGCGGGGTCAAACTTCATGAACCTTGGAGATTGCGCACCATCCGGGACAGGGACCTGGTCAATCCTTTGCAAGATATCCAATTGCACATCATCAATATTCGTAGACCAATCAAACATTAAAAGGATGAAATTCGCACCTTCCTGTGATGAAGATTGCATCGATTTCAAACCGGGAGCTGTCGATAAACTTGTTTCAAGAGGTTTTGTCAACTTTTCACTTACCTCGGTGGATGAAGCACCAGGGTAATTCGTAACGACAACCGCAACAGGCGGATTCAACTCAGGTATTAATGTAACAGGAATCTTGAAAAATGAAACCGCTCCTAAAATAATGACAAGTAACATCGTTACAATTGTAAAAACGGGTCTTCGTATAGAAAAATTACTGATCCTCATTCACAAAATTCCTTTCTTCACCAAAACTCTTTCTATCCATCATATTGAAATCTGCAACCAACATCAAACGCGGACTACAATATATTTCGCCAACAATGTCCATTTCCCTGCGCTACCGCCATTAAATATGCAATACAAAAAACCGGAAAGACTTTAGTTTTAAGCCTTTCCGGTTGAAGTAGTTATTATAATAGGTTGTATAGCTTGATGTCTGGATATTTATCCCCGAACCAGCGGAGGGCAAATTCGTTTTCGAACAGGAAGACGAGATTGTCGTAACGGTCCTTTACAAGCATGGAGCGTTGACCTGTCATTGACTCTTTAACATCACTTTCATTCTCAATCCAGCGTGCGACTTTTGAACCAATATGCTCCATAATGACTTCAACGTTATACTCGTTTTTCATTCGGTGCTCGAACACTTCGAATTGAAGTTGCCCGACAGCCCCTAAAATAACTTCTTCCGTATGGAGCGTTTTATAATACTGAATAGCACCTTCCTGGACCAATTGAAGGATCCCTTTATGGAAGTGCTTTGATTTCATAACGTTTTTCGCTGTAACACGAACAAATAGTTCTGGTGTGAACTGCGGCAATGCTTCAAATTGGAAGTTAAATTTACCGCCGACTACAGTATCACCTATCTGATAGTTACCTGTGTCGTATAGGCCGATAATATCGCCAGCAACCGCTTCATTGACAGTTTCACGATCATCTGCGAGGAATTGAGTAGTCTGCGACAATTTAAAGGATTTCGAAATCCTTGGCACAGTCACTGACATTCCTCTTTCAAAAGCACCTGATACAATACGTACGAATGCAATTCTGTCACGATGAGCCGGATTCATATTTGCTTGAATTTTGAAGATGAACCCTGAGAACTCACTGGATTGTGGGTCGATCTGCTGTTCATCCTTCGTTTGACGAGGTTGTGGTGGTGGAGCAAATTGGAGGAACGTCTCCAAGAATGTTTGCACGCCGAAATTCGTTAATGCACTACCGAAGAATACTGGCGTTAACTCACCTTTTGCTACACGTTCAACATCAAATTCATTCCCAGCCTCATTCAAAAGCATTACATCTTCAAGCGCCTGTTTATAATAGGACGTTTCCGTCATCGGATGCTCGACTGCAAGTTCCCCTTCATCATTCAAAGGGAGGAAATGACTATCCCCTTCTACACGGGCCTGCTCGATTCGATTGTTGAATCTGTCATATACGCCGATAAATTCTTTTCCCATACCAATTGGATAGTTCATCGCATAAGATTGAATCTCTAAAACTTCCTCAAGTTCTTCCATTAATTCGAGCGGTTCTTTACCTTGGCGGTCCATCTTGTTCATAAATGTAAAAATAGGAATGCCTCTCATCCGGCAAACTTTAAACAGCTTGATTGTTTGGGGTTCGATCCCTTTTGCTGAATCGACCATCATGACTGCGGCATCGACCGCCATTAATGTCCGGTACGTATCTTCACTGAAGTCTTCGTGCCCCGGGGTATCCAAAATATTGACTCGCTTGCCGTCGTAGTCAAATTGCAAAACGGAAGATGTAACTGAAATACCACGTTGTTTTTCAATTTCCATCCAGTCGGATGTAGCGTACTTCCCTGTCTTTTTCCCTTTTACAGTACCTGCATCCCGAATTGCCCCACCGAAATAGAGAAGTTTTTCTGTCATAGTCGTTTTCCCTGCATCCGGGTGAGAAATGATTGCAAATGTGCGTCGGGATGCGATTTCTTCATTTATAGGTCTTTGCATTTTTAAACGAACTCCTTCTTTTCTGCTTTTCTAAGCATAGACAGATTATAAGCTAATTTCAACATTTTTTTCTTTGCCACTAAAACATATTATGCCAAAAAGAAAAAGCCGCCTCGAAAGACGGCTTTTTCGTCATTTTCAATTACCCAAAATTCCTTCGCCAAACTTCCGCCCCGCTTCATCCAATGCAATCGCGGCATCTGAATGCGGCAGTTTTTCCCTGCCGACAATTTGAAAATCTTCATGCCCTTTACCTGCGAAAATGATGATATCGCCTGGGTCAGCAACCGAAACAGCATGGCGGACAGCTTCTTCCCGATCTCCTATACACGCATATCGTTCATGCTTCATGCCAACTTCCAATTCGGCAAGGATCGATTCAAATGGCTCATCACGAGGATCATCCGTCGTTAATATTACATAATCCGCAATAGAAGCCTTCTCCGCCATGACCGGACGTTTCTGGCGATCCCGATTCCCTCCAGTCCCGATGACAAATATTAACTTGCTATCGGAAGCTTTATAAGGAAGGACAGCTTGAATCGCTTTTTCTATCGCATCAGGAGAATGGGCATAATCAATATAAATCGTCAACGGCAAGTCGGTTTCCACTATCTCCATCCGACCTTTTGCAGCCGGAATAACGGCAAGTCCTTCAAGTATCGCATCGATTTTAAGCCCTTTTGCGAATAACGCAGCTATTACAGCAAGAGCGTTGTAGACATTAAACTCACCGATTAGAGACATGGATACTTCGAACTCTCCCATTGGTGATACTAACTTAAATGTCGTACCTTCCACTGTCAACTTGACGTCTTTAGCCATAAAATCTGCATCTTTATAAAGTCCGTATGTCAATACCGGGAACGGCGTCATCTCTTTCATTCGCTCTCCCCAAGGATCATCAACATTCACAACTCCAAATTTTGACTGGGCCAAGTCTTGTCCAAGCTGTGCAAATAATAGTCCTTTTGCGTTGCCATAGTTTTCCATCGTTTTATGGAAATCCAAATGGTCATGCGATAAGTTTGTAAACACGGCAATATCGAATTCCGTACCAGCCAATCTTCCTTCAATAAGGCCATGCGAAGAAACTTCCATCGTCATTGTTGTGCATTCTGCATTTGCAGCCTGGTTGATCATCTGCTGCGTTGTCAATACGTCGGCTGTAGTGTTTTCTGTTTCATACAACACCCCATTCAGGTTAAAACCGATCGTTCCGGTTACAGCCGACCTTTCGCCTACTTGGCATAATATGGAATGCAGCATGTTGCTGACACTTGTTTTCCCGTTTGTACCCGTTACTCCGATCATCGTCATCTTTTTTGAAGGATAATTAAAGAATCTCGGTGCGAGTAAAGCGATTGCCTTCGAGGTATCTTCTACATAGACGACAGCCACCTTGTCCAAATCTACATCGATCACACGAGAAGCAACAATAACACGTGCCCCTTGGTCGATTGCTTTTTGCACATAAGCATGTCCATCCACTGTAAAGCCTTTTATGCAAACAAAGACGCCTCCTGCATTTACAGTACGTGAATCAACAGCAAGATCTGTAACAATTTCGGGTAAAATCCCTTCCACTTTCTTTATCGGTAAGCTTGAAAATAAATATTCGCTTTCCATGACCTGCCTCCAATCAATCCATCATGTCTGAAGTAATATACGAATGTAATAGTTGTGCTGTCGCTTTCAACGAGTCGACATGAGTCCGTTCAAGCGCATGTGACGATTCAATGCCCGGACCGAATAATGCATGCTTCACATCAAATCCTGCACGGATTGCAGCAGAAGCATCTGAACCATAATACGGATAAATATCAAGTTTGAACGGAATGCTTCCTTTTTCACATAAGCCTGTCAAATGTCTCGTTAATGCATAATGGTACGGGCCGCTTGAATCCTTCGCACAAATTGAAACCGTGTATTCATCTGATGATTGTCCATCACCGATTGCCCCCATGTCAACAGCAATGTATTCGACTGTTTCGGGTGGGACATTGGAGTTCCCCCCGTAACCGATTTCTTCATTGTTAGAAACATAGAAATGTGTTGTATTTGGCAGTTCAATTCCGTTTTCGGTCACGGATCGAACCAAGTCCACTAACAATGCAGTACTCGCTTTATCATCAAGATGTCTTGATTTGATAAACCCGCTTGGAGTCACTTCAAATCTTGGGTCAAATGAAACGAAATCTCCAACCTCAATACCAAGTGCTTTCGTTTCTGCCGCATTAGTCACTTTCTCATCAATCCGAACTTCTATATTATCTGCATTTCTTTCAGCAGTGCCTGAGTTGCGGTAAACATGCACCGTAGTCTGGTGCATCAGGATTGTCCCACGTACTTCCTTGCCGGAAGCAGTATGGATATGACAATACTCACCTTCGACAGCATTCCAATTGAATCCGCCAATCATCGCTAATTTAAGCCTTCCGTTGCTTTTAATTTCTTTTACCATTGCTCCAAGTGTGTCTGTATGAGCCGTCAATAGGCGATGACGTGAATCGTCTTTACCTTTGATCGTCGCGATAATTGCCCCTTTATTAGTCCGTTTGTAAGGAACACCAATATTCGTGAATTCATCGCTGATCACCTTCATCACCTTATCGGTAAAACCGGATGGACTTGGTGTTTCCACTAATCTTTTTAATAGTTCAGTCGTTCTTGCTTCATTAAATTGGTACATTCCCTTCATCCCCTTTATTGTGTATATGATACTTATTTTACTACTTTTAAGCAGGTTTTTCCCAGTAAATTATCGAATGATTCGCTTGATAAACGAAAGCTTATTCCCGTAAGGAGGGAATCCCATTCGAACAGAAAGTTTCGTACTCTTCTTCATAATTGATTTTGAATGGGTGAACAAATCATAGCTTGCTTTGCCATGATAGGCATTCATACCAGATGCGCCGACTCCCCCAAATGGTAGATGGATATTGCCGACATGGGAAACCGTGTCATTAATGCAACCTCCACCGAACGATAGATTTTCTAAAAAATACTCCTGCGCTTTTTCATTCTCACTAAATAGGTACGCAGCTAATGGCTTCGGTAATGCTCTTATTCTATGAATAATCTCACCCAAATTTCGGTAAGTTAAAATAGGTAGTATCGGTCCGAAAATTTCGTCTTCCATTGATGGATTCTCCCAAGAAATATTATCCAAAATCGTCGGACTGATATATAAATCATCACGATTCATATTACCGCCACAAACTATATTTCCCCTCTCTTTATCAATCAAATCTGACAAACGATCAAAATGCCTTGTGCTAACAATCCTACCGTAATCAACGCTTGCCGCACAATCATCACCATAAAATTCACGAATACAACTGATAATCTCCTTTAACAGCTTGTCCTTTACAGACTCATGAACAAGGATATAATCAGGTGCAACACATGATTGTCCATTATTGAGGAATTTTCCCCAAACAATCCGTTCAGCTGCAATTTCAACGTTTGCAGTTTGATCAACAATTACGGGGCTCTTTCCACCTAACTCCAGCGTAACTGGAGTGAGCCTTTCTGCGGCGGCTTTCATGATGACTTTTCCGACCGTTGTACTCCCGGTAAAAAAAATATAGTCGAATGGCGCGTGAATGAGAGCGTTCGTCTCGTCTATTCCACCTTCTACAACACGAATGTAATCGGGAGGATAAATTTCAGTCAATAGTTCATTTACAACTGTTGCAGTGTGAACAGCAGCTTCCGACGGTTTGACAACCGCGCAATTCCCCGCGGCAATTGCTCCAACTAACGGATCCATTACCAATTGAAAGGGATAATTGAAAGGCGCGATGATTAAAACAGAACCGTATGGCTCACGTATGATGAAACTTTTTGCCGGTTGTAAATGGGCAGGTGTTTTCACTTGCTCCGGCTCCATCCATTCCCTTAAATTTTTTATCATTAATGAAATACTTGATAAAACAAATCCAACTTCTGTTACATACGCTTCAAAAGTGCTCTTCCCTAAATCTTTCTTCAAAGCTTCGTGAATTTTATCTTCATTTAATTTTATCGCATCTCTCAAACGCGTTAACATTTCAATTCGAAAACTTGCATCTTTAGTCTTTCCAGAGATGAAAAAGTTACGTTGAAATTTGATCATCGATTCTACATTTTGAACTTCAAACATCTTGATTTCCTCCTTTGGCGAAAACAGGTTGTCAATATAGCAAAAGGACTGAATTTCAAACGACAAATTCCGACCAATTACGCAGTTTGGGAAAATGCTTGTCAACATATACTATGATTACACAATTCGTTAGGATATTCCTGTTTTGCAGTCATTTTTAGCGCAAAAAAAGGAAAAGAACTACAAATAAATGGATCTGCAGACTCCATCAAGCAATAGGCCTTAAGATTCCTTTTCACTAATTTACGTTTTAGTCCCTCGTAGTCAAGGGTAAAGAACTATCACATAACACTTAGTGAATATAATTGAAATGGAGGAAATGAACATGACAACAACAGATACTTGGTGGGAAACAATCTTTGAGGGAAATCTTTCATTAGGTCTCAACAAGGAACGCATCACGGACCTGAATGATGAAAATTTCCTCTTCTTTAACGACAAATTTGACCAAGAAAACGAACAAACACATTTATGATAATTAAACTGCCTCCCCTCTTATTCGGGAGGCTTTTTTCTGGTTCGGGGTTATCATTCAATACTTCTCCATAAATAAAGAGCCGCATAGCTTAAGTATGGTTCCCAAACTGGAAAATGTTCCATCATTTCTTCTTTTGTCGGCTTACGGTCCATATTCCATAATTTTTTTAACGCATTTTGTAGACCTATATCCGCTAATGGGAATAAATTAGGGCGTCCCAATCCGAACATGAGAAAGTTTTGGGCAGTCCACGGCCCGATTCCTCGATGGGAAACCATTTCATGGATAACTTCTTCATCCTCCATCTGTCTAAACCGATTTAGGTCAAGCTTCTCTTCTACAATAGCGCGCGACAAACCGATTACATATTCTGCTTTTCTCCCACTAAATTGAAGCTTCCGTAAATCTTCCACCTCAAGCGAGGCGATTTTCTCAGGACACGGATATCTCCATACACCTTCCCGATTCTCACCATAGCTTTCGACAAATCGCATTGTTAAAATATGTGAGAATGTTAGATTAAGTTGCTGATGAATGATATTCTTCATTAATGTGCCGTAGAGTGAGAAACTTTTAATAAGTGGCGTCCCAGCATGATCAATGAAAAGGTTTTGTAAGTCGGTATCTTGGAAATGGTCAACAATTGAATCCAACCGCCGATCAAAATGAAAAATGGATTTTACTTCCTCAATTTGTCCATCGTCTATTGCATTCTCCAACAAGAACATGGGTGAATTTGTGGTGCCTAAACTACGAAGAGTGATGGTATTTCCCTCTTCCATCGGAATCTTCACTTCTTGGTTTTGTAAATTCACTGCATTAACCGGATCTGTCGCTAACCTTTCGAGCGCTCGACCAAAATCATAGTTGAACGGCAAAGAAATCTGCATTTCAGCCCATCCCCTTTTCTTTCCATTCTACCTTTTTATCTTCGAAAGAAAAATCTTTTAGAAAAGGTGTTGACTTCTTTTACAAAGTCGCTATAATAATAAATGTGCAGTAAGCAAGTACAACTTCTCCCGATTCCGTAGCTCAGCTGGGAGAGCGCTACCTTGACAGGGTAGAGGTCGCTGGTTCGAGCCCAGTCGGAATCATTGGGTGCCAAACCCTCGGAAGTATTGTCGGAACAACGATACTTCTCCAAAACAGTCCTATTAGGCCGGATGCCTAGGGGCTGTTTTTTTATGATTTTTTACCCAATGTCCGCAATTTGTCCGCAGACTACATTTCCTTGTCATCCTTATCTTCACGAATGTCTGAAGAATCTTGGATAGCATTATGAAAAATATCCGCCACATCGTCATTCTCGTTAGGTAGCAGATGCGCGTAATATTCCAATGTAATCTTCGGATTTGCATGTCCCATTCGAGCCGAAATTCTCACTACATCTACACCTTTCGAAACAAGAATCGAAGCATGGGTATGCCGTAGATCATGAAATCGAATTTTTGGTACATTCACGCTTCTTACAATCCGATTCATGACCCTGGATAGATTCCTTGGATCTACCGCGGAACCTTCTGCAGTACATATTACCAAATCCTGGTCAACAAACGACTCCCCCACCAAACGTTTCCAATTATTTTGATTCCCCTTATGTGTAATAAGCTCATTTATCACGAATTCAGGGATAGGAATTAATCGTTTCGATTTTGGTGTTTTTAATGATCCCAACTGATAACCCTCTTCAGGTATATACGATAATGATTTATTCACTTGGATTTTACCATTCTTCATATCAACATCGTCCCACCGCAAGCCCAATATCTCACCCTTTCTCATTCCAGTATAGATAGCAAGAAGAAATGTCACGTAGTGCGGTTCCTTTCTACAAGCCGCCAAAAATGTCTGGATATGGGCAATGGACCATATAGGCAATTCCTTTTTACGAATAGAAGGTGGATCCGTATCCACAGCAGGATTTTCTGATAACTTTTTCCATCTAACAGCTTGGTCAAAGGCCCGATTGATAATTTGATGAATCTGCCGGACATAACTACCACTATACCCCAATGCAAGCTTTTCGTTGTAATAGGCATCTAAATCCGCAGTCGATATTTCTGATATCGCTTTGTTGCATAAAGAATTATTTTGAAGTATATGCTTTTCTATCAAATATCTTCTCGATACCGCTGTTGTATTTCTAATTCGGTTTTTATAATGATTGTTAAACCACTCATCAATGAAATCCGAAAACTTTTTTTTACTTGGTTCTATGAATCGATTTTCATCTAATGACAGTTCAACCTTACGAGCTGCAGCCTCAGCATCTTTTTTCCTTGTAAATCCTCCCTTGTGTAGTTGCCTTCTTTTTCCCGTAACAGGATCAACTCCCATATCAACCGTATAGGAATAGGTTTTACCTCTTTTTCTTATGTGTGCCAAAATTAATAGCCTCCTTGTTTTTACACAAACAAAGAGTAAACAAAGGTGGTCTTTGTTCAGTCTTTCCATAAGTTTACTCTTTTAATATTTTCACACTTCTTCGCAATCCAACTTCATTTTTTTGTTGAATTGCTTCCATCTTCTGTCGACATTGCACTGAACTGATTTGACATTGGATTTTTAACTATCCATTCTATAAAATGGTCTCTAAGCACCCTTTTCGTTCTACCAATTCTAATTAATGGAAAGCCCTGTAAATCCATTAATGAATACGCAGTTGGTTTTGATACACGCAAAATCTCGCTAATTTCATTAGCTGTTAACATAATTGGGTAGGACTCAATCTCCTTCAAACTCACCGCCTCATTCAATCTCATTTTTCTCCTCCAACTCTTGGATCCAGCGATCAATTAACGCAAGGGCCAGGTCAATCTTTTCTTGTGTAATCTTCTCACCGCTTCCCATATTTTCGAGTTCATCACCATTTTGAATATTTCTTTTCAACGCAAAAAACCTCCTGGAATTGTAATACCAAGAGGTTTTCCAAAACTATAATCTACTTACCTATATGCCTAATTCGGCACAACATTATCAATTTTAAAATCAAAATTGTATGGAAAAAGTAGTACACCGTTATCATACTTCAATAATTTTTCAGCAAAGTTTTTAGCATCCTTATGTTGTTCTTCAATGTAAACTCCGATAATTGACAACTTAAACGAATCTCTCAAAATCGGGTTAGATAAAATTACTCGATAAACTCTGTCATCAAACATTTTGATGATCGTGTTAATAAAACTAATATCTATATGCATAGACGAATTAAAATAAAACTCGACCGAATAATATGTTTTTTGTAAGTCCACCCTACAAAACCGTAATAATTCGTGAATTTGATTGGCTTCGTTAACATCATTGTCGACTAATTCCAAATGATAAGCTATTATACTTCGTTTTTGTGGACGAGTAAGTGTTCTTTTCATTTCATCAAATGAAATTTTTCTACCATATTGTTGAAACTCTAAGTATTCGTATTGCATCGTCTCATTATATGTCGGCTTATCTTTTAACAAATATATTATTGGTATATCTAAGAATAGAGCTATTTTCGCTCTGGACTCAGTGAAAACCCTATCCTCTTCATTCAAAAGGTTGGAGATGGTACTACCACCGAACCCCCCAGCACTCTCCGCACTGCGACGAGAAAATCCATTAAGTTTTAACACTGCCCTAATTCTATCTTCTACTTTTAGATTAAGTAATAATGAATGCAGGAAAAAAGAATGATAAGCTACATAGTTTATTTCAAACCATTCACTTTTTTCCCCCACTTGATGTCGGCTCTCGAATTCATTGTAATTAATTTTACCTTCAACAAATGCTAGGTCGGCATTATATTTTTGCCTTATTTGAATTAGATTGTGATTATTTTCTGGCATTATTGATCACCAGATAAAGCTTATTAAAGTTAAGCGGCAAATTCTTTAACGTGCCCAAAAGGGCACGACATATTTGATATTTCAATTATGAAGAAAAAATATTTGAGTAAAATCTCCATATAAGAAGCCCCCTTTCGGAAATACGAGCAGTTTGTTGTTTGTATTTGGTTAAGAAAACTCTCCCCAAATTAAACCAGAAGCGCGTATTACCCAAATAATACGCACACAAGGAATAAAATGGGTCATTTTTGTTAATACTCAACAAAGACACAAAAAAGGCCTTTAGATTGATTTAATACACACCTGTAGTGTGAAACAAATCAGCCCAAAGGCCTTCCGTAGTCATCCCCGCTGACCCAAGTGGGTAGCATTTAAAAAAAAGAAATTAATTAATTATTAGTATACAACATATTCCACTGGGAGTAAATACAAATTTTCGAGGTGTAAAATGTATAGCGCACAAAAAAATCTTGAAACTATACAAAATGAAAATCACGATGGAAAGAGAAAAATATCAAAGCCAATACGAATGCCAAAGCCCTTTCCACCTTATATTATGGATTTTAGGGACTATTTACAAACTAAAACTTATGCCCTTTCCACCATCGATGCACATACCTATAAAATTAGAACACTTGGTAATTCACTTGAAAAGACTTTTAAAAATGAAATTACCCTTACTGAAGATTTTTCATCTTTAAAGACACATCACATTGACAAGTATGTTGAGCACCTAACACGGCGTATGACAAAAAAAGAAATTAATGAAGAAACCGTTTACACTACCTTAAAAGCCATACGACTATTCATTCAGTTCCTTCATTTCAATAGGATTATTAATTTCGAATACGAAATCCCTAAAGACTTTATCGTACAAACTAATCGATTAAATGATTATGTTCCATTCGAAACTCTTAATGAATTATTGGATGGTACCAAACTAATCGAATCACCTTTTTCAAGATTTTTGACATTGTCAATCCTACTCTTAATCATTGATACAGGATGTCGTCCAATCGAGGTAACTTCAATAGGATTAAATGATATAAACTACTCGGAAAGAAAAATAAGCGTGTTTTCAATCAAGTCTGGACAAAGAACACTTATTATCAACGAAGTTGTTGTAAAAGCAATCAAACGCTATTTAGAAGAAAAAAAGAGAATCCATACAAATAGTCAGCAACTTTTTATAAATGAATATGGTGAAACCCTAAAGTCCTGGGGAATTTCATCGCTAATTACTCAACTAAATTTAAAGGTATTTAACCGTACAGTTGCAAACGCTAGGGCGATTAGACATACCTACATTACAAATGCAATCGACAACCGCAATGATTTCTCCGAAATATCGAAATCAGTGGGACATAAACATTGGGAATCAACACTTTATTATCTACACAAAAGCAAGGATAGATTGTTATCAAACACAATACAACATAATCCTCTCACGGAATTACTGGAGGAAGAAAAATGGCAATAAAACAAAAAGTAAATTATGACATTGAAAGTCTTTTCCAGGAACTCGGCCATAATTACTCAGACTTTCTAACCTTCTTAAATAACAATTCTTCAAATCATTTAGTTGAGCCAAGATCTGAAAATTATCCATTGTTATTCATTATTCAAGAATTTTCAAAAACAATTGATCAAGAAACCCTTATTAACGTCAAATCAAAAAACACTACAAATTACTATTCAAGTTTTTTAAGAAGATTTAGGGAATTTATAATGGAGAAACATGAATCATTACAAATGGCCGAATTGAATGAGGTTATCTTTCACGAGTTTGTAGAATGGACAAACACCATAAATGGACAAAATTTAAAACCTGGCTCCATAAATACCTATCTAACAATCGTTCGAAAAATTTGTACCTTTGCATACGAGAAGGATTTAGCCAGTAAGAACTTTAATTATAAATTTAAAAAGATTAAGCTTTACACTTTGCCAAGATACTTCACTTATCAAGATTTAACCCTTTTTTTTGATGAATTAAAACATCATCCAGATGCCATTCTTTGGAAAACCATATTCATAACCTTTCTAGGTACAGGATTAAGGATAAGTGAATTATCGAACCTAAAGGTTCATGATGTGGATTTCAACGAAAAATTAATTCACACAATAGGTAAAGGAAACAAAGAAAGATACATCACGCTCTATCCTCAAGTCGAAAGAGCTTTATTATTATATCTAAAAACCGTCAATATCAAAAATTCTCGTAGCGAAAAAGGCTTCCTGTTTAGTAGAGAGGTTGGACCTAATCGTTCAAAAAAGATTTCAATAAGAAGCATTCAAGATAATTACTTAAAAATCGCCCAAAAACTTAATTTTGATAGTCGACTTACAGTTCATTCTTTTAGACATACTTTTGCTGTGAACTGTTTAAGAGCCGGGATGCAGGAAGGCTATTTAATGCAGGTACTTGGTCACACAAACCCTGCTTCCGTTACTGTTTACACGCAATTATCCCCAAAAGACTTGCAAAGCGTGGTTCAGGATAAGTTTCCAATACCTTTTGAAAAATTAATTCAGCAAATACTTTCTTAGGTGAGATTATCAAATGAAAAACTTATTAACTGAAATTAACCTTTTCCTCAATTCATCAAACTATGCCGAGAGCACGAAACAAAAATACAAAAATAAGCTTTTAGGATTCGCAAGGAAATTGGAAGAAATGACAAACACGGATTTAGAAGCAATTCATCTGTATAAGTTATATGAGGTGTACGATAAGAATGACAACTTCATTTGTCACCGGCCTTTAGATAAGTATTTAGTCGATCAGTTTTTCCAATCGTTTATTCCTTGCAGCTTCTCCGTTCTAAAAGATAACAAAGATGCAATTGCAGCATTTTTTCTATATTTGTATAGGGTGTACAGCTTTCCTAACTTAATGGAAAAAATAGATTTTAATTTAAACGACTACAGACCTAAAAACATTAAGGTGAATATTTTAAGTAAACATCATTTGCTGAAATTTTTCCAAAAAGTTGTATTCAATAGTGATAATACAGAACGGGATCTTCTCCTCTTTATTTTATTTATTACTACAGGTTGCAGATCTTCAGAAATTACAAGAATCAAAATTAAAGATATAATTTGGGATGATCATGTCCTGTTTATACCGTGGTCTAAAGGAAATAAAAGTAAAGTGATACCTCTCAGGGAGGGTATGACCTCCGCCTTAAAACGCTACTGTTTAAAATATAGGCTTGAAAGCAATGATAGTCTCTTTGAACTTACATCTACGGAGATGCGTGATTTATTTAAAATGTATTTAGAATTAGCCAAACTCCCTAAAGTAACACTGCACTCAATGAGAAATTCTTTTGCAACTTTCATGCTCGATTCAGGGGCTGCTATTACGGAAATCCAACAATTACTTGGCCACGAAGATTTGAATACAACCAAAGGATACATTAATACTAGCTATACCAGAAATAAAAATATTAGTATAAAAGAGAATAAAGATTTATATAAAAGCGTAAATTCTTGGCTATAATAAAATAGAGCCCACCATTTTCAATCAGGAGCTCATCCACCAGTTCAGCTGCCGTGATTGGTACCCCATACCTTAATCGGCACATACAGCCATTTTGATCAATCCAATTCTGTTAAACCTCACTCTCCGTGGCCGGTAAGCCATAATAGAGATTTGCAAAAAAGCTAATGGGAACACCATAAGAATGACCTAAATTGAAAAAAATATCACTTGAAAAAGTCGATTTCATCCAAAAATGAAATCAACAGAATAATATCTATTCTTACAGTTTATCTGCATCTGACTCGCCGCGAAAGATTTGGAAAGGAAAGGCAGTGGTAAACTACTTGGCATTCGTTGGTACATTCATTATCGTACGGTGGTGATTATTGCGGATGAATAGAGCCACTTATGCGGAGTTTTGAGCCAGTAAGTGCGTGAAGTAGAGCCACCTTCTGCGGGCTTAAGGGCCAGATAAATAGGATAAGAAAAAGCCTCTTGTATAATTAAGTTGCATGAAATCACGCATGACACTTATATACAGGAGGTTTTTTCATGGTTAATTGTCGTAAGATCCTGGAACTTCATTTTGAGGTTATGAATTAATGCTTTGTATTTGAGTATAGCGAAACAAGGAGAATGTCTTCTTTTGATACTTCTTCCTCAGTTTCAAGCCTGAAAACCAAGCAGAGTCAACCGTCATTTTTTCGTATTACACTTCCTGAACTTGGATATAATGAGCTTAAAAATCCAGGAGTTGAGATCATGGCAAGTTATTATGCAGACAAAAAGATTTTTTGCTATATTTGCAGTAAAGCCACTTTTTTTACCTATAGGGATTTACATCAAAACGTTGGCGTAGAAAGCCATTGTGGTGAATGTCTAGGAATTTGGTTTGAATGGCAAAATAGAGCTGTTCAAATAGAGCTGTTCAAAGAGAGATGGAAAAGTGGATTCAATATAATGCCACTAAATTCCTCTCTAGGCAGTTAATCAAATTAGAAAATCAAGTTCTATAACAGTAAGTAGACAACTATATGTATCAGTCTCAATACTCGAATCAGGTCATCTCGCGGTGGAACCGGATGACTCAAAATTAAAAATGGAGTGATAAAAACATGAACAAAAGAGATTCAAGCAATTTATTTCTACGACAACCATTCGCAATTTAGTCCAGCAACCTCACTTAGATATCGAAAAGCATTAAACCATTTTTTTCTTTTTGCGCAAAGCCGTTTGATCAAATTGATGCATCTGAAATTCAAACATGGTTACATTCTATAGAGGAACAAGGATTACAACCGGACGTGGTTCGTACCAAACTGTCTGCTGCCAAGTCGTTCTATCAATAATGTGTGAAAGAAAATAAATTGAATAAAGATCCAAGTTTTTTTATCAAAATACGTGAAATCGAAGAATATAACAAAACTTCTCAACCAACAAGAAATCAAACTGCTTCGGGAGGTATCAAGTACAGATACCAGAGCCCGGCACTCATCGAAGTCCTTTATTCAACGGGTATCCAAGTTGGTGAATTACTGAATTTAAAGCTGGATGATGTGAATTGGGAAATCGACAATTTTGTATTAGGGGGATTAAAATCCGACATATCCATTTTTCGCAAGTATGTTTCACGCTACTAAAAACCTACCTAAATGAGCGAATGTGTGATAGTGAATCTCTTTTTTGCAAGAATGGCGGTAACAAGTTGGATCAGCCCTGGTTGCAATTTCTGTTTAAGAAACTTTCTAACGATATGGGTATTAAGGTTTCCCCGCATACCTTGCGACGTTCAGCTTCTACCCACTTTCGAGAGTAAGTTCCGTATAGCCTTGAGTAGGGTAACCTCTCTCAAGGCTTCCCCCTTATCAAACCGTACGTGCCCTATTAGGGCATACAGCTTACCAATGTGTTACTTTGAATCAATTAGAAGCAAATATATAAATGTGCAGTATTCAATTTCCGAACACGGTCAGGGGTAAAATATCCCTGACCTTTTTCCTTCGCCCTCTGCAGAGCTCTTTTGTATTTCTTTTGCCATAGAGAAGTTCAAAAAGAGCTAAAAC
The DNA here is from genome assembly GCF_030433715.1 of Sporosarcina highlanderae. Classification (GTDB taxonomy): domain Bacteria; phylum Bacillota; class Bacilli; order Bacillales_A; family Planococcaceae; genus Sporosarcina; species Sporosarcina highlanderae. The sequence continues at coordinate 152,769 of NZ_JAROCC010000007.1, read as the reverse complement.
CATAAAGGTTTTAGCTCTTTTTTAATTATGCTGCGATTACCACCTAAACTGACAAGGTTTAATCATATTGTTCCAATTCATCCAGTGATTTACTTTTTAATAACACTTCTATATCCTGGTATGTTAGCTTCTCAGTTGTCAGAGTTTCGTAAATTAGTTCTTTGGAAAACATATTCTGCCCTTGCTCCTTCACAATGACTGACCTTATTCCCCTTAATACACCTGAAGCTTTTCGCGCCAATACTCTGATATCATTTACATTAACATGGAATAACCCTCTTGATTGTGGAAGCGCATCTTTTCGAATTGTACTTTTATGACTTATTAGTACGGCATCTACTAATGCGTCTTCTGAATATGAGGTTTTTTCACGAATCCATTTCTTATGGCCATCAGTTTGTCTACACGCCTCACTGTATACCGGATCCTGCGCGTTTTCCTCAGTCTTAGCTTCATAACCAATAAATCTGTCTCTAAGAACCCATACACCGTCCGGAGTTGTACTACCTTCCGGTCTCGAAGCATCATATCCCAATATTGCCCCTAATTCCTTTAAACCATTTTCAAATTTTGAATACTCGTTTTCATTAATTGATTCCAATAAATGTTGCATTTTCTTCTCAAACATGGTTCCAACAATCCCTAAATCATTTAATACCGCATCAACATTATCAGTTTGAGTTGCAAGATAAGGATCAATTCTTGGGACACTCATCTCAACGGGAACATTGTGAATTAAGTCAGACAACCATGAAATCCCACTCGTAATCCGCAGTGCAGATGAGTAATAATTCTTATCAAGATTAGGGTCAACGGGAATCATACTTTTTGCCAGGTAAGCAGTATTACCCGCAATGTAAAACCACCATGCACGATAACCATTGAGTTCTTTGCCTCCACTTAAATCCTCTAAAATTGACTTTACCTTTTCCAGAGCTCTGTCAAGTTCCGTTTTCCATAGCGCATATACGAAATCAATTTCATTTGCGACACTGACCGTAAGCTTTTGAACTTCTAACTTAGGCTTTTTTTCATACTCTTCTCGAATTTCTGTTATAGCTTCATTAATCGCGGTATAATATTCCTTATCGCTTACAAAGTCACTCATAAAATCAACCATTTGTTCAACTGATTCAATTTTTTCTGAATTACTCAAGCCAAATTCAATTTCAGCTTGAATTTCCGGATGAAATCCAATCAGGTTTTCGCGGCGTGAGCAAAACTTTAATAAACTCGGATCTAACATAAGCACATTGGCAAAATCATCACTAGACCGTGTGCATCGCCCCAAGGCTTGAGTTATCCTTGTTTTCACCAATTCACTTAATACAATATTAGCATTCAATCTATTCCACAGGAAACCTTCTTGTAAATTGGTGGCTTCCGGCATACCAAATACTATTTGCAATCGACAAATATCCCCAGATAAATCTATCCCATCATATCTGTTTGTCAAAACAAGCACTGCTTCTTTTTTATTTATAAATGGTTCCAAACTATCTTCTATATCTGACGATTGTAGTATTGGATAAAACGGTAGTTTATTTTCCATTTCGGAAATAAAGTATTGGGCAGAACGATTGTCCGGACAAAGAACCAATGCTCTACCATGATTTCGAATTGCACCCATCGCTACTTTTAGCGAATCTTCCGGTTTAAAAACACGGTTTGGAAACAATATTAGCCTTCTTCCGTTGCTGTATTTCTCCCACCCCTTAGGGATTGGTATTTTGTTGATTTTCCTGACGCCTGTTATTCGCTCAAGCTCTCCGCCTTCTCCTAGAGTCGCCGACATATAGATCCTTTGCTTCGCCCCATTAAAGGCTGGGTGTGTCTGTGTAGGTGGCACCAAAGGTCGAATGTTTATCTCGCCGAAAGAGAAAAACATCTGACATGCTGATAGATTTTCATTAATTCTAGACCATGAGTATTTTGCATTTCCACAGTTAGTTATATTGGCCTCAAGTATCTCCACTAGTTGTGGTAGCTTTTCAATATATTTAGGGTAAGGGATGAGATCATAAATCTGCTTATAGTATTCAGCTTCTCCGCTCATTATTCTAGTGTAATGATAATCAGATATGTCTTCCCTGAATAATTGAATAATACTCTCAAAGACTTCATTATTTTCGCTTCGCTTTATTTCAACAGTCCAAAGCGAGGAAATGTAGTTCTCAGCTGAGTGAGCATCATCAAAAATAATCGTGTCAGCATCATCTAATTTAGGATTTGTATTAAAGATGGCACTGTACGTAGTTATAGCAATAGTTTTGTTTGATACATAACTTCCGTACTCATCTTCCGGATATGAATTCTGGGGCCCGATTAGCAAACTTACGGGTAAACCATATTCTATCCCCTTGGAATAGACTTGTCGTGCTAACTGTCTAGTTGGACATAGATAAATAACACGCTCATGTTTACACCTTCTTCTATATTCCGCAATCAGTAAACCAATTAGTGTTTTTCCCGTTCCCGTTGGAAGCTCAATGGCAACGTCTTGCTTAGTTTTGAAATTATTGTAATATTCCCTTAATATGTCGGCCTGTTGTGACCACAGTCCTTTTACATTTGGGATTTGCAACTCTCTAAAAATTGATTCTGGATCCTTTTCGATTGACGTCACAGCTTTCGGTTTTACGAATTCAAATTTTGTTCTTCCCATTAATTTACCCTCTCTTTCATCGATAATTATAGAATTCATGATTTAATTAGTTTGTCCTAAAGACAAGAATACTATATTGCTGTTGTACAATACAGAGTATTCGTTGAAAAAGCATTATTATAATTTCTAATACTAATGAGGCTGTAAAAAAGCTACAAAAAGCATGTATGATTTTTAATCATGCCTATTATCAACTTCAATGCATTTCAATTTATTTGCTACATTTTACAATTCGCCTCCAACTAATTTGAAATCTTTACAGTTTAGAGTCACATGTACAAGTCTTTGGTTTGGATGGATTAAAAAACCGCTCTCTTCTAAGGAACCGCTTAAATTAAATTCATATTGCTATCCAGCACAACATGATAATTTAGATACATCTTTATCGAACGTAAGGGCAGCCAATTTCAATCCTTCTGCCATTGTTAAATAAGGAGCAAGCGTTTCTCGTAGATTTTCTACTGTCAATCCGAATTTCACCGCTAATGTTGCCGCATAGATTACTTCACCAGCGTTTTCCGAAACGATATGAACGCCTAAAACCTGTAATGTTTTTGCATCTGCCACTAATTTAATAACACCTGCTGTTTCTCGATTAACGAGGGCCCTAGGTACGGCATCTAATGGCAAGACTGACGTTTTAACCTCATGTCCTTTCACTTTTGCTTGCTGTTCAGTTAATCCAACCGTTGCAATCGAAGGATTAGTAAATGTGACAGCTGGAACAACGTCTAAATTCACCCTTTCATTGAGTCTCCCAATTGCATTACGTGCAGCAAGTCCACCTTGATAAGCAGCTACATAAACAAATTGAGGACCATGCGTTACATCCCCAGCAGCGTAAATTTTGGAATTAGTCGTTTTCGAATATTCATCAATAATGATTTCGCCGCGAGCTCCAACGTCAACACCTGCAGCATCTAAGTTAAGTGATTCTGTATTTGGTTTTCTTCCTGTTGCTACAAGCAATTGCTCCGCTTCAATGATTCGCTTTTCACCATTTATTTCTACAAAAACTTTTTTAATGTCGCCAACTTGTTCTACGCGTTCGTAGGTTGCCCCGGTAACTAAATTAATCCCCTGTTTTGTTAACGCCTTAACAATCGCTTCTGAAATTTCAGGATCGTATTCTTTTAAAAGACGCTCGCTTCTTTGTATCAAAGTTACTTCTACGCCTAGATTATGAAATAGCTGTCCTAATTCCAATCCTATATATCCAGAACCAAGCACCGTGAGCCGCTTTGGGACTTTCTTTAATTCAAGTAACGTAGTGCTTGTTAAATACTCTACTTCACCTAGGCCGGGAATAATAGGCACAGATGGAGAAGCCCCAGTAGCTATTAAAAATCGCTTTGCAGTTATTCGGTTGCCAAGCACTTCAACTGTATTCTCATTAATAAATTTCGCTTCACCATTTATTAGTTCAAAACCGTAATCGTCAATTAAATTCGTATATTTTTCATTGCGAAGTGTATTTACTAATTCATCTTTTTGTTTTACTAATGAGGCGAAATCAATATTTTTTGCTGTAGTTTGTAATCCTGTAAATGGATTATTTTTTGCTAAACGATTGATTTCACCTGCCTGTAGCAAGGTTTTAGATGGAACACATCCGATATTAACGCATGTCCCCCCCACTGTCCCACGTTCTATCATCGCAACTTTTGCGCCATACCCCACAGCTTCAATGGCAGATGAAAAGGCCGCTGCACCAGAACCAATAATTATGTAGTCATAGTCATATCCATCATTTATGCCCTCTTTTACACGTGACTTAATAACTTTGACATCAATTGGTTGGTAGCCAGCTTCAGCAATCGCGTTTTTTGCAAATGCAACTTCTACATCATTATGAAGCTCAAATACAGCTTCCTCACGGCGAAAATCAACTTCAATACACCTTGCACCTATATTTTCCAAGGCAGCTGAAACATGATGCTCACAACCTGTGCAAGTCATTCCTTGTATGTTCATCCGATATCTTTTCAATACTATTCCTCCGTTATTAAATTTCTTGTAAAGTTTCAATAATAGGGCATTCATAAATATCTTTGTTTTCAGGACATCTTTCTTTTAAATCGATAAGCATTTGTTCTATTCTTTCAAGATCTTGAATTTTCTTTTGAATATCATCTATCTTATTGGTAGTGAAATCATACATACCCTGGCACTTGGTTTCATCACGATCGACTACACCTAAAAGCTTATCAATTTCCTTTAAAGTAAAACCTAATTCCTGGATGCGTTTAATGAAATTTAATCGATCAACGCTTCGTTCTGTATATATCCTATATCCTGACTCTGTACGAGACGGTTCCGGAATTAATCCTAATCGTTCATAATACCGAATGGTTTCTTTATTGACGTTACATTTTTCCGCCAGCTCTCCAATATGATACATAAAATTCACCTCATACGCAGTATAAACCCTGTACCAAAGTACAGGGTCAAATAATAGTCGAGTACAATGCACATCTTACATCGTTCTTAAAAATAAATCAGATAGGCACCCATCAGACAAAAACCAATTAATGCAGTCAGTAAGCTATAGATATTTGATGATTGCCTGGTTGATTCAGTCAGGATTTCCTTGATAGCAACCATGTAAATAGTTCCTACAGTTAAACTTATAAGGAACCCCCATAAAAGTTGGTTTTGCATTCCGATCAATTCACCAATGAAAGCACCAATCCCAACAGGAACAGCGACGATAATCGATATAAAGAATAACATATATGTACTAAATCCTGCGATAAATAATGGCGTAAATAGGATCATACCTTCGGGTACATTGTGCAATATTAATGCCTGCAATAGAGCTATACTTAATTCAGATTCGTCACCGGCACCGAGAACAATTCCCATGGGAAGATTATGGATAGAGATAATCAGGGCCAAGAAAAAGCCTAACCTTTTATTATGATATTTGTGTAAACCTTTAGAAGTACCAGAGTTATCATGGAACCCGATATGTAGAAGCTTGAATAACAAAATCCCAGCTAGGAAACCAAATAAGAAAAACATCCAATTGCCAAGTTGTAAAGCTTCCGGCACGATTTCAAAACTGATTAATCCTAAGATCATTCCCGTGCATAACCCGTAGATAGTACCAATACTTTTCTTAAAACCATTTATAAATCTTGCGATTAGACCGCCCGTACCAATTCCGACAAAAGTTGATAAAAAACCGATAAACCATGCATGAGTCAATTAACCATCCTTTTATAGTTTGTCACTATGTTTATATGGGTATTCAGCTTAATTTATGCCGGCTCTATTATATATTCAATTCTTGATGTTGAAGGTTTGATTTTTCAATTTGAATGGTAGTATGTTCAATTTTGTAGTTGTCACGGATTAAATTGATTGCTTGTTGAAGAATTATTTGTTCTTCTTTATCCTCGTCAATTAGAATATGACAGCTAAATGTATCTAGACCTGACGTAATTGTCCAAACATGTAGATCATGAACATTATTCACTCCTTCAATACCTTCTAATTCAGCTATAACTTCTTCTTTATTAATCGTCAGCGGTGACCCTTCCATCAAAATATGAATACTTTGTTTAAGAACTCCCCATGCACTTTTCAAAATCAATAATGCGACTATCACAGAGATAATCGGATCTGCAATATACCAGTCAAACAAGAGCATGAATAGACCAGCCAATATGGCACCAACCGAACCTAAAGCGTCACCAATTATGTGTATATACGCACTCTTTAAATTAATATTCCCTTTTACATCCGCTTTCTTTAATAGAGTCACTGCACTAATAACATTAGCGACTAACCCGATGAATGCAATCATCATCATAGTTCCACTTGCAACTGTCGGTGGATCACTAAAACGCTGAATTGCTTCTTTGACGATAAACCCGGCAATCACAAATAACGTAACGCCATTAAATAAAGCAGTTAGAATTTCAAAACGATAATACCCGTACGTCTTACTTGGCGATGGCGGCCTGCTGGCAAACCAAATGGCCACAAGACTTAAAGCCATCGAGCTTGCATCAGAGAGCATATGACCACTATCTGACAGCAGGGCTAAACTATTTGTGAAAAGCCCACCGAAAAACTCCAAAAGCATGATGAGCGTCGTAATGGACAAGGCAATAATGAGACCGCGTTTGTTACTTTCCCGTTGTTCTGCAAAGTGGTTATGTTGGTGATTCCCCATTCAAGTATCCCCTCTACATAGTTGTCGTTTTCATATGTTCAATGATGTACTTAGCGTCGTAACCTACTCCCTGAAGCAAAGAAGATCCCCTTCGTGATTGCCATGGTAAACCTAAAAAGTAAAGACCTTTTACCGGGCTAATCCCCCTGTTGTGAATGATTTTATCCTGCTGATCAAACACCCCATCCACTTGTATCCAGTCATACTTTTGTTGGAAACCAGTTGCCCAAATAATATTATTCACTTCAAGGGTAGTTGAATCGTCGAATATGATTTGCTCATCCTTGCCATTTACAACCCTTCCCTTTAACGTCACTGACAGGTTTCTTATGGCATTTTTTAATTCACTCCCAAAGAGAGGGTCACCCTTTTTCTGTATTAAATTCCCAATGATTGATGTGTTTCTCACTTTAAGTATTCCCAATTTATCCAACCACCAAAACACACTCTTTCCACTAATCGTTAATGGGAAATAACTTGGCTTTTTACTTATGGCTAAATACGTTTCTCGCAGCTCTGACAATTCAACTGCTATTTGAGCCCCGCTATTACCGCCTCCTACAACAAGTACATTTCCTTGTTTAAGCTGACCAGGGTTCTTATATTCAGATGAATGCAGTTGCAAGACATCTTCACTAAGTGAACTCGCAAATGCGGGAATCCTTTTTGTTTGAAATGGTCCGGTGGCGACAACAACTTTTAACGCATAGAATATACCTTTTGTTGTTTCTACACAAAACCCCATTTCATTTCTTGTTACGGACAGAACTTGGGTATTCAATGCTACTGGCAAAGCAAACGCTTCTGCATAGCGCTTCAAGTAATCCGCAATTTCATCCTTCGAAGGAAACCCATGCTGTTTTCCTTCCAGGATAAGACCAGGCAATGAACTATACATCCTGGGAGTAAACAACTGTAAGGAGTCGTATCTGTCTTTCCATACTTCACCCAACTCCTGCCCTTTATCCAAAATTAAGAAGCTTTCATTGCTTTGCTTTAAATAATATCCCATCGCCAGTCCAGCTTGACCTCCCCCGATAACAATGGTCCCATACCGCATAATTTTCTCCCCTTTAAAAAGTTTTTTATATAACAAAGAAGCCAGAGGAATGACAACTTTGCTTCGTTGATTTCTTTGGCTTCTAAAATATTTTTATTACTTTATTGACTTCTTTGGTTGTTGAATTAATATCATACAGCAGGCAATAATCACAAATGCAACTAACGCCAAAAATGGTATTGTAACAAATCCAAACCAATTTATATATTGGGCATTACAAGGTACACCACTCACACAAGGCTTGATTCCTCCAAAGCCAGGTATCTTCTGCTCTAAATAATGCATGAACGATATGCTTCCCCCAACTATTGATAACGGAAGCACGAACTTTTTAACGCTAATGTCATTCTGGAAAGTCCCTATCCCCAATATCAAAGTAAGGGGGTACATAAGAATACGCTGATACCAACATAATTCACATGGAATATATCCTTTGATTTCACTGAAGTACAGGCTTCCTAACATGGCAATTAATGAGACAACCCATGCAATATATAATAGATAACCTTGCTGCTTGGCATGACTTCCTGTATTCTCCATCAGTTTTCATCCTTAATTTCTTGTTCTATTGCCGCCTTAATGGCTTCATAATCAAAAGGATCTTCCATTACTTTCCCGTTTATGACAATCGTCGGAGTCATTGCAACGCCAGCTTCTTGTACTAATTCTTCATCAATCTTAACGCTTTCCATAGTCGCTTGCTGTTCCATGTCTTCTTTTAAAAGCGTTTGATCAATTTCAGAAAACCCACTTGCAATTTCGAGTATTCTTTCAGGTGTTATCCATAAGGCGTCATGATCTTCAACAGGCTGCGCATCAAACAAGGCTTGGTGGAAATCCCAATACACCTCAGGATTACGCTCAAAAACCGATTCAGCGGCAATCGAGCCTAAAGTCGATTCTTCACCGTGGAATAATACGTTGACAAAAGAAAATTTCACTTTACCTGTTTCAATATAATCCTTAACTAATGCCGGATAGACCCTTTCACCCCAAGCTTTACATGCAGGGCATTTAAAATCACCGAATTCCACTACCGTCACAGGGGCATCTTCCTCTCCGAACAAGGGCTGTCCAGTTACATCAATTTGTTTTATTTCGGTTGTAGGGGATTCCTGCTTGTTGCTGAATACAGCTATTGCCGCCAATAATGCTACTGCCACGAGTGTGATAATAACTGCAAATTTCATATTTGAACTCTTATTCTGTTTCATCTAATACCTCTTCTCTTTTATTTGTTTATTGAATGCTAGCCAGTAACCCGAAATATAGAGATAGGACACAGAACATTCCCATGAAAAAAGGAACTACTGCAGGCGTCTTTTTCCTAAAGCTGTACATGATAAGCCACGTAAAAATAATCGCTACGATAAAGAACAATAAATTTATAGTATTCAACCCGAATTGCAAACTCATTGAAGGATCAATGACCCCTGAATAGAAATAATCGAAGATAGCTGAGGGGCCACTACCCGCGAGCGTAATCTCAATACTATGAGGAGGCTCCTGTTGCCCCAGGACGCCGGTCGAAACAAACGTAAAGAATAGGAGAATGCTTTCGAACTTCAACCATGCTATTGGGTTGATTTGCTCTTGCTGTTTCAATTTGCGTCTGATCCAAAATCCGTTTATAAATGCAAAAAACAAAACTGGAATGATTGTCAGGTGCTTCATCAATAGGGCTTGTCCATACGGTACCATCCAAGCGTCCCCATATTCCTTCACACCAATTACCAATGTCATAAGGAATAATCCAGTTCCCGCAATTGTAAGAAAACATACGATTGCCAAAGGGGTAAACCACTTTAAGTAAGAAAGCCAATTCTCTTGGTCTTTTGAACACCAACCGACGATAAGAAGGATCCCGATCCATACCGTAACGGCCAGAAAGTGCAATGAATGGAAGACGAATCCACTCCATACGGTAAGTGAAGCTGCGTGACTAGCCCAGCCCAATGCTAAAAGCAGGACAAGAGTGAAAGCGAGAGCAATACCGGATAGCAATTTGCTTTTCAATACCGGGAACAACGAAACGAATAGGTAAAAGAAAATTACAAGTATGACCGTAAGATTCCAAGCCTTCCCGACTTCAAATCCACTTAGAACGCTTTCCATCGTAGCGAACAGGCCTATATCCTCATAAAGAAATAGAATAACCCTTATGACTGGTGCAACCGAAAAGAACACAACTCCTAAAACCGACAATTGAATTAACCGTTTTGGGATATGAATAGTTGGTCTCAACCGGTCCGGGATGAATTGAATGATAAATGCACCCATCAATAACGAAAAACAGAGATACAATAGACTTTCAGAAAGATAAATCCAAACCATTTACTTTTGCCTTCTTCCTATTATCCAGCCAAAAAATCCACCGGCCAAAGTGAATAAAATGACAAGAATTACAACTAGAATATCATTTGAAGCTATTTTTGAATGGATTTCAACCGGCTGCTCTACTGGCTCTTCTACTGGCTCTTCTACTGGCTCTTCCGTAGGTGCATCAGTTGTTTCTCCAGATTCTCCAGAGACAGCGGGATCATTTATTTCTTCTTGATTTACCTTGAATGAATAAGTTCCCTGTATCGGGTGACCATCTGCACCAATAATCTTCCATTCCACTGTATATGTACCGTTTTCTAAAGGTTCCATGAAGCCGCTTGTCATCACATTGTCATTCACTTGCGTATTACTGGCGATTTCTTCGTTATTCACATTGAAGACTTTTACTGTACTCGTCAATTCAATTTTCGTATTAAATTCCAATACAATTTCATAAACGTCTTCATTAATGTCGTCTCCATCAGCAGGTGACGAACTCGTTAAGCCTGTATGTGCATAGGCACTGGATGAAAATGCAAATAATAAAATCAGTGTCGCACTTATGATTCTCTTCATCTCAAACCTTCCTTCCGCCAACTTTGGCAATGCCATTAATTCAAAACAATTGTAACAGAAAAGCCACTCATTAAAATAGCCATTTGAACATTATTATTGACAAAATTCCAACGGCTACATATGCTATAGTTAATCAAATGAATATTTGAATGAGGTGAAGAAATGACGGAAATATTGAAAGATCAAATTGACTCCGCCACTACTGATTCTTGTGAGACATATTGTTATCATGAAACAGTCGTTAATCGCGTGAGTGAGCGAATTGAAGAAATCAGTGGCGTGGAGCTACTTTTTAAAGCCCTCGCAGATGCCAATCGCTTGAAGGTTGCCTATGCACTAACACTTGAAGAGGAGATGTGCGTATGTGATGTTGCCAATGTCTTAAATACATCAACTGCAAACGCCTCCCACCATTTGCGTTATTTACGCGACATGGGGATTACCGCATCCAAGAAAAAAGGAAAGCTTGTCTTCTATTCATTGGTTGACGAACATGTCCATCAATTAGTGAATATTGCGCTCGAACATTCAAAGGAAGGATGGTCTAAATGAGTTCAGAAAAAAACGTTTATAGGCTGCAAGGTCTATCCTGTACGAATTGCGCTGCTAAATTCGAAAAAAACATTCGCGAAATTAATACAGTCGAGGATGTCCAGTTGAATTTTGGTGCTTCTAAAATAACTGTGGTAGGCGATGCTTCGGTAGAACAATTGGAAAAAGCTGGCGCTTTTGATGGAATTAAAGTTTATCCTGAAAAACAACGGGTCGTTGAAGTAAAAGAGCCGTTTTGGAAAAAACGGGAGAATCAGACGACCGTTGCATCACTGTTCCTGCTCATTCTAGGATATATCGCTACGTTTTATCAGGGAGAAGACAATGCGCTATCTATCGCTCTCTTTGCGTCAGCAATTCTAGTTGGAGGATATAATCTATTCAAGGTAGGGCTCGTCAATCTATCTAAATTGCAGTTCGATATGAATACCCTTATGACGATTGCTGTAATTGGCGCTGCCCTGATTGGAGAATGGGGTGAAGGTGCAGTAGTTGTCTTCCTATTTGCTATAAGTGAAGCGCTTGAAAGTTATTCGATTGATAAAGCACGAAACTCCATCCGCTCCCTTATGGATATTGCACCGAATACAGCAATCATCAGGCGTGGAAATAATGAATTTGAAATCGATGTTGAAGAGATTCAAATTGACGATATAATGATCATAAAACCCGGCCAGAAGATTGCAATGGATGGAGAAGTCGTAAAAGGAAGCTCCTCCATCAATCAGGCTGCCATTACCGGAGAATCTGTTCCTGTCCATAAAGTTCCTGGCGACGAAGTTTTTGCCGGAACAATCAATGAAGAAGGCTCATTGGAAGTCCGTGTGACAAAACGCGTAGAGGATACGACTATCGCAAAGATTATCCACTTAGTAGAGGAAGCTCAAGCTGAAAAGGCTCCTTCACAGCAGTTTGTAGACAGATTCGCTAAATATTATACTCCTGCAATAATGATTATCTCCTTTCTCATTATTGTGATTCCTCCTATGTTTTTAGGCGGCGTTTGGAGTGAATGGATTTATCGGGGACTCGTCGTACTTGTTGTAGGTTGCCCATGTGCGTTGGTCATTTCCACTCCTGTTGCAATTGTGACCGCGATTGGAAATGCTGCACGGAATGGCGTGCTAATAAAAGGTGGAGTTCACTTAGAGGAAACCGGGCGCTTGAAAGTAGTTGCATTTGACAAGACTGGTACATTGACACAAGGTACACCGGAAGTAACGGATATCGTTCCATTGACAGATATGAGTTCTGATGAAATTCTGCGTAACTCTGCATCTGTCGAGAAATTCTCACAGCATCCTTTAGCATCTGCAATTTTTAGAAATGCAGAGAAACTAAATTTGGCATTAGTTCCTGTCGATGATTTCCAATCAATAACGGGTAAAGGTGCTAAAGCGACTGTTAACAATGAACTTGTTCAGATTGGAAGCCCGAATATGTTCCGTGAATTGTCAATGTTACCTGAACAATATGAGCTCCAAATTGAAACACTTCAAAAAGAGGGTAAAACAGTTATGTTGTTAGGGGTCGGAAATGATGTGAAGGGCTTGATTGCGGTCGCCGATCAAGTGCGACAAAGCAGCTTAACAATTATTCAAAAGTTATATGAATTAGGCATACAAAAAGCAATTATGCTCACTGGAGATAACAAGGCTACAGCAAACGCTATCGGCAGCCAACTAGGTCTATCTGAAGTGAAAGCGGAATTGATGCCACAAGACAAACTAGATACAATCAAATCTCTACGCAACCAATATGGAAAAGTGGCGATGGTCGGAGACGGTGTCAATGATGCACCTGCATTAGCGAGTGCGACTGTGGGGATTGCAATGGGCGGTGCTGGAACTGATACAGCTCTGGAAACCGCAGACATTGCCCTCATGGCTGATGATTTGGAGAAACTACCCTATACAATCAGTCTAAGCCGTAAAACGCTAAATATTATTTTGCAGAATGTTTCATTCGCGTTAGGTCTTAAATTAATCGCCCTGTTATTAATTATTCCAGGTTGGTTGACGTTATGGATGGCGATATTTGCGGATATGGGTGCGACAGTGATTGTTGTATTGAACTCTCTACGATTGATGAGATCCAAATATTAATAACTTTATTGAAAAAGAGCTAAACCATAGTGGGTTAGCTCTTTTTAATATGGATGGATTTTCAAATAAAGCACCACTAAACCTTAATTCAAATGAGAGTTAGTCAAACTTTTATTTAGGAGAAAGTTCACTTTCTGTAACCCATTTATGATTAGTTACTTCTTCACCACCGGTAGTCGGAGTATAATCGATCATATAGACAGTAGTTTTTTCGGCTGAATCAATTTCAGCTAATGCCCCTTCCATCCCTTTCATATGATCTGCCTCTATAGTGACCTCAGATCCTGGCTCATAAGTTTTATCATCAGCATCCTTAATCTCTTCTTGGATAACCCATTTATGATTTTCCACTCTTTCTCCACCAGTTACTGGGGTATATGAAATTGCGTAGGCTGTCGTATCATAAGCACCCACAATTGTTGCAACGGCGCCTTTCATTCCTTTCATATGATCAGTTTCAATGATTGCTTCACTTCCGACTTTAAAGGTTGGATTTTCAGCCACCTTTAAATTTGCAGGGACTTCACCTGAGCCGGAATGGTTCATCTCAATTTCCATATCTTCCTGTTTTGTTTCAATAGTGACGTCTGTGCTTTTCTCGTTGGTCGTTTTATTCCCACACCCACTTAAACCAATAACCATCACGAGACCTAGAATAAATAAATGCGTCTTCATGTGTCAAATGCACCTCTGTTTTTTCTAAATTTGTTATGAATGAAGCTATCCCAAGAAACCATTTAAAAATTTCTCGGGATAGCTCCTTCGATAAAGTTTTTTCAGTATGTTTACGCTACCGCTTGACGACATGCTTTGGCGCATTTGCGGCAAGACTCTGCACAGCGTTCGCAGTGATCCTCTTCATGCTTAGCACACTCTTCCGCACAACGGTCGCAGACCTCTGCACAAAGTTCCAGAATCTGATTAGTGAAAGGGCTGTTACGAGTTATCGCCTGTGCAGCGAAAGCACAAACATCGGCACATTCACGATCCAATCGTATGCATTCAGCCATCATCTTAACGTTTTCTTCTTTCAAGCAAGCATCGAAACAAGTATTGCATTCCTCCAGGCATTCTAGAATAACCTTAAGAGTTTCTGCGTATTTCGAATTCATGGACTCATCTCCTTATTTTTTCATTCGGTGTAATTTTTCCCCGAAGGAATGAATTTAAACGGGAAATGGGCATATCCATAAAAAATCCTTATTTTCCATTACGAATCTTTTCAATCAAATCATTTCCCGTGCCAATAATACTCGCTTAATACGTCTGCAAATGCTTCAACACTTCGATGTAGTTCTTCTGTTGTATTATCTACCCCACCAATTTCAACAATAATGGAATTCGGTGAAAGATCCTGGTTAAAAACTCCGTTTCCTTGGCTTTGGTCCTTTTTCAATATACCTTTCGACAAACCCGGATACTGCGTGGATAGAATATCATTAACTCCCTCAGCAAAAGAAAGATTCTTTGCAAAATCTTCATGTCCCGTCCCAACAACAAACAAAAGCTGTGCATAGTCTTCCCCATTCAATTTTACGGTTGTAGAATCCTTCCGTAAGGAATCACGATGTAAGTCCAAGAAAATGTCTAAATCTGCATTTTCACCGCGTGCCTCCCTAACTATTTCCCCTGAAAGCTCATAAGAACTGTTATAGTCTAATCCCCGTAAACTTAGTTCCTGAACAATATCAGTTGAATTCACTTTTGCTCCTACACCTCTTCTTTCCAATGCTTTCCCTAGCATTTCTCCAACTAATGTCATATTTACTTTTGAGTGATACGCGTTTTGTGGATTATTTGTGTCTTTTAAAAACGGTAAAAAGGATTCCCGGTTATGGGTGTGATATATATACACGACATCTCGCCCAAATGTCGAGTGTATGGAGTCTTTTGAATAGCTTTTGGGCGATTTCATATTTGCAAAGATTGCATCAAGATCCTTGAAAGCAAGATCACTATCTTTTAATAAGTCCTTCATGTTAGGTTTAAATTCATCTCTACCTGGTTGTTGCTCAACGCTCTTCATGATTTTTTTATCTGATTTGCTATTTGTAGAAACGTTCGACTTTGCAAGTGAAACCGCACTACCAGAATGGTTGTCCAACGTTTCCGTTCCAATATTCGAAAACGAAGATTCTCTTCCAAATTCAGGATATTCTTCTTTGTTTCTAGTATTCCGATAATTTAACGCAAGCAAGGAAACAATCAGTAACCAAATATGAAATAATATAATAGCAATATACAAAAGAACAGCAAGCAAGGACTTTTTCTTTTTCTTCTTATTCTTTTTCTTTGAATGTGGCTTGATTTTTGGAAACATTATATGGCCTACCTTTAGATAGAATGATATTTTCCTTAGATGAATTCCAAAACAGCCAGTGTGAACGACTGCACACTGGCTGTTACTTCTTTCTCACGCAATTGAATAGATTGATCTTTATTCGACTTTTACCTGTCCCATCATCCCATTGTCTTCATGTTCAAGATTATGACAATGGAACATATACACACCCTTATTCTTAAATTGTATCGCTATTTTTACCGTCTCATCGGGTGATACCGAAATACTGTCCTTCCATCCACGTTCATTTTCTGGTGGTGCTTCTCCATTCCTGGAGATTATTTTAAATTGTGCCCCGTGAATGTGGAATGGATGAATCATTCCGCCCATCATGTCCGGTTTATTGTAAATTTCCCACACTTCTGTAACCCCTTGCTGTTGTGTAAAGTCAATTCTTTCCGGATCAAACTTCTTTCCATTGATTGTTACCATGTCCATCATCCCAAACAGTTCGATCTTTTTCGTGACTGGCAAGTCCATTTCTTCCTCTGTTAATGAAAAGTCGTTCATCAATCCTGGAATTCTGCTTACCGTTTCGCTTTGAACAGAAACCTCAAAGGGTAAAAGGATAGATCCATCCTCATTTATAAGCGCCAGATCTTTTTCCGTATCGAGCTGTGAAAAATCAACAACTATTTCAGCTCTCTCAGAAGGTGTCAGTGTAACTTCATTTAAAGTGACCGGCTCATTCAAGAAACCGCCATCTGTTGCAATTTGAACAAAGGAATCCCCTGTATTCAATTTGAATGTATAATTTCTCGCATTTGAACCATTTAATAAACGAAGACGTACTTTCTCTTTGTTTACAGTTAATTTCGGATTTAGAGTTCCATTGATCAATAGTGTATCTCCGATTGTTCCGTCATCATTCTTGGCAGCGCTATAATTCAATTGTTTTTCCTCGTCGAAAATCTTATCTTGAAAAATTAAAGGAATATCATTTTCCCCATAATCAGTCGGCAATCCCAGGCTTTTCGAATTTTCATCCTCGATATAGATCAAACCCGCAAGGCCGTTGTAAACTTGTTCAGAGGTTTTTTCGTGAGGATGTGGATGAAACCATAGTGTTGACGCTTCTTGTGTCACTTCAAATTCAATCACTTTTTCTTCTCCCGGTTCAAGCGCATCATGCGGTCCGCCGTCAACGTCCGCAGCTACTTCCAGGCCGTGCCAGTGGAAAGTCGTAGCTTCATCCAACTCATTTATCGTTCTAATTTTTACGTTGTCACCTTTCTCTAGACGGAGCATTGGTCCTAGAAACGACCCGTTGTATCCATACGTTTCCGTTTCAGTCCCATCGAATATTTCAGTCTTTCCTCTTTGTGCCCGTACCGTGTATACGACACCTTCCTCATCATCCTGTTCAAGAATGGAAGGAATTCTCAGTTCGTTTTCTCCTGTTGAGTCATTTAACATGACTACCTCATCATGACTCATATGCCCTTCCATCATGTCACCCATAGTGGAATGGTCCATTTCCTCCATGTTATGATCCATTTCCTTGTCAGGTTGAACGCTGTTACTACAACCGCCAATAACCAATATACTAATCGTTAATAGTGCAATTTTAATCTTTATTCCCACCAGTTCTATTCCCTCACTTCCGGTATATTTCCTTTTCAGTGTAGCAAGAAAATATGAAAAAAATATGCATAATACGGGTGTTAATTATGAAAAAATAAGTCACAATTAATCCTTGTATTTTGCATATTTTAAGTAATCCAGAAGGGAAAAGGTTAATAAGGGACAATCCCGTACTAATTATTGAAGGAAAGTCTAATTATTTTTGTTTCTAAAACGAGTAAATATATACTACATTTCAAAATAAAAAGCAGCTGTTCAATAAATCATTTTCGAATTATAACACTATCCCGCAACATGTTATTTAATATTATATCATCTGTTTTGTTTATGCCGTCCGTGCCGGGTCAAACCTCGCGGCTTGTACACAGACAATATTGTTATTACAAGCAAAACCAGTAAGCCGCCACCAGAGTGGATGAGTTCGCCCCACAACCCGCCAAGATCGGTATATCCCGTATCGTTTGCTACCTCTGCGAGGAAGCTAACAGTTTGCATATTTAGTAGCAAGACTGTGATGGCTAGAATGGTTAGCAAGAGCTTAAAGAGGACCCAGTAGTGTTTCAATAACCCCCACTGGGTGCAAAGTGACATAACAAGCCCGGATAGCAGCGAGATAAGGGCCAACGGGACGATGGCGAACCAGCCAGTCAACTCCATCGCTATCCATACAGCTTGAACTGTCTTAATTTCTTGACTGGAGAGAGCCGCAACAACAAGTGCCAGGAAACCAACTACCGCGCCGAGCCAGCCCACCGAAGAAGTGATATGCACAGTGAGTGCTATCTTGCGAAGAGCGGGTTTCATGACCATTGCTGTTCCACACTTTGCTCAACGCCGATCGAAGACGGTAGGTGGCGACCAGGGCCGTGTTTACCACCGCTGACAATCATAATAAGGACGACTAGTAAGACTAGAACGATTGCGATAATCCCTGATACCTTAACCCAACGAGGTGTTTTGCTGTTCGATTCACGGTCGACAATATGTGAATCTTCCTTTGTTTCACGTCTTGATTTTTTCATTTAGATTTCCTCCTTAATATTCATAGTCACCCAGTGCCAATTAAGTATAGCAATGTATGAACGGATGATGAACAGAGAATTGCCTATTTCCTGTTAGTAGGTTCGTTCAAAGTCAAAGGAAGTGAAAAATTAAAGGTTGTTCCTGCCCCTACTTCACTTTCCACTTTAATATCGGTTTGATGAAGATCTAATATGTGCTTAACAATGGATAGGCCAAGCCCAGTGCCCCCAGAACGTGAACACAACCGATATTAAGACTAGGGAGCAGAATGTGTTAGACGACAATTATAGCAACCTAATGTAACAAGATGTATTCTTTTTTAGATATAAAAGGACCTATAACAACTCCAGTTAAAAGTTGGTATAGGCCCTTCATTTTTAATTTCTTATATTCACTTTCTGTAGTCGCAATGCATTCAACACGACGGATACAGAACTGAACGCCATCGCCGCCCCCGCTACCCAAGGAGCTAATAAGCCAATAGCTGCAATCGGAATTCCAATTGTGTTGTAAATGAAAGCAAAAAACAAGTTCTCTTTTATATTCCGCATTGTTTTTCGGCTCATAATAATTGCATCAGCAACACTATTTAAGTCTCCTCGCATTAGCGTAATGTCTGCTGCTTCTATGGCGATATCTGTTCCGGTCCCGACTGCCATTCCGACATTTGCCATGGCAAGTGCTGGAGCGTCATTGATTCCGTCCCCTACCATCGCCACCTTTTTGCCTTGTTCCTGAAGTTTTTTGATCTCTTCACTTTTCTGTTCTGGAAGCACTTCCGCAATTACGTTAGACAGACCTACTTGACGGGCAATGGCCTCTGCAGTTCGTTTATTGTCACCCGTTAGCATAATGACTTCCAGACCTAACTCCTGCATTCTTGCAATTGCTTCTTTTGAAGTATCTTTTACGGTGTCGGCTACTGCGACAACACCGGCAAGTTTAGTATCCACAGCTATAAGCATAGCTGTTTTCCCTTCACTTTCCAGCTCCTCCATCGAGGTTTCTGAATCCAAAGTTGCAATGTTACGCTCTCTCATCAATTTTCTTGTGCCAACTAACACTTCCCTACCATTTACTTCGGCTCGAATACCAAATCCCGGTAAAGCTTCAAAGTCAGTCGTTTCAAGAAGTGATAGACCTTTCTCTTTTACACCTTTAACAATTGCTTGTGCCAATGGATGCTCCGATTGATTTTCAGCAGTTCCAATCAATTGAAGAACTTCCTCTTCATCAAATCCATCGACCACCAGAATATCTGTTAGTGCAGGTTCGCCTTTTGTAACGGTTCCTGTTTTATCTAATACGACTGTGTCAATTGATTGTGTGTTCTCCAGATGTTCTCCGCCTTTAAAGAGAAGGCCCATTTCAGCAGCCCTACCAGAACCTGCCATGATAGAAGTCGGTGTTGCCAATCCAAGTGCACATGGGCAAGCAATGACCAAAATCGAAATGGTCGGGATAAGCGCTGAGCGGAAATCACCCGATGTCACAGCAAAATACCAAATAAAGAAAGTGACAATTGCAATGACAACAACGATAGGCACGAAAACTCCAGAAATTCGGTCAGCCAATCGCTGAATATCCGCCTTAGACCCTTGTGCCTCTTCAACCACTTTGACAATTTGTGCTAAAGCTGTATCTTTTCCCACTTTTGTTGCTTTGATTTGCAACGAACCATTCTTATTAATCGTTGCACCAATTACAACGTCGCCCGCAACTTTATCAATCGGTATACTTTCGCCCGTTATCATCGATTCATCGATTGCAGATCGTCCTTCAATAATTTCCCCATCCACCGGAATCTTTTCACCCGGTTTGACTAGGATAATATCTCCTGCCACCACTTCTTCAATTGGGATTTCTTGTTCGGTGTTATTTCTCAGAACTCGGGCTGTTTTAGCCTGCAAACCAAGTAGCTTTTGAATAGCCTGACTCGTTTTCCCTTTTGCACGAACTTCAAATAACTTACCAAGTACGATTAAACTGATAATGACAGCTGAAGCTTCAAAATAGAGTTCCGGATGCCCGACACTACCTGTACTCATCCATTCGATTGACAAATAGAGACTGTAGAAGTACGCTGCGCTCGTACCCAGTGCAACCAAAACGTCCATGTTGGCACTTTTATTTCGTAAAGCATTGAAAGCACCTTTATAAAACTGGGCACCAACAAAAAATTGAACCGGTGTTGCAAGCGCAAGCTGTACCCACGGATTCATTAGAACATTAGGCAAATAAATAAAAGACAGAAAATCAAAATGAGCCACCATTGTCCATAATAACGGAGCCGTCAGGATCAATGAAATAATGAACTTTCTCTGTTGCTTCTTGATTTCTTGTTCTTTGTGATCCATCTTCTTTTGCCCATCTTGCTTCGGAATCAATTCATATCCTAATTTTTTTACAGCTGTTATCATGTCTGATGTTTGCACTTGTTTGTCATCATATTCGACAGCAATTGTTTCTAACGCAAAGTTGACGTTTGCATTTGTTACTCCATCCATCTTACTAATTCTTTTTTCAATCCTCGTAGCACAAGCCGCGCAGGTCATGCCCGAAATATCAAAAGAGGTTTTTTCTTGAACGACACTGTAGCCGAGCTTTTCAACCCTTTCCTTAAACTCATTGACATTCGTTTTCTCTGGGTCATAGACGATTGTTGAACGTTCCAATGCAAAGTTCACATTTGCTCGTTCAACGCCCTCTATTTTCGAAAGCCCCTTTTCAATTCGGTTCGCGCATGCTGAACAAGTCATTCCTTGAATTTGCAACGTTTTTTCTTTATTTGTCATTTTTTATCACTCCAATACATAGAGGGGGTATATTGAGATTAAAAAGAAAGACCATACCAGATGGTACGATCTTACCCGCCGCCTACTCCCCCCCAGTGGTATAACCGGAAGATTGTTTGTCGATTGTCGATTCAATTTACGAAAGTATGATACCCGAGATTAGGCGATGTCATACCCTTGCTCTTCAATCGTTTCCTTAATTTGATCCAATGTTGTTTGCCCGCTGTCAAATTCTACAGAAACTTCACCACTGCTAAGATTCACCTTTACGGCAGAAACGCCTGTAAGATTCCCAACGCTTTCCTCAATAGAATTGACGCAATGATTACATGACATCCCTTGAACTTTCAATGTTTCATTCATTTTGACGACCTCCTAATCAGTTATTACTTTAAATTTACTATACCCCCGCATGGTATGTCAACTGTTAAATAAAAAAATCAGAGCTCTTTATTTCGTCATTGTTTTCATGACATCCATCAATTCCTTAATGGAATTTTCGCCGTCTTGCCCTTTAATCGCATTTGCTACACAGTGATGAGTGTGATCTTCCAGCAAAGCGAGAGAA
Organism: Sporosarcina highlanderae; assembly: GCF_030433715.1. Taxonomy (GTDB): domain Bacteria; phylum Bacillota; class Bacilli; order Bacillales_A; family Planococcaceae; genus Sporosarcina; species Sporosarcina highlanderae. The sequence continues at coordinate 130,995 of NZ_JAROCC010000007.1, read as the reverse complement.
ACCTTGTTCATCGCTGATTGAATGGCACTGATTTGGTGTAAAATATCCACACAGTAACGGTCGTTTTCAACCATTTGATGAACCCCCCTCACTTGCCCTTCAATGCGTTTTAAACGGTTTAGAAGCTGCTGCTTATTTGGTTGAACAGTAGATTTGTTTGTTTCCTGCATTCTTCTCCCCTCCCCGACTAGTAATCATACCCCTTATCCCTATTATAACTCTTTACTTCTTTCAATTCCAATGCAAATTAACGACGGTTTCATTTGATATGCTCAAATAAAGCTTCGTTTCCAACCCGTTTTACAAACTTGTGAAATTGTTCCCGCTTTTTTCCCTGTCTGCCGTATAAATCAATTAATTGTTCAACAACTGAATACAATTCTTCCGGAGAAAGCTTATCCTTGAATAATTGACCGACTGAAGCATCGTTTCCTTTTGATTTTCCACCGATATACAGACTATAAGTATCCCTTGTCTTCATAACACCAATATCATTCATGAGCGGCTCTCCACAACCAACTGGACAACCTGTATATGCAGGTCTTAACGTGACAGGAACTGGAGTTCCTGCTATTCTATTGTTCAATTCAATCGCAACAGGCATTCCTTCTTCTTCAGACCCTTTGCAAAAGTTACATGTCCGTAAACTTTTAACATAATTCCCGACTGGATAACAATGAAGTCCAGCTTCATTAAACTCTGCAATGATTTCTTCTTTTTTCTCTTCAGGTATCTCAACGTATAATTGCTGAAAAGTAGTTAACTCGAGTTCCTCATCATCTCCTAAATGTTTGGCCAATACCATTAGCTGTTTTGCAGTGAGCTTAGCACCATAATTGATACCGCCATTTACAGCGATTTTTATTTTATTTTCCTTCATGATTTACTCCTTTGAGTTTTGTATTTGCACTTATACAAATGTTACATGCAATATCATTATTACTGAAAATCCTAATATAAAGCAAATCAAAGTAAAATATCAGTTCCAGGAATTTTGAAAACTTTTAACCTATCACATTTGAGAATCCTAGCCGAAATGCTATTAAAAAAGGCACCCATCTTTTCAACACGATGGGTGCCTTTTATAAATAGTAACTTCCCGAAATTGCACTATATACGGCAGCTGAGAATTCTGCGCGTGTCGCTTCTTTAGCGATGCTAAAGTTTTTAGATTGAAACACTGTTGTCTGATCCAATGTCTTCAGTGCATGAATTGATTCGGACGCCCAGTGACTAGATGGTACATCATTATAATTGGACGCGACTTTCACATTACCATCTATTTTTTCTTGAAGATCAAACGATCTATCCACGATTGCGGCAAGATGCGCACGTGTAAGTTTGTCGTTAATACCAAAATCACCTGTTGCATAACCTTGAAGGATTCCTGCTTCATTCAAAGCCGCGATGTCGGCTGCATATTGGTGATTAGGCGCAACATTCGTAAATGTTACTTCGGTGGATGCCTTTAATTTGAGTTCACGATTTATCATTGCTGCTGTTTGACCTCGTGTAATTGACTTTTCAGGTTTAAATGTGGAATCTTCATAGCCATTTATGACGCCGATTTCGTTTAGTGAATATTCGCTACACGTTTGGCACCGGCATACTTCGGAGCCCAATAAGGATCTGTTTTTAAATTGGCCTTAAGAACACCACGGCTCTTGGCTGAGATAAATTCGTTATTCCCTAAGTAGATTCCCGTGTGTGAAATTCCTTTTTTATACGTATTTGCAAAAAACACAAGATCCCCAGGCATCAGATCTTCTTTACTAATCGAAGTTCCTACTCTAAACTGGTCTGCCGATGTTCTTGGTAAACTGATGTTTAACTCATTAAAGACGTACCGTATATATCCCGAACAGTCAAAGCCCTTGGGAGTTGTACCTCCAAATTTATACGGCGTACCATGAAACTTTTCGGCATAGGATGCTATATCATTTGAATTTGCAGCACTGGCTTTATTTAGAATCGTAAATTGTATCGTGCTCATAAGAAACACAGCCATTACTAATTGATAAACACGTATTTTCATTTTCCACCCCAACTGTATTATTTTCTATCTATTTGTTCTGTTCTATTTATAGGTTAACTTTAGCACAAAGAATATGAAATCCGCTTTACAATAACATGACATTCACATTACTAATCTTAGGATTTTTTAAGGATAAAAAATGCAGAAATACATGGGCACGTCAAAAAACGCTTAGAAAAAATTCATCTAAGCGTTTTCGTTATATAGATTATCACATTTATTGAAGGCTTCTACTTAAGATTCTCAACAAGTTCATTTATCATTTTGTCATCCATAGGTCCAAGTATCTTTTGACTGATTACTCCATCCGTGTCAATTACATACGTGGTCGGAATCGTTATGATATTATACAAATCCATCACTATTCCATCATTATCCAGTAGGATAGGAAAAGTTAGTCCGTACTCCTTGACAAACTTCTCAATACTTTTCTGCCCTCCTCTCTCTTCGGAGGTCATATTAACTGCAATGATTTCCACATTTGTAGCATCCTTGTTATTCTTATAATAATTTTGCATATGGGGCATTTCCACCTTGCATGGGCCACACCATGACGCCCAGAAATTAAGAATAACTATTTTCCCTTTATAATCAGTTAGCTTCACTTTTTCACCCGAAAGCGTAGGAAGTTCAAAATTCGGTGGTACTTTTCCTTTTTCAAGTCCTGATTCATTATCTATTACCGATGTTACATACGCGGCTTGAATTGTTTCAATCGACTCAGTTAGTTCTGTATTTGACTTAACCATTTTAATAATAATCCCACTGATAATTAGTACTGCTATTAAAATGCCTACGGTCCATTTAATCACATTCACCCCTTCTGTTAAGTGCTAGCTTACAATGAATTGACCAATCATTCCAAATTCCTTATGCCCGGGAATAGTACAATAAAATTCATAAATTCCTGATTCAGTAGGTGTAAATGTAAGAGTTTCAGTACTTTTTGGTGAGGCATGGAGATGTATCACATTGCTTCCTGTTTGATGATTATGATGTGATTCATTACTATTTGGAAGGGATGAAACTTTAATTTCAATATCATGATCTATATTATCTAGATTTTTGAGTGTCAAGGTGACCTCTCTGTCTTTCTCAACTATAATTTTATTAGTTGAGTACTTCATATCAATGGCATCTATAGTAATAATTTGTCCTTCTTTATTAAGTTTCTCGGTTGAATTAGATGTTGCTGAATGATGACTGTTAGATGATGACGATTCCCCTAAAATTCTATTTTTCTCTGCTATGGAATTGCCACCAATTAAGTAAAAAGCAATAAATGTTGAGATCACCAAAGGTTTTAATAACCACTTTTTTTTGTGCACCTTTGCATTTCGAGGAGTTTTCACAATAGCTATAATAAAAATAGTGCTGATTGATAAAAACAAAAAAATCTGGACCAAACTAATCGACTGGTCTGCACGAATCATCTCTCCAACCATTGCCCCCATCATACCGCCCATTAATCCAGCCATAACTCCCTCTAATACCGATAGAACTCCAAAGCACAGTCCACACAATGAGCCTGCAAAAACACCAATGGCCATTGAGAGGATTGTTGAAAGGAATAGCTCCCCTTGATAAGTTACACCTAGTAGAACACCAGCAGTCAAGCCCACGTTCATACCATAGAACATTGAGATGATCATGCCTTGCATAGTCCCTAATACTTTTTTTAATCTTACAGCCAAGATAACAACTATGAAAGTTAATAAACCCAGTGAACCTAGTACAAATAACTGGTAATCCCCCATTAATCCCCCACCTTTTTGACAAATATTAATCAAACCATAATCATATTGCAAACGCTATATACCTTACAAGGGTATGTCGAATCCATGAACTAAATGATGGATTTTTGGGAGAAATTCAAGTTGAATGACAAATAGTGCATAAACTTTGCATATTTAATGGGTATAATTGACACATACCTAAAATTGGATAAGAGAGGAGGTAATGGTGTGTCGAACCACTCACATCATCACCACGAATCGGAAAAACATTCTGCACCTGGGCAACAACATGATCAGCATTCCAAACATTCCCACGAACAACATCACGGACATCACAATCATCATGCACATATGGTCGAAGATTTTAAAAGGCGTTTTTATATTTCGCTAATTGTTACTATTCCTATTTTAATTTTGTCACCAATGATTCAAATGTTTTTGAATGTTGACTGGCGTTTTACTGGGGATTTGTATATTCTTTTTGCATTATCTACCTTTGTATTCTTTTATGGAGGTTGGCCATTTCTTGTTGGAGCTAAGGATGAGATAAAAAGTAGAACCCCCGGAATGATGACGTTGATTACATTGGCGATTACTGTGGCCTACGTATATAGTACAGCAGCAGTTTTCGGCTTTGCAGAAAATGATTTCTTCTGGGAATTGGCTACTTTAGTCGACATTATGCTTCTTGGTCATTGGATTGAAATGCGTTCAGTCATGGGTGCATCAAAGGCTTTGGAAGAGTTGGCAAAGCTGATGCCTTCGGAGGCACATCTAATCGATGCTGATGGAAACATTCAAGAAGTTGATGTAACGCAGTTGAAAAAAGGGGATCATGTACTCGTCAAGCCTGGTGAAAAAGTGCCGGTTGATGGAATGATACTTGAAGGGAAATCGACAATTGATGAATCGATGCTTACTGGTGAATCAGTTCCTGTGGAAAAAGAAGCCGGCCTAGAGGCAATTGGAGGATCTATAAATGGCGAAGGATCCTTAGTCATCTCTGTCATGAAAACCGGTAGTGAAACGTACCTTTCACAAGTAATTACCTTGGTAAGAGAAGCGCAAGAATCCAAATCACGAGCCCAAGACCTTGCCAACCGTGCTGCAAAGTGGTTGTTTTACGGTGCACTGGCAGCAGGCTTGATCACGTTCATTATTTGGATTTCCCTTGGTTATCCCGTTTCATTCGCCATGGAAAGAATGGTGACAGTGCTAATCATTGCTTGTCCACATGCTTTAGGATTGGCAGCTCCATTGGTTGTGGCAGTTTCAACATCGATCGCAGCTAAAAATGGACTCCTCATCCGAAATCGGGCTGCTTTTGAAGGCGCCCGAAATATTGAAGCAGTCGTCTTCGATAAAACCGGTACACTTACGAAAGGTGAGTTCGGTGTAACCAACATCTATACATTTGGGGACTTTAGTGAAGTTAATGTTATTTCATATGCAGCCGCAGTTGAAGCGCAATCACAACACCCTCTTGCGAAAGGTGTAATCAGGAAAGCAGAAGAGATGGGCATCCCTCTTCAACGAGTCGAAAGTTTCCAATCTTTAACCGGAAAAGGGCTAGAAGGTATAGTAGAGGGAAAACAAGTTATGGTCGTCAGTCCTGGTTATGTGAAAGAGCTGAACCTCAAATTTGATAAAATTCAATTCAATCAATGGTCTTTGGAAGGAAAAACGGTAGTATTCACATTGATTGACAAAAAACTTGCAGGGATGATCGCCCTTGCGGATATCGTCCGTGAGACAGCCATAGATGCGATCAATATACTAAAAGAAATGAACGTCAAATCCATCATGCTTACAGGCGATAATGAAAAAGTGGCACATTATGTTGGCCAGCAACTCGGGATGGAAGAAATTTTTGCTGAAGTCCTTCCACACGAGAAATCCGAAAAGATTGAGCATATCCAACAAGTTGAACGACTTCGGACTGCGATGACTGGAGACGGCGTAAACGATGCCCCTGCTCTTGCTAAAGCGGATCTAGGCATTGCTGTAGGTGCAGGTACTGATGTAGCCATCGAAACTGCCGATGTTGTCCTTGTAAAAAGCAATCCGCTTGATGTTGTCAATATTATTAAACTTTCAAGGGCTACCTACCGAAAGATGACACAAAACTTGTGGTGGGCTGCTGGCTATAATATCGCTGCAATCCCTTTAGCAGCAGGAGTATTATATCCTATCGGCATTGTTCTAACTCCAGCCCTTGGAGCAATATTAATGTCTTTAAGTACTATAATTGTAGCCATCAATGCAAGAACTCTGAAATTATGAAGACTAAGAGTGGTTCATGTAATTCGATCAAATCCTAACCTAATTAAATAGGGTAAACAAACCTAAGGTAAATACTAATATCCACTTCTAAACGTGGTATTAGTATTTACTTTTCTAGTATATCTCAATCAGGGAACAAGTAAAAAGTAGTGTGCAGGTGTACACCTTATTTCGATTTTTAGAAAGGTGGGAACTATGGAGAATATCAACTTGATTAAAAAAGAGTTGAAAGAATTAGAGTGTATGGAGGAATGTGATTCAGATGTCCTTGTAGCCCAATTAACAAAGAATCAACAAAGTATTCAATCAAAACATGAGCTATATTATAATCAGGCACAGGATCAATCATGGATCGAGCATTATTACTGCCAGATTTCTTTTAGTGAATCGAAACCCGAAAAATTATTCAAGAGCCTCCACTCTCTTGTAACCGAGACTCACAAATATAAGCATCCTTATCACGTAAGTAAAGATCAATACCTATACACCTGGGTGGATCTTCAACCAGATGGTCAACTAAGAAACATCTATTCCGGTGTACAAAAAGATCCTAGAATAGTCATCGAAGAAGATTTCAATACGGTTCAGAAACGGTTTGAACAGTATCGAAAACTTATTAATAAGCAAAGATATTCCCGCAAAAAAATCAGAAGGCAAGTCAGAAAAGTTTCAAGTCAACATAAGTTTAATGCTGAACACGTTGTTCCCCAATCTTGGTTTAGAGCCAAAGAACCTATGAAAGGTGATTTACATCACCTCTTTGCTTGTGAACCAAAGTGCAATAGTATAAGATCAAACTTTCCGTATTATGAATTCGATTCAAAAGAAACCCCAGTAAAACTTCATAATCACTGCGGCTTGTATGATATCAACCGTTTCGAACCTGAGTATGGAAAAGGGCCGGTTGCCCGTGCAACTCTATATTTTTTGTTGCGATACCCAACAAAGATCTTAATACATTTTAAAAAGACCATTAATCTCCCATTATTGGTACAATGGCATGAGCAATTTCCTGTAAACGACTACGAGAAACATAGAAATAAAGCTATTTTTGAAATTCAGGGCAACCGAAACCCGTTTATCGATTTTCCCGACTTGACAAAAAAACTAAAATTCTAAAAAAATTGGTTGTACAATAAATGACGTTGGTGAAAGAAATCCCCATCCCTTTAAAAGGAGATGAGGAGGATCTTCACTAACGTCATTTTTTATAATTATATTGGATAAATTAATCCTGCTACCCGCTGAAAGCGTCCTTCTGGAACGGAAAACAACGGGATATATGGAGGACTATATGAAAAAGGACTATCCTAAAAAACCAGCTTTACTGACTTCTTGGATAGCCCTACAATAACTAAATTATGGTTGGCTACTATTCTTCGCCAACGTCATTTGACAAAGAACCAACAAATTCCTGCGTGTAGTCCATACACACCGGAATTTTTATTCAATCAATATTATGTGATCTTACTGCCCACAGCCACTTTTACTTATCTTGATAATTCACATCAATCTTTTGCCAATAACGTCTAACGCCAAATATGATCAGTGCAACTACTATCGCAATAACCGACACAATTTGTGCCGCCCGAAGTTCACCGATAATATATAAGCTATCCGTCCGCATTCCTTCTATAAAGAAACGGCCGGCAGAATACCAAACGACGTAAAATAAGAACATTTCGCCACGTATCAAGTTCACTTTACGCAATAGGATAATGATGATTAAACCAATAAAGTTCCACGATGATTCGTAAAGGAATGTCGGATAATAAATTACGCCGTCAATTGTCATTTGATTGATGATCCAATCCGGTATAATTGTCGTTTCGAGGAAATTTTCCGAAACGGGGCCACCGTGTGCTTCTTGATTAATGAAATTCCCCCATCTTCCTATCACTTGGCCAATCAAAAGACCCGGCGCAGCAATATCTACCACTTTCCAGAAAGATACACCTCTAAATCTTGTGAAAACGTACGTAGTAATTAATGCACCGATTAAGGCGCCATGGATGGCAATGCCTCCTTCCCAAATGCGAATGATATTCAAAGGGTTGTCTTTATAATGTTCCCAAGAAAAAGTAACGTAATAAATCCTTGCACTGATGATTGAAATTGGAACTGCCCAAATTAGCAGGTCAGTCAGAAAATCAGGATTCATCCCTCGCCTTATCATCTCCTTTTGGACGATCATAAATGCGAGGATAATTCCTAGTGTGATTAGAATACCATACCATCGAACTTCGATAGGCCCTATAGAAAATGCCACGGGATTTATTGTCAGTAGACTAACCATATATCAGCCTCCTCCTTCGAATTTGATTTATCAAACTCATGCGTATGAATGCAAGCCCGCGATAATCAAGTTAACTACAATTAAGTTGAAAATGATGATGATGAAACCTACGACTGCAAGCCAAGCTGATTTCTCACCTTCCCATCCTCGGGAGAGCCTGAGATGCAAAAAGGCTGCATAGAATAACCATGTAATGAGCGCCCATACTTCTTTCGGATCCCATCCCCAAAATCGGGACCATGCTTCATGTGCCCATATCATTGCAAAAACGAGAGCCCCGAGGGTAAATACCGGGAATCCGATCAGTACGGACCTGTAACCAATTTCATCCATAATCTCAGAATTCGCCTTTTTCGCGAAGGGCTGGAACAATGCAGCAATCGGTCGCCGCAAAATAAGTCTTAGCAGTATATAAAGGACTATGCCTGTTGCAACTGACCAAACAAAAGTCGTAAGCGTCTTCGCATTAACGATTGGAGGCATTTCAGCAAGCGGCGTCATCTTGTCGGGAGTAAGTGATTCATACTCATTCATCCCAAATAACGGTGGATAATTATATACGATTTGAACTGTTTGTTCACTTTTATTAATATAGGTGAACTTGGCTTCATACCCCATAATTGCAAACGTGGAAGATGATAAAATAAATCCGACAACAAGTATAAGAGTGAACATCACTGATTCCAACCAAAAACGTTGCTTGGATTTTTTCGTCAAGTCAATGTTTTTCAATAGAAATACGAGACCTGCAACCGCACTAATCGCGAGAATAGCCTCACCAATTGCTGCAGTAATAACATGAATCGTCAACCAATAGGTTTGTAACGCTGGGATTAATGGTGATAGCTCCCTAGGGAACATACTTGCATATCCGATCATCACAACAGCTAGTGGCAATGCAAACAACCCTAGGGAAGGTGTTCTGTAAATGAAAAATAGTAAGATGAATGCGCCAACAAGCATCATAGCAAACGCGGTTATAAATTCAAACATATTACTAACCGGTGCATGAGCAGAAGCGATCCATCGTGTTATAAAATAACCTAGATGCGTAATGAATCCAATTACCGTAATACCAATTGCGATTTTTCCCCATCGATTATTTTCATATGACTCTTGTGTTTTCGCACCTTTTACCGCTCCGCCGAAGATCAGCGTTGCAACAAGATATGCAACAAATGAGAAGAACAGTAAATTCCCACTCAATGATGCCAATTGCATTATGACTTGTCCCCTTTCTTACCTTCCTTATCAAACTCAGTGTCATGCCTATCTTCATATTGTGGCAAGTCAGCGTAGAGTTTAACTTTATCAAGCTCTTTTTTTAATCCAAACCAGTTTTTATTCGTATGACCTGCAAGGACAAGTTCATTTCCTTCACCTTTTTGTATCCATATTCTCCGATGGTTCCAGTAGGATCCTTGTGCAACTCCAATCATGAAAATAATACCCCCTAGGAGCAATATATAAAGCGTTCTGTCCTTTCGAACTACAAGTCCCGTAATGTCTCGTGTTTCTGCGCTGACAAAATTAACTTTATAATCGTTCACTTTTGTCTCCAGTGTCTGTCTGATAGCGACAAAACTCATTTCACCTTTCGGCTTGGATGGGGTTACCATTTTAAATATGAATGCTGGATTGTTTGGGATCGGTGATTTTGTAACAGGTTCTCCATCTTCAATTCCACCATAATCCGGGTAGAATTCTTTCAGTTCGACAATGGCGCCTTCGTTTAATTGATACAAACGCTCTGGATTGAGAAGATCAACTGTAAATTCGCCAAATGATTTATCTGTTTCCTTTTCAGTCAATTGGAATGTCATTGATTTTAATTCGTCAAGTCGGAAGTCCATTTGGTATACATTGAATCCATCAAAGTTTAGTGGCTTATTGACGACGATTGAAAAATCTTTTACAAATTCCATCTGATCTGATTGACCTGGAAGACCGCCCTCTGCATCTTTGTATAAGGTGACATCTGATTGGTAATTTTTCACGATTGTCCCAACTCGATCTATTGCCTGTCCAAATGTAGAGTCTTCTTCCTTTGAATAAGTCTCTATAATGAAATCATTGTTCTTTAAATAATAGCCGGGAGCACCTGGGAGGGCACGCGTTTCTCCTTCACGGAGCCAGACCTGTTCATCGACATAGAAGCCAGGAAGACTCCGTAATAGAACAGCAAATAGGAAGATGATCAATCCCGTATGGTTGACATAGGGACCCCATCTGGAAAACCGGCCTTTCTCCGCCAGAAGCGCTCCTTCTTCTGTCTTAACATTGTAACGAAGTTCTTTAAGCCTCTCCTCTGCTTTTGCTAGTGAATTATTTGACTCAGCCACTGTCCCTTCAGCATAGATCCTTTGCTTCTTCAAAAAGGATCTATGCCGTTTCGTGCGTTGCTTTTTCAATGACTTGTAAAGCGGAAAAAACCTATCAACACTCGCGATGATGATGGAAGTACCAAGCATCCCAATAAGTATTATGAACCACCAGCTGTTGTACATATCGTAAAATCCAAGCTTATAATACAAGGTTCCGGCAAAACCATAATGCTTTTCGTAATATGCAAAGATGTCAGAATCAGTTGTTGCTGGAACAAACAGCTTCTGAGGAAAAATTGTGCCTATCGCCGATGTCGCAAGGACGGCAATAATGATACTAATTCCAACCTTAACACTAGAAAAGAAATTCCATATTTTATCAACAAAAGACCGTTTATATGTTTGTGATCTTCTTGCCGATCCTTCATATCGCATGTCGACAAGTTTACTTTTCTTTGCTTCTTCCGTCTGAGGTCGTCCACATTTCTCACATAGAACTGTGCCAAACGGGTTTTCATGACCACATTGGCATTTTATTTTACTCATTTATCAATTACTCCTTAAAATAATTTAATTGGATGTTAAAACCCCATGAAATCTCCAAAAAATGGACTCAGCCATGCGATAATGAACGTCAATCCGTCAAAGAACAGTAGGATCCCAAGTGCAATCATGATATAACCACCGACTTTTGTAATTGTCCGGCTATATTTTTGGATCCATTTTACCCGGGTAATGAAAATCGAAAGTAGGAAAAATGGAATCGCGAATCCAAGAACATAGGCAAGCATATACCAGATGCCAGAACCCGGATTTTGGGAAGCTAGCATGAAGACAGCCCCTGTTATCGGACCGGTACACGGTGTCCATCCCGCTGCAAACGCAAGTCCAATAAGAAACGTGCCAAAATAACCAGCAGGTCGGTTTTTAAATTGGAGTTTTTTCTCCTTCATTAGGAATGCTGGTGTAAAAAGACCAATAATCATTAAACCAAAAATAATAATGAAAATGGAACCAATTTGTCGAAGGAGATCTTGATATTGAATAAAGAAAGTCCCTACGAAAGAGGAGCTAAATCCAAGAAATATGAAGATGATTGAAAAGCCTAATAGAAACAATAATGTGTGTACGATTCCGCTTTTCCGTATCTTCTTACTATCGGATTTCAATTCATCGAGTGACATGCCCGTAATATAAGAAAGGAACGCTGGGTAGAGCGGTAATGTGCAGGGTGATATGAAGTTAAGAAGCCCTGCACCAAATGCTAGAAATAAATTTAAATCAGTCAACATAAATGACACTCCTTAAATTGAACAAACAGCAAGTAGCTAAAGCAATAGTTAAATTCCCCAAAAAGTGATCGTATCAAATACTCCGATCAGCACAAGCAGCAATCCCGCTAGCTGTTGAATGAGACGACCGATCTTCACGCTCTTTTTCATGATGCGACGGTCTGTCTCAAAAAGCCATATGATCAGGAAAAGAAGAATGAGAGGGAACGATGTTGCAATTCCAAAAACAGCGGGAAGTACAAGACCATAAGAGGTTGACGAAACCACTGGCATGAGCCAAACGAAAAACAGAATAAACATTGTCGGGCAAAATGCAAGTGAAAAACTTGCACCAAGAAGGAAAGAGCCAACCTTCCCTTCTCGCATTCGTACCGGAATATGTATAGTCATGCGCTGAAAGATTCTCAGTTTCAATACACCCAATAGGACAAGCCCAGTAACAACAATGAGAGGACCAATAGCTTTTCGGAAAATCGGAAAGTATTCGGTCATCTTTGATTCGAATGTTTGACCGAACATCCATGCCAAAAGACCAAATGTACTGAAAACGACAACCTTTCCTGCAATAAAAGCAAAAATCTCGAGCCAATCTGTATTAAATTGAATCGTCCGATTGCCGTATAAAGTGATGGCGCTCATATTCCCTGTCAATTGACATGGTGCAACAGCGCCAACCACCCCTAATAGTAATGCAAACATGAGTGGGAAATCTGCGTACGAATTAATAAGACCCGTAACAGGCTCAGTAATTATTGAACTGATTTTCGACAAAAATCCATACATTGGAAATCACCAACCCTACTTTAATTTAGTAACTCTCCATTTTTAGCAAGGGTTTCCCAATTTACTCCTTCGTCTGTTGTCCTATAAATATCATTAGTAAAAGTGGCAATTACAATCTCCCGTTGATCATCTGGATTAACCGCAATATATACGATAGGAGCAATTTCGTTTGGAAGCGGAAGTTCCACTTCTTTTTTTTCATCTAATACAAACGAGCTGAGCTTCACAATGTCATTCTCGTAGCTGGCATACAATCCTCCTGTTTCAGTTAACGTCACAAATGTAACCATTCCCGCCTCATTAAGAGGGGCAAAGTTTTCACCATAGTCCTGGGAGAGAAACAATCCATCTTTGCTCCCGATTGTAATTATTTCTTCGCGGGAAGGATGTGCTGCTAAATTCGAGATGAACTCGGAATCGAAACCATTCATCGACGCTTCCTTCCATGATCCTCCCTCATCGAGTGAATAATGTAGACCCGCTGGCATATCTTTTGTCGGCATTTCATTCAATGCATAGATGGCATTTGAATCATATCCGACTCCCATATAGTGAAAATCGATTTCACCGTAAAATGCCAATTTTTCAAAGCTCGCACCACGATCTGTACTTTTCACAAGTCCAAGTGGATTTTCAAGTTTTGAATTTGGTTCCGGATGTCCGCTTGAAAAGAAACCTTCACGTACTGCTTGGAAACCCATATAATCGTGCTTTTCACTATTCGCTTCTTTCCAACCATCTTCACCATAAGCATAGAGCCCTTCATGTGTTGAAATGACCACTTCAGGACCTCCATTTATATAGCCTAGACCATGTAGATGATCAATTTTACTGTTTTCCAATTCCTCAAACGCGAAAGTATCATCCTTAGTCGCATTACATGCAGACAAAAGCGTGATGATTCCCGCAATGCCAATATATTTTGCTGTTTTTTTCATCATTTCTATCTCCTTTAGTTCCACTTATATCCGATTCCCCACACTGTTAATAAGAAGTCATTGATAGGGAATCCCGCAGCTTTTAATTTCTCCCTTAAATTACGGATATGCGAGTCCACTGTCCGGATATCTGTGAATGTGTTATAGTCCCAAGCGGTACGTAAAAGCTGTTCCCTCGTAAATGTCCTTTTTGGATGAGTGATTAACGCCTCAATTATATAAAATTCCTTTAAGGTGAGTTGCACTTCCAAGTTATTATAATGTAATGAATAAGAATCCCGATTCAACGTGAAATCCCCATACACAGTATTGCTTCTATCGTCAGTTTCGCTTGCAGTGCGTCGTAATAATGCATTCACTCTTGCAACAAGTTCTCGCTCATCAAACGGCTTCGTGATATAATCATCAGCCCCGAATTCAAGGCCTTTTACAATGTCTGCTTTGTCTGTCCTCGCTGTTAGCATAATCACAGGAATGGTAGATAGTTCCCGTATTTTCTTGCACACTTCCCAACCATCCATATCAGGCATCATTACATCTAATAAAACGATATCGACCTTTTCTACCTTAACTTTCTCCAGTCCCTTTTTCCCGGCGTCTGCTTTAATACAGTTGAACCCATATGGCTCTAAAAACAACCCAAGTAAATCGAGCATTCTATGTTCGTCGTCTATAAGTAAAATTGTCTGCATCCAATTTCAACTCCTTACCGGTTTAAATCTTAATTGTAAATCTACTCCCTTTTCCGAACTCACTTTTCACTTCTATCGTTCCCCCATGTGCTTCCACCAATTCCTTGACAATAGCAAGTCCAAGGCCGGATCCGCCAAATGTTCTGGAACGGGATTTTTCAACTCTAAAAAGCTTTTCAAAAATCAAATCAATTTGTTCTTCTGGTATTCCAATTCCTTCATCAACGACTGAAATGACTGTATGACTTTGTTCTTTTGAAATTTCCAAGGTTACTGTTGTATTTTCTTTTGAATACTTTAGTGCATTATCCAGCAGATTCAGTACAATCTGTTCAAGCCGCACTGGATCTGCATGAATTGAAAAATCATCCTTGCAAATCAAATTCAGATCTACATTCTTTAGAGCAAATGAAGGTTCGACAAGTCGGAAAATATCTTTTACAAACTTTTTGGATGAAAAATTCTCCTTAGAAACAACGAACGTCATTTCATCCATTTTTGCTAGTTCCATCAAGTTTTTCACTAGATCTTTCATACGATTAGACTCTTCCGCAATAATCATCAGATAGTGATTTCTTTCGGCTTCGGTCAAATCATCTCTCATAGCCACTTTCAAATAGCCAATCAAATAGGTTAACGGAGTGCTTAACTCATGTGAGATGGAAGCAAGAAACTCATTTCGGTCCTTTTTCATTCTTTCCAAATCATTGGCCAGTTTCCGAATCGCAATCGATAGTTCGCCAAGCTCGTCATTACCTCCTGCTGGTAGGCTTACATCGAATTTCCCTTCGCTCAATTTCTCCGTAGCTTCTTTCATACGAATTAATGGGCGAGTAAGAAATTTGGACAATATCGAATAGATGACAAAAAGGATGACGATAATTGCTCCTCCTGCCAAACCAAAGTGGAAATTTAATTTTCGTACTAACCTTTCAAGTGGTTCGCTACTTTGAAACATTAAAACATATCCCGAATTATTCCCATCAATCATGTATGGATGGGCACTTATTATATAAGGAGAATCTTTCCAATCCGGCATGATTACTCGGTCATTTTGAATAGTGGAATTGTGTAGAAAAGACAAGGAGGACATAATATTTTCTAATTTCTCATCCGAACTCCGGATGACTTCACCGTTCTTTCCAGTAATGATAACTCCACTATCCCCTTCCGCTTCCATTAAAACGATATGAGTGATTGTCTCAGCTGAATAATGGTCTTGCAGAACGTTCCGGTGGTTCGAACCACTTGTTATTATTCGGGTATATTCTTCATCCACTCTTGTATGAACGATATTTTGGTGCAAATACATCATTAGTACCGTTTCCAAAACGAGGAAAGAAATGATAAAGTAAGCGGCCAGCTTTTTCGAAATTTTATTCATCCCGGTTAGTTCTCCTTTCCTCATGCAATCAGTATAGAAAACAATTGTGAAAAAGATATGCAGATGGAGGCGTAAGTGCTTAGTTCATGTGAATTAATGACTTCTTTGTGTCTGCACACTTTCTTCAAAGTTCTTTAGTATAGTAGTGGTTATAAAGACATCTCAGCAAATGAACTGTGTTTTAATGAATTTGAAAAGGGGTCATTTCACATTGAATAACAAAAAAAGGAATCGTTTTATTTTTAGAGTAATTACACTATCACTTCTGGCAGCAGCCATTGTATTTACAATATACTCCGGTTTTGCAAAAGAGAAATACAATGTTTTAAAAGTCGGCGATTATGCCCCAGACTTTGCACTTGTTGATTTGGATGGAATTGAACATAAGTTATCGGAGTATAAAGGACAAGGGGTCTTTTTAAATTTCTGGGGAACTTGGTGTGCTCCATGTAAAAAGGAAATGCCTGCAATGGGAAGACAATACGAGGTGTATAAAGACCAAGGAGTACAAATTTTAGCCGTCAATATCGCTGAATCCGATTTTAAAGTTCGTACATTTGCTGAACAATATGGCATGACATTCCCTACTTTAATCGATAAGACGAAAAGTGTGATGCAAACATATAATGTTAAACCGTTGCCAACTACTATGCTTATCAATCCGGAAGGTAAGATTGTAAGAATTATTACAGGAGAAATGTCGGAAAGTGATATTGAAGGATATATGGAAGAGATCAAGCCGGGTTGACTAAGTAGTCAAATAGCAAAGACTGGCACTCCTGAATTTACTTGAACTTTAATCTATACCAGTAAAGCTCTGTTTGCACCTCTTACCTATATTTTGAAAAGGAAGAATTTGATTCCTGATCAACAGTTGGAATATATGTTCGTTTTGCAAAAATAATAAACACTTAGCATGAGTTACCAAAAGTGGACTCTTTGCTAAGTGTTTATTAGTCTTTTTATTCCGCTATAGTACTCTAAACAAGATTGCTGAATGAGCTCTTTTATATTAACAGTTATTCGGTGCACCAATCATTACTAGACCCGCTTGGCTACCTTCAGTTTCAAAATCCAATGTTACATCGCTCAGAAGCCCAGAAGCTATCGGGGAAATGGCAACTTGGATGTCATTGATAAAAGATATAGTATCCGATTCCTCAGGTTGATCTAGAGATAAACCAATTTGCGCTCCACAGCAACCCTCGATGGCGTAAATACGTAGTCCTTTGGCTTGCTGTTCTTCCAAAACTGATTGAATATACTGCTTGGCTTCGTTTGTAATGTTCATTATTCTCTCTCCTTCTTTTTTCATCCAAGAACTATGCATCGGGGAATATTCTTATTAAAGAGTCTTTCATTGCTTCTTTCACATTGATCTTAGGACGGATTGTTTTCGCTTTTTCCTCTGCTTCTGCAATTGTGTTTGCTTTGCCAAGGGCTAAAAGTGTTCCAATTGCAACAGTACCTGTTCGATTACTTCCCCCACCGCAATGAACGAAGACTTTCTTTCCTTCATTGTAAGAATTGACGACCAAATTGATGGCTTTATTCACAGATTCATCTTGCTGATCGGCATCATCTACAATCGGACTATGAATCCGATTGCTTTCTGATGAAGTATCCGCGGATTCTGCACGTAAATCTACGACTACATCAATTCTTTCATCCTTCATAATATCCATTACATCATCTGCTCCGCCAATAAAAATACCGTCTTCAATTAATTCCTGATAATTTTTAGTTGTCATCCTTCATTCACCTCATTCAGTGTTTGGGACCAGTCGGTAATTGCATGATTCTCCAAGTATCTTTCTGCATCAAGGGCTGCCATACATCCTGTACCCGCAGCTGTAATTGCTTGCCGGTATTTATTATCTTGAACGTCACCACATGCGAAGACACCTGGTATGTTAGTTTCTGTCGTTCCAGGCTTTACTTGAATATAACCAACCTCATCTGTTTCAATTTGTCCGTTTAAGAAAGCCGTATTTGGTGTATGTCCGATTGCGACAAAAATCCCGTCTGCTTCGATGATCTCTTCTTCGCCGGTCTCATTATTTTTCACTTTCAGTCCAGTAACTTTAATACCGTTTCCAATTACTTCGAGAGGAGTCTTATTTAACCCCCAAGCTATCTTCGAATTTTGTTTAGCCCGATCTTGCATAATTTTTGAAGCGCGTAATTCGTCACGACGATGAACAATTATTACTTCAGAAGCAAATTTAGTGAGGAAATTCGCTTCTTCCATTGCCGAGTCTCCTCCTCCAACAATAATAACTTTTTTACCTCTGTAGAAAAAGCCATCGCAAGTTGCACAAGTACTCAGGCCCGAACCAATGTTTTCTTGTTCACCTGGGATTTGAAGGAGTTTGGCTGATGCACCTGTTGAAAGAATTAGTGACTCAGTTACAATTTCCCCTAAACCATTTACATTGAGCTTGAAAGATTTTTGGGATAGATCTACATCTGTTACCCATCCTCTTTTAAATTCAGCTCCAAAGCGCTCTGCTTGTTTCCTCATGTTATCCATAAGGTCCGGTCCCATAATTCCATCTATAAAACCTGGGAAGTTTTCTACTTCTGTTGTTAGTGTTAATTGCCCTCCTGGTTGGTTGCCTTCGATAACTATAGGATTCATATTGGCTCTTGCTAAATAAATTGCCGCTGTTAAACCTGCAGGCCCAGTACCTAGGATTACTACTTTGTGCATGCTCTGTACCTCCGAATTGTTATAGGATGAATTCTTTCAATTTGTTATAGCCGATTTTTTCTTCATGCAACCATGGGATTACCGCACACTGCGGCGCTAATTCTTCATTCACTACTTTGATCCATCGTTTTTCAGAAACCGCACGCCCTTTTAAAATAGGATCTGTAGTATCCGTTGCGTACAAACTTTGATTAATGACCCACCACTTCGGATCAATCTGAGCACGCTTGAGGTCTTCCTGCAATCTTGAAGCCTCTAATACCGGTGTTGCCTCGGCCAATGTCACAATGACCACGCCGGTTTCTTCCGGATTTTGCAAACGTGGAAGAAGCTTCTTCACACTTTCTGGTACATCGCCAGTCGATCGGCTCATTTCTTTGTGATACGCTTCCGTGGAATCAAGCAACAACAATGTGTGGCCGGTAGGTGCCGTATCAATCACAACAATTTCATTTTCCGATTTATCAACGACTTCCGCAAATGCTCTAAACAAAGCAATTTCTTCTGTACATGGCGATTCGAGGTCTTCTTTCAAATACGCGAGCCCTTCTTCATCCAGCCCTTCCCCTGCTGTCGAAAGCACTTCCTGCTTATATTTCTCTACTTCAATTTCTGGATCAATGCTGCTAATTGTCAGATTATCTCTAAGAACGCTTCCTTCAAACGTGTAAGCAATATGTGCTGCAGGGTCTGTCGTAGTCAAATGAACACGGTGACCTTTCTCAGACAGACCGACCGCAATCGCTGATGCAATCGATGTTTTTCCAACCCCACCTTTACCCATCGTGAAAATCACACGGATGTTTTTCGAAGAAAAATCATCGATTACTTTGTTTAGGCCTGGAAGTTGAATCGGTTCAGCGTTGAGGTTATCGTCTTCAAATACAGTAATCGTGTAAGAGCCAAATAAGTGCCGGAGGTTGTCAACACCGGTTAGTGAATACGCAACATATGGAAGGGAGAAGGTAACAACCTGTTTTAACGCATCGGGCGTTTCTTTCAATGCAAGCCGTTGTCGATTATAAAACGCTGTTGACACCCCATCTTCGGGACGGTGAGTCTGAAGTAGACCATTTATGATGAGTATCTGATTTTGAATGCCGATATCTTTCAGCTCTGAAGAAGCCCGATTTGCTTCCACTAAAGATGATACATCCGGACGCGACACCAAAATTAGAGTCGTTTTTTCTATATTAGATAGAGACTCGACAGCTTTCGCATACAACTCTTTTTTCTCACCAAGACCTGACAGCGGACCTAAACAGGAAGCACCGTGTGTACTTTCTTCCAAAAACCCGGTCCACGCAGTTGGTAATTGTAGAAGACGCAATGTGTGCCCAGTCGGCGCAGTGTCAAACAATACGTGATCATATTGATTTAACACATCTTCATCGGATAACAGGTGAGAAAATTCATCAAATGCAGCAATTTCAACTGTGCAAGCACCCGATAACTGTTCTTCCATCGTTGCAAGGACCGCATCTGGCAGTTTACCTCGGTAAAGACCGACAACTTGTTCACGATATCTTCTCGCAGACGCTTCGGGATCAATATTGCAAGCGAATAAATTACTTACACTTGGAATAGCAACTGGTTCATTCGATAATTCCACATCTAGAACATCTTGTAAATTTGAAGCAGGATCAGTACTTACTAAAAGCACTTTTTTTCCTTGATCCGCAAGGAAAACCGCTGTCGCACAGGCCGTTGATGTCTTACCAACGCCACCTTTTCCGGTGAAAAATAAAAATGGAGTTAGTGCGATTTGGTTAGGATTAAACATTGGATACATTGGTGTCACTCCTCATTTATCAAGCTTAAGTGAAACACGTACACGTGGTTTTTCCTGGAGTTCAGCAGCCTTTACATCAAGCCACTCCGCTAACTCTTCGTTTGTTGGATAGGCACCCACTTTTACAACTTCATTATTTACGAGTATCAGAGGAAGAGCATCAGGTCCTTTTTCAAGGAGCACCTGGTTTACTACTTCATTTTCTACAAATGCACCCGGATCATTGGCTAGATTATAACGTGTAATATCAAATTTCTTTTGTTCAAGTGAATAAACAGCCGATGCGACACGTGTTAATTCCGGATCCACACCTGGTCCACAGACACCAGTTGAACAACACATTGCAGGATCAAATATTTCTACCTTTTTCAATATCTACAACTCCTTTATCACTGTATAATAATATCCTTATATGTTTATTGTAAGGATAGCCGTGATGTGAATCCACGGCTATTTTTATTTATTCACCAGTTTTAGCAAAGCGTTCAATCCTAGCACCAATTTCATCGCGTACACGCTGGAAAAACGCCCATTTATCTTCATCCGTTCCCTCCGCTTTAGCAGGGTCATCAAATCCCCAATGCTCACGTTTTACATGTGGAGGCGTCATCGGACACTTATCAGCAGCATCACCGCAAAGTGTAACGACGAAATCAGCGTTATTTAATATTTCCGGATCAATGATATCCGAAGTTTGATTTGAAATATCGACGCCAGCCTCATTCATTGCTTTAATAGCATTCGGATTGACTCCGTGCGCTTCAATTCCTGCACTAAGAACTTGCCATTCTTCACCAAGATACTTTTTACCCCATCCTTCAGCCATTTGGCTACGGCATGAGTTACCTGTACATAAGAAATAAAGTGTTTTTTTCGACATAATGAAAATCCCCTTTTTTAATGTTTTAGTGTATGATCGATAACCATAGATACAGGCCAATTAGTGTAATTAAAAGTGTAGGAACTGTTAAGATAATACCGGTTTTAAAATAAGTACCCCATGATATTTTCACACCTTTTTGTGATAAGACATACAGCCATAATAAAGTGGCCAATGAACCGATTGGTGTAATTTTTGGACCTAAATCTGAACCGATGACATTTGCATAAATCAAAGCTTCACGAATCGTCCCTGTAGTATTCGTATCCGCAATGGCTAGCGCATTGATCATTACAGTTGGCATATTATTCATGATTGAAGATAATATCGCAGCAATAAAGCCCATTGAAATCGTACCTATAAACAAGCCTTGATCTGCAGCTAATTGAATAAGATCACCAAGCACACTTGTCAGACCAACATTTCGCAGTCCATAAACGACCACGTACATCCCAACTGAGAAGAATACGATGGACCATGGTGCTCCTTTTAGCACTTGTTTTGTGTGAACAGCGGGGCTTTTTTGTCCCATCATCATAAAGAATATAGCCATGACTCCAGCAACTATTGATACAGGAAGCCCCGTAATTCCACTCGTGAAATACCCGATAAGCAAAATACCTAATACGACCCAAGAAAGCCGAAACATCTTTCCATCCTTCACAGCATCCTTTGGTTCTTTTAAATCTGATAGTTTATAGTCTTTCGGGATATCCTTACGGAAGAATAAAAACAGCACTAAAATACTCGCAACTAAAGCAAATAAATTGGGAACGATCATCCGGGATGCATACTCGACAAATCCGATCCCGAAAAAGTCTGCCGAAACAATATTTACTAAGTTACTTACGACCAATGGCAACGAAGTCGTATCCGCAATAAAACCACTGGCAATGATGAATGGAAAAATCATCTTTTCACTGAATTTCAAATTCCGTACCATCGCAAGCACGATTGGAGTTAAAATAAGTGCTGCCCCATCGTTTGCAAACAAGGCAGCAACAATCGCGCCAAGAATACTGACATAAACAAACATGCGAATACCGCTACCTTTGGCTAATCTCGCCATATGTAACGCAGACCACTCGAAGAAACCGATTTCGTCCAAGATTAATGAGATGATAATGATGGCGACGAAAGCAAGTGTAGCATTCCAAACAATTCCCGTTACATCAATAACATCATTAAAATCAACTACTCCTACTAACAAAGCAATGATCGCACCAATACAGGCAGACCATCCGATCGATAAATTTCTAGGCTGCCAAATAACAAAAATAAGTGTTATGATAAAAATCAACGATGCGATAATAACTGAACCCAACGTACTTTCTCCTCCTTATTGACAACAAACACGAAGTCCTTGCGCTTCCAACTCAGCGATTGATTCATTCTGCTCCGGAAGATGCTCAAGTATGGTTTGAATAAACGGATAATCTTCATGACTTTCATTTATCGAAAAGAAAACCCATTGTCCTCTGCGTTCTTCTTTAACTAATTCAATATCCCTTAGTTTCCGCAAGTGTTGGCTGATTGCCGGCTGACTCATTTTAAAAATCTCGACAAATTCACATACACAGCATTCATGTGACTGAAGTAATTTCATCATCGTCAAACGAGTTTGATCTCCAAGCAATTTCAAAAGCTGTGATGCTCGCTGCATATCAATCGTTACTTCTGTATTCATATGCGATCTCCACCTTTCCGCAATCATTATATAATCATATGCTTATATAAGCAAGTAAATGTTTCGTGATTTGAAAACTTAAATAAGATGCTTAGTTCTAAACAATTCCACATTGTTTAAACCAGGCACCTTATTTTATTAATGTCAATTTATTATCTGCTTGTAAGGTCATGCATTTGATATGTTCCTATTGCTTCAAATCGTATCGTTATTACAGCATCAGTCTCCGCTCAAAGAATTTACTGCATGTAAGTAACTTGAATAACTTATTGGTCTAAATGAAGAGAAGTTTCCTTCAAAAAATGTTTCCAACATGAAATCCTTTGCATCTTCCAAAGAACAGCTTCTTGCATTCATGACTAAGGTTAAATATGCACGAAAGTATTCTTCCCATAAATTCCCTCGACTATTTACGACCATCTATGGTTCCCCACTTTTAACAGCTGCCGATTGTACTGTTACAGCAAGACTCAACCTTTTTTGTCGATGCTAAGTTTATACTGCACAGCCCAGTCTCGGGCAAGTCTAGTTCGACATCATTCTTCGCAGATTCGAAATCACCCGTCAAATAGGCCACAACTGAGCGCACTTGTTCATACCCTGTCGCAGAATTCCTTCACCATGCGGTCTAACAGTACCGCAACTGTGAACGTTCGGATCAATCAGTGGAGCGTGGAATAGCCAAGACGAGGATTGCTTCTAATTTCCCTTTCATTGTTTTATCTTTTATAAGATTTTCCGATGACATTATCTACCATCCCTTAGTAGCTAAAGATTCTATAATCAACCGTTCTATACTCATTCAACATAATAAATAATGCATAATCTCTCTCAAATTCACACTATCTTTTTATCTCCACTTATAACCGATACCCCATACTGTAAACAAAAATTGATCTATAGGAGTACCAGCTGTCCTCAAATTCCGTATATGTGAATCTACTGTTCGAATGTCAGTCTCAGCATTATACACGCAAGCTACCATAAGAAGTTGTTCCCGTGTATACATTGGCCGTATTAAATCAGATATACTATAACTAAAACTAATTAAAGGAACTATTATGGATCAATTATTTTTAGACATTGTACAAAATGAAAGACCTTTCGCATGGCTTTATCAATTTTTTTTGATGGTACTCGTTTCAATGATTCCCTTTGCGCCAATTCCGGTACTAGCTGCATACATTGCAAGTAAACATGCGTTTTTTCCTGGTTTTGCAATTAACATGCTCGGGACAACGCTGGGGTCCTTCCTTTTATTTCTCTTAAGTAAAAGCTTACTGCGCCAAGTCGCACTAAAATATTTAACAAAGAGGCAGTATTTAACGAAATACCTTGCTTTAATTGAAAAAAACGGATTTTTAGCTGTACTGCTCGGTCGCATCATTCCTGTTTTACCTTCTGCGGGCATTAATTTAATTGCAGGTATATCTAATGTAAATCTTGGTGCCTTTATCGCTGCAACATTTTTAGGCAAGCTACCAATCATACTCGCCTTTTCACTTGCAGGTCATCAAATAGCAGCAGGCAATTGGGATACTGTATTTATCGTTGCTCTCTATGGACTCGCACTATTTTTAACAGGAAAAAAACTGATGCGAAAGTGGAGCCAATAAACCTAGTCAACAAAAAATAATGGACTATTCCCTCTTTAAACAAATCGTTTAATGAAAGTTTTTCCTATCACCCTACTTAGGAGACACCTGTGACTACAACACAGCTTATCATTATTGCTTTATTTATCTGTATGATTCATTCCATTGAAACACTTGCTTATGCTGTATGATTATCTGGCGCAAGGGTTAGACTACTCGCTTCAGCCTTTGCTTCATTTTATGAAGCTTGTGATGGTTCACGGCTAGCGAATATGATGCATAGCCCATTACCGGGAGTCTCATTAATTTGGCACCAAAAGAAGATGCACTTACGTATGTGAAGGTCAATTTCGCTTCAAAATAGATGATTAAATTTAGATAACGCAAACAGCCACTTTCTCATCGAGTTGGTGGCTGTTTATTTACTGTAAGAATTGTTCAGTTTGTCAGCTTGCTAATTGTTGGGGGTTCAGCATTATTAACAATTCAAGAGTACTTATGTGCTCATGCTCCCCCGCCTCTTTATTAGGATGCTTTTGCTTCGAGAGTATATGTATTCAAATTTATTTCCCACCTTCAAACACACCCTTTCCTTTTATTCTTATTTTTAATTTACACCCTTTTTAAAATTCATACCATCTCATGAAATCCTTTCAACGCTAACCCTATTGATTCCACTGGAATAAATCATCGACATAAAAATAAAGTTCGTAATGGTACACATTTACGAACACTGTGATTGACATGAAATACATTTCAAAAATAGTTCGTAAAACTACAATACTACTTTACGAACATCACTCGTTTATTTGCGACTTCCCGAACGGAATTGTACACTTATATTACTAAATTCACGAAAATTTGGTTATGTCCGCGTTAGCTCAAAAGATCTAAATGAAAATCGTCAAATTAAAAATCGGATTTGATGGATCGAGATATTTTCGTAGATAAACATCAGGCAAAAACTTTAATCGTGAAAATTATCAATTGATGAAGAGAATGATGAGGAAAGGTGATACTCTCTATATTCCTCTCTTGATAGATTCGGTGGAATAAGGAATACATTTTACATGAATGGAGAGAGCTTACTAAGGAAATCAAAGAGCTATATCGTAGTGTTAGATATGCACCTGTTAGATACGACAAGCATAAA
The DNA here is from genome assembly GCF_030433715.1 of Sporosarcina highlanderae. Classification (GTDB taxonomy): domain Bacteria; phylum Bacillota; class Bacilli; order Bacillales_A; family Planococcaceae; genus Sporosarcina; species Sporosarcina highlanderae. Next base: position 105,412 of record NZ_JAROCC010000007.1, on the reverse strand, counting down.
GTCAGTATTGGAACATTTATTTCTGATCTCACTCTTCATGTTCTCTATTGGATTGCGGAAGATGAACGTGAACGCATTCGCAAGAGGAAACGCGAAGGAATTGATTCAGCCCTTGACGGTCTTCAATCGATGAAATCATTCAGGTTTTTAAGAAATGGCAAGCTGGGGAAATTACAGTCGTTAAAGTGATAGGGAAGCAGATATGAAGAAAACGTCAATTTTTAAATTGGTGAAAGTGTATGAAGCGATGGTGAGAATTTAAAGCATCACACATGAAAAGTAAAAGTATAGGGACATTCAAGAGGAGTTCAACTCCCTTTAATATCCCTAATCTTCATAACCATTGCTATAACCCAATTTATAAAGTTTTATAGCTACAGTGGGTTGTTTGACTACGTTTGATAAAAAATGTGTTGCGGGAGCAAGTTTTTTTAATGTAATACTTTTTTATCACTAGATGATAAAAAAACTATGGCGGAAATAATTATGAATTACATATTGTATAAGTATATGCAAAAGTTAATAACCCAGCTAGCAACAATAAATATTAGACTTACTAATAAGATAATACCCCAACCATAATTTTTATTTCCTTTTACAGAAACTCTGCCCTTATCGATATCATCAAAGTAGGTGACCAATTCACTTAATATCTTTACAAAACTCTCTTGCTCATTTTTAAATTCTTTTATGCCTGATATTTTAACAGATAAACTAGAAGCTATTAAACCATCTAATATGTTATCTAATTCAAATAAAATTTTTTTATAATCTAAAGGCATTAAGGTTCCATATACACTAATATAGTTATGTAATTTTTCTAAGCTATCCTGTCTCATAGAATTAAATCCTTCTTCCCTACTAATTTCTTTCCCACTTTTTAAGATAATATGGTTCAGAAAATTATCATCCTGCTTTTCTAGATAGTTTAATACATCTGTTAGATATATTTCTTGAGAAATTTCTTTTCCTTCTACGGTGGAAATAACAGACAAATAATCATACTCCAATTGATAAATCATTTTTATATGCTTATTTTTTAACACTCTATAAAATTCTTCTTTCTCTTTATAGTCCCTCTTAATTTCAATTAATTTGGTAATTAAAAAAGTAGTTACCAAAACACTTAATATATCAACAAACACACTGGGTAATACAGATTGCCAAAAAACTGTTTTTGCATTAAACCCTATTAAATAATACAGAATCATAACAGTTAACAACAAAACACATCCAAAAGCTATAATTATTTCCCAAACATTTGTCTTTAGAAATTTTTTTCATCTTAACCTCCAAAGATTTATTTTTCTCATTCGACCAAATTTCCAAGTATCATATTATATTTCACATGCAGCAGTCAGGGCGAGAGAACAAGTTGAGTAAAAAGTGACAGATTTATTCTCTGCATTGCGACCGCTGCGCACCGGGGAGGAATACCTGTCATCCTTATTTCAGGGGATGAATAGTGGCGTTAAAATACAAAAAAACGTCCCCATTTAGATTAGATACCGACCCTAATCAGTTCCCTGCACTCTAAATGAATGAGCATTTTTATAATTAATTAATACCAAAGTGTCGTATTGCAATATTTAGCGCTATCCCTCAGAACAAAATTAGCTAACCTATAATATTTTTTATCTGTTGTACATACTTAAAAATAATTAAGAATCCAAAGATAATACCCTTCATCGCATTCTTTATGGATCAGAATAACTTAAATCATAAGTTCATCAAAGGCTTGTCTGATTATTTCCAGTACGTTAATCTTTTTATAGGGTTTTCGGTATAATTTTTATATCCTTCATAGTTACTTGTTCACTCCAATTCAGTAATTGTGGATATATGTTCCAACAAACTATACTCTTTCCTATTTTTCCAATCACAAATTAAACCTATAGGATATTGAAGAACAATCTCATCTGAATCAAGATCTGCTAATTTAACAATATGTGAGTACGCTTCCCCATAAAAGCTAACAAGAGCAATGAGACTATCACCTTCTTGAATGATAATTATGTAATGTGCTTTATCAGGACAAAATGGTATCAAGCGCTCTTCTAAATCTTTATCTCTCGGAATCATTTCAACAAATGACAGGTTATTCGTACCTAAATATATCCAATCCCGAATCAAATCAAATTTAGACTCTAATACAAACTCGAAACCTTTCTCTGAAGCTAATAAATTGAAAGCCATTTTTGCTATAATACGATTATTTCCTTCTAAATCAATATTATAATGTTGATAAGCTTTGACTTGACTTGATCCTTTCTTAGACTCATTCATATCAACAGATTCCGAATTCATAATTGTCTCAATAAATTTTTGGGCTACTGAAGCTAACTCTTTGTCTTTTACAGCTAAAAACCATTGTTTATCAGATTCACCAAAAAGGGCTAAGGTATTCGGTAAATTTTCTTCCACTATAAGAGTATATTCTTTAAAGCTTTTTGCAGATTCTATAAAATTTAATATTGCTTGCTCTTGGCTTACATTATCTTTAACTAAATTCGGGTCAAGAGAGATAGCAATTGTATCAGTTTCGAAAGAAAAAATGAAATGATTAATCACATATGGTTTTGCTAATTTAATATATCCAAGTGAATACTTTTCTTTGATATCTTCAGTTTCTTCTTGAGAAGAAATTACGCAAATATTCGACTTAGATGCTTTTTTATCATTTAAATTTCCACGTTTTCCTGGACCTTCAAATTGACGAATCATAGAGATCAGAGATTCTCTAGAAAAGCGTTTTTCTAATTTAGAAAATAAATTATTCACTTCATGAGATACATAAGATTTAGGAAGTTTTTTCATACCACCAATTGCAGCCAAGATTATGTGATCTCCGGATTTAATAAAAGCGTGATCATGAGACTGTTTAGTATATATACATGTATTATTTGAAGTCATGAATTTTATCACCTTTCTAATGTAAAATCATCTTCATTTCAATATATAATGTGCCGCTGATTTAAACATCTCTATTATTATAAAAACAGGTATTTGTACTGACCTAATTTTCTATACATCTTCGCCATAACGTTCTCCAACGTTGCTGCTCCAATCCTGGTAACTGCTTAAATTTATGATAAGGAATAGCCCATTACGAGGCACGATTCGTTTCAACATTATGATGTGTCAATCTTGCATTGGATGAATACAAATGGAATACCAGTTGATTCAATATGGTTAATAAGGTGCATTAAAAGTTTTAGTTCGACTGTTCTAATTTTACGATTCTAAACCTTATGACCACTATTTGCCAAAGAAAATGGAAATCCTCCAACCTCCTTTTTTCGGCAAAGAAAAACGCACTACAGAAGTGATGTAGTGAAATAATATTAGTCAAATTCATTAAAATCAACAATTGATAATTGATATTTTGTACTATCCAACTTGATCTGCTTAACAGGGATACCTTTCTTCTTTGCATCAAGTGAAATCATGATTTTATGCATTTGTTCAATACGTGCGCCCAAAATAACACTTTTCGGTTTTATAAGTTTGATAATTTTACCCTGTTCTTCAGACTTAGAAAGAAACAACATTCTCCATTCTTTTTCATAAACCCATTTATCAAGCTTACTTATTGCAGCTAAAATGGGAACATCAATCTTATCTTGGTGCTCAAGATAATTATTGAGATTTACTAATTCTTTTGTATATAGCACTGGATGTAATGCCCATAACGTTTCTTCATGAAAACTCGAATCTAAATTTAAAAAATCATATTCGAGAACCATGCCTTTATGATTATCTGCATAATGACTCCACATTAACATTGATAATGGATCTTCACTAAAACAAGATGCATAAACACATTCTTGATATGAACCGGATATGTTTGTTGAATGCCTTTCTAACAATTCATCCGTTTCTTTAATAAACTTCTTGAATTTCCCTTTAAACTCATCTACACTTTGCCCGATTGGGGAATGTTCCTCTAATAATTTTTCCACCCCTTCTTCAATGGGAAATTCAGAAATAATCTTACTGATTTCTTCTGTATTTGTTTGAAAAATCTTAGATAATTCATTAACCAAGACATCTTTGTGTTGAAATTCATAAAAAGCTCTATTCCCTATACTTAATGCACTATCATAAGGGTCATTAAATCCAGCTGCATTGCGAAACCAAGCCGTATCATTAGATAAATTAGCCAAGGAGTACTTGTCTATTCCAGAGTATTTATACAATACGGGTAATTTTTCGAGTTTTAACTTTCCACCTTCAACCGTATCGATTTTCGAGGCATCATTCGAAAACATTAATTCTTTATACTTTTCTTTCCACATACGCTTACCTCCACTAATATGATTCTCCAAAATAGACGAAAATCCTCTAATCCTGCGTAATTTCAGCGTAATAGCGGTACCCCGAAGGTTAGCACTTAAGTAAAATGTACCCTTTGCAAATAAAGGAATTGACGATTTATGATTTGATTGTCTGCGTTCGTCTTACTCCTAAATACTAAAGCGTCTGTTACTTTAAGTGAATAATTTCAAAGACTTTGGAGAATATCATGTCCTCAACATCCAGTGACTCAGAAGAGACTATTGCTCCGTGATTATGTGGTGAAGCGAAGACAGGAGCTAATGAAGGATAACGAGGATGCAGCCTTGCCAACGCAGGAAAAAGGAGTGACAGCTCCAGTAGATTTCGGGGAAGCCCCATGATTAAATGAATATCCACCACTAAAAATCGGTAATTACTACATGATGTTGAATCCTTTCAACCGATAACCAATGTTCATCTGTAATAATCTGTTTCAATATTAAAGTAATACAGACCACCTGCTTACTTTTTTGTCTGCAATTTGTCCGCATAATTAATTTTCTGTACCGTATTTGTTTTTACTGAATTGTTCTCCGATGAACTACATCCCTATAAAATCATATTTATTTAAACCGAATTAACTCGGCTTAACCAGTTTGTATAAGGGATACAAAATTGACAGGGTAGAGGTCGCTGGTTCGAGCCCAGTCGGAATCATTGGGTGCCAAACCCTTGGAAGTATTGTCGGAACAACGATACTTCTCCGAAACAGTCCTATTAGGCCGGATGCCTAGGGGCTGTTTTTTTATGGTTTTCCACCTTACTTCCCCAATTTCTCCGCAGCTACCGACATCTACACCTTCTGAAATTAGTATAGAAGCATGTGTATGCCGTGATCATGGAACCGAATCTGGTACATTTGCACTTCCGCGCAAATACGCTATGTGGTAACCGAATGCTCTTATTTTTCATCTTTTATAAATGCTTCTTACTTCAATTACCCTTTCCTTACATCACAGTCGCCTAATTCTTCTGCTATTAATTCAGGTTCTTTGGGTCTAAACTAAAAGGTACAATGACATTCATCAAAACGATGACTTAGAAACTTAATGGTTATACATATTTTATCAAAGCATTATGGTCGCAAATATTCTAAAAAAGAATAAGTGTGGGGCTGAATGGTCTGTATCAACCTGATTACCTCGACAATACCAATTCAAAGTCTTCATCATTATAGTAAAAAAACAAGAAGCTATTCATATAGGAGAATTTGCTTCTTGTCATTGCACTCACTTTTTGTTTTTCGGTTTCTCTAGTAATGCACTTACTCTATCCTTCATATCTTGAGTTTCTTCCTCTAACAAGGTGATATCGTATTGATCGCCATTTCTCGTTATTTCGACGATATCCCCCTCCCTTAAATCGTGGTTAACCGTATCTTTGGGAATCAGTAGTTGTTTACCTTCATCTTCACTCCAAAGAAATACGTAAATCCCATTATCAATTCGGTCCAATGTGAATTTAGCCATTACTCACACGCCCATCCATAGCCATCGCGATCGTGCTTTTTAGCATATGCAGGATGCCCGATCTTCACGCCATATGGATAATAGGCACGCATCCGTCATCGAGGAAAAGATGAACTTCATAAAACTATGAGGTCCTGGTACAAGCAGCAAACAAGAGTAACCAGAAGAAAATAAGCGCCTCAGATGAGTGTTCATACAGTACATGTTTGCAAGTAGTGTGTTCGGTTTATGTTTCAATAGTAAATTAACAGTATAAATGGTAGTTAAAAACGCCAAAATTCATATGGCATTCTCCTCTCGATTGATTTCTAAGCGTATAGTTAAAAATTGAGGAACAGAGACCAAGTCTCTATTCCTCATATTTGCTATTTACTTTTTGATTAGAAGGACTGCTACATAGTAGTTTTCATTCTGTGGACTATACTGATAGCCGATTCCCAACGTGTCATAACCAGAATACATAAGGTCTTCATAGTGACCTTGGCTGTTGAAGAAACTGAAAATACTTACTGTAGCATTGCCTGTATGGTCGCCAGAGTTATAGAACTGGTTGACAACTTCACCAGACATTGAGTAGTTGATCCCAAAGTCTGTAAGTGTTTCTATATAGTAACCATACGTAGGAGAATAATGCCCCATGTAATTGTTGGTTGCCATATCTTTCGCTCTGAAGTTGGCAGCATAGCCAAGTTGAGTGTCGAGAGTCAAATTTTGTACTCCTTTTGAAGCACGTTCCTCGTTGACCTTAGCCAAGAAAGCATTCACAAACTCTGGTTCAGCAGTTAAATACTCAAGTGGAACTTCTTGCTTTTCAGGTTCACTCGGTTCTTCAACTGGCGGTGTCGGTGTGACAGGCTTCTCGTCAACAGGCGGTTGTGGCTTCGGAGTCGTGTCTACTGATGGTTTCGATGGTGGTTTCGGAATAGCTACATTCCCCCCTTGCATGGCACGAGCTAGAAATGCGGATATCTGCCCTCTTGTAAGCTTTTCAGCTGGTCTGAAGGTATTATCTGAAAACCCGGAAGTAATGCGAGCATGAATGATCTTTTTAACGGAAGAATACGATGCCACAGATGGCGACATATCCTTGAAATTTGTACCTGATTCCACCTTTAAATCAAAAGCTCGTGCTAAAAACATAGCCATTTGCCCGCGATCAACAAACTCGTTCGGACGGAATGTACCATCAGAAAAACCTGAGATAACCCCCGCTTTTACTGCTGAGTCAATATAGCCTGATTCATTATGGCTTGCGGGAACGTCCTTAAATTTGGTTGGTTTCTTCGTTCCTTCTAACCCCACTGCCTTAGATACCATGAGCGCAACTTCGGCACGCGTTACCTTATCGTTCACGCCGTATTTCTTAGAAGGCGAGATGACTCCCTTTTCTAAAAGATAAGAAACTTCTTTGTAAAATCCATGCGACGTAGGGACATCAGAAAACGTACTTGCTGAAGTCTGTTGCTGTGGTAAGCAGCCAAACACAATTAGTACAGCAATGAATATTGAAAATATCTTTTTCAAATCTTTAGCCTCCCATTCTATTACTTATTATCATAGAGATGGTAGTTTATTATGTCTACATAAATTTGGATATTAGTTCCAATTAAATAAAGAAACGAACTTTTCTACTCCGCAAATCGTTCGGATTATTCAGTTATTCGCATTAAAAAAATGAGAGTTTTGGTAAAATTGTTGGGGGGAACTTTAAAAGGGAGTGATGAATAACATTAACATTTATCACCTATCGAGACAAACGTCGGAACAACGGTTGATCCCGTATAAACAGTCCTATTCGGCCGTATGCCTTAGAGACTGTTTTTTTATGGTTTTCTTACCAAAGTAGAGTATAATTTGACTGAAGTTGTTATCTTTTTAATAAAAAGGAGGTGAGTACAATCTATCATCAACAAATCGGTCGGAAGGTTAAAGAAGCGAGACTTAACAAGTCCTTTACTCAACAGCAATTAGCGGATAAATGCAATTTGACTAAGAATCACATTTCCAAAATTGAAAATGGACAAGCTTCTCCCGCATTAGCAACATTATCTAAAATCGCAAAAGAATTAAATACACCTTTATCCTATTTTTTGGAGTCGAATAACCAAAATAAGTTGTCGATTGTAAAAAGTACAGAAAGAACTTTAAAAGTCGGTAATGCAGAAATTGGTTATACATATGAAACCTTAGCAAAGCGCACCCATTTCAGCAAAATCGAACCTGTAATCGTTACAGTTTTGCCTGAAGCAGAATTAGTAGAACCTTTTACACATGCAGAGGATGAATTTATATATGTTCTTTCCGGTTCTATTAATCTTTATTATGATGGTGAATTACATCTCTTAGACCAAGGCGATAGCGCTTATTTTGAAGGAACTATTCCCCATATCTTTCTTTCAACTGATGATACAGAAGCACAAGTTTTAACTATGTACATTCAGACAGATTCCTTGTAGTTTGAAAAATATATCTATTTGGAATGAAGTGTATTTTACGTATTTACATTAAGTCTATTTTCATGTACCATCTTGTGTAACTGCATTCAACTTAGTTGAATGCCACTACACAAAACGAGGAGTGTATAGAATGACAACTACAAGAATTCCCGGATTTTATCGTTTATCCGTTAAAGAACGACTTGATATTGTAACAAAAGATCGCGGTTTAACAGAGGATGAGTTAGCCTATCTATCTGCTAATCAACCACTACCTATGGACCTTGCAGATTCGATGATTGAAAACGTCGTGGGCCAAATCAGTATTCCTGTAGGAATTGCGACTAACTTTAAAGTAAATGGGAAAGATACATTCATTCCGATGGCAACTGAGGAGCCATCAGTTGTTGCGGCTGCAAGTAATGCGGCAAAAGCTACCTATGAACATGGTGGATTCTTCACATCGATGAGCGGAACAATCATGCGTGGGCAAATTCAAGTTCTTGATATTGCTGATCCTTATGCAGCGAAAGCCAAAATCTTTGAACATAAAGAAGAGATTATGAACCATTGCAATGAGAAAGACCCAACATTAGTTTCTTTAGGCGGTGGGGTAAAAGATTTAGAAGTGCATATTATTCCAACCACAAATCATACTATGCTTGTTATCCACCTCATCGTCGATACAAAAGATGCAATGGGTGCAAATGCTGTAAACACGATGGCTGAATCCGTCGCACCTATTATCGAATCGATCACAGGTGGTAGAGTAATTCTAAGGATCATTTCAAATTTAGCTGATCGTAGACTAATTCGTGCACGTGCAGTATTTTCAGCCGAAGCTCTTGGAGGAAAAGACGTTGTGAAAGATATTGTTAGTGCTTATGAATTTGCGGAGTTTGATCCTTACCGTGCAGCTACACATAATAAAGGAATTATGAACGGTATTTCAGCGGTTGTTTTAGCGACAGGCAATGACACTCGTGCTGTAGAAGCGGGTGCCCATGCCTACGCTTCCATTTCCGGACATTACAGATCCTTGACGAAGTTCGAAATAAATGCGGACGGCAACTTGTCAGGTTCAATTGAGCTTCCTATGGCGGTCGGAATAGTTGGTGGTGCTACGAAAACGCATCCAGTTGCACAAGCTTCGTTAAAAATTATGGGAATAAGTTCTGCTGAAGAGCTTGCTGGTTGTATTGCTGCGACAGGACTTGCACAAAATGCCGCTGGACTTCGTGCTCTTTCATCTGAAGGCATCCAGCGTGGTCATATGTCCCTACACGCAAGAAATTTAGCGGTTATGGCTGGCGCAGATAAATCTGATATTGATCGGATTGTGGCCAAAGCGGTAGCAGAAAAAGATTTACGATACGATCGGATTTTGGAGATCACTAAAGCAATTCAAAGAGGTGAATAATTTGACTGATAAGCATTCCAATTCGCGGGAAACAGAGCAAAAGAAGTATTTAGAAATACTTGGAGATACCATTGTCCCTAACCAATTACTCTTCTCAGTTATTATAAGTGTTGCAGTTAGTTTAGGTGGATACAATCTCGGCCTCTGGTTTTTCCCATCTATCGCTAGTGAAAATATGGTCGCGTCCTATTCCTTACTTCTTGGGATTACAGGAACCGTTCTTTCATTAGTATTTTGTTCTTTTGTATTTAAACCAAAACGAATATTGATTGAAGAAGAGACATCATTTGAAAGTATGAAAGAAGTTTTTGAGGATTTACAATTAGACGTGGATGAAGAATTAGCGTTAATCGAGAACGACCCAATCACTAAAAAAGAGTTAGAGGAACTTGGCGTTCTTGAGCAGTTTAGAGCTCTTGGAGGAGAAGTGAAGAAATGAGCTTATTACTAACGGCATTTTTATTTGCATTAATCGGAGCAATTGTATTTTCGTTGATCGGTTTGATATCCGGGACAGACGAAACAGCTATCATGGTTCCCCTTACCCTGTTGGTCATCCTTTTGGGTGCTCCTCCAGTAGCGGTCTTTTCATTCTTCATGGCCGCTGTTTTGGCAAAGCACCTAACGCATGCTGTACCAACAGCTTTAATGGGGATTCCTGGTGATACTACGGCGGTTCCTTTAGTTGACCATGCCAATACACTCAGAAGAATGGGAATGCCCCACGTCGCTCTTAGAAAGATGATATCCGGAGGTATCATTGGGGCTTTTATCGCCCTTCCAACAGCGGTTCTCTTAGGGCAATTCTTAGGTCAGTTTGCCGACTTCTTTAAATCTTCAGCTGGAATCATATTTACACTAGCAGCTATATTAATCGCCTACTTCTCAAAAGGAAGATGGGTAAGTGTTTTAATGATTATTCCTTTTGCTTTCTTTATAAAAAGTTTAGATTTAATGAGTTTCACCCTATTGGAAAAACATTTATCGATCAGCTTCTTTTTAGGAATTGCAGTCGGACCTATGTTTTCTGATATTTTGTTTGCGACTTCCGCAAGTGCAAAACGTTCAATAGAAAGAAGTAAGCCTAAGGAGTATAACCTTGCTCCTGAAACTAAAGCATGGAAAGGATACTTTCCAAACCCGTTTAAGATACTTACTAACAGGCAGAAGTTTTTCACCGCGATTACGACATTTATTTCTTCATTAACTTTCGTTTTCAGCCCAGTCGGTATGACTTCATTAATGGGTGAAATCGTTGGGTCCCGTACGAAAGGTGCTTATAAAAAATCGACAACAAGTTTAACAGTGATGAATGGTGTTACGGAGTCTACATATATTGCAGAAGCGATCATTCCACTTATTGCGTTTGGGATTCCTTTGAGTCCCGTTGCATTAGGGCCGGCTTCTCCTTTGTTCAATGCACCGCCCGTTTTCACTGTCGATCCTGTCAATAACTTGCATACTTACATGACGTCATGGGATTTCTTCATTTATGGATTGATAGGTCTCGTTGTGGCCTCACTCATTGCATATCCTTTTTCAATGAACTATGCAAGAAAAGCTTCCGTTATCGTTATGAAATTTGTGAGCCAGGAAGCGATTGTTGCAATGTTTCTTGGATTGGCATGTCTGCTTGCTTTTCATGAGGCGCAATTTGTCGGTATCGCCCTTACGTTTACTGTAGCTGCTGTTGGTGGTCTTTTGAATCGCATCCTTGGCATTGGAGCAGGGGTACAGTTTATGGTGTTCTACGCTTCAGCTTGGATTATGGCTACCCTATTTGGATTTTAATTGAAATAGGGTCTAAGGAGGAATTGAAATGGCCGCTAAGAAGTCATTGGCGGATTATCAGAGTGAATACGAGAAGATTATCTTTGCAGATCAACCCAAAAAGGATATTCTACTTGTCAGTTTAATGAAAGAGATGGAAAAGCAATTCAATATCCCATTTCCAAGAAACGCAGCATGGGAAAAAGAAAATCCAAAGATTCATGCAATGTACAGAAAAATAGCCATTACTAGGACACTGTAAAAATAATGGACATGCTCGAGAGTAATGTATAAAATATGAACCGGACTATCCTATTTGGATGTCCGGTTCTTAACTCATTGAATCGGCATTAAAATTTCAACAACTTCTTCCTCTGTGTCTTCCTCAAGATAGAATATTTCGATTGGGCAGGAATCATTGTATTGTTTCTGTTTATGTCCATTTTCCCCCATCCAGGCAAATAATTTATTATACCCCTGGCCAACCGTTTTATTTGAGCAGCTGATTTTTGCGTATTTCGTTAATGGTAGTTTAAGAGCCATCATACCCTCAGGGACGTCTTTAATCTCATCAACCTCTAAACAAGCGAAATAAGTTGCGAAGATACCATTGGACATATAAGGACTGAATAAGACCTGTTTACTCTTCCAATTCGCAACCTCATCTAATCTTCTTTCAAAATCCATTTGAACTTTAATGGCAGCATCCGGGAATCCTTCAGGAAAGTTTGCGGTAATGCTCTCCCCTACCAACTGGTATTCCTTCTCGATAATTCCACATTCAAAAGTAGCGACTGTTTTCACTTCCACATTTATCTCCCCCAAAAGCGTATTTGTAAGTATAATTCGCCATTTGTTTTTGATTTCCTTTAAAGTATAGTAAAAAGTGAAGGGGGTTACATAAATGGAAATTCTATCAGTACAAGAAAGACAAGATCTTTTCGAAAGGTCAGCAAAAGCGTTTTGGGAGCAATGGGGAAACGAAGCAAATTATAAGTTTTACGAGGACTGTATGGGACATTCGACAACTGAAAGCGTTCCTTCATTTTACATAGCGCTTGAGGGCGATACAATAATCGGAACATATGCCATTTTACGGAATGATCTGGTCAGTCGACAAGACCTCTCTCCGTGGCTTGCGTGTTTGTATGTGGACCCGGATTACAGGGGACAAGCGATTGGCTCAAAGTTAATGGATCATGCGGTTGGCGAAGCAAAAAGAAAGGGATACGACAGGCTATATTTGACGACCGATCATATTGGGTATTATGAAAAGTATGGATGGTCAAGAATTGCGGACTGTTATGATATTTTCGGAAACCCGACATCCGTTTATGAAAAGTCTTGTTAAATGAAATAAAAACCGTCTACACTTCTACAATGTAGACGGTTTTTATTCATGTTAAAAATGATGCGATAAAAATAACGATGATGGCAAGAGGTGCAACAATTCTTACGATGAATTTCCATGAACGATTTAGAAATGGATGCATTCTTAATTCATCATCTGTTTCAGCAGTCGTCAATACAAAGCCCGCAAAAAATGAGATAAGAAGTGCACCGACTGGTAATCCGATTCGGCTTGTCAAAATATCAGCGAAGTCAAAAATCGAGCCCCCAGGCATTTTCACATCCGATAAAACTCCAAACGATAGAGCACTTGGAATCCCTACGATGAAAATAAGCAATCCGAACAACCAAGAAGCTTTCCTTCTCCATTCATGTTTCTTCCCAATTCCTGTCGACACAACAATTTCCAGCATGGCAATCGAAGAAGTTAGTGTCGCAAATAATAGTAGGATGAAAAACAGCACCATGAAAAATCCACCTAAAGGAATTTCATTGAATATAGCTGGCAAGATGACAAATATAAGTCCCGGCCCTTCATCAGGTAATTGTCCAAGCGCGAAAACAGCTGGAAAAATGACGATTCCCGCTAAGAGAGAAATGAAAATATTCAATATGGAGACATTGAACGCTGATTGACCAAGTTTTTCTTCCTTCGGCAAGTAGGACGCATAGGTCAGCATCGCCGTTACACCAACGCTTAATGAGAAAAAGGCTTGTCCAAGAGCAAGTAAAAATGTCTTTCCGGTTAAATACGACCAATCCGGTACAAAGAGAAAACGGATTCCTTCCATAGCACCGTCAAGCGTCAACGATCGTATCGCAAGTATGATGAAGAAAATGAATAATAACGGCATCATCCATCGGCTTGCACGCTCAATTCCGCCTTTAATCCCGCTTTGCACAATCCATATCGTCATGATCATGAAGACTGCCTGAGCAAACAACACTTCCATCGGATTTGCAATAATCGAACCGAATAGCCCACCATAATCGGATGTATTTAGACGTGATACGATTGCCCTCGCAAGATAAGATAGAATCCATCCCCCAACCACACTATAAAAAGATAAAAGGATAAACGAAGATCCTAAGCCAAGCCAACCAATCAAATACCAGCTACGACCCGGTGCAAGTCGTTTAAGAGAGGTAACCGCATCATGCTGTCCCCTTCTTCCGACAACGAATTCTGCTAACAATATCGGCAATCCTATTGCCAATGTACAAATAATAAATAACAAAACAAAAACACTGCCACCATTCGTTCCTGCCATATAAGGGAACTTCCATATAGCCCCAAGTCCTATAGCGCTACCTGCGGCGGCTAAAACAAAACCTATCTTCGATGTCCATTGCTCTCGTTGTTTCAAATACAATCACCTTCTTCAACAGTGAACCCACTGAATTTTTCTTATTATACCTTATTCTTCGTGAAATCATCGTTGTTTTATTATTTCGTAAATCAATACTCATTAGTCAAAAATTTCCATTGAAAACGCAGAAAAACCAGTGTATTATATAAACATAAGCTGCATTGTACGTATAACATTAAGTTTTAACCTTTATGCTGTAAAAGGGAGTTTTATATAAGAACAGGAATGGCAAGCCCTATCCAATACTGATTGGGACAGACAGGAATGTTTTTGCGAACACCCACTTTGAGGAGTGGTGGTTTAAAACTTTCTATGATTAAATACGGCAAAGGCGGCTTTACTTAATTAAAATTATCCAGCACCACCCTTAACTGGGTGGTGCTTTTTTGTATTATTTTAGTTAAATTCGACATCCTATAAAAAAGGAGATGAACTTGAAATGCGAAATTTAGTTATTGCACTTGGAATGGTATTTACCGCTCATTCTGCACTAACAGACCAGCAAATAATCATTAACGAACCGGTTGAGCCTTCTTACGCAAAATGGGGACAACTTGCCATGAAAGAGACCCAATCAAAATATCCAAAAGCATCCATTATTGACTACTTGCATGAAGGGAGCGAATTAGACGGGGACATGACAATCGAGAAGTTTAAACTATGGCTCAAAGAGGCCGACAAAGAATTCGGTGTTTTTGTAAGGATTAAATATACTACAAAAACTGGAGAGCTCAAAGGAATTGATTTTCAGGAAACAGATCGTTAATACAAAAAGGATCAATCACAGTTTGTTATTGATCCATTTCTTACCCTTCAGCTCAAAAATAACACCATTAATTCCTCATCGAAATAGGTTCCATCTATTTTTAATGCGTTTTTCTCTATACCATACGTTTTAAATCCAAATGAAGAATAAAGTCTAATCGCAGCTGAGTTGGAACTGACTACTGTCAAATGGATTTGTTCAATACCTTCTAACGATCCTGCCATTTGAATCACTGCTCCCATGAGTTGTTTAGCTACACCATTTCCTCGTTTTTCAGGCTTTACATACATGGCAACAATTGATGCACGGTGTTTAAGCTTCATTAATTTTTCTGGGATTAACGTAATGGTACCAATCAGTCCCGATTCATCAAATGCCCCAAACGTAACGGAATCATCGCCTTGAAATCTTTCTGAGTATTTTTCAGCAGATTGCCTCTTCTCCTCCAAGAAACTTGCAGCAAATGCCTCAGGGTTCATAGTTAAAGCCTCTAAACGAATAGTATAGTAGGCCCCCGCATCCTGCGGACATAATCTCTTTATCTGCATTTCTTTACCTCCTCAATTAATTTCATTAACAATATTTCAAGAGACTAACATTGTCCGGTTTAAATCGCTCAACTGCTAATTACCCCCTAAGCATAGATTACTTGAGTATAATAGTAAAATATACATTCGTCATTTTGAAGAAAGGGTGTAGTAAATGTCAAAGGAGCTTTTTATCACCACTGATCTACAAAGAGAATGGATAGAGAAACTAAATGGCCTTGAGTCACAGATTCGTGGATCAGCTGAACGTACTGACCGACATGCCGTTTTTCCAAAAGAAAATATACAATCTCTTGTTGACTTGGGATATACAAAGTTGACTCTTTCGAAGAAATACGGAGGGGACGGAATCACTGTGACAGACATGATTCTGATGCAGGAAACAATCGCTTCCTACGATGGTGCCACCGCTTTATCCATCGGTTGGCATCAAGGGGCAGTCGGCGACCTTTTTGAAAGTGAAACTTGGGAAGCGAAACGTTTGGAGAAATTTGCAAAAGAGGTCTTGAACGGTGCATTAGTGAACCGTGCTGCAAGCGAAGCCCAAACTGGCAGTCCGACACGTGGTGGTCGCCCGGGAACAACTGCGGTCAAAAAAGGTGGTCACTACATCATTAACGGTCAGAAAAACTTCACTTCAATGTCGCCTGTACTCACCCACTTCCTCGTGTCCGCTTGGGTCGAAGGACAAGAGGGTATCGGCTTTTTCTTAATTGACAGGGACAGTGAAGGTTTATCCATTAAAGAAACCTGGAATATGGTAGGGATGCGTGGAACGGAGAGCCATGATTTGGTTTTGAATAATGTTAAGGTAAACGAGGAAGATTTCGTGGAGTTCAACAATGGACCACGTGGAGAAAAGTTGAATGGATGGCTTCTACATATTCCAGCCTGTTATTTAGGAATTGCGCAAGCCGCACGTGATTACGTTGTGAAATTTGCGGTAGAACACAAACCGAATAGTATACAAGGGAGCATTTCTGAATTGCCGAATGTTCAAAGCCATATTGGACAAATCGATCTTGAGTTAATGCAAGCGAGGCATTTTCTTTACAGCGTTGCAGCCGCTTATGATGATGTAGAAAAACGGAAATTGATGAAACAGGAATTAGGTGCCGCTAAGCATGTAGTGACGAATGCTGCGATTCAAATTGTTGACCAGGCGATGCGTATTGTAGGAGCAAAAAGCATGGAACTGACCAATCCACTTCAACGCTATTATCGTGACGTCCGGGCCGGTTTGCATAATCCTCCAATGGATGATATGGTCATTTCAAAATTAGCGAAAGTAGCGATTGAGGATATGAATAAATGATTAAAAGACTTGTCATAACAGGCTACAAAGCACATGAATTAGGCATTTTCAATGATAAACATCCGGGCATCGGTATTATTAAAAGGGCGCTATCAAACAGGCTGACTCCCCTACTCGATAGCGGGCTTGAATGGGTGATTATTAGTGGTCAGCCGGGAGTCGAGACATGGGCAGCAGAAACGGTGATTGACTTACAGGAAACCTATCCATCATTGCAATTCGCCGTAATCACTCCTTTTTTAGAACAGGATAAAAATTGGAATAAGGCGAAAAAAGAAGCATATGAATTCATCCTCTCCCACGCGGACTATACAGTCAGTTTGACAAAACGTCCTTACGAAGCTCCTTGGCAATTCATCGAGCGTGATAAGTTTTTACTTCGGAATTCAGATGGAATTTTAATTGTTTATGACGAAGACAATGATGGCTCCCCAAAATTCATGAAGAAAATGGCCTTGGAGTTTGCGGAGAAGAGCGATTATGAGGTATTGACAATCACTGCGGATGACTTACAACTTGTCGCTGAGGATCTGCAACGGCAGGATTGGGATTAAAACAAGATAAACGAGCGCTTCAAACAATAAAAAGCTGTCCGTTAGTCATCTAACGGACAGCTTGCCTTCCAATCACTTCTGATGCTTCTCCAAAAACTCTAACATTAAACTATAAACTTTTATTTCATTCTCCTTCTTCGAAAACCCGTGGCCTTCATCTTCTAATACAAGATATTCCACATCGCGCCCCAAGCCTTCTAACTTTGCGACGATCTGGTCAGACTCCTCTTTCACAACACGTGGATCCTTTGCACCTTGGATTACTAACATCGGTTTCACCATTCCGTCCAGATAAGTGACAGGTGAATCCTTTATGAAACGCTCTTTGTCACGCTCCGGGTCACCAAGCCAGCGATCCATAATCGGTTTCCAGTGCGGTGGAACAGAATTAACGAATGTAAATAAATCGGATGGACCAAAAATATCTACGACCGCTTTGAAATATTCAGCATGCCGCCCGTGCAACAATAACGCCATATAACCCCCGTAACTGCCTCCAACAAGGAAAAGTCGGTCACGGTCCGTGATTCCGTTATCGAATAACCACTCAATTCCTGCCAAGCAGTCAAGGCGTGGTCCCTCTCCCCAATCCCGTTCAACCATTTTAGTGAATTCCGAGCCGTATCCAGTACTTCCACGGAAGTTCGGTGCGAAAATGTTATAACCCCTGTTCAGGAAACATTGGAACATAGAACGGAACATTTTTCGTTCAGACGCTTGCGGGCCGCCATGTGGCCAAAAAATTGTGTAGCCATTTGCATTCTCAGGATTAGCCTTGAACAATAAAGATTCAATTTCCAGTCCATCAAATGATTTATAGGAAACCACATCGGGCTCAACCATTCCGTCTTGGCTAACACCAAGCACTCTGTTTTCCGTTAGTTGCTTCCACTCTTGCCCATCTGAAGATTTAAAAATATTATGTGGAGCCGTTGCGCTTGCACCTAAAATATAGAGATTGCCAGATTTCGCAAATTTAATCTGATAAAGTACATCAACAGGCAGCGCACACTCTTCAGGTACAGGGGATCCCTCCAATTTGAAACGATATAGTTTATCAGTCACCCCTTTGGAAGTGACGAAATAAAACTCTCCCTTGTCTTTATTGAACTTGATTGTCTGGACACTTTCCCCTTCAACTTCCAACACTCTTGAAAATTCCTTTGTCGTCAAATCAAATTTTGCAATATAGGAGAAATCGCCTTCATAATCCGTGACAAAGAATATTGTATTTTCGTCTGTGAACACTGGATCATAAGCGATATGCACTTTAGATGCATCAGGTGTTAAGTTAAAAGTCTCTTCCCCGACTTTCACGAAACTTATCGTATACGTGTTTGCAAATGAACGTGAAAACACTAACTTCTCTTCATCATCAGATACTGCAGAAAGACGCGTCGGTGATGTCTCTCCAATATTTAATAGCGTATCGACTCCACTTTCTAAATTACGCATATGCGTGTTCAAATACATCGGATTATCCAATGATGTTACATAGTAAATTCTCTTTCCATCTTCACTTAAGTGGCTGAAAAAGAACTTCTCATTTGAATCCCCAGTAATTAACGGCTGTGGTAAACCGCCATCAACCGGTATCGAATAGATTTGATAATTTTCATCTCCATCACTATCAAACCCTGCTAAGACATATCGGTTGTCAGAATCGAACTTGATGAAATTGCAAGATTCATCCCGGTGGGCAAACATATAAGGAAATGATCCTGGCAAATCCATTGCCCATAAATTCATCTTCCCGTTCAAATTCGTGTTGAAAACCAGTTTTGTTTCGTCATCATTTACTGCAAAATTCGTGATTGCATACGTACGGAAAAACTGCTCTACTGTTGGTTTTGCAAAAGTAATCATTATTATCCCCCTACCTAACATTCTATTACCCACTCAAATTATAGTATAACATTTCTATACTTATGAAAGAATCATATTTGCCTACCTTCACTAAATAGTCACTCATTTCTTTTTTCATTCAAATCGGAAGCTGCAGAAGCATACGCTGTCATTGTGGGGGTGAAATCTTGGAAGTCGAAAAACAACAAACTAATGGAATGGCTGTCAGCTCACTCGTTTTAGGGATCTTGGGAGTAGTGTTAAATCTGATTCCTCTAATACCCTATCTACTTGGTATCTTAGCTATCGTCTTCGGAACGATGGGCAAAAAAGTGGAAAGTGGGAAAGGAATGGCAGTTGCAGGCACAATTTTAGGTAGTATTGCGTTGGTGATGAAGATTATTTTTTGGCTATTCGTCATTGCAATTGGTGGACTAGGTTAATAGAGGAACTAACTAAAAATCCGCCTCGAATTATGCTCGGGACGGATTTTTTATTAAGCATTATTCAATTGATTCTCAACCAAATCCCCGATAAACGGTAATTTGAAGTAGTTTCCTTGATACGCCTGATACATCATAAATATCATTAACACAAAAGAAAGTGGACCTAACAGCAGACTAATGACGAAACCTATTACCGGAATGAACCCTAACATGATACTGATCAGGATAATCGCAACAGCAGTGAATACCGCCTGCAAAGCGTGGAAACGGATGAAGCGATTTTCTTTTTCCATGAATAGAAAAATAAGACCGATGATAAAGATATAACAAAGCATTCCCCCAACATTTTCTGTAAGGCCAATAGAAGTCTTCCTATTAGCCTCGTCTTGTGTAGCTGGAAGATTATTTTGTTTATCCTCTAATTTCTTTTCACTCAATCATTTGCCTCCTTTTCTACTCACTATATGGAAGTATCATCGGAAACATTACTCTGGACTCAGTACGATGTACACCTTACCTATTTCGAACCTGCTTTTCTCTCACTTATATACGAAAAACTTTTATCAATTTTTTCAGCGATAAAATGTGTTCTCTCAAACAAAACAGATTTCAGGAAGTCCATTTGCCGCATAAGTTTATCGACCAAACCCTCTTGACGGTCTATCCTGTCCACGATTTCGCTCTGCGTTATCTTTTGCTCCTCTAATGATACCGAAAATTGCTGCTGACGTTCGATTTGCTCATCCATCTTTTTCAAAAGCAATTCCTGGTCCGCATCAAATTTCTCTAATCGCTCGGCAATTTCTGAGTTTGATTGGCTCAGCTGATTAATTTGCTGGACGATTTCTTCATTCATTTTCTTCTTTTTCTCCAATACATTTTGCAGCTCTTTATTTTGTTTATCGTGGTGTGCTAACGTCTGCATTGCTTCCAACTCGAAATGGTGGTGCTGAGATTGATTTTCTAAAATTTCATCAAACCGAATTCCTGTCGTCTTCCACCGGTCAGATTGAATTTTTTTCTGTTTCTGTAGTTGTTTTGCAAGCTCAGCATACTCTTCATTCATTATTTCAAACGCTTTCCGCTGTTCCTCCAATGCGGTCGTAACAGTATCAGAACGATAAACTGATTGGTTCCTATCATTTGTCGTATCGCCTTCGTATATTTTCAAATCATTTTTCCTATTAAAGAACAATCCCATCATTCAACCTCCCATCCATTCTTTTCTCTATGATATGTCGGAAAGTCTGTATTAGTACGGAAGCAAACTGATCTCCATTTTAATCCAGTTCGAAATTGGGCAAAAAAGAAGAGAAGGGCAAAAATAAATCCCTTCTCCGTAGAAATTATTAGTTATTTCTCAAATACTTGGTGGAGCACTTTATCCGCCTGTACATTAATCAAGTTCTTATAGATGCTGTTATTCGGTTTGGTTCGAAGTGTTTTGGCAAACGAGTTCGCAAGCTCCGCCTCACCAACTACATATAATTCCTTCCAGTCACGTTCTTTTCGAATCCTTTCGACAATGACTCCCATTTCTTTATAAAACCGCTCAAGATTTTCTTTAAGACGCTGATCCAGTCCATCGCTATTCCCTTCACCAGTTCCTGTTTGAAGTGACGATTTCACACTGTCATTTTCCTTCCAAACATCCAAGCCCGAGTCAAAAGCATATGACCTCTCACCGGTAATGAACCCCATCGCAGTATCCAAAATTCGTACTTCCCCAAAGCTTGGCAAAACAATTCCTGCCTCTGGGTAAGCCTTTAACATATATTCCATTTCTTCAATAACTGGATGGTCTTCCCAGTGAAAGCTTGTCTTCACTTGCACTTGGACATAGTGCACAGACCATAATTCGGGATCCTCTGCCGCAAAAATAACGACCCCCTTATTAAAGTCGTTTTGATTTGTTTCAATTTCCTTCGTTACTTTATCCCTCAATTTTTTGTACGCTTTTAGTTCTTTTTCATCATTAGAAGCTTCCAAATACTCGTGGAGGCGCTTTAATCCTGTCTTCAAATGGATTCGCCAAGCACCATTCTGTTGTTCCGGGTCAGCAGGGTTGGTATTTAAGTAAACACTTAACACACAGCGCGAATCGCACTTGTATTCCTTCAATTTTTGCAGCTCTTTACTTAATGACATATATCCCGAACCTCCTTAAAGTATGCTCACTTTTAGCATACCCTTCAGTCGCAAAACAAAACGGGAGATTCGTTGGAATAAAATGATTGAATAGCGCCATATTATGAATGAAGTAGTTGAAAGGAGCGAAAAATCATGGGAAGAGATAATCATAATAATAAAACCGGAAATAATAAAAACTCCTTGCCGCAAACTCCTAAAAACCAAAAGATCAACCCCAAAGATATGAAAGAGGAAATCGCAAAGGAATTTGCAGAGCTGCGAAGTGGCAATAAGGATAAAAAGAAGAAACAAGTTAGATGGCCATAATAGTATGCCCCTACATTTGAAAATTCAAGTGTTGGGGCATCATTTTTTGTATTCAAATCAATCATTTATTTCCAGACATTCATAAATTGCCATCATATCCCGTTTATTCAATTCACGGATACGATTAAAGATTGGAATGTCCGCCACTGCATCGGTATATAAGTTTTTATCAATGACATCACTCACTTTTCCAGTCAGCCATGTTTGTACGTGTACGTCTTCTACGGCTTCCTTCAGACCTTCGTCATTAATGCCCGTCGCATTACAACTTACACATGGAATCGTTAGTTTGAATACGCCATCATGTAAATTATCTTCGGATATCACTTTTTTACCTTTACAGAATGGGCACGGATTAGCCTTCCTGATTTTATTAATTTGAGTGATTAATTTTTTGTAACCAAATGCTTCGTATACATATGTTAGTTTTTTGTATTTTCCATTCGTAAAATACTTATCAATGATTGTTTCCCTTGTTTCCTCAACATTTTGGAAATCACAAATCGTCACTTGATTTTTATTACTGATGGATTCGATATTACCTTTAATTGTATCCCAGAAAGGCAAGGCATTTTGCAAGACTATTTCATATCCCGTAAAGCTTGCCTGCTCCAATTCAAACATTTTCAGTGCGACCTGTGTTTCCCGTGGCAGTAAAGAGACATCTTCCGTCAACTCCATATCGCCTTCGATAATCGATTTCAATCGAACAAGCTTAGGCAAGTCGCCAATAATTTTCATTACTTCGTCCACCGGCTTCTTTATTAACTCACGAATATCGGTGTCTCCGAATTTCAATGGTTTATGGTGGTTTAACACTGTTCCCTCACAAATTGGACAGGTAATCTTATCTTTTGAAGCTTTCATTTGCTCTTTAATGATTGATTTTGACACAACCATATACATGCCAAGAATTGTATTAAAGCCTACCCACGTCCTACGCGCTTTACCTTCTTTATCATAAAATGACTTTTCAAAATACCCATACCAAAACGTATGCTTTTCTTCATCGGTCATATTATTATAGCTTTTTGACAGGTCCTGCCCTAATTCATTCTTAATTTCTTCAAATAGAAATTTCAGCTTATCGTGTTTATAATACTTCAATACTTCCATCACGTCAGGATGAAGCATACCATCCCAGAATGGAACATCTTTGTTTTGAATGACAAGCTCTTTGTCAAAAACTTCAATCTCAAGACGGCCTGAGCATGATGGACAATGATTGTCTTTATTGTAGAAATCAAAGCTTTTCGTATCCTTATTCGTCGGATGCGCCGCCACAATGTGATTGATCAACCCGCCAATTTCATAGAGAAAACTGTATTGGCTATACAAATGTCTTTCAAGGTCAATCGCAATGACAGGAGCAATTATGTCAGATTCGTATTCACCGTAAATCAAACGAGCCATTGAAGATAAACTTTTCAAGATACCGCCTTTATAGATATTCTCTGCGTTTTTAAAGTAGTCGATATGATTTTCTTCCAAGTAGCGGACACCTTTTTGTTGTTTGAGTGCAGATGAAATTGGTGCCGGCATCTCAACATTTTCCATGTTTTTATTCCTGTAATAGTCGTCATGACTGACAATCTCCAAATTGGTGACAGGCTCTTCCTTTCGCTTTCCGAAATCGACGATGAAATCAGAGCTTTCCATCATATACTCATTATGTTCAATCATGACGATTGAAACCGTTTCATCTTCCAATATTAGCCTAATACTATCGATGAATTGGTTTAAAATGTTTTGGGATAAACCTTTAGATGGCTCATCGAAAATAAATAGCGTGTGTGGTTTTCTCGTGCTTGCAAACAGCTCCGAAACTAAATGGACACATTGGAATTCACCAGTCGATAACGTCTGTGTTTTTCTCTCCAACGTCAAATAACCGAGTCCGAGTTTGATTAAGAGGCTCAAACGTTTGTGAGCGATATCTCCTTCTGGTAATTCATCAATGATATCTTCAATCGATCGCTCAAAAATATAATCAATTTCATCACTGTATTTGTTCAGTTTCTGTTTAATATCGAGAAAAGTTGCAACGGTTGACCGGCTTGTAATTGATTGGTTGCGATCCTGACCTACCATAACCAATTTATCTTTAGGGTAGCGCTTGAGGTAGTCTTCCGCCACACATTCATTGATGAGCGTAGATTTCCCGCAGCCTGACTCACCGGTAATCGTCACAAGTCTGTTTTTCGGAATTTGAAATTCGGCCATTTGGATATTGCGGCAATAAAGGTCTTTAAATTGATAGAATTCTGACGGCATCTCTTCATTTCTTTCCTGGTAAACAGGCTTCGGACGCGGCGATTTCTCCACGATTTTACCACCATATTTCCCGCTGCCGGGTCCGAAGAATAATTGATCATCAGTTGTGTCTAAGACAGTGTCGGAATGATCGATGAGCCAAATTTGATTTTTACAGCCTAATTGTTTAATCTGCTCTAAGATCTTCAATAACGTTTGGCGATCGAGACCGACTGAAATTTCATCAATGATAATGGAAGTATTTTCGCTAGTTGCCATGAATTCCGCCAAGTAAAGGCGTGTCAATTCCCCACCTGACAACGTACCCATAATCCGATTTAACGTTAAGTAACCGATATTCATATTAATAATATTTTGGAGGATATGTTGTTTTGCTTCACTTATATGTAATTCTTCAGCCTCAGAGAGGATCACTTCAACACTCAAGTTATTAATATCGGAAATAGAATGAGGTTTACCAAATAATTCAATTGTATATTGCTCAACTTCTGGATTATAGCGTTTACCTCCACACGATTTACATTCAACATTGCTTGTACTGCCACGTCCTTTACATTTCGGACACCAACCTAACTCATTATTAAATGAAAACACTTCTGGAGAAAGTTTGAATTTCTCGGCAATTCCTGCACGAATTTCTGTAAAAACACCCGTATGCGTGCCAATTGTCGACCGGGGGTTAGAAGAAATGGATGATCTCCCCAAGAAAAGCACTAAAGGCATTTCTTCCATTTTAATGGCACTGAAATTGGTTTCCATAATATTGGGGAATAAATATTGATAGTCCGCCTTTGGTAATAAGGAAACGAGACGCTTCTTCGATTCCTCGCCGATTGTTTGACAGAAAGTCGTCTTTCCAGATCCGGACAGACCAGCTATACCCAACGATTTATCCTCCGGAAGCTTTGCATCCAATCTTTTAATATTGTTGGCGATCAATTGATTTATTTTCATTGTGGCATCCTCTCCCTTTGACACTAATATTGCCTATTGTCTATGACTTCCAATCCATAGGTTCAATAAAAATGACGCTTTCCTATGCTTTGGAAAGCGCCCTATAATCGAATAAGTTTTTACTCTTCCTCTAATACTTTTGTAAGTTGCGCGGACATATTTGTCCAACCATATTGTGCACCTTTCAGACCGTCTTCAGTATGGATTCCAGTTTGGTCAAGATGGAGATTTGTGTTCCCATCAGGTGTTTCTGTCAATGTCCAAGTGACAACATGCTCTTCTCCGCCGCTCGCCCAAGTGTAAGAAATCTTATTCGGCTCATCCACTTCCAAGACTTCACCCGTTACGATTCCATCCCACCATTCACTTGGCTCTGCGCGGAAAGTAAATTTGTAGCCTACGACAGCTTTAAAATCGTTTTTCCAAATCCACTTTTCAAGCATGCCCGATTCTGTTAGGGCTTGCCACACTTTATCGATTGATTTGTTGTACTGAAAATCCATAGTTAGAGCTAAACTCATTCTTCTTCCTCCTCTAATAGTTGTTTTAGGTGTGACAGCCTTACACTCCAGAATTTGTTGTAGAACGCTACCCAATCTTGAATTTCTTTGAGTGGTGCTGCGTTCAACTTAAATCGTGTTTCCCTGCCAACTCTCCTGCTCGTTACGAGTCCTGCCTCTTTAAGGATGGTCAAATGTTTTGACACTGCAGTACGACCCATTTCGAAATGACGTGTTAGTTCGTTGAGAGGCGACTCTTCAACATCAGCCAACAATTGAAGCAATTTTCTGCGCGTTGGATCCGCAACTGCTTCATACACATCCCTCGTAGGCCTTGTCTCGTTCACGATCACTCCCCCTTGATCTTTCAAAGACGACACTAAAAGGTGTCCTATTCGAAATTAATAATACGACACCTTTCAGTGACATGTCAAGTATGCCCTTGATGTGTTTTATTATTCTCTGGCCAATCTGCTAAAGGACAATTCACTCAAAATCACTTGGAATACTACCCTGTTTCGATATGTCCATGCTCCAAGCAATCATCGTCGTACTGTCTCTTACATTATTCTTTATGATTTTATCAAGAATAACAGAAAAGATGACGTCAGGTTCTCCACTTGTTAGTATATCTGCTAAATCGACAGGGTTTATGAAGGGTTCTCCTGGGCATTCAAGCAAACCATCTGTCGTCATAAAGATACGATTTGTCCCTTTTCTTAATTCGCGAATACCGGACGTATAGCACGGAATGGATTTATCAAATGTATTCACTTTACCAATCCACTCATAGAATTGCCTTTGATTCAACTGAAATTGGTCTAATGCAATAAAATCCTGATGAAAAACATAAACTACGCAATCTCCGACGGAAAACCACCAAAGATAATTCTCTTTTCGGATACAGATCAGACAAGCTGTCTCACCTTTAATGCTTTTGCAATTGTCGAGAAACTCAACACTTTGGAAGATTTTTAGAAGCTTGTTTTCCACAGAACGAAATTGTGGAGGTCCGGACTTGTTCAGTACACTAATAAGGTCTTGTTTGTATTCCTCTAATATACGGACTACAAGCTCTGCACTTTCGGCACTATAATGCGCATCGAGAACTGCGGCTAACTCCCAATCTTCACCGACCCAAATGACACATCCATCTTCATTCTTATATTGACCTGCCGATGAGTTGCCACCATAGAGCCCAACAGTTACGTTACCTATTGATTGTACAAAGGGTTGATCGATGTAATGACAGTCACTTCCTACCCAAGTAAAACTATTCATGGTTATGTGTTTCCAAATAGGTTTTTATTCGTAAACAAAGTTCCATCACTTCTTTTTTTCCACCTACCGGGGCGCCGGTCCAGCCATGGACGGACATCGGTCCCCAATATTCTTTTGGAGTTCCTACATACCGTGGCACTAAATGCATATGCAAATGTGGAACTGAGTTTCCTGAAACGAGCGAATAGATATGTTCTGCATTTTCACTATCCATCAAAGCTCTGCTCACCCTTGCCGTAATGCTTCCAAAGGCCATTGCTTCACGTTTGTTCATATCACCAAGTGTTGGTGCGTGCCTTTTGAGATCAATCATTAGGTGACCTAAATACGTAGGTTCGCCGTTATTATCGATATGACCAACATAGACAAATTCATCATCGTAGATGGTGATGCCATCTGTCTGAATTTTCCCCTGATGCTTATCGCAGATGAAACAAGATTCTTTCATGACTCATTTCCCCCTATGGTTTTGAATATAGTCAGTGAGAATCGGCAATTCTGGCGGGCTTATGTTGCTTGGCAAATCGTCAATCGAAAAGAATTCCAAAGACGATACTTCATTCTTATCCGCCATTAATTCTCCGTTATAATTTTTACAAATGAAAGTGGCTACAACGTTATACACTTCATCACCATGTGGATAGCGATAATATAGTTCCTTTCCTGAATAAACATTAAATAATGATAGTTCGTTTGCAATTAGATTTGTTTCCTCATGTAGCTCCCGCATTGCCACGTCTTCCAAGGATTCGCCAAGTTCCATGGAACCTCCGGGTAACCCCCAGCAGTTATTATCCGTTCGCAGTTGTAAGAGGATTCGACTCTTTGAATCTAATACCATTACACTTGCACCTACCATAATTATCGGCCGTGAACCAACTAATTTTCTTAATTCTTTTATATACCCCATGATGTACCCCTAATTTCTATATTTATTAAATGAAGGACTTAATTCGCTCCAAACATCAAACCGATTTCCGTCCAAGTCCGAAAACACAAAATTGATACCTGCATGTCCCCGTTTTTCAATCTCTCCAAGCTTCACGCCACGTTCGATTAAATCTTCACGTAGCATTTTTATAGCTTCTTCCCCATTGACTTCAAATGTAAGAGAAAAGCGTTCATTCCCATAGGCATCCCAAAAGTTAGCAGTCTCATTTTCTTTCGCGTTTACAAGGAAGAAACTTTGGTTAGCCAAATTTAGAATCGCCTTGTCTTCGTCTTGATAAGTTAATTCTGCATCTAACTTTTCTACATACCACTCAGCAGCCTCTTCAACATTGGATACAGGAAGATATGTAGTGCCAACCCTTAATAATTTGGGATTCATTCGCTCTTCACTTTGTTTCACATCAACCAATTCAAAACGCTCGCAGACAAGTAACATATCTTCGGTGAACTCTAAACCAAACTTGTCCAGTTCTCGTTTGAAATAGCGTTCATGAATCTCCTTCCAATTCCGATAAGATCCATCACCTTCCGCCAAAGCAAACTCCTCTGTCACTTCATTCATCGGTGTAACAGAAACATCTACCGTTTTAATGATTGCGACTGGCTCATTTTGGCTATTTAGGATAATGCTGTACTCGTCAATTACTGGAATCGGTTCATTCTCCAGACCAAATAAAACATGCGCTGAACAGGTCGCCGTCTTTCTTCCTTCTATAACCGCTTGCGCTAACTCATCCACCGCTTCACCGAACATCCAGGCACTGACATTTGCTGGACGTTCTTTCTCTCCCCAAAATTGTTCCCAATAATCCTTTGCGGCTTGATTCATGATTTACGCCCCCTTATTTTCTGCAACCTTTTTCACTCGCTGTACAAAATCGACAACTACTTTCTCATTGGAAAATAGCAAAAAGATTTTTACAAACCATTTCAACGGTCTGTTTGTTGTAGTATAAATAAATTTAGTTTTTTCATTATCCATCTTAATAAGGTCATAATTAGCTGTTATTTCAAACATCCCTCCAAGAGTAAAACCAACTTTCAACTTTTTTTCATTCGGAAAATCTAAATAGTCGAGTGTTTCGACCTCATACTCCATGACCCGCTTGCCTTCTTTATACTTTTGCAAATGTATACTCCCAACCATTCCCTCAGTAATGGTGACAGGTTCATTTGAAACAACTTGTGGCATGATCTTTTGCATGTCGTCCAATGATCCATTTAAGAGCTTCCAAACTTGTTCGATTGGCGCCTCAATCTCAATTTCCTTCGTCCATTGTTTCATCCACATAGCCCCATTTCCTGAAAACTATTTAACCGTACTCAAAAACTTGTAATGCTTCGAGAGGAATTCATCCAATATATTTCTATGACTTTTAACAATATTCCTCGGCAACTCATGGGGTTGAAAGTATTTAAATGTAATTGACTCAGCATGATCTACAATAAGATCCCCTATTGCATTTTCCGCATAATAGGCGGTTGTTACGACATAAAACTCATCCCCATTTGCCGCTCGAATGAAATGCTCTGGGCCGGAATAAACATTGATCAATGTCAATTCATCCACCTGTAGCCGCGTTTCTTCAAAGAGTTCACGCCTTGCGACATCTTCCGTTGACTCCCCTAACTCCATCAATCCGCCCGGAATTCCCCATGCCCCCTCTGGAAACTTCCTTTGCTGCAACAAAATACTACCCTCTGCATCAACGACAATAACAACAGAACCTACAAAAATCAGTGGCCGGTGCCCAACCAACTTGCGCAATTCTTCAATATAGCCCATTTCCAATCCCCCTTTATTAAGTTCGCAACGGTGAAATTAGCTGCACGTAAGATGTCTCGGTTTCAGGCCTAATGACCGCCGGTTTCATAACTCCGCAAAAACTAATTGTCACCTGTTCTTCCTGAATCCCTTTTAACGCATCGAGAAAGAGCCGGCCATCGAAGGTCATGTCAATAACGGGTACTCCATCCACTTTGCTAATTCTTTGTTGTTCTTCGATCATTCCGATTCCTGCTGATTTTGTTGTTATTTTTAAAACGGTATTTTCGATTAAAGTAAAATGAACATTATTATGCTTCCATTCCTCGGAGAAAACACAAGCCCGGTCAATCCCTGCTATTAAGGATTGTGTATTCATCGTTATCTTTGTAACAAAGTCGGTTGGAATCAATGATTGGGTGTTCGGGTAGTTCCCTTCAATCAATACAGAATACAAGATCGTATTTTCTGTAGAAAACACAATCAGGTTATTCGCTATGGAAATTTGTATTGTAGCTGATCCCGATTCCTTCAATTGGAGTAGTTCCAGCAAGCTTTTACTTGGCACGATAACTGAATGATCCCTTTCATTGAAAGTGATTTGAGTCTCTTTACGTGATAAGCGATGAG
Source organism: Sporosarcina highlanderae (assembly GCF_030433715.1). GTDB lineage: Bacteria > Bacillota > Bacilli > Bacillales_A > Planococcaceae > Sporosarcina > Sporosarcina highlanderae. The sequence goes on along the minus strand of NZ_JAROCC010000007.1, from coordinate 74,974 downwards.
AATCTGTTGCAGTACAAATAAGCTTGTTCTTTACAAACTCCATCTTCACGCCAGTAAGCACCGGTTTTGCTTCACTTTTAGAAACAGCAAATACTACTTGTTTTATCACTTCTTTTAATGAAGTAAAATTGAGCGTAACTGTTTGAAGAATTTTAACCTCGGGTAGTTTTGGATAATCGACGGCAGCTATTCCATTCATTTTCGTTACAATATCACCGGACTTGATGAGGACCAATTGTATACCGTCAGACGATATCTCAATGTCATCAGGCAATTTTTTCAGGAGATTTATAAAATGCTTTGATAATACAACAACGCTTCCAGTTTCGTATATTTCAATGACTGCCTCCCCATTTATCTGTCGAGGTATTTTCTTTTCAATGAATACTTCTGAATTTCCACCGGTTAGCACAACGCTGTCTTTCGTTGCTTCGATTTTAATCCCAGACAGGATCGGGAGCAGACTTTTAGTCGAAGATATTTTATACAATTCGGAAACGATTTCTGTAAAAAACGAATTCTTTATAGTGAATTTCAAGGATTGCCCCCCTTACTACTATTCATTTTGTAAAACTTCAACCTTTTGCCAAACCGACTTCCAGTTTTTCTTATAAACTCGTTGACGATAATATTCTAACCTTACTTCTGTTTCACAAAAGTAAGGTGTTGGTCTTACGTTAAAGTTGACCACATCCTGTACTCCATGCGGAGCAGTCAACACAATCTTTCCTTCATCAAGTTTCACGCCTAACGCAGTAGCTGTTTCAGGAAATTTGGCTATTGCTTCAGTGGAAGACAAATAAGGACAGTCGTTGTTCACAGTATGCATTCTTGCTTGATTTTTTACAGACCATGGAATTGTAGGATGATTCAGCATTAGTATATTTTCATAACTTTTTTCTATTTTTTCATCCACGTTAGATGGATCAAAATAAATTACGTCGATATCCGGCAAAGGAGTTCTCTCATCAAACTCATGAAGCACATCCCAAATTTTTGATCTCACGAAGCCTGCACACACCCACCAATCCGGCAAATTCAAAAACTGCGAACTCCTTAAAATATCCATCATCCACTCGTCTTCAGAAATCAAGCGGATGACATCCTCCTCGTTATGAATCATAATTTCACTACCTTTTTATCATTTCAATTTCCTCTATACCTCTTCATTTCCTCCCGTACTGTTTTACCTTTGGCAACGTAGTCTCGAAATGTATAGTTTCTGTTTTTCTAATCAGCTTGAACTGATTTCGCATTTATCTAACTTCCTTATTTCCAACCCAATACTCCATCCCATCATCACTGCGATTCATGAAACCATAGTCTATGAAAAAACGTCGGATGGTTGCAAAATCAGGATATATCTCTATTAAAATTTCATTTATCTCTTTTTCTTTGTACATTTTTCCTACTTCAAACCGTTTGATTATTTCTTGGGCAATAACAAACTTCCTTTTTTCTTTACTTGGAAAAGTATCAAGCGGACCATCCAATCCTTTCCTAAAATAATTTTTCAATACTTTCTCTCTTTCTGTTTCTGTTACGTGGAATCGTTCTTCCATTTAATTCATTCCTTTATAGTTATGTTCTTGGCTAATTCCGCGAAATGCACATTGGCCAATTCAAGGAGGTCAAATCGCCTATCTTCAATCAATGTTTTTAGCTTCCTATTTTCCAACCATGCTTGGTCATAATCATGTTTCGTTATGATTTCTTTATTAAGCGCATCTTCAAGTTCATCTTCATCTTTCTCAATCAGTTCTCCTGTAGGCAGGACAATTAGATCCAAAAACAAATCATCCATCCACGGACCGTTCGTTTCACAATAGCCATTTTGCTTACAAATGTCGATATACCATTGGACAACTTGATTTTCATCATTAAAAACGGTTGTAACCGAATAATGTTCATCATCTGGAAAATGTTGCAGCCAACTATACCCTTTGGCAGCGATACAAGTATTTTTTTTACCATACATTTTGAATAAAGGCTCACTCACTTCATTCATACGGAAAAGGCTCACATGACCTGTGAATTGTGCAGTTTCATAATACTTTTCCACATAACTTTTCTTTAATATCCGTTTCCAGTCATATCTGCTCCCATACTTTCTCTTTAACATGTATTTTCGCCCCTAACTCGGTCTTTCGCTATATGGGTGAAGTTGCCCGATTATCCTCTCGGCCTTCTTATTCACAATCTGTTCAATGACCCCGCCAGCGATTTCATCATTTGTCAGCCATCTTGAAGTTCCTCCCTCTTTCACAAACCCAAGGAATACTTTCTCATATTCACAATTGACTGGGATTGGAATTTCTTCATCTTCAAAATATCGACGGCTCCCTTTCACATGAATCAGACGGAACGAAGTAGCTTGAGCATTCATTTCACAAATTTGTTCTAACGCACGATAATTAGGTGTCCAGCTCACGACTATCTTAAATGGATCCCGTTCCGCAATCGCTTTTTCAACTTCTGAAAAAAGTGCATGTGAATCGTAGTCAACTTGGATGGGGAAAATAGTGTCGGGTGGACTCCCTGCTATCAATCGTTCGAACTTCATCTCTGTCCTACCAATAACCGAAACCAAAAAACCTTCTCTTGCCAAAAACTTCGATACACCTGCAAGCATGCCTGTTCCACCGATTACAAGCGCATGGTTATTATTCTTCATTTACTCGCCTCCTCTGTTGGATACGTCACATGTGTCCCATCCAAAAAAGACAGTAATTCCTCGAAAAGTTCTTTCCGATGATTTTTCAACCCATGTGCCCCATCCTCGTAAATGATTAATTCACATCGGCTTCCCTTTTCTTCAATCTTCTGTTGTATTGTTAGAACCTCTTCATTCGTTGAGGTTGTGTCTTGCCCGCCATGTAAAATCAGGAGCGGTCTTTGAATAAAACCTGTTTGAAGTAACGGATTACGTTTCATCATCGCTTCCTGTTTTTCAACGGGATCACTTGGGAATGCCCGCGGAAGATGATAGCCTAAATGCTCGAGGGATGTTACCGCCCATAATGCGGCTCCCCTATCAAATGGCTGTTCACTATGTGCCATGGATAGGAATGTAAGGAATCCACCATAGCTATACCCGACAATAGCTAATGGACGATTGGCATTTCGTTTTTTCCAATCTTTCGCACAGGAGATGATGTCTTCCACATCACCTTTTCCATATAGACCTTTATTTGCGTTTTGATATTCCTGTCCAAATCCCGCGCAGCCACGATAAGCAGGCATGATGACTTCATAGCCTTCATTAAATAATTTCATCAAGATTGGGTCATCGTCATCGAGTTGTTCACCTGGACCACCAATTACGAATAAAACGCCTAAGTCTTTCGCGGTTTCAGGTTTGAAATGATGAACCGGAATATGGAGGCCATCATAGGAAACCACTTTATATTCTTCCTTTTCCGACAGGTTTTGAACAATATCCTTTATAATTAACTCAAACTCCCCGTCCATAAGATCAAGTTGATAAACTGAGGATGCTTCATTGCAAATATAAACCTTTGTTTCATCGGGATTCAGGACTGCTGCCGGTCCTCTCTGGGTTGGTGCAATCGATATAGCATCAGGCAAATGAAACCTTTCCTCGATTCGTCCATCGATCATTGAAGTAACAACGATTTCGTGCTTACAGAGGACAAGGACATTTTCCTCTCGTTGAAAGAAAACGCCTCCTTGAAGATCAGGAAAAGAAATTGTTGTTTGGATGGAATTGGACCTTACATTATAGATTTGCAAGCAGCTATCATCCCCAGATAGTTCACTTACAATGATATACTTCGAATCCCCACTCCAACATCCCCTGTCAATTTCAATTTCAGTGTCGTTCCGTTGTGGCAGTTGAACAAGCCTCCCATCCGTTACGTCAAGCAGCATCGCCCTTCTTGGCATATTTGGCTCATCCAAATGGTGCCTCGTAAATACTATGTATTGTCCGCACGGAGAAATTTGCGGGAAACGATCAATGCACCGATTGCAATTTGTATGTTGAGTTAACTCCCCACTATTCATGTTGAGTGTATAAATATCCGGGGGTGTCTGTGAATCTATATAACTGCTGAAACAGAGTGTGGACCCATCGGCTGACCATACACCAAAACCCGAATGCATCCCTTCCGCATCAACAAGTGGGGTTATCGTTCCATCTACCAAGCTCATTGAATAGATTTTCCCATCCATGCAGCCAAAAGCGATTTCTTTACCTGTTGGTGAAATCCTTGGACTGAGAGGCACATATCTCCCACTCGTTGAAAACCGGATTTGCCCAGTGTCAATGTCAACTACCTCAAGCATATTTGATCCTTCCGGTGTTTCCTTGAATAGGACAATCGTGTTTGTGTCCTCATGAATATCGAGATCTTTGAACATCATAATCTCCCGCTTTCCTAAGAATTCGATAGAAAGTTTTTCGCCAAATAATACGCTGTAACTGAAAATAACTGTGTGATTTCCTTCTCTTGAATCATTTCCTCGAATCTTTCAAATGGATAATGCACAACTTCTACTCGTTCTGTTTCATCCAATTGCTGCTCATATGCATGGTAGGCATCTTTGATTAAAAAGGTAACTACTTTATTCGTCTGTGTAGCAGGGTTCACCATGAATTCACCTAATAAAATTGGTTTCGTATTGGAAATGAATCCTGTTTCTTCACGGACCTCCCGTACGATCGCTTCTTCATATGTCTCCCCTTCCTCAATTTTCCCAGCTGGCACTTCCAAATAAAAATCCTGACCCGGATGGCGGTATTGCCTGACAAGAATGATTTGCTCATCCACCGTCAGCACAACCGCATTCACCCAATCCGCATACTCATTCACATAATAATCTTCAATCACCGTCCCATCCGACATTTCACATGTATCTTTCCTCAAATTCCCGAAGGGTGATTTATACTTGTATTCGCTGTTTAACACCTTCCATTTTCCCAACTTCTTTCCCTCCATTCTTAATCCAATTCAGCAACATCATATTGAATAAACACGGCGCAGCAACCGGATATCCATGTCAGATATCCGGCACAAAGAATGCCTCACCGCGTTCACTCCTTGTCATCGAAACCGTAGAATATGGGTCGTTTCGGAGGCTGAATCATCGAACTCAAATCCACATGCACGATAAAACGCATCTGCTTTCGCCGAATCGGTTCGTACGGTGATTTCTTTGAATTGGTTCTTTGCATAGTCGACGATTTCCTGTTGCAACAAAGTCCCGACTCCTTGGCGTCGCACCTTTTCCAATACGTAAAATCTTCGAAGGCGGGCGATTCCTGCATCTTGCGCAAAAGGCGATTCGTTGATGCCACCGATTGCAACAACTTCCCCTTCTTCACTAACTACACAAAAAAGCGCCTCGCCAGGTTTCGAAAATGTGTTTGTACCATCTTCAAATTCAGAGACCAATCGAGTAACAAAACGATATCCTTCCTTCTCACTTTCCTGAACCAACTTTCCAATATCCAATGCGTTTAAGTCATTTACTCGTTCAACGAAATACCTCATCTACTTTCCCCCTTAGTTGTGACTGCACTATCTAATTAACTTCCACAAGGACAGCAATAAAACCTGCTTATTTTTAGTTTTGTCTAATTAATGCCTAACTAATAAAATCGGGGAAACTTTGAGGATTTGCGGGGAGACTTTATGCAATTGCGGGGACACTTGCCATCGTTGAGGGCACACTTACTTAGTTTGCGGGGACACCCGGGCGTTGAGGGGACACTTTGGAGATTTGCGGGGAGACTTTATGCGATTGAGGGGACACTTTCCGCCGGTGAGACACTTCAACAGTAGAATCACAAAAACGCCGTCACTCAGGACGGCGTTTAGAGGCTCAAAATTTTTGATTCTATTTCATCGCATCAATATTCATATTGCACTCTAATCGTTGACCGGATACTAATTTGCCCGCCTTCAATTGGAGTTCCGCTAACAGCCATGTTAACCGACATGAATGCGACGGGGGGCTCTTCACCGCCTGTTAGCTCAGTTACATTTATCGGCTCTGGATCGATTTGCAGATGAAGCGTGTTCGCAATTGTACGCGCCTTCACTTGTGCATCCTGCAAAGCTTTTACGATTGCTGCCTGTTTATGTGGTTCAGCATTTTCCACAGAGAACTGTACATTTGAAACTCGATTCGCTCCACTTGCAACTGCTGTGTCAATAACTGTTCCGACTTGTTGTATATCCGAAAGCGTCACCGCAATTGCATTTGTCACTTCATAGCCCCTAAAAATTTGTTCTCCATCAATATAATCATACCTTGGAAAAATGGAGTAAGACACGGTTTGGATATTTTCTCTCGGTATACCTAATTGGTATAGGGCTTGTATCACCTGATTCATTAATGCCGCGTTTTCTTGCTGCGCTTCATGCAATTCTACATTGTGGGTATTGATCTCCAATTGAATTTTTGCAATGTCTGGCACGACTGCAACTTCACCATTTCCAATGACCGTTATCAGACGGGATGATTGCTTCACTTGTGGACGGATATATGGATAATACAAAGGTAACCCCCTCTCATTGATTTTTTATATTTCATTTCAATGTATGCCTAACCTGGTCAGAAAATTAAAGAAGCCCCGACATTTTCAGTCAAAGGCTTCCACAATTTTAACTATAATATTTTACTGAAAAACGCTTTTGTTCTTTCATTCTTAGGATTTGAAAAAATTTCATCCGGCGTTCCTTCTTCTATCAATAAGCCATGTCATCCATTAAAAATCGGCAATGTAACAGCAACCATTAATAAGAAAAGAATCGCTATATAATTTACCGAGTAAAGGAACATTACATAGGCCCATTTATCATCATCTTTCGTGAAGAAGCCACGGATGGAAATCACTAAGAAACCAATATTCAATACCGTCGCAAGGGCGATGAACACCATTCCAAGTGAACTTAAGTAAAATGGCAAAGGCAATAAACAAGCGATATATACGAACATTTGCCGCTTTGTCATTTTGAACCCGCGAACAACAGGTAGCATAGCTACATTAGCAGCTTTATATTCATCGTACTTTCGCATTGCAATAGCGAATGTATGTGGCATTTGCCATATGAACAGAATGATAAAGAGCATCACAGGAACAATATGGTAAGCGGGAGCAATTGCCGCCCATCCGATCATCGGGGTTACTGCTCCAGATACGCTGCCAATTACGGTGTTCAATGTGTACTTTCGTTTTGTCCACATTGTATACATAATTACATACGTGAACCATCCAATGAAGCCATATATAGCAGCTTCCATTGTAGTGAACATAAGCATAGCCATTCCAATTGCGGACATGGAAATCCCGATTGAAAGGACGGTTTTTAATGAAATATTGCCAGTAACTGTAGGACGTTGTTGTGTTCTTTTCATCACAGTATCGATATCCACGTCATACCAGTTATTTAAGACAAGGGCCCCACCCATTAAAATCGTACTACCGATAATGGTCAGCCAGAATAATTTACTATTTGCAAGAAGGGATCCCCCCGTAAAATGCAGTGCAAGCCAAAATCCAACGAATACTGGCAAGGCATTGGCAAGTAAGACAGGACCTTTGAATAGCGATTTCAAATCGGTGATAATTGAACCCGCCTTTTCTTTATCAATAGTTGTTGTATTTTCATTGTATGGAATTTCAATTTCTTTCGTCATCAACTTATCCTCCTTAGAGGTATTCCGAGGTTATACCATCATTATCATACCATTTCGTTCCCTGTAATATAAACATTTTCGGACTTTTTTTCAGGGAATCCCCTTTCTTTATCTGCAGTTCGTCACAATTTATTCAAATGTAATACTTTGTATATCACTACGAATTGCAGGTTATGTTATGGGTAATGCAGTATTTGGAAAGGGTGTATGGCTGAATGAAAAAAATGGTTTTCTTCATTATTCTAATACAATTATTACTTATCGCCACCGCCTGTAGCGACCAAAACATTATCCCAAAAGATAAAGCAAAGAATGTGGTCGATACATACGGAATTAAAACCTTCTCAGTCACCATCGAGACGAAAGAACAAAAAGAAGCACTTAAAGCAAGTTTCACTGAAAAGAAAGACCGTTCTGAAGCGGAGTATTCAAATAAAAAGGATGAAGTCAACCTTCATGGTGAAAAGGCGCTAAAAAAAATCATTGAGGCATTTGAAAAGCTTGACCCTGATCCCGAAGCCGATGAAGTTGAATTGATCAAGAAAACGGCAGAAGCATTCGATTTCAAGGATTTCCAAATGATCCGATTGGAGGTCATCTTCAAAGGATATGATAGTAAGGAAATCATGTTTTCTAAATAGAGGTGAGACATCGTCGGCTGATGTGGCTACGATGTCTTATTTTATTTTCTGTTCAATTTAACATTGATGAAAAAGGGTAAAGGATAGACAAGTTTTGTTTTAAGGAGGCGTTTTTCTTGGAATGGAAAGGCAGAAGAGGTAGTAAGAATATAGAGGATCGAAGGGGAATGGGAGGAAAAACCCTTGTTGGTGGTGGAATCGGCAGTATTGTTGTTCTTCTTATTGTAATGTTTCTTGGAGGTGACCAAGGCGATATCCTAAATAATCTTACAACCTCCCCCACAAATACTGAATATGTAGAGACTGCGGAAGACAAGGAATTGGCTGATTTTGTTTCGGTTGTGCTTGCAGATACCGAGGAAGTATGGACAGAAATTTTTAAACAAGAAGGAATGGAATATCGTGAACCAATCCTTGTCCTTTATACAGGAAGTGTGCAGTCTGCTTGCGGTATGGCGGGTGCAGCGGTTGGTCCATTTTATTGTCCAGGTGACGAAAAGTTATATATTGACCTGAGTTTCTATGACGAACTTCAGTCGCAATTCAACGCTCCAGGTGATTTTGCAATGGCTTATGTCATCGCACATGAAGTCGGGCATCATGTACAGAAATTATTAGGGATTAGTGAGGAAATGGCCAAAATCCGCTCTCGTGTAAGTGAGGAAGAATACAATAAGTACTCAGTCCGCTTGGAACTGCAAGCCGATTATCTGGCCGGTGTCTGGGCACATCATGCGCAAGGAATGGGCGTTCTTGAGGAAGGCGATTTAGACGAGGCGTTGAACGCGGCAAGTGCGGTCGGTGACGATACAATCCAGAAGCGGGCCCGGGGGTATGTTGTGCCAGAAAGTTTCACGCACGGTACATCTGAACAGAGGAAGAGATGGTTTTACCGGGGATTTAAAGCGGGAAATCTTGAGAATGGCGATACGTTTAGTGCGAAGGAACTTTGAGTGGACGAGCGTTTCCACAGATAAACGAGCGCATGTATAAATGAGAACAGGTGAAGGACATTTGTTCATTTGAACATTTTTCCTTCACCTGTTTATCAGCTTCTAAACAACGCTCGATACAATCTTCGACTGCTTGTCTAACTCTGATGCCGATGAAGCGATCGCAAGGAAATCTTCCATCGCCACTTCAATTCGTTGTTGGCAATGGTCAACATTTTCCTCGGCCAGCGTTGTCCCTCTCGAGATGTTTTCGATTTCAGCGGTAATCGCTTCTACCCCTTCTCGCACTTCGACTATGGATTCTTCCACTTTAGCGGACAATTTCCTTACTTCCTTTGCGACAACATCGAACCCGCGCCCATGCTCGCCCGCCCTCGCTGCTTCAATCGCCGCATTCAACGCGAGCAAATTCGTTTGCGCCGCGATTTCCCTGATCGTTTTCACGATATATTGGATACTCTCAACATGAGTTTCCAAATTCCCCAATGTATTTGTATTGTTACGGGATATATCAGCAATATCTTCGATAAGAGCCAGCAATTCCTTACTTCGCACAATCCCGATATCCGCCCGCTCGGTCAGGCCTTCCGCCATTTGACGCAACTCTTCAACTACGGCTGTGATTGAGGTTTGCCTCTGCGTAATATTTGAAGCGACTTTTGAAATGCCGATCACCCTACCGCCTTTGGAACTGAAGACAGGCATATACGTTGCTTCCAGCCAGACTTTATTACCTTTTTTGTCCTTCCGCACGACCTTCTCTTGTTTGCTCAGCCCAAGCTTCAATTCATTCCAAAACTTTTCATATTCCCTGCTGTTCGCATGATCTTCGAAACATAAATCCCTATGGGAAACTCCAATCATCTCGTCTTTCGTATAGCCCATCGCATTCGCAAAGATATCATTGACGTATGCAATTTTATGATCCAGGTCAAACCGGATAATTGCGAGATTCTGTTCCAGCGATTTCACTACATGATCATCTGTAACTTGTTCTATTTGTCTCATATCGTTCCCCCCATTTGCTTTCACGTACCTATCGCCACTGAATTTTCCAAGTTAGCAAGTGCAGCTAATATACTTGCCCCCGTAATATAACTTGTCTTCGGGTTATCCGGCGACGGGTTGTTTTTTATCATCATGGCAAATTCCCCGAACGCTCCAACCACTTCTATATGATGGATATTTTGTGTAACGGATGGATCTGCAATAATCCGGACACTTGTCCTTTCCATTCCAATTCCGGCTAATGAAAGGACGATAGCGACATTGGCGTTCTTTGGGAACAGTTTAATCGCATCCAGCGCAGAGCCTTCAAATAAAATCTTCTTTTCTGTAATAATTTCATCTGAAAGCGAATTTGCGGGCTTTCTTGTCGTCAATGTAACGGACTCAACCCCGCCGGCAAATTTAGCCGCTTTCAATGCATCCAATCCGCCAATTGCACCTGATGGCAGATAAACCCGATGGCCGCTTTCCTGTGCGCTCACATTTAAAAGATCGGCAAACGCGGAATCGGCATATGCTCCGATGCTGATTAACATTAGGTCTTTCTTTTTAATGACTTCAAGGGCGTACAACTTTGCCGTATCAATAGTGGCACATTCTACTACAATATCAATATCCGTTTGTAAAAAGGTATGAATATCTTGGAATACTTTACAATCGTATTTTTCCGCAAGCACAGGAAGTTCATCTTTTGCTTTTTCCCGTTCATCCAACATAGCAATGATTTTGCAGTTTGGAAGAAGTTTTTCAATGTTTATTTTCCGTAAAAGAAACAATCCTAAATTGCCTTTTCCGATTAGACCAATCCTGATTGGAATCAATCCTTTCGTTACTCCTTATTTTTTGGAGGCTTTTTTGAGAAACATTTGGTAGATTGGTTTTAATGATTTCGGCGTTAACTCGATATCGTTTTCATATGCATATTTCACGGCATGTCCAAGTGCAATTGTCATCCCACCGGCCACGCTTGCACCGGCGATCATTCCAGCGCCAGGAACAACTTTAATGATTTGCCTAAAGACAGTTTTGCCGATATTGCCTACGATTGTTGCGATGATCAGTTCCTTGGCCTTGTCTTTCGTTATCTTTTTGCCATAAAGTGTCGACAGCTTCAACATCAGGCTTACTTGCAAAGCAGTTAATGGTACAAAATCCGAGCCAGGAATCGGTACCGCACCGATAGTCGCTGCTGAAGCCCCTGCCCCTAATATCCAACGATTTGCTATCGCTGATTTGTCGGCCATATTAGCCGCCATTAAAATGTCTTTTTTTTTCGTTTCGAGCAAATCAAGCACTTCTTTTTGAAGCGTGCTGACGTTTTCACCTGTGCGTGATGAGATGGGAGTGACAGGATAGTTGTAATCCGTATGTTCCTCGACATATTTCACCAAACTCGGTATATCATCTGCAGCATCTATTTTATTCAACACAAGGATTATATCTTTATTCACCTTAGCGATTTTCTTCAGGGATTTAAGTTCCGTCTCTGACAAAACAGTGCCAGCCGCGTTCAAGAAGAATAAAATCAGATCAGCCTGTTTGTAAAACTTCATTGTTTCGGCAGAATGCTCGGTATATATATCATCCAATCCCGGTGTATCGACGAAAATTATTTTGTCCTTAAAGATGAATTTCCTGATTTCAATTGTTTCACCGGGCTTCGCACCGACCTGCGCCACTTCCGCCCCCATGAGCCTATTGATGGTAGATGATTTACCCGCATTGACGTCACCTATCATTGCAATAAGGATTTCACTTTCTAATTGCTCGTTTATTTCGGAAGATTTCTCATCAAATATCCTATCGAACTCTTCATTCGACATCCATTGCTGTTTCACTCGGATCACCTTCTCACTTTTTTAATAGCTGCCTATTATACGGATAGTATTTGGTTAAGTTTCAGTTCATTAATCATTACCCCAGTATGACAGTGCTGAAAAGTAAGAGGGGAAGGTGTCTATGCATTTAATAATTCATCAAACCATAAAACGCATTGATGCGTATTTTTCCACTCGGGATCTTTATCCTCAACACCCCAACAAGCATATAGAGTTGCCAAGCCAACTGCTGCTTTCAATAACTTTTCACGATTCAGTTTCAATTGGTCACAAATTAGTTCTACTCGCAGCTTTAACAGTTCCCTTGGATTGGGTTTATTCAGCAGATGATTGATCATGAATGAAACAAGGTCAAAGTGCGCATCGCCACCTACTCCTTTCGGGTCAATTGCCAACCAACCCCGTTCAGTGGAGTAAAGGATATTTTCATGATGCAAATCACCATGCAATAATTGAATGTCCGTTGAAGTTTGCATAATCTCTTTAATATAAGCTTCAGCCATTTCAATATGTTCATTCGGAATAGGACCATCATTTGCCGGATACATGCTACGGTATCTCCCGAAAGCAGTGGCCCAATTTGTTATCGTCGGAAATTCACCAGTTTCCGGCAGTGGTCGTCGAATCGCTTGCCATACATCGCAGAACGTTTGGATAACTTCACGTTCATTTTCCATATCAGAAAGCATTTGTCCAGGTTGCAACTTTTCAAGCAGCATAGCCCCATTTTCAGTATCCGCTTGAATCACTCTAACACAACCTACGCCGTCGTATAGTTCCACAGTCCTTACTTCATTTTGAAAATCAAAACCGGGTAGTCCCATTTTCAGTATGTACGGTTCATTATTTTTGTCAGTGACGTTGTTGACATAGTTATAGGAAAGGTTTGCCACAGGATCTCCAAGAGTCAGATCCCACTTTTTTGCAATTTCATTTGTTCTAACTTCCAATAATTCAAGCCATTTTTCACCTTGGATACCAAAGCAGTTTATTAATTTTTCATGAAATGAATGGGGTATGTCCATTTTTAATCTCCTTCTATTAACTTGGCCATGTAATATTCATCGACGTATTCACCATTAACAAGCAAGGAATGCTTTTTCACACCTTCTATCTGAAAGCCAGCCTTTTCATACAAGGCTACGCCAGCGGCATTCGTTTTCATCACTGTTAATTCAAGACGATGGAGATTATGTTTACATGCCCAATTGTCAAGCTCCGCAAAAAGTGCTTTGCCAATCCCTTGCCCTCTATACTCCTTTGAAATTCCAATCACTAAATAAGCCGAATGCTTATTTCTCTTTGACCCACCTGCAATTACCATTAAATATCCAGTCAATGTCCCCTCATTCTCAGCAACAAGAATGGTTGAACCATCCTCCCCAAATGATTCGATTCTCTTTCGAAATTGCTCCGAAGATAAATTTCGCTCACCCGCTTCAAATAACATAAAATCAGATGTACTTTCTACATGACTGACCAATTGTACCAATTGCTCGGCATCGGACGGCTTAGCCTGTCTGATTTCCATTCGAATTCCTTCTTTCATTTAATAGTTATATGGGGACAAAATTTTAATCCACTATCTTCCCAATATCTTCCCAGTAATATGCAATTTCATTGAAATTTTCCCCGCCGATTTCAATCATGGTTTCGGCAAGCGGTTTTCCACCAAGCGATTTATAGAAGTTTTTAGACGGATTAAGTTCAAGCACCCACACTAACATAGACGAAAATCCTTGATTCTTAAGGTTTCGCGCAATTTCCTTAGTCAACCTTTTACCAATCCCCTGTCCCTGCACTTCCTGCAATAAATAAATTGCATATAACTCCCCATCTACACCATAATTTCCTGTTCGTTCTTTTCCCCCTGTTGCAAAACCGACTATTTTTCCACTTTCATCCTCAGCCACTACTAATGCGTTACGCCCGATACCTCGGCGCCAATTTTCAGCGCGCTGCTCATACGATAATTGTTGCAGATAAGCATCGGACACGATTCCATTGTATGTGGTTCGCCAACTGTCGACATGTACACGTGCTATAGCTTCCGCATCTTCCAAAATAGCCTCTCTTATTCTCATTCCCAATCCCCCTAATCTCTTTCTATAAGAATACAGCAAATTGCGGAATAATAGAATTGTATAAATTTACTTACATGCTTACTCTCACAAAAGTTATCGGTCATTTGCACAACTTTATCGGTCACTTTCACAATTTTATCGGTCAATCTCAAGAACTTATCGGTCACTCTTACAAAGATATCGTCATTTTATAACCTTCGACCTACAAAAACCGCTCATAAAAAAGCCGCCACATGGACACCTCTACCATGTGACGGCTTAACTCCTCTCATGCATATCTTCTGTGAACTTTTTTCCCGTCATACGAGAACACGATCTGTTTACTATCCACATATGTCTCCAAATGTACGATACGGCCCCATAATTGATGTACATAAGGAAGTACATTTTCCAAATAGGGTACATCTAATTCCGTTCCTTCAAACTTATGGACTAAATATAGCTCACCGTTCCGAACGTAATCACCATCGAAAACGACAATAAAAGGAAATCCGCCATTTATTCGCTGCGCGATTAACCGTTCTTGAACATTTAGAAATTCTTTATCTGATATTTTATAATAGCTTCCTTTTTTCTCAAAGACGTACATATCTTCCTGTTGCACGATATCTTTAGTCAAATAGTTCCTTATGAAGGAAATGTCGGAATCCATTTCCCGAACTTCGAACATTTTTTCCCTACCCGAATTTGGAGTCACCCCATACTCCATCATCTCTTTGGTAGGATTATCGTATCGGCGTTCGATATCTTCGAAAATTTTCAAACCTAATAAATATGGATTAATGGATGTTTTGGATGGCTGTATCACGTTCGCATTCAATTTAGCAAATTCGATTGTTTCGTCTGTTGTTAAATCCATTTCCCTGAGGATGCGTTGATGCCAGTATGTCGCCCAGCCTTCATTCATGATTTTCGTTTCCATTTGTGGCCAGAAGTATAACATTTCCTCACGGATCATTGTCAAAATATCACGCTGCCACTCCGAGAGTTCCCGACTATTTTCTAATATAAAAAGGAGTATATCCTTTTCAGGTTGGGGAGGGAATCGTTTTCTTGTTGTTTCAACAGGTGGCTTTAGTTTGCGATGTTCAATTTCCCATAAATCATCGTATGCCGTTTTCCGGACGACTGGCACCGCTTCTTCGTCCTCCACATCTTCATTTCCATATCTCCATCTGACGAGTGATGGATCGATATGTTCTTGAATTGCAAGCACCGCATCTATAAATCGTTCAACTTCATCTTTTCCGTAAAGCATTTCGTAATTGGCGATTCGCTCCGCAGTTGCAGTCATACTTTCAACCATATCCCGCCTCGTATTAGCGAATCTTGCATTATTTTTAAAGAAATCACAATGAGCTAAGACATGGGCAATAATCAGCTTATTTTGTATCAATGTATTGCTTTCTAACAGGAATGCGTAGCAAGGATTTGAATTTATCACAAGTTCATAAATCTGACTCAGCCCTAAATCGTATTGCAACTTCATCTTATGGAATTGCTTTCCAAAGCTCCAATGAGAGAAACGCGTCGGCATCCCGTATGCACCAAATGTATAAATAATATCTGCAGGACAGATTTCATAACGCATTGGATAAAAATCCAGTCCAAACCCTTTGGCAATCTCTGTAATTTCCTCAACAGCATATTGAAGTGCTCTCCGGTCGGTCATTCGGATCCCTCCTGACGCTTGTGGAAAAACTTCTTCAAGGCATAATAAACATCTTTGTTATCTTTCAACACATAATGACGGAATTTCGGATCTTCAATTTTATTGTACGTATTCATCAGTGTTGAATATCGGCTATGGGCATTCACTTCCCCATAACCGAACATATTTGATACATCCATCAATTCATTCACCAATGATAAGCATTTCCCGTTATCGGATGACATATTTTCCCCATCGGAAAAATGGAAAGGGTAAATATTAAAACGCGTTGGATTATATTTTTTTTCAATGAGCTCGAGTGCTTTTTCATAAGCGGTCGAGCAAATTGTCCCACCACTTTCACCCTTTGAGAAGAAATCTGTTTCCGACACGACATTTGCAATTGTATGGTGGGCGATGAATTCTATATCCACCTTTTCATATTTCGTTCGTAAAAACTTAGTCATCCAAAAATAGAAGCTTCTCGCCATATATTTTTCAAATGAACCCATTGAAGCGCTCGTGTCCATCATCATAAGAATAACTGCACTCGATTGCGGTTTCGTCACTTCATCCCAAGTTTTAAACCGCAAATCATCATTATTAATCGGCATAATTCCTGATTTACCTTCCATTGCATTCCGTTTAAACGCAGCAATGATCGTTCTTTTCTTATCAATATTACCGATGAGGCCTTTCTTTCGAATATCATTGAATTCTATAGCCTCATCAGTAATGTCCACCTGTTCCCGTTGTTCAAGGTTGGGCAATTCAAGTTCTTTGAATAAAGCATCCTCAATTTCCGCAATGGATACTTCTGCCTCATAATAGTCCTTGCCAGGCTGATCGCCTGCTTGCTTCCCTTTCCCGTTACCTTGTTTTCCGTCACTGGCAACGACGTCACCCACCTGGCTCTTGCCATCACCTTGCCCGACATGCTTAGATTTATCATGATTATATCGGATTTTATATTCATCTAACGATCGTATTGGTATTTTAATAATATCTTTACCGTCCGACATTACAATGCTTTCTTCGCTGATCAATTCGGGTAAATTGCTATGAATCGCTTTTTTCACTTTATCCATATGGCGTTTCTGATCCTGGTATCCTTTTCGGTGAAGCGTCCAGTCTTCCTGAGAGACGACAAATGACTCGTTCTGATCGTCATGCAATTTTATTCACCTACCCCAGTCCATTCATTTTTTTAGTATATGCAACGACTGGCGGGTTATTGAAACCAATTAACGGTTCAGGAGGCTTCCTACATATCTTAATAATTCATTTGCGGAAATTGAATTGTAGCCATATTCATCAATAAGTCTCGCAACAACTTCATTGATTTTCTTTAATTGTGTTTCGTCTGGCATTGTGGATGAAGTCGTAATTTTGACAACATCCTTTAAATCAGCAAATAGTTTCTTTTGAATGGCCTCACGCAACCGCTCATGCGATTTATATTCGAACCGCTTGCCCTTCCTTGCATATGCGGAAATCCGGATAAGAATCTCTTCCCGGAAAGCCCTTTTCGCGTTCTCAGAAATACCGATTTGTTCTTCGATAGACCGCATTAGCTTTTCATCCGGATTCATTTCCTCACCTGTAAGAGGATCCTTCAACTTATGTTTATTACAAAAAGCCTCAACATTATCGAGGTAATTATCCATCATTGACTTGGCTGACTCTTCATACGAATAAACAAACGCTTTTTGAACTTCCTTTTTAGCAATTTCATCATATTCCTTGCGAGCGATTGAGATATAATTCAGATACTCTTCTTTATCTTCCTTTGAAATTGAAGCATGCTGATCTAATCCTTCTTTTAATGCACGTAACACATCAAGAGCATTGATGGCATCCACTTCTTTACGGATGATGGCTGATGAGATCCGGTTAATGACGTATCTTGGGTCAATTCCGTCCATTCCCTCATTCGGATATTCCTTCTTCAATTCTTCCAGATCTGCTGTATTGAAGCCTTCTACATTCTCTCCATCATAAAGGCGCATCTTCTTCACGATATCGATTCCTTGTTTTTTGGAAACCTTTAAGCGAGTCAATACGGAGAAGATGGCTGCAACTCTTAGAGCATGTGGAGCAATATGGACATGGGACATATCACTTTCTCGGATCATCTTCTCATAAATCTTCTCTTCTTGACTTACTTTCAAGTTGTAAGGTATCGGCATAACGATGATTCTGGAATGCAGTGCCTCATTCTTTTTATTGGAAATGAATGCCCTATACTCTGTTTCATTTGTGTGAGCAACGATTAGTTCATCTGCGCTGATCAAAGCAAACCTTCCCGCTTTGAAATTTCCTTCCTGGGTCAGAGATAAAAGATGCCATAGAAATTTCTCATCTAATTTCAACATCTCTTGAAACTCCATCATTCCCCGGTTCGCCTTATTCAGTTCTCCATCAAATCGGTATGCACGTGGATCTGACTCCGATCCATATTCTGCAATCGTTGAAAAATCGATACTGCCAGTTAAATCGGCGATGTCCTGCGACTTTGGATCGGATGGAGTAAAAGTTCCTATTCCAACCCTTTTATCCTCTGAAAAGAAAATTCTTTCTATTAATACATCTTCAATCCGCCCACCGTATTCCTTTTCCAAACGCATCGTGTTCAATGGAGACAGACTGCCTTCAATTCTTATGCCGAATTCCTCATAAAAGTCTTCCCTTAAATACTCAGGTATCAAATGCAGTGGATCCTCATGCATCGGGCACCCCTTAATGGCATACACGGCACCAGCTTCTGTTTTTGAGTAATGTTCCAATCCACGTTTTAACAGAGTGACAATCGTCGATTTGCCCCCACTTACCGGTCCCATAAGCAACAGTATTCTTTTCCGGACATCAAGTCTTTTTGCTGCTGGATGAAAATACTCATTGACCAATCTTTCAATTGTATCTTCGAGCCCATAAATCTCATCGTCAAAAAAGTGGAATCGGGCATGACCGTTTGCTTTTGTTTCTCCATGGCTTTTGATCATTTCATACACTCTTGAATGTGCAGTTTGAGCGACTTCTTTCCGCTCTTTTAAAATGTTCAAATACTCTTCAAAGGTGCCTTCCCACTTCGACCTGTTCTCTTCTTCACGGAAATGCTCGACTTTCCGTAAAATATCCATTCATTTCCCTCCATTCAGGGCGTGGTTTCCATCATTGTATGCAGGAGAGCTCATTAAAATGAGACTTACAAAATAAGCGGCTAAATGAATAAGCTCATTTAGCCGCCTTTATTATCTTTCCGGGTAGGTTTTTCTAAGAAATGAAATGGATTGTGAAATTAGTTTTTTCAAAACCCCAATATCAATATCATCCACTTTGTTAATATAGACACACGCTTTCCCTGATGTATGCTTTCCGAATTGCTTCAATAATTCTTCCCGTTCAGTATCACCTGTGGCAAAATAGAGGCTGATTTTCGCCTTGCGCGGTGAATAGCCGACTAATGGTGCATCCCCTTCATGCCCAGTTTTATAGACATAATGATAGGATCCAAAGCCGATAATACTTGCCCCCCACATTTTTGCCTCAAAGCCCGATTCTTCGGTGAAAATATCCAAAAGTTTATAAGCATCTTCCCGCTTTTTCAGATTATCCACAGATTCAATAAATTCAATTACACTTGAATCCGTTTCTTTCGTTTTTACCTCATACATTTTTTCATCCTCCTTGGCTTTTGCACTGGTCCTTATGCTTGTAATTTTGATATAAATATTATAACGTTAATATTTACAATATACATTAAACTTCTATAAATAATTATCTTGACGGCACGGTTTTTTACTCTATAATTAAAATGATTTTGTCGAAAAAAGGAGTGATATTCAGGTTGGAAAATAAGCTGAAATTGTACGGCTTTAACAACCTCACAAAAACACTTAGCTTCAACATCTACGATGTAAGCTATGCAAAAAGTGAGCGGGAGCAAAAAGATTATATTGCCTATATCGATGAGCAGTACAATTCTGAGCGGTTGACAAATATTCTGTACGAGGTAACCAAAATTATCGGTGCCCATGTATTGAATGTCAGCAAACAGGATTACGATCCACAAGGTGCAAGTGTTACTATCCTTATCACAGAGGAGACACTTCCAGTTGCCTTAATTGACGAATCTTGTAATCGGGGGGCAATCGAGATTTTAAAGACCCGGGATTCCGTTGTAGGTCATTTAGACAAAAGCCATGTCACCGTCCATACGTATCCTGAGTATCACCCTGATAATTCGATTGCCACTTTCCGTGTCGATATCGAAGTATCAACTTGTGGGGAGATTTCCCCGTTGAACGCCTTGGATTACCTGATTGGTAGCTTCGATTCCGATATCATTACGACCGATTACCGTGTGCGCGGGTTTACCCGTGACGATAGAGGGAAGAAGTTATTTATGGACCATAAAATGACGTCCATCCAAGACTATATCGATAGTGAAACATTACAGAAATATGATGCCATCGATGTGAATGTATATCAATCTAATATTTTCCACACAAAACTGCTGATTAAAGATATCAATTTGCAAAATTACCTTTTCAACACGGACGTCTACGAAATACCTCCGAAGGAAAGGTTAAATATTACAAACAATTTACGCAAAGAAATGATAGAGATATTCAGTGGTTCAAATATATATGAAGAGTGAGAGGACGAAAAATGAAAATTCTTTCACAACAGAAGGCTCCGATTATGGAAGCCTTGAACAAATACAAGAAGATGCGCGTCGTTCCTTTTGATGTTCCTGGCCATAAGCGTGGCAGGGGCAATGAGGAACTGACCGCTTTTTTAGGCGAAAATTGTATGACGGTGGACGTTAATTCGATGAAACCGTTAGATAATCTGATTCATCCTGTCTCTGTCATCCGGGAAGCTGAAGATCTTGCAGCTGAAGCATTCGGGGCTAAGCACGCCTTTTTCATGGTAAATGGGACGACTTCAGCCGTACAAGCGATGGTCATGACAGCTTGCAAGGCAGGAGAGAAGATTATCATGCCGAGAAATGTGCATCGCAGTGCCATCAATGCACTTATCCTTAGCGGGGCTGTTCCTGTTTATGTCAACCCGGGCGTAAACAAAGAGCTTGGGATCCCTCTCGGCATGGCGGTTGCTGATGTAGAGAAAGCGATCCTTGAAAATCCTGATGCAAAAGCGATCCTTATCAATAACCCGACCTATTACGGGATCTGTTCGAATATGCAAGCAATCACTGATCTTGCCCATCGTCACGGTATGCTCGTCCTTGTTGATGAAGCGCATGGAACCCATTTTTATTTCAGTGATGAACTCCCTGCTTCTGCAATGTCGGTCGGTGCCGATATGGCTTCCGTCAGCATGCATAAATCGGGCGGCTCACTGACACAAAGCTCATTGCTTCTGATTAATAATGAAGTGAGTGAAGGGTACACAAGGCAGATCATCAATTTGACACAAACGACAAGTGGCTCGTATTTACTTCTATCCTCCTTGGATATTTCGCGGAAAAACCTTGCATTGAATGGCCAGGAAATTTTCCGGAAAGTCGGGCAAATGGCACAGTATACACGTGATGAAATCAATAAGATCGGCGGATACTATGCTTTTTCGGAGGAATTACGGAATGGCGATACGATTTACGATTTCGATACGACAAAGCTTTCCGTTCATACACTTGAAATTGGACTAGCTGGGGTGGAAGTATACGACATTTTACGGGACGAATACGACATCCAAATCGAATTCGGAGATATCGGGAACATATTAGCATACATATCAGTCGGAGACCGTCGATTAGATTTAGAGAGACTCGTATCAGCGCTTGCGGAGATCAAAAGGCGATACAGCCAAGACAAGAGCGGATTATTCGATCATGAATATATCAATCCACAAGTCGTCTACACACCTCAAAAAGCATTTTATGCGCTGAAGGAGACACTTCCTATTAACGATAGTGCCGGCCGAATTGCTAGCGAATTCGTCATGGCGTACCCTCCAGGAATACCGATTTTGGCACCTGGTGAACGAATCACCCCTGAAATTTTACAGTACATCCAATACTGCAAAGATAAAGGAAGCTTCATGACAGGAACGGAAGATAGTAAAATCGAACATATCAACGTTTTGAAGGAGGCTGAGAAATGAATTTTTGGTTTGTGGAAAATCATTCGCCGAACGTCAAATTTTCGATGAGAGTCATTGAACATCTTTATACAGGGAAAAGCGAATTCCAAAAAATCGATGTGCTACAAACCGCTGAATTCGGTCGAGTACTAACATTGGACGGATATGTCATGGTCACTGAAAAAGACGAATTCATCTACCACGATATGATTACGCATGTGCCTATGGCAACGAATCCGGATATAAAAAAAATACTCGTCATTGGGGCTGGAGATGGCGGCACAGTTAGGGAATTGACGAAGTACGACAGAATCGAACATATCGATATGGTTGAAATCGATGAGATGGTTGTCGATGTTTGTAAGGAATTCATTCCACAAACCGCTTCCAAGTTAGATGACCCACGTGTCCATCTTCACTTTGAGGACGGTTTGAAATTTGTCCGTTCTCATGAAAATGAATACGATTTGATCATCGTAGATTCGACCGATCCCTTCGGACCTGGCGAAGGACTGTTTACACGGGAATTTTACGGCAACTGTTACAAGGCATTGAAGGAAGACGGTATTCTTGTTAATCAGCACGAGAGCCCTTTTTACGAAGAGGATGCACTTGGCATGCAACGGGCACATAAGCGAATCACTGGATTCTTTCCGGTTTGTAAAGTGTATCAAGTGCATATTCCAACGTATCCATCAGGTCACTGGCTATTCGGTTTTGCCTCCAAGAAGTTTGACCCTATCAATGACCTGAATGCAGATGCTTGGAATCAGTTAGGATTGCAAACGAAGTACTACAATACGGATATACATGTCGGTTCGTTTGCTTTGCCGAATTACGTAAAGGAGCAATTGGAAGATGTTGAATAAAAACATTGAAACTTTCATCGGATGCGATAACGAATATGATGAATCGAATATTGTCATTTTTGGCGCGCCATTCGATTCGACTACATCTTTTCGACCAGGCACGCGCTTTGCAAGTAAAGTGATGCGTGGAGAATCTTTCGGAATCGAAACATATAGCCCTTACCAGGACAAGGATCTGGAAGACATGAACGTATACGATGGCGGGGATCTTGAACTGAGTTTCGGAAATACAGAAAGAGCTCTTGGAGCCATCGAAGAATATACAAGAAAAGTCGTCCAAGATGGCAAAATCCCTTGCATGATCGGCGGAGAACATTTAGTAACACTTGGTGCGGTTCGCGCTGTTGCTGAACAATACCCTGATCTGCATATCATTCAATTTGATGCGCACGCAGATTTGCGGGATGACTATCTTGATGAAAAACTGTCGCACGCGACAGTCATCCATCGAGTATGGGATATTTTAGGCGACAACCGGATTTTCCAATTCGGAATCCGCTCAGGAGATCGAAGTGAATTTGAATGGGGACGAGATCATGTCTTCACGAATAAATTCAACTTTAACGGTCTTGAAGAAATTGTTGAAAGATTAAAAGGCAAACCAGTATACCTTACAATCGACTTGGATGTTTTAGATCCATCTGTCTTCCCTGGAACAGGCACACCAGAAGCTGGTGGTGTAAGCTTCATGGAATTATTGCAAGGCATTTTGACAGTTAGCGGCCTTAATATCGTAGGGTGTGATGTGAACGAACTATCCCCTATTTATGATCAAAGCGGTGTCTCAACTGCTGTCGCATGTAAAGTACTTCGCGAATTATTGTTAGCAATAAATACACAAAATTAAAAGGGGTGTTTTGAATGGGTAAAGCGTTAATCATTGGAGCAGGTGGAGTTGCAAGTGTAGTTGCACATAAATGTGTTCAAGTTTCTGATGTATTTGAAGAAATTTGCATCGCAAGCCGTACGAAATCGAAATGTGATGCGTTGAAGGAAAAGCTTGACGGAAAAGGTACAAAGATTCAAACGGCACAAGTAGATGCAGATAATGTCGAGGAACTGATCGACCTTATCAACGATTTCAAACCTGAAATCGTCATCAACGTTGCACTTCCATACCAGGACTTGACAATCATGGATGCATGTCTTGCAACAGGTGTTCACTATTTGGATACAGCGAACTATGAACCACTTGACACTGCGAAATTCGAATACAAATGGCAATGGGCATATCGCGAGAAGTTCGAAAAAGCTGGCCTTACTGCAATTTTAGGCTGTGGTTTCGACCCTGGTGTAACAGGCGTCTTCTCCGCTCATGCTCTAAAACACCATTTCGATGAAATCCATACAATTGATATTGTTGACGCGAATGCCGGAGACCATGGCTATCCATTCGCGACAAACTTCAATCCGGAGATCAATATCCGTGAAATTACGGCGAACGGCCGCTATTGGGAAAACGGTGAGTTCATCGAAACTCCGCCACTTTCCGAAAAACGTGTATATGATCTACCTGAAATCGGTCCAAAAGATGTTTACCTTCTTTACCATGAAGAATTGGAGTCACTTGCGCAAAACATTAAGGGAATCAAGAAAATCCGTTTTTGGATGACGTTCTCTGAAAAGTACTTGACGCATTTGAAAGTACTTGAGAATGTTGGGATGACTTCAATCGAGCCGATCAACTTCGAAGGTCAAGAAATCGTTCCATTGCAATTCTTGAAAGCAGTTCTTCCTGACCCTGCTTCCCTTGGGCCTCGTACAAAAGGGAAAACAAACATCGGTTGTATTTTCCAAGGTACGAAAGACGGAGAAGAGAAAACGTACTACGTTTACAACGTATCTGACCACCAAGAGTGCTACCGCGAAGTCGGCTCCCAAGCGATTTCCTACACAACTGGTGTTCCCGCAATGATCGGTGCGATGCTATTGATGAAAGGCGAATGGAAAAAACCAGGCGTTTATAACGTCGAAGAGTTCAATCCAGATCCATTCATGGAAGCATTGAACGAATACGGTCTACCGTGGCAAGAAGATTTTAACCCAGAGCTGATTGATTGATAGGAGGCACGCAACTAATGAAATTGAATTTCGATCCACATGCAGTTCCCTCCCCCTCTTATGTTGTCGATGAAGGGCTGTTGATCAAAAACTTGGAATTGCTGAAATCGGTGATTGACCGGACAGGCTGCAAAATTTTATTGGCCCAAAAAGGCTTTTCGATGTTCTCTGTCTATCCGCTTATCGGAAAGTATTTGAACGGAGTGACCTCAAGTGGGGTATTAGAGGCAAGGTTAGGATATGAAGAGATGGGGAAAGAAGTGCATACCTACTCCCCTGCTTTTTCCGAAGCTGATTTTGACGAAATCCTATCTTATTCTGACCATCTTGTCTTCAACACATTCGATCAATGGAGACGTTTTAGGGATAAGGTGAAAAACTATCCGAAGCATATTGAATGCGGTATTCGGATCAATCCCGAGTATTCCGAAATTGAAGTCGATATGTATAACCCTTGTTTCGCCTTTTCACGATTTGGTGTAACGCTTGAGAACTTCGAACCGAAAGAACTTGAGGGTATTAGCGGTCTGCATTTCCATACGATGTGCGAACAGAATTCCGATACACTTGCGCGAACTATTAAAGTCGTAGATGAAAAGTTCGGCAAGTATTTGAAAGGCATGAAATGGATTAATTTCGGTGGCGGTCATCATATTACCCGCCCTGACTATGATATCGAAACACTTATCGAATCGATTCTTTTCATGAAGGAAAAGTATGGACTGGATGTCTATTTGGAGCCTGGCGAGGCAGTCGCTTTAAACACAGGCTTCCTTGTAACGACTGTTTTAGATACGATGCAAAACGGAATGCCTATTGCAATCGTAGATACATCTGCTTCCTGCCATATGCCGGACGTATTGGAAATGCCGTATCGCCCGGAAATCGTAGGATCTGGAAAGCCAAACGAGAAATCCATCACGTACAGGCTTGGAGGCCCTACTTGCCTCTCAGGAGATGTAATCGGTGATTATTCATTCGACCAGCCGTTAACAGCTGGGGATAAGCTTGTATTTACCGATATGGCTCATTACACAATGGTGAAGAACAATACATTCAACGGCATGGAATTGCCTGCGATTGTATTGAATACCGTTGACAACGGACCGAAAGTGATCAAAGAATTCGGGTATGAGGACTTTAAAGAACGGTTATCATGACAACAAAAAGGGTTAGCATTTTCCGCGTCTTCCGCGGTATGCTAACCCTTTTCCCTTCCCACAAGCCTGAAACGCACGTCTATGACGGTCCCTTCGTTTCTGGCCTCTTCATCTGTCACTCATTTCCAAGAAGTATGTTAAGAAACTCTTCAGATACATATGTCTTATTGCCGCCGACTAATTCAGGAGCAACTGTAAATTGACGAATGCTTTTATTTAAACCGTACGATTTCGTGCCACGGGTAATTGTAAATGAACGGTTCTCCCCAACTCTCGTTAGAATTGCTCCATTCACTTCGCCCCGTGAAATCACTTGATAGCCAAGCTCCTCTGCAACTTTACGAAGAGGAATCATTTTCACGTCCCCCTTCATGTAATGGTCTTTATCAATGATGTCCATAACGCGCATATACTTTTCTGTTTCCAATGTATCTAACACAATGATTTTGGTTGGTGGTGTTTGTGGCGGTAAACTTCTTGTCGTAATTGAATAAAATACAACTAACTCCTTACCTTTTAAATCAGCCTGTTTAATTTTTTCGCCTTGCTGATTCAACAATACTGTTTCTTCCCCAATGTTCAATTTCAATTGCTTGTCTAAACTTAGGAAGTTTTCATCGAATTTACCCACTTTTACATTCCCCATATGTTCATCATCCATCACAAAGAATAGTTCCGGAGTTGTTTGGGGCGGATAAATTAAAATCATTGGCTTGTTTTTATCGTAATAGCCTTCGACTTTCATCCCCTTTTCCAATTTGTCAGCTTTTAGACTCTCAGCCTTCCCGCTATGGAAAAGAAGTGTGTCATTTGTAATCGTGAAGTTCATAATACCGCCTTCATCATTTTCCACAGTTACCATTCGAGCATTCGTACGGTTTTCAATATTCGTAATTACTCCTGTTGCCTTCATGTACACAGATGCATCCTTCACTTCTTCGTTCTCCACCTGAATCACGTCCTCTTTTGCAGAAACAGAATACGTGGCCCATGCTGAACTCGCTAAAATCGCTGTTAACGCGACCGCTCCAATTTTTTTCATCTCTCTCTCTCCTTCATTGGATATTCAGTGAGTTAGACGGAAAAGATTGCTAATGGTTACAACTATTTTATTAGTATCCTATTTTTTTATTTTGTCCAGCTATCATTCCACTTGCAAGCAATACAAGGGATGCAGCCAAGAAGATGTACATCGAGCTTGTCCAAGACGATGTTGCATCATGTAGGAAGCCGAAAAGAACCGGACCGACTGCTGCAAGCAAATAACCGAATGATTGTGCCATGCCTGATAGATTCGCAGCATCGGTATGCGTTTCGGTCCTCAATGTAAAAAACATCATTGCAATTCCGAATGCAGCTCCTCCAGAGATACCAATCGCAATCATCCATAGAGGGATCAACACCGTTCCGCCAAAAAGAACTCCCCCATAGCCAATTAAAAACAAAGCGGCAACTCCGACAACTGCGCTACGCTGATCTTTCAATTTTCCAACAAGAATGGGAGTGAGAAACGTCATCGGCAATTGTGCTAATTGCAGAAGGGAAAACATCCAGCCTGCCTTTTCAGCAGTCATTCCAGTGGAGACCAGTATTTCAGGCAACCAAGCAGATGTACAATAAAAAAGCATGGACTGCAGTCCCATAAAAATTGTAACTGCCCAAGCTATAGGGGAGCGCCAAAATGATTTTGATTTCGCTTTTACGATAGGTTTGCCGTCTGATTCAATCGCAGCATTATTCTTCAATTGAGGCAACCACAAGAGCAATGCAGCCACCGAGAGTATTGCCCATATGCCAAGCGATCCTTGCCAACCAAGTGCTGTCCTCTCCGTTATTGGAACACTTATACCTGAAGCGATCGTTGCAGATATATTCATAAATGCGGAGTAAAGGCCTGTCATCAATCCTATTTGCAACGGAAAGCTCAGCTTTACTAATCCTGGTAATAAAACATTACCAAATGCAATAGCTACTCCAATGAGAAATGTTCCAATGATTAAGAAAGTGATTGAGCCTGTCGATCTTATAACAATCCCCAACGTTAATAAGCATAATGAAAAGAACAAAGTGACTTCCATTCCGAAACGTCTTGAAATCTTAGGAACGACTGGAGAAATGAGTGCAAATGCCAATAAAGGTATTGTCGTTAAAAAACCTGCCAGTACATTTGAGATTCCAAGACTATCCCGAATCGACGCGATAATCGGTCCAACCGAAGTCAAAGGAGAGCGAAGTGTTGCAGCGATGAAAATAATGCCGATGATCAGCAACCAAGTCCGTTTCCCGAAATTGAGTTTCTTTGAATGATATATATCTTTCTTGAATTTCAAATGAATGCCTCCTTGTACAATATAAAATGCTATACGAGCATACCATATAAATCCATCCTGAAAATTCTTTTGAACCATAAAAAAAGGATCCCACTATTCCGTGAGATCCGTTTTTTCTATTTAAAGTTTTTAGGTTAAATAGTACTTGGTATTTGCAAGGCGGAAGACAATAGACCAATCGCCTGATCGATTTCGCCCACGGTCACCGTCAAAGGCGGCAGCAATCGAATGACAGACGGTCCTGCCTGAACGACAAGCAAGCCCGCTTCCTCCGCTTCACGGATAAATGTCGTAACGTCCTCTTTGCAATCAATGCCGATTAACAATCCTTTGCCCCGTACTTCATATGTTGTTGGCAATATCCCCTGAAGTTTTCCAATTACATAATCCGATTTACGTTGGACCTCCTCTAAGAACGTACAGTCAAAGATATGCTCCACGACTGTTTGTGCCACAGAAACTGCTAACGGATTCCCCCCGAACGTCGTCCCATGGGTCCCGGGTCCGAATGCATCGAATAACTCCGCTGTTCCAAGCATTGCACCAATCGGGAATCCCCCACCAAGTCCTTTTGCAAGTGTCATTATATCCGGTACGAGCGAAGTTTGCTCATATGCATAACGGGTTCCTGTTCTTCCAACCCCGGTTTGCACTTCATCGACAATGCATAAAATTCCTTTTGATTTACAAATCTCGGCAATTGTATCAGCAAATTCGGAAGTGATCTCGTGTACTCCACCTTCACCTTGGATCACCTCAAGCATGATCGCCGCTACGTCATCATCTATCGCCGCTATCAGTGCTGCCGGATCATTGAACGGAACCGTTCGGAACGATTCAAGCATTGGACCGAACCCTTGCTTGATCTTCTCTTGACCAGTTGCCGCCATCGCCCCGAACGTACGCCCATGGAAGGATTGCTCGAATGTGATGATGACATGTTTTCCCGTATGCTTTCTTGCAAGCTTTATCGCTGCTTCGTTCGCTTCTGCCCCGCTGTTGCAAAAGAACGCATGTGAAAACTGTGTATCTTTCGTAAGAGTTTCCGCAAGCTTTTCCTGTTCGGGACTTTCAAATAGATTAGAGACATGCCAAAGCTTCTCACTCTGTTCTTTGATTATATCGACAATCGCTGGATGGGCATGACCTAAGCTGACTACGGCGATGCCACTTATGAAATCCAGATACTCCTTACCTTTGTCATCTTTAACAACCGTTCCCTTCCCGCTTACAATATGGATGGGCCGCCTTGAATAGTTATTGAATAAAAAGCTCAATTCAGCACCTCCTCATATGCAATCATCGTGCCTGTCAGATATTGATCTACGATTTGAACAGTTGGAATGCCTGCATTTAGGCAAGCAATCGCGGCGTTCACTTTAGGAATCATTCCTCCATATATATCCCCGGTTCCGACCCATTCAGATAGTTGACTTGGGGATGCCACCTGCTGAAGTTGGCTATCAATCTTAATGCCTGGTGTGTCTGTAACGAGCAGCAGACTATTTGCGCCGATCTCGAGTGCAACCTTACTTGCAACCGTATCAGCGTTTACGTTAAGTGCAATCCCATCGTTAGTAGCACCTAAGCATGAAATCACCGGCACAATACTTGCAGCAAACAGCTTTTCAATAATTTTATTGTTCACCGACTGGATATCCCCCACAAAGCCGTATCGTTTCTCGTCTAACATTGAGCATTCCAACAATTTTCCGTCAAATCCGTTAAGACCGATTGCTTCAATACCTTTCTGGTTCAACTGATGGACGAGACAAGTGTTGACTTCTCCAACCAATACTTGCTTCACAATTGCTATGGATTTTTCGCATGTCACTCGGATACCGTCATCGATTTTTGAATCGATGCCATTTTTCTTCAGAGCTTCATTGATGAACGGGCCCCCACCGTGGACGATGATAATTTCATTGCCCTCATTCCGCAGCTCCATAAATTTCATGAAGAACTCATCACTCAAACGCTCAAGCATGCTGCCACCTAATTTGATAACAATCCGCTTACGTTCGGTATGATGCATTAATTTGGACGTAGTCATATGTCAAATCACACCCCCAAGCGATTCCATGGCCGCTCCCTTTATTCAGATCCACAAAGATTTTCACTTCGGGCTGTTTTAAATAAAGAAGTAGCTGTTCTTCGGAAAAGATGACAGGCTCGCCATCTTTCACGACTAAAGTTTGGCCGATCGTGATAGAAATTCCTGCAGGGTCCACGGATGCACCGCTATACCCGACTGCCGCAATGATTCTTCCCCAGTTCGCATCACAGCCGAAAACCGCAGTTTTAACTAATGGAGAGCCAACAACCGTTTTAGCGATTTTTCGAGCCTCAATATCCGAAAGTGCCCCATTTACTTCCACTTCAATCAGTTTCGTTGCCCCTTCTCCGTCCTTTGCAATCATTTTTGCTAAATCTTGAGCGACAGCATGTAGTGTTTGAACGAAGGCATTCCAATCAGGATGAGCAGGGGTCAAAGTGGAATTTCCCGCCATACCGTTCGCAAGGACAAGGACCATATCATTTGTTGAAGTGTCCCCATCCACCGTAATCGAATTGAACGTTACATCCGTCACTGCCTTCAACGCTTCCTGCAAATGGATGGATTCAATTTCTGCGTCAGTCGTTATGAAGCCTAACATTGTAGCCATATTCGGTTCGATCATCCCAGAACCTTTTGCGGTGCCTGCAATCATAACCTCTTTGCCGTCAACTTCCATTCGGTAGACCGTATTCTTCATAACGGTGTCAGTCGTCAAAATAGCTTGCGAGAATTGAATCGAACCTTCCAAACTATCAACTGGATTCAACTTCTCAATCCCATTCAACAATGGCTCCATATTCAATTTTTCACCAATAACGCCAGTTGAAGCGACTCCGACAAGATTGGCTGCGATGCCGAATTTTTCGGCAGTCTTCTCCTGCATCGTCAGTGCATCCAACATCCCTTGTTTCCCTGTGCACGCATTCGCGTTACCCGAATTGATGATGACCGCTTGCATCTTCCCTTTTTGAACCGCTTCCTTCGTTACGATAAGGGGCGCAGCTTGAATCGCATTCGTTGTGAAAACACCTGCAACGCTTGCGGGAACCTCGCTAAGTAAAACCGCCAAATCGTATTTTTTATGCTTTAATCCACAATGGATTCCGACTGCTTTGAACCCTTTCGGTGAAGTGATGTTTGTACCCGAAACATGTTTTGCCTGTTGGATGGCAACTGTCATACCTTTTCCTCCTCTTTAAATGAATAGCGGCACTTCATTCAATCCTGTAGTTTCTTTCAATCCGAATAATACGTTCATATTTTGAATCGCCTGCCCAGCCGCACCCTTCACCAAATTATCGATGACTGAAACGATGGTGGCCCGGTTCGTCCGCGGATCCACTTTCACGTGAATATCACAGAAATTCGTGCCGTACACTTGCTTCGTACAAAACTTGGCAGATTCAGGCATGACACGGATGAACGGCATCCCGTCATAATACTCTCTCAAACAATCGAGGAGCTTCTCTTCTGTAACGCATTCTGATAGGGGCGCATAGCTTGTTGACATGATTCCACGCGTCATCGGAACGAGGTGCGTTGTAAATGTCACTGGTGTTTTCTGGTTGCCAAACAGTTCGATTCCCTGCTCGATCTCAGGGATATGCTGGTGTTGATTAATTTTATAAATTGATAGATTTTCATTTGTTTCACTGAAATGCGTCATCGGTCCGGGTGTGTTCCCCGCCCCTGACACTCCGCTTTTCGCATCGATAATCAGTCCTTTTGGATCAATGAGCCACTCTTTGATAAGTGGCAATAAAGATAAAAGTACCGCCGTAGGATAACAACCGGGATTCGCAATTAGATCAGCCTTCCGAATTGCTTCTTTATTCCATTCTGTTAGACCGTATGCGCTTTGCTCAATGGCTTCTTTAGGCGCGGGCGTCTTCTTATACCAGTGTTCATAGTCCTCCGCTTCCTTTAACCGAAAATCACCCGACAGGTCAATTAACTTCGGCCCGCTGCCGATGAGCGGGGGCAATAAACGACTTGTAACCCCTGCAGGCGTGCTAGTAAATAGGACATCATAGTCGGTCAACTGCTCTTGGTCGATCTTTAACAGCGGTTGATCATACAAATTGGTTGTATGAGGATACTTCGTTGAAAACAGCGTCCCCTCTTCAGAAGATGTGTATAAATCGATTTGCTGCGCTTCCGGATGATTGTGCAGGAACCGCATCAATTCAAGGCCTCCGTATCCTGTGGCGCCTATAATTCCAATCTTCATGTCCCCACTCCTTTTGCCATTAAAAGTAGTATACGCATGCATAATTATAAAGTCAACTGTATTTTTATAAATAATTATACGGAATTTATGCACATACGATGAATTGGAGTGTTGAATTGAGAGAGAGTATGTTATAATTTTGTTATTATCAGGTACTAATATTAGGTGATAGCTTTTTAAGGAGGACTAATTGTGGATTTATTAAAATTAAAAGGCAAGAATATTGTCGTTATGGGTGTGGCGAATGAACGCAGCATTGCTTGGGGAGTGGCAAAATCTCTATTTGAAGTTGGAGCAAACGTCATTTTCACGTATCGTAAGGAACGTTCCCTTGCCAAACTTCAAAAAGCATTGGAAAGCAACGGCCTTGAGCCCAAAATGATCGTACAATGTGATGTTAATGAAGATGAAAGCATCAAGCATGCTTTCACATTGATCGGCGAAACGCTTGGCACAATCCATGGTGTCGTACATTCCATTGCTTTTGCACATGCTGAAGACTTGAAAAATGATTTTGTGGATACTACAAGAAGTGGCTATGCATTTGCACAAGATTCGAGTTCTTATTCACTTGTTGCAACAGCAAGGGAAGCACGTCGTTTTATGACGGAAGGCGGCTCAATCATAACGATGAGCTACTTGGGAGCTGAACGCGTTCTTGACGGATACAATGTGATGGGAGTTGCGAAGGCAGCGCTTGAAGCGTCCGTCCGCTACTTGGCAAATGATTTAGGGAAAGAAGCAATCCGTGTGAATGCGATTTCAGCGGGCGCTGTACGTACATTGTCTGCGAAAGGCGTTCCTTCATTCAATAAGATTTTAAGTCAGATCGAAGAGAAGGCTCCTCTGAAGCGCAATATTACGAACGAGGAAGTAGCGAAGATGTCGATCGCGATGTTGAGCGACCTATCAAGCGGAGTTACTGGAGAAGTAATTTACGTTGATGGTGGATATCATATAATGGGATGAAAAAAGGAGCCGAATGGCTCCTTTTTTTATTTAAGTACTTACAATTTATTTCTCTCCTTACTGATGCTTACATAGAATCCATGTTCATGTAAACAATATATTTATTGAACGTTAAAAAGGAGAACAATGTATAACAACTACTTATAAAGGCACAAATAAACTGATTACAGGAATCGTATTTGGAGTTCTGACGTTTTGGCTATTCGCTCAAGCAATGGTAAACGTCGTTCCAGTGTAGCTTAATAAAGGAGTGCGTTTAAGGTGAAAGAAAAATTAATGAAAATGCTGGACGAGCGAAAAGATGAAATGATAAAAATCCGTCGATTTTTACACGAATACCCTGAGTTATCATTTAAGGAAGAAAAAACTGCACAATATATCGCGGACTTTTACAAAGGCAAAGACGTCGAAATACAAACGAATGTCGGGAATGGATACGGAATTATCGTGACAATTAAAGGTGGACAACCCGGGAAAACAATTGGATTGCGCGCAGATTTTGACGCGCTTCCGATAGTTGAAGAAGCGGATGTACCATTCAAGTCGAAAAATGAAGGTGTCATGCATGCATGTGGACATGACGGGCATACAGCCTATCTGTTAATACTTGCAGATTGTTTAATTCAATTGAAATCGGAACTCTCCGGCACGATTAAAATAATTCATCAGCATGCCGAAGAAGTTCCGCCAGGTGGAGCAAAAAGCATTGTAGAATCCGGATTGTTGGATGATTTGGATGAAGTATTTGGCATTCACTTACTCCCTATGGGACCAGCCGGAACGATTGCCTACAACAAAGGGTATGCATTCAATGGACGGGCGTACATGAAATTAAAAATACAAGGTAGAGGCGGGCATGGTTCATCTCCTCACCTGGCAAATGATGCAATTGTTGCGGGTGCTCACTTCGTAACTGCTGTTCAAACAGTTATAAGCCGCAGACTCAGTCCATTTGACATCGGAGTTATCACAATTGGCTCGTTTGACGGTGCTGGAACTTTTAATGTTATTAAAGACAGTGTCGTGCTTGAAGGTGATATCCGTTATATGACGGTCGAGACGAAAGATACGATTGAACGGGAAGTCAAACGGCTCGTCAAAGGACTTGAAGCGGAGTTCGATGTTCAATGTGATTTGACGTATACACCGGATTATCCGCCGTTATACAATAATCCTGATCTTACGGAAAAAGTGGCTAACGTACTGAAAAATGCGAATGTGAAAGAATTTACAGATGTGAAAGAAGTGCCTCCAATGGCCCCTTCCGAAGATTTTGCTTACTATGCGGAGAAATTTCCAGCTTGTTTCTTTTATATTGGTTGTACTCCTAAAGGCGTTGAAAAACCGTATTTCAACCATAACCCGAAATTTGATATCGACGAAGATGCACTCCTTGTTGCAGCTAAAGCCGTTGGGCAAGTGGTTTGCAGTATGGAAGGATAAACATTCCAGTAAAAATCGCCAGAACTACACGTCAGCATGGGTAGTTCTGGCGAAAATCATTTTTAGTGATGCTTTAACTCCCTACTTCCTTCATTAACCCCTTATTCCCTTTCGTCAAAATGTTTTCATAATCGATATAGTCGTAAATATCATTATCTATCTTTTCGCTAAATATCAATAGCTCCTGGACGGTCAAATCCTCAATCGCCTTTTTCTCTGCTTCGCAATAAATAATGATTTTCCCTACGATTTCATGCGCATCGCGGAATGGTGTCCCTTTGCTCACCAAATAATCCGCCACTTCAGTTGCATTCAAGAATCCTGCTTTAATTGCCGCCTTCATATTCTCCGCATTCACTTGCAACGTATCAATCACCTTGGACATGATTTCCATGCAATCAAGCACTGTATCGAGCGCATCGAAAAATTGCTCTTTATCTTCCTGCATATCCTTATTATAAGTTAGAGGCAATCCTTTCAACGTCGTCAATAAAGCGAATAAAGAACCGTATACTCTTCCCGTCTTCCCGCGTATCAATTCCGCTGCATCTGGATTTTTCTTTTGTGGCATGATGCTACTGCCTGTCGAATAGGCATCCGCCATTGTAATAAACTTGAATTCTTGGCTGCTCCATAAAATCAGTTCTTCACTCAATCGGCTTAAATGCATCATGATGATTGAGAAATCGGACATAAGTTCCAACATATAATCGCGGTCACTAACCCCATCTAAAAAATTATCGACTGGCTTTTCAAAGCGTAAAAGAGCCGTTGTCACTTCACGATCGATGGCATGTGTCGTGCCTGCAAGCGCACCACATCCCAACGGGTTTTCATCTAACAATTCAAGCGCATTCCCGACACGTTTCTTATCTCGTTTGAACATTTGCTCATAAGCACCTAAATGATGACCAAACGTAACGACTTGCGCACGTTGTAAATGTGTATAACCTGGCATGATGACATTATTCGCCTTCGCTTTTGCATACAATGAATCAATTAACGCCTGAAGTCCATCCATCACCTCAACCGCTTTATTCTTTGCATATAACCTCATATCGACTGCCACTTGATCATTTCGACTGCGTGCTGTATGAAGTTTCTTGCCCGTCTCCCCGATTCGCCCCGTCAAATGCATCTCTACAAAAGAATGGATATCTTCATAATCCCCTTCAATCACTAACTTCCCAGATTCAATATCATGAAGAATCGATTCAAGACCTTGAATGAGCAAGTCCCCTTCTTCCGGCGTCAGCAAATCACTATGGACAAGCATTGTTACGTGGGCTAAACTGCCCGCGATGTCTTCACGAAAAAGTCTATGGTCCACCGGCAATGACGTATTGAATTGCTCCATTATTTGATCCGCACGACTTGTAAAACGTCCTCCCCAAAGCTTCATGTATAATCAACCTCCAATATGTATTTTTATTCATTTTATTGTATTATAATGATTTAACTTACCTATTGCAATGCATTCCAAAACAATCGCCAAATTCTTGATAGACTTGTACCTAAGTGATATGCTTGTATAACTGACTGCAAAAGAGTGATGAAAATGACTAAATACAATGACAAACAAAATTATATGGTTTATTCCTACTAGCCCTTGACAACAATATGTCAGGGGTTTTTGTTTCCCTGGGGAAAATGAGATTGGAGGCAAGATAAATGACAACAAAACAAAACCATTCCATCGCATCCGTATTTGCAATATGGATTAGTTTAATGAGCAATATTGTTTTGACC
Source organism: Sporosarcina highlanderae (assembly GCF_030433715.1). Taxonomy (GTDB): domain Bacteria; phylum Bacillota; class Bacilli; order Bacillales_A; family Planococcaceae; genus Sporosarcina; species Sporosarcina highlanderae. The sequence continues at coordinate 38,150 of NZ_JAROCC010000007.1, read as the reverse complement.
GTGTTAAAAATCCTTGTTGGTACTCTTTTCAACAGTCCTGTTTTACTCGCTGACGGTTTCCATAACGCAGGAGATGTCGTTGCGTCTGCTGCCGCCTTAACATCCATGCGCTATTCGCAAAGGCCAGCGGATGAAGACCACCCTTATGGCCATGGAAAAGCAGAAGTTATCGGATCCGGTATTGTTGCCATCATCCTTGGTGTAGCAGCTATTTACATCGGTTATGAAGCTGTGAAAACATTTTTCGAAGAACCTGCAAAAGCAAGCGTCATTGCTTTAATTACTGCAATCATATCTCTTATTTGGAAGCAAGCGCTCTATATATACACAATGCGTATCGGTAAGAGAGTGAACAGCAAAGGGCTCATTGCGACTGCCTATGATCACTTGGCAGATGTATATGCCTCCCTCGCAGCAGTCGTCGGAATCGGGTTGGCGCTAATTGGTGATGCGTACGATATTTCTTTCCTTGCCTATGGCGACCCATTCGCTGGAGTAATCGTCTCCATTCTTGTTCTAAGACTTGCCTATGAAATCGGAAAAGAAGCAATGGATATTCTAATGGAAAAGAATGTGTCGGAAGATCGCCTGAGGGAATTTGCTGCCCTTATTCGAACGATTCCTGAAGTAAAACGCATTGACCGTTTACGTGCACGTGAGCATGGACATTATGTTCTTGTTGATTTGCGAATCGGGATTCCAGGAACGATGACGATTCAGGAAGGGCATGATATCTCAAGCGAGATCCGGAACTTGATCATCAACGAACATGCCGACGTGGATGAAGTGCTCATTCATTTGAACCCTTGGTATCCGGGGGAAAATACGGGCAAAATATAGATGATCTACGGTATACTATAGAGTGAAAAGGAGTGTCTCTCATGTTAAAAGAGAAAATTGAGCAATTGGTTGCTGAGAACGAACCATTATTCCCGATTGAAAAAGATTATGCTGCCAAACAAGGGTTACTTAATGAAAACGATGAAGTTGAATATAAAGGGTGGAGCTTTACTGTCATTGAAAGATGTTTGAAAGAGACAGAAGAGGTAATCAAAGAAGAAAATGGGACTTTTATGAATGAACCGGTTTCCTATTTTTCAAGAAACATCGACGAATTTGTGTATGTCGAATCAAGTACCTTCGAAACAATAGGTGTTGACGGCATGGCATTGGAAACGGATGATGTATTCCAGACAACTACAGTTTTGTTTGGATTGAAAGTGCAAAAGAAATGGGGTCCTTTTTTAAAAGACTATTTGGACGCGAAGGTTGGATCTAAGACATTCAGTGCCATGTTTTCCGATAAAGACGGGTTATGGGATGTTAATATCCCCCTCGACCAGTTGGAAGGTTTTACTAAAGAAATGCCAATTACAGATGCAATGGACCTTGCCTATCGATTCATCTTCAACCTGCTTGTAGCGATCGAGGCTACAAATTGAAACAAGCCTTTGAAGTTTTGAATAAGGAATTCATCTACACTTATGTCCGGCAAGTAGATGAACATGAGTTATGCCGTTTGGAAATGAGGGCATTCTTTGGCTACGACAGCCCATCAAACGTCATAAAGAGCAAAGTGGAAATCGATCCAAGCAGGAGCCCTTTCATGAAAGAGCGCTTGGAAGTCATCTTTTCCGGGAACGACTTGAATGAACTAAAAGGACATGCATCCGAATTCGCCACACATAAAACATTCAAAGTGACATCCCTTAACTCAATTGCCCTTGAAACCACACCAAAACTCCATCATCCGGAAAGGCGTTCTATCGAGCGGGAAATCGGTGAAGTGATTCAAGGGGAAGCCGATTTGTTAGAACCCGAAGTAAATTTTGGAATCGTTTTATTAGATGAAGTTTGGTATTTCGGCATTCTCAAAGAAAGCGAGCCCATTTGGCGATTTCATATGAAAAAGCCCCATATGTATTCCACAGCACTAAGTACGCGGGTCGCGAGGGCAGTCGCCAACATTGCAGTCCCTCACCCTGAAGGAATCCGCGCGATCGATCCTTGCTGCGGCATCGGGACTGTGTTGGTCGAAGCCCGTTCCATGGGTATCGACATCGTCGGAAGAGATATCAACCCTCTCGTTTGTCTCGGTTCAAGGAAAAACCTTGCGCACTTCGGATTGGAAGGTGAAGTTGTCATTGGCCCTATTTCCGAAGTAACGAATACATATGATGCTGCGATTATCGACATGCCGTATAACTTGTTTACACATATCACTGCAGAAGGACAGTTAGACATTTTAAGGAATGCTAGGCGGATAACTTCGAAATTAGTTGTCGTGACGATTGAGCCGATGGATCATATGATTACTAAGGCAGGATTTGAAATTGTAGATCGATGTATTGCGAAAAAGGGAACGTTCGAACGACAGATTGTTGTTTGTGAGTGAATAAAATAAAAACATATAGGACATAACATATGGTTAAAATAAAATATGTTATGTCCTTTTCTATTTCAATTCATTTTCAAATACTCTTCTAAATTCGGAGATTGATTATATTTAACTGTGGCCTGCCTATCCTTTGCTATAATTGCTTTTGACAAATCAATTTGATTGATACTTGCAATGGCTATCGCATAATGGATGACATCAACTAACTCTTTTTCCAGGGAAGTGTCTGATGTAGCTGATTTCCGACCTTCTTGCTGGTTTAGGACTTCAGCAACTTCACCAATTTCTTCGACTAATTTCATAAATAAACCAGTGGATGTACGACCTTTTTTGTATTTTAACGCTAAATAATTTTGGTATGCCTTAAATGTTAGTTGATCCATAGATAAATCCTCACAATGCTTATTATTTATGCTCATACATTTTATCCAAATATACAGTTTCTATCTTCAGACCTTCGCCTACCCTATTCAGAACATAAATATGACGGGAAACTCCGTTGATATGAAATTCAGAAGGATTAAGAACCTTCATATCCAATAGCACGTCATACACATAGTCGCCTTTTGATATAAACTCCGGGTCACTTGTCAATTCCATACTCACTACTTTTATATCCTGAATACCGTGAATTCCATCCTGCTTCCCCTGATCCTCACCATCTTTTAAAAAGAATAATAAATGCTCACTAACTTCAGGTTCATAATCGAAGAGCTCCACATATTCATCCCATTTATGTGATTTTGTATATTCGGTAGACTTATAAATTAGTGATTCTGCTTCTTTTTTGTTAGAAACAAATACTGTCGATATAAATATTATTGAAACTATGAACAATGAAATTACAAAAAGCGCCAACACCACTCTTTTCATTTAGTCAACTTCTTGCTAATAGGGATTAAAATATCAAAGTGGGGATGGTTAACATCGCGATCATGCGGATATCTTTCGTGTTTTATCGGTAAACGATCAAAATACTCAACATCAGGCTCCCTCAATGGCTCATAGTCACTTTCCTTCAGCCAATAAAAGATATTGTCATAAGTCTGACCGATGTTCTGTTCTTTTTGATGATGGATCATTAAGTAAGTCATTTCAGGTACATGTATTTCCCTCATCCCCTCTGGAATTTGCTGTTCTTCGCTAACTTCATACACGGAATAATGTACAAACCCATCAGGACGTAGATGGTAGGACAGTCCTTGCTGCACCTTCGGATTGACTGCATGCTCTAACTCATTAACTCTACTACTCATGCTGAAAATTATTTCTTTCAAAGTACTCACTTCTGTGTACGGGCCATCCCACTTTAATCCGATTGCCCGGTACGCTGGTATGTTGACTATTTTGTATTGGAAATCTTGCATGTAAAAATCCCCTTTTTATTTTTATTTTTCATATCCGAAAAACGACATCTTGCCATTTTCCATTTCTACAATATTGTAAGGTTCGATTTGATCGTAATACCTCCTGACAAATTTCCCTTCGCCTACTGGGTAGATTTCAATGTGAAGATTTCCTGCAAATCTCGTAAAGTATAATTTGCCATTAATGAACTCTACTTCAATCCTATCCTTCAAGTATGTTCCGCAATACTTTTTAAGCTGACACTCCTCGATTGGAATCTCTTTATGCTTAGTTGGGGGAGCTCCATTAACATGATGAAGAATATCTGAAATTGCATTTCCCAGTCTGTACTGATTTATCGCTTCATTATTGGAAAGAATGATGATACAAATATCTTCATCGAAAAAACTCTGCATATAAGTGCTGATCCCAAGGTGATCTCCGCCGTGCGAATATCTGTCTGTTCCGTAGACATGATGATGCACCAGGCCATAACAGTAATTATTTTGGTTCACGCTAAAGAATCTTGTATACGCATCCTCGGAAAGAAGTTTTCGATTCCGTAAACAGGTATACCATTTGTACAAATCCTTACAGTTTGAAACGATGGCACCTGCGCCGATGCTGAACTTTTCATTAAAATACGGGCTTTTGATTGTTTCATCAAAATCTTTTACGTAGTTACATGATCTGTTTTTTAATGGTTTACAACCATCATCAACATCGCTGTTCATTATATATAAAGGCAGGAATATATGGTTTGTTAGAAAATCATCGTATGACTCCCCCGAAACATTTTCAATAATCCATGCAAGCAAATTATAGTTTGAGTTATTATAATCAAATACCGTTCTCACCGGCTTTGTTGGTTTTTTATTAATATACTTCCGGAAAAAATAGTTTCGTGAATAATTCATTCTGTTATAACCGCCAAAAAAATCATCTTCAAAGTTAGTGAAATTATGTAATCCCGAGGTGTGCGTTAAAAGCTGATGAACAGTAATTGACTCGTCAATCTGCATATCGGCGGGGAGGTATAGATTTGCAGGCTTATCGATATCCAGCATTCTCTTATCATATAGTTGCATAATTGCAAAGGCTGTAAATTGCTTTGACATAGAAGCAATCGAGAAGCGCGAGTCCATATTATTTTTTATTCCAAACTCGATATTTGCAAAGCCATATGCATTTTCAAAAAGCACTTCCCCTTTTTTAACCACTTGAATAACTCCGTAAAAGTCCCATAGTTTTAGATAGTCGCTGATATACTCTTTTAGTTTTATTCGCATTTCATGCGTTGATTCACACTTCCCTTCCACTAAAATTCCACATAGAAAGGTTGTTTGCTGTCATCAAGACAGTATTCAATTCTTCGCCTGAAGTTTCCTAAAGTTACCATCTCTAAAGCTTGTTCGATAGGAAAAAATCCTACCTCTATACTCTCTGCTGAAGTTGTTAATTGGCCTCCGATTGGCTTAGCTAAAAACAAGGTATTACAAATTGATTTTTTTACGTTCTGAAATATTCCACAAAACTTTAGTACTTCAATTTCAATACCTGACTCCTCTTTTGTTTCTCTTATCGCCGCTTCTTTCAAAGATTCGCCTTCCTCAACGACTCCACCCGGCATTTCCCAACCTCTCAAGGGTCCTTTAATTAATAATATTTCTTTTTTTTCATTGAGTACTATCGTTGCTGCTGAAACAAAATGTTTAGGTGGTGTGTATACTTTTGTTGTATTTTGGCCCAAAGTCATTTCCCCCTCATTTGTGTTACTTGAAAGAATAGGTCTTATATTCTCCCGTGTCAGAAGAGAATTTCAGTACATTTCCATCAGTTGGTATCCCTTTGAAATAGGCTCCAATACAACCTGTGGTACATCTGTGACCGGTGATGAGCACATTCAATTCATTATCCCCACAAAGTTTTTCAAGCTCTGTCATAAAATCAAATACTCTTTTAACAAAATCAGTTGGTGATTCAACTCCTTTATAAATAGAGGAATCCGGTAATGCCCCGACCACCTCTACTTCACCAACTGGTAAGCCGTCAGCTTCACCTAAATCAAATACATCCAATCGATCATCTACCACAGCAGATACCCCGGTAATAATCTCCGCTGTTTCCACAGCTCTTTCTTGTGGGGAAGAATAAACAAAATCAAACTTTACTTGCTGTAATTTTCCCTTTAATTCTTCGGCTTGTTCGATTCCATCTTCGTTTAACGGTAAACCCATTCTCCCCTGCATTTTTCTTTCTTTATTCCAGTCCGTTTGGCCATGTCTTACTACATATATCATGAATAATCCCCCCTTTTTAGAAATTGCGGTGGTTCTATGGGAAGTTGACTGTGGTCTATGGGAAGTCGCTGCGGTTCTATGGGAACTTGACCTTGTTCTATGGGAAGTCAACAGAACTCTACGGGAAGTTTCCCCAGGTCTACGGGATGTCCGCAGCGTCTTATGGGAAGTCACTGTTGTTCTATGGGAAGCCATCGTTCGCATCCTATGGGAGTTCAACGTAGTTCTACGGGAACTCGCTTAAAATGTGTTTAGTTAATTCGCTTTCCGTAAGAAACAGATATTTCCATACATTCTATACAAATTCAACTAAATTTACAATGCAAAAAGAGGATATATGTTCAAATTGAACATATATCCCCTTCGTCCTGTATTATTTCGAAACTTCTACAGTGTAATCAGCCAAAAGTCTTGCACCGTAACCTGTTGCAGATTTAGCATAATAGCCTGATGCGCTTGACTTGCTCATCATACCCGCCATATCGACGTGCAACCATTTGCTGTTTTCCGGCACGAAACGACGTAGGAAAAGACCTGCCGTAATGGAGCCTGCGAAGTTCATTGAACTGATATTGTTCATGTCTGCATAATCGCTTGCGAGTGACTTGTCGTATGCTTCAACCAACGGCATCGGCCATACGTAATCGCCGTTTTGGTCGCCAACTTTTTTCATGACGAAAGACAATTCTTCGTCGCCGAATACGCCACCGATTTCTGAACCTAACGCAGCAACAATCGCTCCAGTCAACGTCGCGATATCAACGATGTATTCTGCATTTAGTTCACCTGCACGGATTAAAGCGTCTGCCAAGATCAGTCGACCTTCAGCGTCTGTGTTACCCACTTGAACTGTTTTGCCGTTTTTATAACGGATCACTTCACCAGGGAATACGGAATTTGCATCCGGAGTATTTTCAACCATTGGAATGAGCGCAATGACATTCACTTTCGCCTTTGAATCAACCAAGAGCTGCATTGCTCCGGCAACCGCCGCTGAACCACCCATATCCATACGCATGCTGCTCAAGTCTTTACCGCTCTTCAGACTGATTCCGCCTGTGTCGAATGTAACGCCTTTTCCGACAAGAGCTACAAGTGGTTTAGACGCATCTCCTTCATAGCGGATTTCAACTAATGAAGGCTTGTATTTACTGCCTCGGCAAACCGTCAGGAGACCGTTCATCTCCATCTCTTCAAGCTGCTCTTTGCCGTGAACGGTTATATTGACGTCTTTCCCTTCAAACTGTTGTTTAAGGACCTCTGGATACGTTTCGGGATTCAACACATCTGATAGTTCATTCATCAAATCACGTGAAAATGAAGTTGCTGCAGCACGGATTTTTCCAAGTTCAACAGAGGAATGCAAATCGCCTTCTACTTCGATTGCAGTCTTTGCCGACTCAGCATCCGATTTGTAAGCCGTGAATTGATAAGAACCTAACTCCCATCCTTCAACAAATGCAACAGCCACATCTTCTTTATTCAAATCAGAATACGCTGCTTCAAGTGCAGCCCCTTGAACAGTTGCTTGTTCAACTTTTTGAGACGTAAGGTCACGAGAAATATTTCCTGCTGTGGATCTAACATTTTCCAATGTTTTCTTTTTGTCGTCACTTTTAATGACAACATATTGCTCGTCATTAATAAGGACTGAACAATGCCCTGCCTTTTGATTGTCTACAAAGTTTTTTACTGCATTGTTTTCTGTTACAAGTACATCATCAGAAAAAATGACTTTTACAACATTCGACAAAACAATTCCCCCTAAATGCTAATATATTTCGACTATAGAAATAGTCTACCATAAATATTTCATTTTGAAAGATTATCTTTTCTCAAAAATCTTACTTACAGTACCTTGCAATGAACAATACCATGTGATATATTACACCTAAGCACAGTAGTATTCATTACACAGTACTGAAAAAGGAGGGTTATTGGTGAATATTCAATTCAAAAAAGGCGTTTTAAATTTATGCGTCCTTGTTCTATTGGATAAACAAGACCGTTATGGGTATGAATTGGTCCAGAAAATTTCAGACCAGATTTCCATTTCCGAAGGTTCCGTTTATCCCCTATTGCGCCGTTTGACGAAAGAAGGCTATTTCACGACCTATTTACAGGAATCATCCGAAGGGCCTCCCCGTAAATATTATACGTTGACGGATACAGGGCGGGAGTACTTACATGAGCAACTGAATGAGTGGCGCAGTTTCACGGAAGGTGTAAATAAATTAATCGAGGAGGGCGTTCAAAATGACTGAGAACCAATTTATTAACGAACTTGAGCAAGCCTTGAAAAGACTACCGATGGAAGAAAGAAACGATATTCTTCAAGATATTCGTGAGTATTTTTCAAACGGGAGAAATGATGGAAAAACGGAAGCTGAAATTGCCGCTTCTCTTGGGTCACCGCAAAAAATTGCGACGGAGCTTTTAGACGCCTATCCATTTGAAGAGCCCCAAGTATCACAAGGTACAAGGCTATCCACTTCACCTTCAAGTGAAGTGATAACAATTCAAGACAATAGCTACACGAAGGTTGATATCGATGTTTTTCATGGCACCCTGTCCGTTTTTCCTTCTGATAACGATGAAACGAAAATTGAACTTGTCAATCCCAACGACAAATTGGAGTTTTTTGCTGATGTTTTCGAAGAAACGTTGCGAGTAAGATTGAAAAAGAAAGGGCTCTGGCTATTCATCTTCAACTTCAATACGAGGGAGGTTGCATTGAACGTGTTCATTCCGAAAAAGCTCTACCAATCCATTTCAATGAAATCCGACAATGGGCGCATTAAAGCTGAGAAGCTGATTGGTAAAACAATCGAGGCATTCACGGATAATGGACGGATAGAGTTAGCTGAATTGGCAGCCACTACACTTAATGCGGAAACCGATAACGGACGAATTGAAATTTCGAAAGTACAAAGTGACCGACTGAAGGCGAAGACGGATAACGGACGAGTGATGATGAGGCATGTCGAAGCTGATTCAATCCATGCCGAGTCGGACAATGGACGGATTGAGCTCGAGCAAGTGGAAGGCGAATTAGTTGCCATCACAGATAATGGTCGCATAAAGCTTGATGCGGAACATCTTGACCGCAATATCACTTTTGAGACGGATAATGGAAGTATTGAAATTAGATCTACCCGCAAACCTACAAATGCAATCATCCATGCAAAAACTGGCCATGGACGGATTGATGTGTATGGAGATCGAAACTCCCGTACTCGTTTCGGCGCGGAAGAATATCAGATTCGATTGAAATCGGATAACGGCAGAATCACAGTGAAGTGAATATTCGGACGCCATTGTCACTCCCTCTTCGAATTAAATTAAAACTTTTGAATATGATATAGTAGACATCAATCCTTTTACAGTATGGCGCTTCAACGAGCTAACATACTTTAAAATAGAAAAGAGGTCGTGACAATGGTAACGATTTTTGTAGATGCAGATGGTTGTCCTGTAGTAACCGAAACGATTTCCATTGCGAAACAATTCAAGATTCCATGTATTCTCATTTGTGACACCGCACATGAAATGCATCGGGACGGAGCCGAGACTGTAATTGTCTCTAAAGGTGCGGATGCAGTCGATTTTGTTTTGGTGAACCGTGTAAATAAAGGGGACATCGTTGTTACACAGGATTACGGTTTAGCCGCAATGGTATTAGCAAAACAAGGACATCCGATTGATCAGAATGGTAGACGCTATACTGAAGAGAATATTGATCAACTTCTTTTCGCTCGCCATACTGCACAAAAAATTCGAGCTTCAGGCGGAAGGCTACGAGGTCCAAAAAAACGTTCTAAAGAAAACAATGAAAATTTCATGAAGAAACTTCGTGATTTATGTAATACTGTAATCCCTCCTAATTGAAGCCCGCTCATTTGCCGGGCTTTCATAATCCTCCCTCCTCATTCATAAACTACATTAATTCCTACACTTATTTTATAGAACGACCCATCTTCCAAATGGACAAGCATATGTTTAACATCTTTCGGTAAAGGTAAGAGAATCATAAATAAACGGAGGTCTATCCATGCCAAAAATTGTTTCCGTCAGTACTGTTCTGCCCCCTCATGAGGTTAAACAGGAGCAAGCTGTCGAACTCACCCGCTCCCTTTTCAGCCGTAAATTCAAAGATATTGAAAGGCTTTTGAAAGTCTTCCAAAATGGCGATATTGAAAAACGAGATGTATGCATGCCCCTTGAGTGGTATGGTAAATCCCATGATTTTGAGGAGCGGAATGATTTATATATTCAACATGCAGTTCATTTAGGTGTTGAGGCCGTAAAAGCCTGCCTACAAAATTCAAGGACTTTATCAAGGACCGTTGATCCATCTGAAATTGATGCAATCTTTTTCATTTCAAGTACAGGCATTGCAACGCCAAGCATTGAGGCGCGCATCATGAACCTTGTTCCTTTTCGTGATGACACAAGACGTATTCCAATTTGGGGACTCGGTTGTGCGGGCGGTGCTGCAGGAATTAGCCGAGCATATGAATATTGCAAAGCATTTCCAAAATCGAATGTATTAGTGCTATCTATTGAGTTTTGTAGTTTAACATTCCAAAAAGACGATTATTCGAAAAGTAATCTTGTCGGAGTGTCCCTCTTTTCGGATGGTGTTGCTTGTGCGCTAATTTCAGGTGAACAATCCGAAATTGCAGTAACCACATCCGTCCCTTCTATTATTGGCACTTCATCGAAATTGATGCCTGATTCAGAGGATGTCATGGGCTGGGACATTAAAAACAATGGTCTATATGTCGTCTTCTCAAAAAGCATTCCGTCAATCATTACAAATTGGCTCGGACCTTTTGTACATGAATTTCTGAGTTCAAATAATTTATCAAAAGACGATATTACTCATTTCATCGCGCATCCCGGTGGGAAGAAGGTGTTGACGGCTTATGAGGCTGCTCTTGAATTCGATTCATCCAAAACGAATATTTCAAGAGACGTTCTACGCAATCATGGAAATATGTCATCACCAACTATTCTATTCGTTCTTAAACGATTCATAGAATCTTCTCCTGAGCCCGGTGAATACGGTTTAATGGCTGCTTTAGGCCCAGGATTTTGTGGTGAATTACTGTTGTTGAAGTGGAATTGAGGTGAGATAGATGGTATTTGGCATTGTCATTTCAATTGTCATCGTTCAACGGCTGTTTGAATTGCTTATCGCAAGGCGGAATGAAAAATGGATGATGAGCCAAGGGGCTTTTGAAGCTGGTGCAACTCACTATCCAATTATGGTCGGTATGCATATCCTCTTTTTCATCTCTTTGCTTGTTGAAGTATTCTTTTTCAATCGTCAACTATCGCCGATTTGGACAATTCTCCTGACGTTCTTTCTAATAGCCCAGGTACTAAGGGTATGGTGCCTTGCCTCATTAGGGAAGTTCTGGAATACAAAAATCATCGTCCTTCCCAATGCAGAGGTGGTGCGGAAAGGACCATATAAATGGATCCGCCATCCCAACTATACAATCGTCGCAACTGAATTGCTTGTACTGCCTTTGATGTTCAATGCATTTTTCACAGCTGTTTTATTCACCCTCCTCAATTGTTGGATGATGACTGTACGAATTCCTGCTGAGGAGAAAGCTTTGAAGGAAGCCACAAACTATACTGAAGAATTTCTGCTGAATAAATGAAAAAACACCAAGGATGCGATCTCCTTGGTGTTTCTTAATTCGGTACATAATTGTCCGTTTTTTTATGAAATACGTGTCAACGTCTTCCCAATATATCCGAAAAGAACCGTCAAGATTGGAGACAACAAACAAAAGAATGCAAATGGCAAATATTCGATTGTTGAAACTCCCAACACCTGCGAGATGAAAATCCCACATACACTCCACGGTACAAGCGGATTCACCACAGTCCCCGCATCTTCCATGACGCGGCTAAGATTTTTATTGGCCAGACCAACTTTCTCGTATGATGATTGAAACGCCTGCCCTGTTAATAAAATCGATAAATACTGCTCACCGATCAGTACATTAATTCCGATAGCTGTTACAGCTGAAGCCATTATGACAGAGGATACTTTCTTTAGTAAAATTTCAATTTGCGACAATAAACTTTGGATGATCCCTAACACAAACAATAATCCTCCCATACTTAACGCAAGTAATACCAATGAAACAGTGAACATCATCTTTTCCATACCGCCGCCTGTCAGCAGTTTATCCACATCTTGGACTCCGGTAGAGGAAACGAATCCTTTAAATAAAATCTCCAATACATCAGAAAAACCATAAGAATGATGCAAAAATGATAGAAGTACCGCTACTGCGGAGCTAATAGCCAATGTCAGAAGCGCTGGCACCTTTTTGATCGTCAAAACGAATAGTGCTATAAGCGGGATTACGGTATACCAATGAATCATTCCTGTTTCCAAAAGCGTTTCTTGAAAAAGAGCAATTCTATCGAACTCCCTAATAGTTACGGTCGGAGATAAAATACCGAAGAAAATCGTTGTCAGGATAAATGCCGGGACAGTAGTCCATCCCATATTGCGAATATGTTCGAATAGGTCGACACCGACGATTGAGGATGCGAGGTTAGTCGTATCGGACAACGGCGACATTTTATCACCGAAGAACGCACCCGAAACGATTGCACCTGCAGCCAATGGCAATGAAAGCTCAAGCACACTTGCCATCCCGATAAAAGCGACACCGACTGTCGCAACAGTCGTTAAAGAACTTCCAATTGAGATGCCAACGATAGAGGTAACGATGAAAACAATCGCAAAAAAGAAAGTGGGAGTTATTAATTGAAATCCTGCGTATATTAACGAAGGAATCGTCCCGCTCATCATCCAGCTGCTTGTAAGCATGCCGATGAAGAAAAAGAGAAAGACAGCACTCATCCCGGCTCCCGCACCTTCGACCAGACCTTTTTCAAGTCTACGGTACGGTATTCGTTTAAGCAGGCCAAATCCGATCAAAAGTAAAATCGATAATAGTATCGGCAAATGAGGAACAGCATCGAATTTTATGATGCAAACACTTACCATCAGAACGATCCCAACAATAAGCGTGACCGATTCCCAAAATGACGGTGTATGAATTGCTTTAATTTTAAACATAATGCATTCCTCCTATATTCTATATTGAACACAAAAAACCCCTTTCATCCCCTAAAAAGGGACGAAGGAGTTCTCCGCGATACCACCCTATTTGACGACAGTACATCTGCCATCCGCTTCATTTCAAAAGGAAAAATCCATTGGTGTATTTCATCCCTGTTGCTGCCTGAATTTCCACCTACCCATTCAGTCTCTATTTGCTGCCCACAACGGAATTACTGCGCCAACTTCCCAAAGTCTATTTGATTTTATTATGGTCTTTGCTTTTATTTATGTTCTGAATCTTACCATGCCTGACGAAAAAGTCAATAGTATTATTCGACATCGTCATAAATTTCCAATAATAAAACCAATGAACGCCATTAAAATCCCAACTCCATAAGTTAGGAAAATATAACTGAAGAATTGCTTTTTCCGTTTTCCAGTCCATAACTGTAGCAGCTCTTTATTCAACGTTGAAAACGTAGTAAGGGCACCAGCGAATCCGGAAACAAGTAATAGCGTCAACAGCCTTGGAACGTCTAATCCAACTACAAAACCGATCAACAAGGACCCAGCTAAATTCACAATTAACGTCCCGTACGGCAGGGTGCTTCCCCCTTTATTAAACTTTCCGGAAACGATATACCGAATGACAGCGCCAATAAAACCGCCCGCTCCAATGATAAGTAGATCTATCATCGTCATTCTTCTCTCCCCGCCTTCCGACCCAAATTCATGCCGATGTTACCAAACAGAATCCCACCAAAAATGCTACTCAATACATACAAAAGTGCCGTCAAAATAGCTCCATTTTGAAAGAGGCTCACTGTTTCCATACTAAAAGCAGAAAAGGTTGTGAAGGAACCTAAAAACCCGGTCGTTAATGCTGTTTGCAGTTCATGATTAACCCACAACCGTTGGATGAAACCGGCACTTAGAAAGCATAAAAAAAACGTACCGACCATATTCACTGCGAATGTCGCAGCGGGGAAATCCCCGAAACCGAATTCGACCTCACCTATGCTTACACGTAAAATAGCACCGATAGCTCCGGAAAAGCCAACTAACAGAGCTACTCTCATGACTCTACCTTTTTCAATAATCGTCTGGACAACACCGTCTCAAGTGAGAGGCGCTTCTCATTCTCCCCAAATTGAAGACGAATCTCCGCTTCGCCAATCTCTACTACAATTCCTCTTCCAAACACACGGTGAATGACATGCATATCTTTATACAACTCATTCGAATCATGAATGCCATCGGGATCAAGCGGAATGGATGGCTGCACCTTTTTCAGTTTTCCCATTTTCCGCTCCTCCGGTTTCATTAAAAGTCCACGCACTTCATTCACAAACCTTGAATCCTCTTTCGTCTTGCCATTCTGTTTTTGAAAGGATAGCAGTTCTAAACGGTCCTTTGCACGTGTCATTCCAACATAGAATAATCGTCTTGCTTCCTCCATTAATAATGGATCAGTTTCATCTTCTTCCGATGGAATGATTCCTTTCACTAAGTCGATCATGAAGACACGCCTGAATTCCAATCCTTTCGCACTATGGAATGTCGACAATGTCAATGCATTATTTGGAGGATTGAATTTCGCCTGCTGAACCGCGGCTTCTAATTCCTTTAAGCGGTTTGCAAATTCGACCATCGTCCGCAATTGAGAAGCAATTCCCTCAAGTGTATCTAATATGCCCAACAGATTATCGATTCGATAGCCGAATTTCTGCGCACGACTTCTGAGCGCCTCCTCATATTCTAACTCGTAACGGATCATCCGAATCACTTGTGCAGGGCGCATCGATGGAATTTTATCGTAAACTCCCTTATAGGCAGCCAATTTTTCAATTTGACTGCCCTTAAGTTGTACGGATTGCCTTAGCGCGTCAAAGACATTCCCGGAAGATGCTTTCCTTTCAAACTCCGACAACATCTTTCGTGAAATGAACAAGTTCATTTTCATAGCAACCTTTGCAAAAATGTCCTTCCTTTCAACATTGAAACTCAGTCTCATGAAATTCAGGATATCTTCCACAATCCAATGAGAAAAGAACTTGTCATCGGCATCTTTCATATAAAAAGGAATTCCTCGCCTATGAAGTTCGTTGACATACATTGTTGAAGAGGAATTATTTCTGAATAAAATAGCGACCTCATTCAAGTTTTTCTCATCTAATAATTCATACGTAACATATTCCAAGAGCTGTTTTGGATCTTCGAATTGTTTAATGAATAGAGGTCCGTTCTCTTTATTCTCAGTGTGCATCTCTTTTTTATACCGATGCTTATTCCGTTTAATGAATTTCGCAGCTGTATCGACGATTTCTTTTGAGGAACGGTAATTCTGTTCCATCATAAGCAATTCGGCGTCTGGATACACTTTCCTGAAATCCAACAAATATGTCGGATCCGCACCACGCCATGTGTAGATCGACTGATCATCATCCGCCACAACGCAGAGATTTCCGTGATGCGCGACGAGATGCTCAACAATTCGGTGCTGCACAAGCGATGTATCCTGGCTTTCATCCGTCAAAATATAATCGAATTGACTTCGATAGCGCTCCGTTAGCCGTTCATCTACACGCAATGCTTGTTCAGCTATTGTTAGCATATCGTCAAAATCAAGCAACAGATGTCCAATCGTTCTGGTTTTATATTGTTCATATTTCAGCGCAATGCTTCCCGCCTTTTCGAATGGCCCCGGCACTTTTTCCCACTTATTAAAGGGAATCATTCTATTTTTAAGAAAGCTGATAAATGTTGAAAGTGAACTCAACTCTTCTTCAGTGCCTTCTTCACGAATCACTTCTTTATATAATGCTTTCAGTAGCATCGATTTATTGGGCGATTGCTTCCCTTTTCCGCCACCTTCAATCAATTCAAACTCGGTTCCTGTTTTATTCAAATAGGTTCTTGTAATACTAAATGCCAAACTATGTATGGTTGAAAAATCGACTAATTCAAGGTGCGGAAAGAAACGTTTAAATCTTTCGGTCATGTCATTCGCTGCCGCACGGCTAAAAGTGATCGCTTTTATGCGCTTCGGATTGACATTCTTCTCCTCAATCAAATAACCGATTCGCATAATCATCGTCGTTGTTTTTCCGGATCCAGGACATGCTAATAAAAGTAAAGGCCCTTCCGTTTTTAAGACAGCAGATTTCTGAATCTCATTCAATTTAATATGTAGTTCTTTCATTTTTCTATTAAAAAAATCGGACATAAAAAGGTTCTCCTTCTCTTTTGCATTGTACTAAATTTACCATATGTTCGCGTATTTGTTCTTGTAAAAAGAAACAACCTCTGCATTTTCGCAGAGGTTGTTGACTAAAATCCGCCCGATTCCAGTCGATCGTTTTGGATATCCACTTTTTCATTTTTACTTCCCTTATAGGCAGTGGAAGCAACTTCGTTCGTGTGTCGCTGTTCATCGGTGTACTCTGTCCCAGCTAATTCGGCCCTTGCGTCTTTGTTTTTCCCGTTGCTCTTATCCTTTTTAAACATTGTATTCACTCCTCTTTGAGTAGTCTTTATAAGATACCCCAAAGAATGTGAGTTAATCATGCAATTATTTCGGAAATCCAATTGAATTCAATGGATAAAATCTAAAACCAACTTTGCCTACAACGGATTCTTGATCGATACAGCCGAGCAGCCGACTATCCGTACTGTTACGACGATTGTCACCCAAGACGAAAAGTTGCCCCTCAGGTACAGTCACCTCAAAATCCTCCGTTAAATTTTCATCATTGAAAATCTGTTCCTTATTCTCCTTCAGATAATCCTCTTTATATTCTTTCCCGTTAATAAAGAGCCTGTCATCCTTCATAACAACAGTATCACCTGGCAAACCGATTACTCGTTTAATATAATCCTCTTCTACACCGGGTGCATGGAAAACAATCAAGTCAAAATGATCAAGTTTATGGATTTTCGAAATGACAACACGATTATCCGTTTCAAATGTCGGTTCCATCGATTGTCCTGAAACAATTACTGGTGAAAATAAAAAATGACGAACTACGAAGACAATGATACAAGCAACTGCTATAGATTTAATCCAAGACATTATTTCATTTGTGGTTTCTTTATTCATTTTACAGCCCCCATTCAAGCAATTGGTTGTTGTTTAAGTATATTATAGACTATGCGATAAATGCGCGGTGCAATTAAATAGCTGACAGATGTTTTTATCATCGGCTAACTCAATAATAGTCAGCGAAGTATTATCCAGGCTTTTCTCATAAACGGTATCTACAATCAGTTCATTTAACATTCGTTTAATAAAACTGCCATGGCTGACGACCAAAACCCTTTTGCCCTCATGCTTGTTTCTAATTTTATTAATAGACGCCAATCCACGCGTTATGATGTCTTCCTGACGCTCAAACCCCATATCTAGTTCCCGCCAGTCCTTCCCCCACTTCTTGATTCGTTCTGCCTCGGTCGTACCCTCGACCATTCCGCCACCTATCTCTTGTAAGCGTGGATCCTCCACAAGTTCAACACCCGGCATTTTTTCTGCAATGATTTCGGCGGTTTTACTTGCGCGTTTCAAATGGCTTGTATAAATGACATCCCAATTTTCATTAGCCAATCGATCTGCTACCCGGTTGGCCATTTCAATTCCTTCTTCATCTAAAGGTACGTCCGTGTGACCTTGTGCTCTTCCTTCTTTATTCCACGCTGTTACACCATGTCTTACAAAACCGATAATCGTCAAAATGACCCACCCCTATTATTTTTTGACTTAAACGATATATCCTAATGAGCGAAGTACGTTGTTCATGAATGATTCGATAAACAAATAGACTTCCTCTCTCTCAGGCTCTTGATAAAGATCATGATAAAGTCTCTTCCACTCTTTATATTGGAAGTCGGAAAGCTGCTGATTCACTAACCATTTTTTAGCGACTGCAATATCTGTAATTTTATCCTGTTCACCAGTGTGAACAAGAATCGGTACGTCGGCTATACTTTCTTCTCGGGTAATGATCGACTTCATCATCGCCTGTAACTCCCTGTACCAAGACGCGACAACTTTGGAACTATAATACCGATCGTTCTGGAATTCTATGTACATATCATAATTCCGGGTTAATAATTCTATCGTTATGTCGTGGTTCACTTTCATCGAGCTTGAAAGTTTTGAAAGCACCCCTGAAAATTTGGAGGGCTGATGCTTGATGGATAGCCAAGGTGAACTGAAGATAAATCCTGCACATTCTAACTTTTCACGTTGCAGAATATGCATGAGAAGTGTCGCTCCAAGGCCATGCCCAAGCACAAATACAGGCAGGCTATCCTGTAAGCCTATTTCCACCATCTTTTTCACATGACTAACGTATAAATCGAATGACTCGTCATGAATTCTTCTGCCATTTTCAGATCCATGTCCTGGCAAATCACTCGTGACAACATGAAATCCGCCAGTCCTTAGCTTCTGAATAAGCCAGGCATAGCGCAGATGATGTTCGTAAGCATTATGGACAATGACGACAACCGCTTTAGGTTGCCCCTCTGCCTCCCATTTCCACATGATTCCACCTCCTCTTTTTTGTTAATGAAAGTTTCATGATATGATAAATTATACACGATTTAAAGAAAAGAGGAGACATTCATGATTTATCCATACAATGGAAAAACACCAAAGATTGATCCATCTGTCTATATCGCGGATTATGCGACAATTACGGGAGATGTGACGATAGGTGCCAACAGTTCCATCTGGTTCAACACAGTCATCCGGGGAGATGTCGCTCCAACAATTATCGGTGAACGCGTCAGCATACAGGATTTAAGTTGCCTTCACCAAAGTCCAGGTAAGACTCTGTTAATCGAGGATGATGTGACTGTAGGCCACAAGGCACTATTACATAGCTGTGTTGTTCGTAAAGGTGCGCTTGTTGGTATGGGCGCAATTATTTTGGATGGCGCAGAAATCGGCGAAGGTGCGTTCATCGGTGCAGGAAGCCTTGTACCACCTAACAAGAAAATCCCGCCGGGCTGTCTTGCACTCGGCTCTCCTGCGAAAGTCGTTCGTGAATTGAATGACGATGATCGCGCTGAAATGAAGCGGGTTGTTGAAAGTTATGTTGAAAAGGGACGGATTTATAAAGGGAAGACAAACTAAAGAAGCTTAACAGGTGTTGCGATATTGCGCAACACCTTTATTTTTTGATTGCCATGAAAACAATAATTCCTGCCACAATGATCACTGCAAATAAACCAAGGAACGCCAACAATAGTAGACTTGTAAATGCCATTTCGGATTGCCATCCTTTAGGGAGTATTGTTAGTATAAACGTTTCAGGTTGGAGATTGGTTCCCTTGGAGAGTTCTTATTGAAACGGGGAATGAACTCTTAGGGAGGGAGAATGGACTTTGGGAATAGCGTAATGCTGGGATACCTTCGCAAATCAAAAAACAGGAAGCTTGGATTTCTCCTTGCTTCCTGTACTCATTCAATATTTAATTAGAATCCGCTTTTTCTTGGAGTTCCGCTGCTTTATCCGTCAGCTCCCAAGGGAGTTCTACGTCTGTGCGACCGAAATGGCCATATGCCGCAGTCTGTTTGTAAATTGGACGGCGAAGGTCGAGCATTTTAATGATGCCTGCAGGGCGTAGATCGAATAGTTCACGCACGATTTCCACAAGCTTGCTCTCTTTTACTTTACCCGTTCCGAAAGTATCGATTGAAATAGATACTGGCCTTGCTACACCTATTGCATATGCCAACTGCACTTCACAACGATCCGCAAGTCCAGCCGCAACGATGTTCTTCGCTACATAGCGAGCGGCATATGAAGCAGATCGGTCCACTTTTGTTGCGTCCTTCCCTGAGAATGCACCGCCGCCATGGCGCGCATAACCGCCGTATGTGTCAACGATGATTTTACGTCCCGTCAATCCAGCATCCCCTTGTGGTCCGCCGATAACGAAACGGCCTGAAGGGTTGATGAAGTATTTTGTTTCTTCATCTAATAACTCTACTGGTACTACAGGTTGGATGACTTGTTCTTTTAAATCTCTTTGAATTTCTTCAAGAGTAACATCAGGAGAATGTTGAGTCGAAATGACAATCGTGTCGATACGGACAGGATTGTTATTCTCATCATATTCTACTGTTACTTGAGTTTTACCGTCCGGTCGCAAATATGGAAGGATATCCTCTTTTCGAACTTCCGATAGTCGGCGGGCAAGTTTATGAGATAAACTAATTGGCATTGGCATCAGTTCAGGCGTTTCATTACATGCAAAACCGAACATCAACCCTTGGTCACCCGCCCCGATTGCGTCAAGCTCCGCGTCTGTCATTGTACCTTCACGAGCTTCAAGTGCCTGATCGACGCTTGCTGCGATGTCTGGAGATTGTTCGTCAATCGAAGTCAGAACAGATGAAGTTTCCCAGTCGAATCCGAATTTCGCACGTGTATACCCGATTTCTTTCACTGTATCCCGTACTACCTTCGGAATATCGACATACGTAGTTGTTGTAATTTCACCAATAACAAGGACTAATCCTGTTGTGATTGTCGTTTCGCATGCCACGCGTGCATTAGGGTCTTCTTCTAAAATTGCATCCAAAATTGCATCAGAAATCTGATCGCACATTTTGTCCGGATGTCCTTCCGTTACCGATTCTGATGTAAACAGTCGGCGATTCGTCATTATTGTTTCCTCCTTAACGGCTTGCAAATATTGATACGGTACTCTAATTGTCCCAGTAAGTTCAGCGCCTAGAGAGTCGACGTCAACATACACAAGGATTAAGGGCCTGACAATATAAAAAGCCCTTCGCTCACGTAAATACACATGAGGAAAGGCATAATTTCAAAAGCAGCACCTTTCACTCTTATCGTCCAAGGAATTCAACCTTGCTCCAGGTTTGGCACCTTCTCGCGGCCAATAAAGGTCCACGCAGGTTGCCGGGCTTCATAGGGCCTGTCCCTCCGCCAGCTCGGGATAAGAGTATCCGTTCATCTAACAATAGTAAGGAAAAGTTGTGGGTTTGTCAAATCTTTTTGATATAACCGCTTGAGTTTTGAATTAGTATAGATTATTATTCTAAATGTGTTATACTATTTACGAAATGTGATGAAACCCATGAATTGGGATTACATGCAAAGGACGGTACGAACAATATGATCTCAGCGAAAATTGAAAACGGACTACATGAGTTACTTTCAGGCAACAACGTAAACATCCAGCCTTCAGTGGCAGAGTTAGTTGAGAAAGCGACAGCCCGTGGAGAAGCAAAACTTTCTGCAGATGGTGCTATTACTGCTCAGACTGGAAAGTATACTGGCCGTTCTCCTGGAGATAAGTACACAGTCGAAGAAGAATCTTCAAAAGATAAGATTGATTGGGGTAAAGTAAACCAACCGATTTCCAGTGAAGTATTTGATTCATTATATACAAAAGTAATTAACCACTTAAAAAAGAAAGACGAATTATTCGTTTTCAAAGGTTTTGCAGGAGCAGATAAACAATCACAGCTTTCCATCCAAGTCGTTAACGAATATGCTTGGCAAAACCTATTTGTTCACAATCTCTTCATCCGACCTACTGAAGAGGAGTTGAAAACGCATGAAGCACAGTTTACAATCCTTTCTGCTCCATCTTTCAAAGCAGATCCAGCAGTAGATGGTACGAAATCCGAGACTTTCATCATTGTATCACTTGAGAAGCGTATTGTCTTAATCGGAGGTACTGAATACGCGGGGGAAATGAAAAAATCCATTTTCTCTGTAATGAACTACCTACTTCCTGAGCGTGGGATTCTTCCTATGCATTGTTCTGCAAACGTTGGAGAAGAAGGTGATGTCGCCCTATTCTTCGGCCTTTCAGGGACAGGGAAAACGACTCTATCCGCTGACGCTAACCGCAAGTTGATCGGTGACGATGAGCATGGCTGGTCTGATACCGGTGTTTTCAACATCGAAGGTGGATGCTATGCAAAATGCATCAATTTGTCCCAAGAAAAAGAACCTGAAATCTTCGGAGCAATCCAATTCGGTTCAGTTCTTGAAAACGTTGTGCTTGACCCAGAAACACGTATCCCAGACTATGATGACAATTCATTGACTGAAAATACACGGGCAGCATATCCAATCCAAAATATCGAAAATATCGTAACACCGTCCGTAGCAGGACACCCGAAAGCAATCGTATTCCTAACAGCGGATGCGTTTGGCGTGTTACCTCCAATCTCTAAATTGACGAAGGAACAAGCGATGTATCACTTCCTAAGCGGTTTCACTTCGAAGCTTGCAGGAACTGAGCGCGGCATCACTGCTCCAGAAGCTACTTTCTCAACATGCTTCGGTTCTCCATTCTTGCCACTTCCAGCGACTGTGTATGCTGAAATGCTTGGTAAGAAAATCGATGAGCATGACGCACAAGTCTTCCTTGTCAACACTGGTTGGACTGGCGGCGTTTACGGAGTTGGTAAACGTATGGAGTTGAAACATACACGTACAATGGTCCGTGCTGCAATTGCAGGCGATTTAAACGATGTTGAGTTTGAAGAAAATGCTATTTTCGGACTTGCAATGCCGAAAGCAATCGAAGGTGTTCCAAGTGAAGTATTGAACCCTCGCAATGCTTGGAGCAACCCTGAAGAATATGATGAAAAAGCAAAAGAACTATCAGACCTTTTCCGTGAAAACTTCAAGAAATTCGGTCATGTTTCTGAAGAAATCACACGTAAAGGCGGACCAATCGCTTAATTAATGATTTATATTAGTATCCTACATGCCAAGAAAAACTATTCGTTTTTCTTGGCATGTTTTTTATATTTCAAAATAGGATTGAATTGTCCAATACTAATTCAAAGTGAATAGGAAAGCGATTCATTCACATACTAAATAATGATCCATGATTTAATGGAAAACAAGATGAAATGAGGGAAGAAAAATGGGCATTTTAAGCGGAAATCCAAAAGATGAGCCAATGCATTATGGCGAGGTAATTGGTTGCTGGGCATATTCAGGAGCAAATAAAGGATTGATCAGTGGTTATGAGGCATTCATCAACCATGCCGGCGATGAGGATTTGATTGAATTATTAAAGGAAGCCGTCGAAATGATGAAAGCCGAGAATAAAACTGTGGACAAGTTGTTAAAGGATAATGGAGTAACTCCTCCTCCTGCATTGCCTGAACGTGCTAAGGCGAATGCAGAGGAAATTCCTCCAGGTGCGCGCTTTATGGATCCTGAAATAAGTGGAGCCGTCTCCATTAACGTAGGGCAAGGACTTGTTTCCTGTAGCCAGGTTCTTGGTCAATGCTTACGTGAAGATATCGCTATGATGTTCGCCAAATTCCATGCCGACCGCATGATGTTCGGCGCAAAATTATTGGAACTCAATAAAGCAAAGGGATGGATTATCCCTCCTCCCCTCCATTTACAATCCAAATAACAAGGAAAAAGCAGCTGAAATAAACTTTCAGCTGCTTTCATTTATTTATTCTAATTTCCTTGTTCCTTCATCCAGTTGCATAAATCACGTACGATTTGTGCATTATGCTGTGCAGGGAAATAATGTGTATACTCGGGAAAATACCAAGTTTTATACGCTTTATTATGTTCTCTTAATGCATTTTCCAATAATATAGCCTGTTCGAATGAAACATTATCATCCTTCATTCCATGAATGATTAATACTGGAGCAGTTATTTCATCTACTCTGAACAATGCAGTACGCTCACGATACGCATCTGGCATGCTATTTGGAGTGCCACCGATGACCCTCTTCATCATCCGACGCATATCTTTTCGTTCGTTGTATGTAAATACGACATCTGAAACTCCAGCCCATGTAACGACAGATGTAATATCCTCTCTTAAGATGGCTGTCCATAACGCCATAATTCCGCCCCGGGAAAAGGCATAGAGATGAATTCTTTCATTTTTTACACGGGTGCTTTGCTTTAACACGTCAACGGCATTTACCGCGTCTTGTCTGTCGTCTCCAGCAAATTCATCGCGCCCTTCCCCACCCCTGTTACCACGATAGTAGGGTGCAAACACAACAAATCCTTGAGAAGCGAACTGTGCAATTCGGGAGGGCCTGACCATTCCAACATGTTGAATTCCGCCTCGTAAATAAATGATCCCTTCATATAGCCCTTCCACAACCGGTTCAGCAAGCAAACCTTTCACTTTGAAACCGTCAGACCAATACGTAATTTCTTCAAGGCGGACGTTGGGATTCGGAGAAGGATAATCTCTTCTATGTAAGATAGCTCCGTTACTGTACATACGTTTCCACCCACTTACGAATTTCTGCCATACCGGCATCTTTCATATGAAAACTTAGCTCCTTACAATCATCTAATTCCTCGTCGGTCATCCATAATGCGCCTTCTGTTTCAAACAATGTTGGATCTTCATCGATCATCGCTACTTTTCCGGTAAAAACCGCTTTACAAAACGTCACATTGCTCATAACGACGTATTCAGCAAACTTCACTAAATCGGTAATCGTAACACCTGTCTCTTCAATTGTTTCCCGGATTGCCGCCTCTTCGATAGACTCATCTTCTTCCGCTTTGCCGCCCGGGAATTCTATACCACGGATTGAATGGCGGGTTAGCAGCCATTTACCATTATGTTTTAATACAACGAGCACATGTCGAGCTTCCATGCCAAAGCGGTTTTCTCCGAAAGTCAGCTCAACATGCGCGCCTTGTAAGTCCTTAAATGTAGTAGTTATATGACTTCACGTCCTTTCAGTCAACTGGATGGGTGGACGGGGGCTGATGTAATTCTTGGATTGCCCTTTGTAAAGTAAGGCAATCTCTCTATGAACTTCTTCGTCTCATCATCCGTAAATTCGTGGATTAATGCATATAATTTCATCGTTCGTAGATCAATACCATGGTTATCCCGATCATAATGATACTGTAAAAATGGCCGCGAATGGCCTCTGAGGAAATTACTGAACTCCAAACGATCAATTTGTGTAAACAATTGATTAAAAACAGGGAGAAACTCTCTACTCATTTCTACTTCATATTCCCAAGGCGAATCATGTTTATGCGAATAGATTTGTTGGTTGGCAATTGAAACATACATCCTTACTTTATTATTGTCCATGTGAATGTCCCATCCTTTTTTTTATTAGTATGGGTCACTCCTGCCAAACAATGCATGTGAATGAAAACAAAGCACGAACTCCCATAAATTTAATAGGAGCCCGTGCTCGATCAATTATGCCTTCACATCGATGGACATCCCTTTATGAGGATGCGGGGCAGCAGAAGGTTGATCCTGCATACTTTGAAGCATATCTGTCACTGCCGCGGTGTTAATGGATAACGCTTTGTTCATGACGCTCAATTGAACAGTCGATTGTAGACTTCTCAATTGGCTTGCCATGATAGAATTC
This sequence comes from Sporosarcina highlanderae, assembly GCF_030433715.1. Lineage (GTDB taxonomy): Bacteria > Bacillota > Bacilli > Bacillales_A > Planococcaceae > Sporosarcina > Sporosarcina highlanderae. Next base: position 12,607 of record NZ_JAROCC010000007.1, on the reverse strand, counting down.
ATGTTCATTGCCCATTCCTCCTTACATATTACTTTATCGGAGAAATAGTCGATAATTCAAGGCATTCCAATCATTTATTAGACTCACCAAGGAATGCATTCAACATCCATTGATGTTTTTCAATACTTTGGTAAGTGGCATTTAATACGTCCTCTGTCATATCATCGCCATCTTTTGCAGCAATGTCCATACCTTTTTTAAGTGATTTCATGATTTTTCCAAAGTCATCAGCAATCGTTTTCACCATGTCTTCAGCTTTTTCTTTACCCGTTGCCTCTTTAACTACAGACAGCTCCAAGTGTTCTTTCAATGTAGCTGTCGGTTGTCCTCCAAGTGTCAGCATCCGTTCTGCAATCTCATCCATATGAAGTGTCGCTTCATTATATAGTTCCTCGAATTTTTCATGAAGTGTAAAAAACTCTTTACCTTTTACATACCAATGATAATTATGCAATTTTGCATACATTACTGACCATGTCGACACTTGTACATTAAGTTCCTCCATCAATTCTTTAGACATTCAAAAACCTCTTTTCATTTATAATGCTTCTCCCTGTTAATTTACCACGAGAAGAAATAAACTAAACATATATGCAAATAAGGAGTCTTTAGAATGAAAACTATTTTAATCGGACTTATAAAACTTTATCAAAAAATAATCTCTCCACTAACTCCACCATCTTGCCGCTTTTATCCGACTTGTTCCCATTATGGCGTTGAAGCAATCCAAAAGCATGGTGCATTAAAGGGTTCATGGTTAGCGATACGCCGCATTTCAAAATGCCATCCATTCCATGAAGGTGGATTTGACCCAGTGCCTGAGAAGATTAAAAAGTAGATGACAAATCAGAATTGCCGGCGTTTGCCGGTTTTTTATTTGTTCTTGCTAAAATCCTATTCTTCTTGTATTATAAGAAAGTAATCTAAATCGTAACCATTACTATTAATGATGGAGGAAGTTTTACTATGAATAAAAAATTACTAGTTCCGATAATGCTCATTCTTACATTACTAGTGAGCGCCTGCGGGAACGAGGATAAAGGTACGGTCGAACTGAATAGCGAAAACAAACTATCTGTATACACCTCTGTTTATCCCCTACAATACTTCACGGAGCGAATTGGTGGAGATTTTGTGGATGTCCATTCCATTTACCCTGTCGGAGCAGATGAACATTCATTCGACCCAACACAAAAAGATATGATCACTCTCTCTGATTCGGATTTGTTCTTTTACATTGGACTTGGTTTGGAAGGATTCGTTGATAACGCCAAAAGGACATTGAAGGGCGGGCATGTTGAATTGGTTGCGACCGGCGATGCCATTTCAGAGGATCAATTAAAAGAAGGTCAACATGACGAAGAGGAAGAACATGGACATGAGGAACATGATCATGGACAATTAGATCCCCATGTCTGGATTTCACCTCTATTAAGCATCGAATTGGCAGCATCGATTAAAGATGCGCTTATCGCAAAAATGCCTGCACAAGAAGAAACATTTGAAAAGAATTTCAGTTTACTGGAAGATGATTTAATGGAACTTGATAAACGGTTCAGAGAAATGGCCTCCAAAGCGGAAACTAAAACCTTTTTTGTCTCCCATGCTGCATTTGGCTATATCGCCAACGAATATGGATTGACTCAGGTAGCGATAGCAGGGTTGAACTCACAAAGTGAGCCTTCGCAAAAACAACTAACACAAATTGTTGAGCAAGCTAAAAAAGAAAAAGTTAACTATATCCTGTTTGAGCAGAATATCTCATCTAAACTGACCGAAGTTGTCAGAAAGGAAATTGGAGCTGAATCCTTAACGCTCCATAATTTAAGTGTTCTCACACAAGATGATATAAAAAACAATGAGACTTACTTCACACTAATGGAACGTAACTTACGCGTTCTTGAACAGGCTCTTTCTGCAAAATAAATAATAAATGCCACCATTGCTCTTAATGGTGGCATTTTTTTATTTCAAAGAATTTCATTTCAAAGCAGCCCATTCTTTTAATTCACGTCGCAATAATTTATTGGAGGCATTGCGGGGTAACTGATCCACAAAGTAAAACGCTTTAGGAACCTTATAGCGCGCAAGCAATTGTTGACAGTGAACCTCCAAATCTTCTTCAGTCACCTCACCGCTTACAACAATAAAAGCTACGGGCACACTTCCCCATTCGGGATGGGCTTTCCCACAAACGCCCGCTTCCGTAACATTCGGATGACTTAACAATACATTTTCCACTTCAGCTGGATAAATATTTTCTCCACCTGAAATGATTAAGTCCGACCGCCTATCTACGATGAACAAATACCCTTCCTGATCAAAATAACCGATATCGCCCGTCGGCAACCAGCCGTCCTCTAAGGGATCCCTCTCTGCGGCGTGTCCAATATAACCAGGCGTAACATGGGGACCAGCGATTAATACTTCGCCGAATTCTCCCGCTTTCTCAGTATCCCTGATTTTAATTTGATTAAAAAAGAGCGGCTTGCCCGCAGATCCGGATTTTCGCAATGCATCTTCAGCGGAAAGCGTAGCTGTCTGTGAACTCGTCTCAGTCATTCCATACGTTTGCAGTACAGGAAGCTTGCAATCTTCAGCTCTTCGAAGGTAATTGTCTGGAACAGGTCCTCCGCCTGCTAACATCGTACGAAAGTTGGGGTGTGCAACATTTCCCGTTTTTTCGAATTCGTCAAGGATGCGCTGTAAGCTGGTCCCGACTACCGACATTCTTGTTACCGAACCCTTTCTAAGCTCGTCTACTACAGACTCTGTATCAAACTTGTTGTAGAGCCTCACTTCCATTCCGTAAATGACCGATCTTACAAGGATGGAAAAGCCGCTGATATGGAATAGAGGCATCGTACAAAGCCATCTATCATCATCCGTCAACCCTAAATTCAGCACAGATGAGAGCGCGCTCGATGTATGGTTACCTGCGGTTTGTCGGACACCTTTTGGAAAACCCGTTGTGCCCGATGTATACATAATCGTTATCGTTCTTGAAGCATCCCACATTTCGGAAACGGATAGATCCCGTTGCTCACTTGACTGAAGAGAAGAAAATGTAATCATTGGAACATCTTTTATCCCGATTTGATGAAAAAGCTCGTCTTCGACAATTAACCTAAAAGCATTTGAGTCATCAAGTTGCCATAAAATTTCTTTCGCTGACAATCTGCTATTAAGCATGACAATTTCTAATCCAGCTAGTAAGCAGCCGTGTATAACAAAGACCATGTCGGGGGTGGATGGTCCTAATAAGGCGATTCGATCACCTTCAACCAACCCGTTCATCCTTAATTTCCTTGCTATTAAAACAGCCTCCTCTTTCAGTTGCAGGAAGGTCCATTGCCTATCTTCGAATGAAAGTGCTGTTCGATTGGGTGTTAGTGAAGACCTTTTCAATAACCAATTTGGAATCAATTCATTTCACCTCAATAAAAAAACTGCCCTTTCAAAGGCAGCTTAAAATTTTTCTCGTAGATCCGCGGATCAAGGGAATCTTGGGAATTGACCAAAGTCAGGTTTACGCTTCTCTTTGAATGCGTCTCTTCCTTCTTTTGCTTCCTCGGTTGTATAGTATAGCAATGTAGCATCCCCTGCCATTTGTTGAAGACCAGCAAGGCCATCCGTATCTGCATTCATTGCTGCTTTGATGAAACGAAGTGCAGTCGGGCTCATTGCAAGCATTTCCTCACACCATTGAACTGTTTCATCTTCCAGTTGCTCATAAGGAACAACCGTGTTAACAAGGCCCATGTCCAGTGCTTGTTGAGCATCGTATTGACGGCATAGGAACCAGATTTCCCTTGCTTTCTTATGTCCGATGATTCGAGCAAGATAACCTGAGCCATATCCAGCATCGAACGAACCAACTTTCGGTCCAGTTTGTCCAAAGCGGGCGTTGTCAGCAGCAATCGTTATATCACATACGACGTGTAAGACATGTCCGCCGCCGATTGCATATCCTGCTACCATTGCGACGACCGGCTTAGGAATGACACGGATAAGTCTTTGTAAATCCAATACATTCAAACGTGGGATTTCGTCGTCTCCAACGTATCCTCCGTGTCCTCTGACGGATTGGTCTCCACCTGAACAGAAGGCCTTCTCCCCTTCACCTGTTAAAATAATAACTCCGATGCTTGCATCGTCACGAGCGCGTGAAAAAGCATCAATCAATTCCATCACAGTTTTCGGGCGGAATGCATTACGCACTTCTGGACGGTTAATCGTAACTTTTGCTATACCGTTATACTTCTCGTATTTAATGTCTTCATATGTACGGATTGTTTCCCATTGACGTGTCATTTTCTTCCTCCTTCGATTCGTGTATATCTTGAACATACTCCTTAATCATTGTAGCAAAGAAGTGTGGATTTTCCACGTGAATTGCATGTCCCACAGCAGAAACGCTAAAATGTCGACAAATCGGGACAAGTTTTTTCATTTCCCGGGCAATCCCGACAAATTTCGTGTCAAGTTCTCCAGTTATAAGATAGACTGGTTTTTTAATTGTCCCAAGGTCATCCCAATACGATTGCTGACTTCCTGTCCCAATCCCTAAGAGACTATTCGCAAGTCCTTTTTCGCTTTGCTGCAGTCGCTCAGTTCTGAGACTATCACGCTTCTTTTCTGGAAGGCTTTTTTGTGAGTCGAATAAAGGGATGCTCTCCCATTTGTCGACAAAAGATGTTATGCCATTCTCTATAATTTTCTTTGCAAGCAATGCATCTGCATGTTTACGTTTTTCTCTTTCTGTCTCTTCCTTCAATCCCGGTGATGCACTTTCAAGAATTAGAGAACGCACGCGTTCAGGATAGTGTATCGTGTACGCTAAGGCAATTCGCCCGCCCATTGAGTAGCCTACCAAATAAAAAGAGTGGATTGAGAGCCTTTCGATTACCGTGTTCAAGTCTTCAATCTGTTCCTCCATGGCATATCGCTCCGGGTTTTCAGGTATGGTCGTTTTACCGTGGCCAGTCATATCGATAGCAATGGTTCTGTAACTTCCTTTTAATTGATCGCGAACTTCCCGCCACGTTGCCGTGGATCCCGTAAAACCATGTAGAAAAATGATTGTTGGAAGATGCGGCTCCCCTTCCATTTCAACATGGATGGAGAGTCCACGAATTTGAATGAAATCATTCATTTCCATCAAGCCTTTCAACTAAATCGGCCCAGTATGCGCGATGAGCTTTTACATTAACTGGTCTGCTTGTAAATACTTCAATGATTCGCACTAACTTTGTTTTTTCCTTTTGAAACTCTTCTATGAACGCTTCGACCGAATATACTGCGGCATACTGAGTGTCGTACATTGCACCAATATGCTCAAAGGTCAATCCGGTCGGTGTTCCGAATAATTCTTCAAAATGGTTCGAAACTGTTGACTGTGGGAGATACGAGAATATCCCGCCTCCATCATTATTCAATAGGATGATTGTCAAACTCATTTCATGGAATCTTGATACGATTAATCCATTAACGTCATGTAAGAAAGATAGGTCCCCGATCAGTAGATAGGTTGGCCTTTTCCGGGCCGCTTGCAGACCAAATGCTGTTGAAACGACACCATCAATCCCGTTTGTTCCTCTGTTTGAAAATATCGCAATATCCTTATCCGTTTTACTGAAGAACGTGTCGACATCACGAATCGGCATACTGCTTCCGCAGAATAAATCGCTGCCACCAGGAATCATTTCGAATAAGGTCTTAACAATAATTCCTTCATCTCCCGGTAACCCCTCATATTGATGTGTAGCTTTTTCTGCAAGGTCATTTGCCGCTGCCCACATTGCAGTATAGGCTTTAGATACACCTTGACTATGAATATCAAATACAGATTCCGGAGAAGCTTGTAAATGATGTGTGACCACTCCAAGCGAATCCCGGAATTCAGGCGATTCATCCACAGCAATGAACACTTTTGGACGAACTTTTTTCAGGAATAATGATAATGGTTTCGAGACAGGTTGCGCACCAAATCGGATAACAGTATCCGGAACAGCACCTTCTGCAAACTTCTCACTTTTCAATAGTGCGTCATAATGGGCAATGCATAGACCACTGTTTTCTTCCGATACTTCAGCTCGTAAATTTGATAATGGATCGCATAGTACCGGCCATTGCAATTTCTGAGCAAATTCCCAGAACCGGTTTTTATCAAATCCAACTGGGAGTTCCCCAGCAATAATTAGTCCATTCCTTGTGTTTTCGAAGATTGTTTGGAACGTATCCTTCTGTTCGGTCGAGAGTTCAATCTCCCCAGAAATTCTTTCAATAAAAGTCGACTGCGGTGCCTTCATTTCAAAATCGATCAGTAAAGGTTCCCGAAGTGGAATGTTCAAATGGATTGGTCCTGATGGTTTCGTCATAGCGATGGAAACCGCACGATTGACATGCCGTTCCAGGAACCAGTCAAGTTCCTCGTTCTCTTCCGCCAATGGTAAATCCACACTAAACTTTACATGCTTCCCATACATATTCAATTGGTCAATCGCTTGCGGAGCCCCCACACCACGTAATTCATGGGGACGGTCAGCAGTTAGAACGATCAGTGGTACGCGTGCATAAAACGCTTCTGTGATTGCAGGATGATAATTGGATGCCGCTGTTCCAGACGTGCATAAAAGTGCAACCGGGTTCCCCGTAGCCTTTGCAAGGCCTAAAGCGAAATAGCCAGCCGACCTTTCATCGACCTGCATATATGTCTGTAGTTCTTCTGAAGCTGCAAAGGCATATGCAAGTGGAGTGGAACGGGAACCTGGGCTAATAACTGCTGCCTTCACTCCGGCTTTCAATAATGTATCTGTCATTCGTAAAACATGATTCGTTAACACTTTCCGATCATCCATTCAGCTTTCCTCCAAGCGCCCTTAAAACTGGTCTAAACTTCACCCACGTCTCGTCATATTCCTGCTCAGGATTGGAATCTGCAACGATTCCCCCTCCCGCGTACAAATAGGCTCGATCTCCTTTTATCAATGAAGACCGAATGGCTACTGCAAATTCCCCATTGCCGGCAGCATCTGTCCAACCGATTGGAGCGGCATAATACCCCCGATCCATACCTTCTTCTTTCCCAATAATAGTTAATGCAACATCCGTTGGAACCCCACCAAGAGCAGGTGTTGGATGTAATGCTTCAACAAAAGTAAAAATATCAACTTCCTGTCCAAGCATCCCTTCAACAGGTGTATACAAATGCTGTATATCCCTGATTTTCATCAATTTCGGTGTTTTAGGAATACGTACCTCATTGCAGTAGTTTTCAAATATACTGGAAATCATGCCGACAACATACTGATGTTCTTCACGATTTTTTCGATCGCCTAAAAGTTCTTCTCCAAGTTCCCGATCCTCGACCGCCGTTTTTCCACGTCTAATTGAACCGGCCACACATGCAGAATAAGCTTTGCCATCCTGGATTTGTATCAAACGCTCTGGTGTTGCACCAAAGAAGAGTGAATCCCCTTTTTGAAGCCCGAAATGGTAGCTCTCTTGCTGTTCATTAGATATCGAATGCAATACGGAAACATCAATTATTTCATGCTCAAATTGAAGCTCTAAAGCACGTGCAATTACAACTTTATCTGCTTTGCCATTTCTTATCGATTTAGTTACATTTTCCACTGCATCAATGTATTGTTCTTTGTTTCGCTCATTCGTCGATAAAATTGCATTCGAGTCCGCAAAATCGAACTCCTCAACTTGCGCAAGATGGATTAGGTAATCCCTTTCCTCACGCAACCTATCAAAGTCCTCAGCCGCCTCTTTGTTGTCCGTAATCATATTAATGGAAATCAGTGTTTTACCGTCCTCAATTTTCATCTGAAAAGAAGGAACGACAAAATAAGCCGATGGATACTCATCCCATTCAGAATTCCCTCGGTTTTCTTCATCAAAGGAAAATCCTCCAAATAGAATCGGATCAACATCCTTTTCCTCTTTTATCAACGCGGAACATAATTGCTTCCACTTTTCCGATATATCCATAAACCGATTAGCTATTTTGTCATTCGACAATGTATAAGCATGTCCAATCCCAACAAGAGTCAATGTTTTCTCTGAGTTCTGCCAATAGAAGCGTTCGTTCTTATAAAGGGACGCACCCGCTTCAAAAAATGACAATGCAGATAACCGTCCCACTTCGACAGTCTCCGTGAAAAATCGTGTAGCGGGAGATATCGTCACTTCCTTTATAGTTCGCGCATCTGTTATTTTATGACTCATCATATTCTCTCCTTCATGTTCAATCAAACTGCCGACCAATTCCGATACCCTTTATATATGAAGAATAAATCTCTTACTTCCATTATACCGAAATTACACCATCCACGCATAGATAATGCAATGGGGATACCTCTTTCACGAATTTTGGAGTACAATGGATAACGGAAACACAAGGATAGGAGAGAATAAAGTGCAACATACTATTAAAGCTGATACTGGATGGCGTATTTGGTGGCAACTCACTCGGCCGCACACATTAACTGCTGCATTCGCCCCGGTATTCCTTGGGACAATGATAGCCCTGACTTACGGAAAACTCCATTTCCCGTTATTTTTCGCAATGCTTATTGCAAGCCTTCTGATTCAAATGGCAACAAATATGTTCAATGAGTATTATGATTTCAAACGTGGGTTGGACACTGAACATTCCATCGGTATCGGAGGAACGATTGTCCGTAATGGCGTAAAGCCTAAAACCGTTTTATACATTGCCCTAACCCTTTATGCAATATCCGTTTTAATCGGTATTTATATTTGTGTGGAAACTTCTTGGGGCCTTGCCGTCGTTGGAGCCATTTCCATGCTGATTGGCTATCTATACACCGGCGGCCCTCTTCCGATCGCCTACACGCCTTTTGGTGAACTTGTATCAGGCGTTGTCATGGGGATGCTACTTATCCTGATTGCCTTTTATATTCAGACAGATACTGTGACGACAGATGCTATACTTATATCTATACCAAGCATGCTTCTTGTCGCTGCAATTATGATGTCCAATAATATCCGTGACCTTGAAGGTGATAAGGAAGGCGGAAGAAAAACGTTGGCGATCCTTGTCGGAAGAAAACACGCCATCACAATTCTTACATTATTTTTTATCGTTTCTTACATTTGGATAATCGCACTCATTAGTACCGGGCATCTTACACCATGGGCACTTCTTGTTTTACTTAGTGTCAAGAAACCCATTGATGCAATAACCACGTTCAGAAAGTATATTGTCCCATTACAGGTCATGCCTGCCATGAAAAACACTGCAGTGACAAATACACTCTTCGGTCTATTGCTTGGAATCGGCATCTTAATTGGCCATCTTCTTTAAAAACAAAACCAGGTAAGGGGATTTTCCCCTTACCTGGTTTTCATTATGTAAATATATGTAAACGAGCGGTTTTGAAAGAAGAGGTTTAAAAAATCATACATAACGGGAATTGAGTAAGAAGCAAATTTAAATTGCTATGAAGATGCACGGCAATGTCCATACTACAGATAATACAAAAAAGGATGTGCTTAAGATGTTATCCGATCAACAAAAAAACGTTATCAAACAGGAATTATTTGAACTGAAATCACAGTTTTCAAAAACGGAACGAGAGACCGATATCAGAAATTCAGAAAGAGATGCCGTTGGAGAATTATCAACATACGACAATCATCCTGGTGATTTAGGAACAGAGCTTTTTGAACGTCAAAAAGATATGGCCTTGAATGTACATGCTGGTGATGAAATCAGTAAAGTTGAAAATGCATTACAAGCCCTTTCAGATGGAACATACGGGTATTGCCAAGTTTGCGAACGAGAAATTCCTTTCGAACGACTTGAGGCACTTCCCTATACAACTTACTGTATTGAACATAGTCCCGATCAAGACATCCCTGAAGACAGACCTTCTGAGAAAGATATACTTATCATGGCTAATCCAAACACATTCTCTGATCGCAGAGATGGAATTTACAGGGACGGGCAGGATAGCTTTCAAGAAATAGCAAAATCGGGCACATCAGAAACACCATCCGATTTTATAGGAGATCATGATGACTATAATACTTTATATGCTGATGAAATACTTGATGGCGCGGCTGAAGAGGTGGAAGAGTTCATCAGTACAGATATCACTGGAGAAACACGCGGGTTTGTACGATCCGAAATTTCCGAGGAATATGAAGGAAGATTAGATGACGAGGGTATAGAGTCCCCACTTGGGGATATTCCATACCATCGAAAGGACAGCTACACCGGAGAAAAATAAAAGACAGCCACATCCATTTTAATGGATGTGGCTGTCTTTATGAAATGACCCCTACGGGATTCGAACCCGTGTTACCGCCGTGAAAGGGCGGTGTCTTAACCGCTTGACCAAGGGGCCATATAAATATGGCGGAGAAGGAGGGATTCGAACCCTCGCGCCGCTTTCGCGACCTACGCCCTTAGCAGGGGCGCCTCTTGAGCCACTTGAGTACTTCCCCGTATAAAATTGGCTCCGCAGGTAGGACTCGAACCTACGACCGATCGGTTAACAGCCGATTGCTCTACCACTGAGCTACTGCGGAAAATGGTGGGCCTAAGTGGACTCGAACCACCGACCTCACGCTTATCAGGCGTGCGCTCTAACCAGCTGAGCTATAGGCCCATGGAGCGGGTGAAGGGAATCGAACCCTCATCATCAGCTTGGAAGGCTGAGGTTTTACCACTAAACTACACCCGCAAATATGGTGGCTCAGGACGGAATCGAACCGCCGACACAAGGATTTTCAGTCCTTTGCTCTACCGACTGAGCTACTGAGCCAAACATTCATCATAACTATTTCTCTCGTTTACTATGTATCTTAAAAGAAATGGCGGTCCCGACCGGGATCGAACCGGCGATCTCCTGCGTGACAGGCAGGCATGTTAACCGCTACACCACGGGACCATTTGGTTGCGGGGACAGGATTTGAACCTGCGACCTTCGGGTTATGAGCCCGACGAGCTACCACTGCTCCACCCCGCGATAATAATAGTTGTAACAACTTTAATGCTTTGTTTACTGCTTTTGTTTCCAGCCACTATGCTTGCTTTAAAATAATGGCGGAGGAAGAGGGATTCGAACCCCCGCGGGCTTTAACACCCCTGTCGGTTTTCAAGACCGATCCCTTCAGCCAGGCTTGGGTATTCCTCCGTGTATGCTATTCAAATAGTGGTGGACCTTGCAGGACTCGAACCTGCGACCGGACGGTTATGAGCCGTCTGCTCTAACCAACTGAGCTAAAGGTCCTCAAGGATGGCGGCAGAGGGGATCGAACCCCCGACCTTACGGGTATGAACCGTACGCTCTAGCCAGCTGAGCTACGCCGCCAGGAAAATTATTTCTATTATATGGTGGAGCCTAGCGGGATCGAACCGCTGACCTCCTGCGTGCAAGGCAGGCGCTCTCCCAGCTGAGCTAAGGCCCCATATAATAAGTGGTCGGGAAGACAGGATTCGAACCTGCGACCCCTTGGTCCCAAACCAAGTGCTCTACCAAGCTGAGCTACTTCCCGATAAACGCGCCCGACAGGAGTCGAACCCATAACCTTCTGATCCGTAGTCAGACGCTCTATCCAATTGAGCTACGGGCGCTTATTATGTTCACTTTAATAAGTTTTGGTGCCGAGAACCGGAATCGAACCGGTACGGTAGTCACCTACCGCAGGATTTTAAGTCCTGTGCGTCTGCCAGTTCCGCCACCCCGGCTTAAGTAAGTGGAGCGGAAGACGGGATTCGAACCCGCGACCCCGACCTTGGCAAGGTCGTATTCTACCACTGAACTACTTCCGCGTTGAAAGTGCGGGTGAAGGGAGTCGAACCCCCACGCCTTACGGCACTAGATCCTAAGTCTAGCGTGTCTGCCAGTTCCACCACACCCGCATATTGATTTTAAGACCGTAGTCAAGAAAATGGTGAGCCATGCAGGATTCGAACCTGCGACCCTCTGATTAAAAGTCAGATGCTCTACCGACTGAGCTAATGGCTCTAAAAATGGTGCCGGCGATAGGAGTCGAACCCACGACCTACTGATTACAAGTCAGTTGCTCTACCAACTGAGCTACACCGGCAAATCATTTATTGTAAGTTTTATGGTGGAGGATGACGGGTTCGAACCGCCGACCCCCTGCTTGTAAGGCAGGTGCTCTCCCAGCTGAGCTAATCCTCCATGTTATAAAGCTTGTACTTTTCTTGTACTTTTAAAGTATCAAGTAAATTTGGCTGCCTGGCGACGTCCTACTCTCACAGGGGGAAGCCCCCTACTACCATCGGCGCTGAAGAGCTTAACTTCCGTGTTCGGTATGGGAACGGGTGTGACCTCTTCGCCATCGTCACCAGACTAATTGTCTCTCACAAGGACAATACTTATTATACCAAGTCTGTCGATTTTTGCAAGCACTTTTTTAAACGATTTTCAAAAGTTTTTGCTGAACGATATTTGTTCGTTCAAAACCGGATAAAAGAGACATTGTTGCTACATCAAGTTCAAACGTACTTCATAACTTTAAGGTTAAGTCCTCGATCGATTAGTATCCGTCAGCTGCACGTGTCGCCACGCTTCCACCCCGGACCTATCCACCTCAT
>NZ_JAROCC010000006.1 GCF_030433715.1 Sporosarcina highlanderae | reverse complement strand
AATCGGTTACATGCATTCCTACAGTTAAGCTTTCCACTATTGGAAAAAGTGTTTTCAAAGAGCTCAGCCATGTTTTTAAATATTGTGCAGCTCTATCCACACCCTGCTTGTTTACATAAGCTTTCAAAAGAGGATTTACATAACCAAATCAAACAGGCAACCCATAAGAATATATCTGATCAAAAAGTGGAGGAAAAAGCAGCCTTATTAATCACCGCTGCAGAGAATTCCTATTCGGCTATCAGACTGGGAGACGTCCGTTGCCAACATTTAAGGCACTATGCAATGCGCATTTTGGAACTGATGAAACAGAAAAAGGACATCATCAGACAAATGGTGGAGTTATCAAAAGAAAGGGTAGATTTTAAAGTACTCGTGTCATTTCCGGGAATCGGAGAAACCACAGCCGTAAGAATAATCGGTGAGTTAGGTGACATTCGACGCTTTAAGAATCCAAAACAGATCAATGCATACGCAGGGATTGATATTCAAAGGCACCAATCAGGGAAACTCCAGTACCAGGACCGGATTAATAAACGGGGGAACCGAAGGTTAAGGAAAATTCTCTATTTCATGGTAATGTCAATGATCTCCTTACGGGCAAAAACAAAGAATACTATCGTGGATTATTATGACCAATTAAAAAAGCAACCTCAGGGTAAGCCCCATAAGGTTGCGGCAATTGCATGCGTGAATAAGTTCCTGAAAGTCGCATTTCACCTTATTCAACATAACATCCTGTTTCATTACGAATCAGCCAAAGCTTCGTAACAGGATAGCTCCACTATAGCACATAAGACCTTGCGAAAAAACAATTATTCGTCAGGTCTATTTGGCGTATTCAATTTTATCTTTAGTGGCTCCTGTTGCTTGGAGTGGAGGCGCTCGACTCCTGCGGGAATAGCATGAGCCTTGAGACCCCGCAGGGCGCACGCCTTTTGCGACCGAGGAGGCTCAAGCCATGCCCGCGGAAAGCGAGCGCCGAAACGGAAAGCAACAGCTTGTTGACAGTGCTATGTCCATAAATATTATTTTGTATTGATAAATTATTTAGGAAAGCACTTGACTACAGGTAAGAAGCGTCCGCCTGGAGCGCTAATCAACGGTTTTGCGAAATGTCATTTTTATGTATAAAATACACAAAAAGGAAGTGTCCATCTATCGGGACACTTCCTTTTATTAATTAACCGGAACTGTAGAATCTTGCACATTTGCATCAGTCGATTTTAATATCTCGACATTCTCAATTCCTTGCTCTTCAATTTCCAACAACTTATTAAAAGAAGCGATCGCCACTTCAACTTGATTATCTTCAGGCTCTTTCGTAGTCAACAACTGAAGCCACAGTCCAGGATACCCTAAGTATTTCAATATTGGAATATTACGAAGGCTGTTCGTAAATTGTAGCACTTCAAATGAAATCCCGATCACGACAGGTATTAATAAAATACGATTCACAATCCGTAACCAGAGAGGGTCTGCTGGGACTAGGAAATAGATGAACATGCCAACAATGACAGTGAATAGCAAAAAGCTGCTGCCACAACGATAATGCAGACGTGACTGCGCCTGAACATTTTCCACGGTTAACGGTAATCCATTTTCATAAGCATTGATCACTTTATGCTCCGCCCCGTGATATTGAAACACTCGTTTAATAAGTGGTGTCATTGATATAAGTGAAATGTATATCAAAAGCAACGCCAACTTGAAAAAGCTTTCCAACAGTATTTGGGCTGTTTTTCCGGGAGCTATAAAATCCAACATTTGCGCCAAAAAGACAGGAACTAATGTGAAAGCGAATTTGCCGAACAAGAATGAAAGAACACCAACTGCCGCCACTCCTAAAACCATAGCTAACTTTGAAGACTCCTGTTCTTCCACGACCTCTTCTCCAGGCATCACATCATACCGCTCATTCGCAAACGTTAAGTGCCTTGATCCAATCCCTGCCGATTCGATTAACGCTACAATTCCACGTATTAAAGGAATTTTTTTAAGCTTCATAGGAATTGGTTTCTGTTCTGTCGGAACGTAAAAATAATCAAGTGATTCATCTTTTCGTCTAATTGCAGTGACCGTATGATTCTTGCTTCCGAACATTACTCCTTCTATAAGTGCTTGCCCACCATATGTAGGCTGTTGCTTTTTGGTCATAATTTACCCAACACCTTCTTTTTCAAGTGAGAATCGCATGACTGCGTTAACTATGATTGAAATCGAGCTTAAAAGGAAAAGCTTATCCTTTATAAGGATGACAACATCTTATCTAGTTATTGTACAAAAAACCGAACCATTACTCCACCTTTTAGGTTTAAAAAAACTTATCTTTCCCGACACTTCTTTTAAGGAGGAATCACTGATTATGAGCAAAACAATGGCTTGGACCTCATTCTTTGCGGCTTTATTTACATTAATCTCTTTAAAATTCCTGCAATTTTTTAATTTTATTAAATGGTCACCTGTTGGCTGGGCGAAGAAATGGTTAATTTTCGGGTCCAAGAATGAATATTCCAAATGGGTACTATTATTTATCATTCTTTTAATTGTTTTCGGTATTTTTTATTTGGTTTCAAAATTGACAGTCAACATTTCGCCAGCAATTACAGCACTTGTCATAAGTGTGATTTGTGCAGTTGCTCTTGAGTGGGTCATCTACTCACCATCGACGCTTTGGGAAGGCATCAAGTCGATTTCAATTCCATTCTTTTCAATAATTGCGGTTGTCAGCAGATTCGTCACTGGAACGGCCGTCTATGAGGTAAAATCTTCAATTAACTCGTAGAAATAGGTTGCGACAATGTAGCGATATGATAAAATGGGAAAGATAATGGTGAGAGGAATGGTGTGGCGGTGAAACTGCTTGTTCTGAATGGACCAAACTTGAATAGACTTGGAAAAAGGGAACCGGATATTTATGGGGCTGAGACGTTAGTGGATGTCGAACAAAAACTGCAATCCATTGCTTCCGAAAGCCTTGTGGAGCTTTTCTTTTATCAATCAAACAGTGAAGGTGCGCTGATTGATAAAATCCACGAGGCATATGACTTCGGTTACGATGGAATCATTTTTAATCCAGGTGCTTATACACATACAAGCATTGCAATAAGGGATGCTATTGCTTCGGTGGATATTCCGGTTATCGAAATCCATATCTCAAATATACATAGTCGGGAACCGTTCAGACATACTTCTTTAATCGCTCCCGTGTGCGTCGGTCAGTTATCCGGTTTTGGCACAAGCGGTTATGAGCTTGCACTCCAAGCTTTCCTTCTCCGTAGAAAAGGGGTAAAACTATGAAACTGTCAAGATTACGTGACGCATTGAAGGAAAGTGGAATTGATGCACTTTTGGTAACAAATCCTTACAACCGACGCTATATTACCGGATTTACAGGCAGTGCTGGGGTAGCTGTCGTATCCGCAGATGATGCTGTATTCATCACAGATTTCCGGTATACGGAACAAGCGGCAAAGCAGGTGCAAGGATTCCGAATCGTAAAACATGAAAAGACGCTCATTGAAGAAGTTGCTGCGCAAGTTAAAGAAATGAATGCAAAGACATTAGGTTTCGAAAAAGACAATCTAACGTTTGGTATGTATGAGATGTACAACGAAAAAGTGGACGCGGAATTAAAGGCTGTATCGGGAATTATCGAAAATCTTCGCATGGTAAAAACACCAGAAGAAATTGAAATTCTCAAGCAGGCAGCGAAAATTGCAGATGACGCTTTTGCACATATTTGTACATTCATAAAACCAGGCGTGACAGAGCTTGAAGTATCGAATGAACTGGAAATGTTCATGAGAAAACAAGGTGCTACTTCATCATCTTTCGATATAATTGTTGCTTCAGGCGAGCGTGGGGCATTGCCACATGGCGTCGCTTCGGATAAAATAATCCAGTCCGGTGAATTAGTCACTTTAGATTATGGTGCTCTTTATAAAGGCTATATTTCCGACATTACACGGACAGTTGCAGTTGGTGAGCCGTCTGAAAAAATGAAGGAAATCTACGAAGTGACACGTGTTGCGCAACAATTAGCGTTAGAACAGATCAAACCGGGTATGACTGGTATAGAGGCAGATGCGGTTGCTCGTGACTACATCAAGTCTAAGGGATATGGTGAAGCATTCGGACATTCGACTGGACATGGAATTGGACTTGAAGTCCATGAGGGACCAGGATTATCGTTCCGCTCGGAAACGGTGCTTGTTCCGAATATGGCAGTCACTGTTGAACCGGGTATTTACCTACCTGGAGTTGGCGGTGTACGTATTGAGGATGATATCATTATTACGGAAGAAGGAAATGTCCGTTTGACACATTCACCAAAAGAATTAATCATCCTATAACGAACATATTGGAGGAAACAGAATGATTTCAGTAAACGAATTTAAAACAGGTCTTACCATCGAAGTTGACGGGGATATTTATCGCGTCATCGATTTCCAACACGTTAAACCAGGAAAAGGTGCAGCATTTGTACGCTCGAAACTTCGTAATCTGCGTTCAGGTAACGTGAATGAAAAGACATTCCGCGCAGGTGAGAAAGTGGAAAAGGCTCAAATCGACAACCGTCGCATGCAATACTTATATGCAAATGGTGACGACCATGTTTTCATGGACAATGAATCTTATGATCAAATCGAACTTCCTTCTGGACAAATCGAAGAAGAATTGATGTACCTAAGAGAAAACATGGAAGTTCATATCATTTCCTACAAAGATGAAATCCTTGGCGTTGAACTACCTGCAACTGTTACTCTTGAAGTAACTGAAACAGAGCCAGGCATCAAAGGCGACACAGCAAGCGGCGGCTCAAAACCTGCAACTCTCGAAACAGGCAAAATCGTCCAAGTACCATTCTTCGTCAACGTTGGTGACAAACTAATCATCAACACAGAAGAAGGCGAATACGTATCACGAGCTTAATAAGATTTTTAATAACACTTCGTTCCTAATAGGGGAGCGAAGTGTTTTTTCATTTAAAAAGGGTCTATTTATTACTAGGGTATTCCGTTGATTGTAGCGAAAGCCGTTACGAAGAACGGCTTTTGCGAGTAAAAGCGTAGCGTTACGAGCACGTAGTAGTTAGCCCCTGCCTTAATTTCTGCAAAAAGCGCAGAAATACGGCAAATCGAACTCTTCGTGGTTCGATTGGAAACCGTCCGCCTGAAGCGAAAATCAACAGTATTAAATTCTCCATCATATTTCCCCACGCCCTTTCATAGGTTGTTACATGAAGGGGGAACCCGAATTGGAATTGAATGATTTACTAAGAATAGCCGGTATTGGATTAGTCATTGGATTTTTACATGTTTTCTTCGAACAGACCGGTAAGAAGGAGTTCTCATTCTTTCTCTTTTTTGTAGCCTATATTTATATTGCCGCCGAAATGATACGTTTCCTAAGAATTTTCTTCTTAGAAATTGCTGAGTTCTTTCAGTGGCTCTCGCTGGCATTCTAAATTATGGTTACAATCTTTCAACTGATTGTCATTTATCTCCTTCTACTAACCGTGTCATTTGTCACCAAAAGTTTACAACCGATTATCTACGCTGCAATATTTTTCATCTTTCTGTCGTATGTCGGAATGACGGTCATCGTACCTTTCGGTAAAACCTTCATGCAACTGTTCGCACCACTACCTGGTCCGTATGCGAAATTACTGATTGGAAGCGTCCTTTTATTCTATTTCTCAGAAATAATTGTAAAGCATGTTTCAGAAGCAGGGTACGAGTCAATCGCAAAAGTAGCACATTTTGCTATTAAAATCGTTATCTTAACATTTTGGCTGCCACAATTATCACTACTAATTGAAACCCTCTCAAAATTTATCATTAAATGATCGGATGAAGAATCCATGATAGCTATGCTTGAATCTGTAATCGGAACCGTACTATCCAGCTTTATCGTCGTTATCATTTCCTCATTTATGGTGTTGGTGTTAGATTTTCTTTTTCCGTCGTTCAGCAAATGGACGAGAATGTTTCTTTTTTTCATTGTGCTGACTGTTGTTATTCAACCTGCATTTGAGCATTTTCAAATGATACGAGGCATTACTCAGACGATTGCATCAATGTTCATATCAATCTATCCCTTATTAACGGCAAGTATAATTGCATCCGGAGGATCTTTCAGTATGCTGAACTTCCAGCCTGCCATGCTGTTGTTTGCGAACGGTGCAGTCATACTATCTGATAAAATCCTGATTCCTCTACTGTCAGCAACGATGCTGTTTGACATCCTATCAAGACTAAATCCTTCAATCCCTTTTACGAAGATGGCGGAATTGCTGCGGACATCCCTAATTAGCCTTGTATCCGCATTGGTTGCTGCCTATTCGATATTTATCACAGCAGGAGGGACTATATCATGGGCATTGACGGGTGTTACGAGCGAACCGATAAAGGAGCTGATCCGCCAAAACATACCACTAATTGGTTCGTTCATGACGGATAGCTTGGGGGCTATCGGACGTTATTCCTCGGGTGCAAGTGTTTTCATTGGAGCATGGCTAATTATTACAATCTGGTCTGTAGCATTATTACCAACTTTAAAGACGTTGCTTACTGGATTTCTCTATCGATGGACAGCAGCTCTGATAGAACCGTTTGCGAACGAAGAGATCACAGGCATACTCGATGACATCGGGAAAACGTTATTTGTACTTTGTGCAGTCTCCTTCCTAGTAGCATTCGCGTTCATCTATACCGCGTTATTTACAGTCATCCTTGTCAAATTGATAACAGTTGTGAGATGAAATGAGGGGTGGCTTGTTAGCGTTTTTAAGCGGATTATTGTTAATCTGCATTTTATCTTCCGTCTTGTCACTACTATTGCCTGGGGAGTTAGACGACGAATTTCTACCTCTAATGAAGATGGCGATAGGAATTTGGATCATTCATTCCATCACTATATTTTTTGGTCATAGCCTCTTCTGAACAAGCATATCATGCAACATAGATGACACGAACCATATCCGGCTCGAAAGAATGAAATGGTGATGATATGCAAAAACCAAAAAGAAAACTTCATATGCTCTTCATCGGAACGCTACTCGCGATCCTCATAATTTTCATCAATTCTACAATTGGTTCGATGGGAGGGGAGTCAAAGAAAGGGGAGGAGAGTCGAGAGGTTTCTGCACTTGAACAAGCATTGATGAAAATCGAAGGTATTGGGGAAGTGTTCATCTACCCACATTATCATGAGAAAGATGAGTCAAGCCCATTAACAGATTACTTTTCAGTATCCGGCACCAAGTCTCAAAAACAGAACCCGTTGCAAGGGATCCTAGTCGTTGCGGAAGGTGCGGACAATCCCATGACGAAGAACAAAATAAAACGAATCTTGTCGGCGGTTCTCCAATTGCCTGAACATCGGATTGTCGTCGAGGAAATGAAAAAAAGGGGGATTTACGTTGAAAGCGAATAAAAGAACTGTCTGGTTTTTAACTTTACTAAGTCTCGTAGCGGTAATTTCAATATACTACTTGAAAAAGGAAGCACCAATGGATTTAGATGCAATGGCAATTTTCGGTGATAATGACAAAGGTACAGTTTCAAAGCCGGATACCGAAAGTGCAACAAAACCTGTCTATGCGGATTCAATGCTGTTTGAAGAAATGAGAATGACAGCGATGCACGAAAGAAGCAGCCTGAAAGATCAATTGACATCAAAAATGCTATCTGCAGATTTGTCAGCGGAAGATAAAATAGCGGCATATGAGGAAATGAATGAACTCATTAAACAAACATCTGCAGAGGAAATGATGGAGATTCAAATTAAAGCACTTGGGTATCCCGATGCTTTTGTAAGAATGGAAAACGGCAAGGTTACTGTCAAGGTCGTAGCAGAAGATGGACATTCTTCTAAAATGGCAGCTGAAATTACACAATACGTAATGACGAGCTGGGAAAATGCACGTGTCGTCCAGGTCGACTTTATGGAATAACTCTTCGATTAGGCCCTAAAAGGGTCTTTTTCTTATTAACCGACTCTTTTTCGAAGCAAATCGACTATATCTATTTCATTATGTATGAAAAACGTCTAAAATAGGTGTAGTACAGAAAAAATTAGAGTCAGGAGAATTGTCAATGTTGAAAATTCAAGAAATCCGAGAAATCATTAAACTAATCGATCAATCCTCAATTGAAAAATTTACATTTGAATCAGAAGGCACGAAGATAAAATTGGAAAAAGGTAGTTCGAGTGCACAAGTGCATCCGGAACAGAAAAATGTGGAATCTGTTCAACAAACAGCACCGGCAGTGCAAGCAGTGAAGCAAGAAGAGCCTAAACAAGAAAAAGTTGACACAACAAACAACGAGACTTCATCGAACTCACCTGCCGCAGAAGTTGACCCTTCTTTACACAAGATTACATCTCCGATGGTCGGCACATTTTATCAGTCTTCATCCCCGGATGCACCTGCTTATGTGAAAAAAGGTGATTCCGTCAGCCCAGAGAAAATTGTTTGTATCGTTGAAGCGATGAAGCTCTTCAATGAAATCGAAGCTGAAGTATCCGGAGAAATCGTGGAGATTCTTGTGGAAGACGGTCAATTGGTCGAATACGGACAACCTCTCTTCCTTGTCAAACAAAACTGAGGGGAGTTGCAGTAATGAAAAAAGTATTGATAGCTAATCGTGGAGAGATTGCAGTACGAATCATCCGCGCATGTAAAGAAATGGATATTAAAACGGTGGCAGTCTATTCGGAAGCGGATCGGGAGGCTCTCCATGTCGAGCTTGCGGACGAAGCTTATTGCATCGGCCCGAAACTTTCGAAAGATAGCTACTTGAACTTTTCAAATATTATTAGCGTTGCAAAATTGACTGGCTGTGATGGAATTCATCCGGGCTATGGCTTCCTTGCTGAAAATGCAAGTTTTGCCGAGCTTTGTGAAGAAGTGAATATTGAATTCATTGGGCCAACTGCCGAAGCGATTTCAAAAATGGGAACAAAAGACGTCGCGCGGGAAACGATGAAAAAAGCTGGCGTGCCGATTGTTCCAGGGTCCGATGGAATTGTTGAAGATGAGGTTGAAGGCCTTAAAGTAGCTAAAGAAATTGGTTTCCCGGTCATCATAAAAGCAACTGCCGGTGGTGGTGGTAAGGGAATCCGTGTAGCAAGGGATGAAGATGAGCTTGTAAAAGGCATTAAGATCACTCAAAAGGAAGCTGCAGCTGCATTTGGTAATCCAGGAGTGTATCTCGAGAAATATATAGAGATTTTCCGTCACGTTGAAGTTCAAGTTCTTGCGGATAAGTATGGCAATACCATCCATTTGGGCGAACGTGATTGCTCTATTCAAAGAAGGATGCAAAAGCTTGTTGAAGAAGCTCCCTCACCTGCATTAACCCCTAAAATCAGGGAGCAGATGGGTGAGGCAGCAGTAAAAGCCGCTCAAGCTGTAAATTACCGTGGAGCAGGAACTGTTGAATTCATTTTCGATCATATTAATCAAAAGTTCTATTTCATGGAAATGAACACACGTATCCAGGTCGAACACCCTGTTACAGAGATGATTACAGGAATAGATTTAATCCAACAGCAATTAAAAGTTGCTGCAGGTGAAAAATTGGCATTCCGTCAAAAGGATATTAAATTCAACGGATGGGCAATCGAATGCCGTATCAATGCCGAAAATCCATCCAAAAACTTCATGCCGTCCCCAGGAAAAGTAACAATGTATATGCCTCCAGGCGGATATGGCGTAAGGGTGGACTCGGCTGTGTATACCGGCTATTCAATCCCGCCTTTCTATGATTCCATGGTTGCAAAACTGATCGTCCATGCCGATACGCGTGAGGAAGCTGTAGCAAGGATGAAACGTGCACTAGACGAATTCATCATCGAAGGCGTAGAAACAACAGTACCTTTCCATTACAATTTGATGAATCATGAAGTATTCAAATCCGGCGACTTCGATACTAAATTTCTTGAGAAACATTCTGTAATGGAATAAGTTTAATTCTAGATATTGGGAGGAGAAGTGGAATGGCTGACAAGACAAATCCTTCACTTGCTGGAATGAGCTCAAATGGAGACGCGGTCAAAGGACGCGTCCAGTTAGCTCCTGAAGTCTTAGAAGTAATTATTGGCATTGCTACGAACGAAGTAGAAGGTGTCGCAACAACAAAAGGTAATTTCGCAACAGGTGTTGCAGAGAAATTTGGAAAAGTGTTTCATGGAAAAGGCGTAAAAACGGACTGGGTTGAAGACAAACTCATCGTCGATGTCTATTGTGTTGTCCAATATGGCTACTCAATCCCGACAGTAGCAACAGAAATTCAAAAACAAATCCGCCATACAGTATTCAACATGACTTCACTCGAAACTAAAGAAGTAAATGTCCATGTAACAGGTATCGATTTTGATGTAACGGATGATAACGAATGACATGAAAAGCATCGTCCCTAGGATGGTGCTTTTCAACTTGTCCTGCTATATCTTCATCGACAAATTATGCTATGATAAATCCCAAGAGATATAGTAGCGAAGGAGACAAATGTATGAAACGAAGAGAAGCACGTGAAAAAGCGATCCAAACCCTTTTTCAGTTGGATAACACAGAAATGTCAATAGAAGAAGCTATTACGTATATCACTGAAAGCCCGATTGACCCTTTCTATGAATCACTTGTCAAAGGAACTACAGAACATCGTGATGAAATCGATGCAGTACTTGCTGACCAACTTGAAAATTGGTCACTTGACCGGTTGCCGAAGATTGAAAGGACAGTCCTCAGACTAGCTGTTTATGAACTTCTCTATCATGAAGATGTACCACATCGAGTCGTTCTAAACGAGGCAATTGAGCTTTGTAAGCAATTTGGGGATGAAAAATCCGGGCGTTTTGTTAACGGTGTTCTATCTAAATTTGAAGAAAAATAAAAGACTCACGTGGAGGGGAAATAGATGGCTGGTCAATTGATAAGTGGTGTAGCAATCGGAAAAGAACTCAGAGAGGAAATAAAGCAGGGAGTCGGCAAATTGGCAGCTTCCGGTATAACGCCGGGCCTCGCAGTAATTCTCGTCGGAGACAATTCCGCATCACAGACTTATGTAAAAAATAAAGAGAAATCCAGTGTGGAAGTCGGTATGAAATCTGAAGTGATTAAATTGCCGGAAACCATTACTGAAAAGGAACTTTTAGACAAAGTGGATGAGTTGAATAACGATGAGTCCATCCATGGAATTTTAGTTCAATTGCCTTTACCTGAACATATCAATGAAGATTTAGTCATCCAAATGATAGACCCCGAGAAGGATGTTGATGGTTTCCACCCTCAAAATGTCGGTAAAATGATGATTGGACAAGAGACATACCTTCCGTGCACACCTCATGGAATCCTGGAAATGCTTCAGCGTACAGGCGTTGAAATTGCAGGGAAACATGTGGTTGTGATCGGAAGAAGTAATATCGTTGGTAAACCAATGGGGCAATTGTTGCTTCAAAAAGACGCCACGGTAACATATTGCCATTCCAGAACGAAGGATCTTGCATCATTTACTAAACAAGCGGATATTCTGATTGTTGCAATCGGCCGTGCTAAATTTGTAACGGACGAGCATGTAAAAGAAGGTGCAGTTGTCATTGATGTCGGTATGAACCGTGACGAAAATGGCAAATTATGCGGTGATGTGGATTTTGAAAAAGTGAAAGAAGTAGCATCTGCTATTACCCCTGTACCAGGTGGAGTAGGTCCGATGACAATTACAATGCTTTTGAAAAATACACTGCAAAGCGCTATAAAAAAAGCGAAACAATAAATTAGATACTGGACGCTGTTTTTCAAAGGGAAAGACAGCGTTTATATTCGTTTGCGATTCGGGGGTGAGAATGATGAGTGAAAATCCTTATTTATCGGTATATACATTAACGAAATACATAAAACGGAAATTTGAGGCGGATCCATATCTACGGAATGTACTTGTAAAAGGAGAACTATCCAATGTAAAGATCCATCCAAGTGGGCATATTTATTTTACATTGAAGGATGATAAAAGCAGAATTCAGTCTGCCATGTTCCGGTCCGCTGCAAACTCGCTCAAGTTTAAACCTGAAGAAGGGATGAATGTCCTTATCACAGGTGATGTGAACGTTTTCGAAGCAAGTGGCCAATATCAACTTTACGTCCAAACAATGCAACCTGATGGTGTCGGTGCTCTATATCTTGCATACGAACAACTCAAAAAGGAGTTGGCTAAAGAAGGCCTTTTCGATGCACGTTGGAAGCAGAGATTGCCTTTGCTACCAAGGAAAATTGGTGTCATAACTGCACAATCCGGAGCTGCAATCAGGGATATCTGTTCGACTATCCAACGTCGTTATCCACTAGCTGAGATCTGCTTGTTCCCTGCTATCGTGCAAGGTCCTCAAGCAGCCCCTTCCATAGTAGATGCAATCAGTTTAGCGGAGTCAAACGGGTCAATTGATGTATTGATAATCGGTCGTGGTGGGGGCTCCATCGAAGATTTATGGGCATTTAATGAAGAGTCAGTCGCTAGGGCAATCTTTTCATGCCGCATACCGATTATTAGTGCTGTCGGTCATGAAACGGATACGACAATAGCTGATTTTGTCGCAGATATGAGAGCGCCTACACCGACGGCTGCAGCAGAACTAGCGGTTCCTTCGCGTGAAGAATTGTTTGAAAGGATATTGGAGCGGAAACGCTCAATCTATAAGTCGTTTTCCCATCAAATAAAACAAGAGAGAAAACGGCTGACAACTTATCAGCAATCGTACCCATTACAATTTCCTGAAAGACTTTACCGTCCTTTCACTGAAAAATTAGGTGGCCTCGACGACAGACTATTAAGAAGTAAAAATGATATTACTGTAAATCGAAAGGCCAACCATGAGCGATTGGAAAGAATGCTATCGTTCTATTCCCCGATTCAGCGAATAAAAGAGGAGAGCAGAAATATTGATTTGTTTAGTGAAAGACTGACTCGAACGATGCAAATAGAGATGCAAAAAAACTCCAATAAATTCAACTCCATTATTAGAATGCTTAAGGCGTTAAACCCGTTAGATGTCATGGACCGTGGATTTTCCATTGTTTATAAAGAAGGAAATGTAGTCAATTCCATAGAAAACCTTGAAGTTGGCGGAACAGTGCAAGTCCGTATGCAGGACGGCACGCTGGAAGCGGACATCAAGTCAATCATGCTTAAATACAAGGAGGATAATTTGAATGAGCAATGAAACACTCCGATTCGAAGAAGCGATGTCTAAATTAGAAGACATTGTTCAGAAGTTGGAATCAGGTGAAGTCCCTTTGGAAGATGCCATTACACTCTATAAGGAGGGAATGGAGCTTTCTGCATATTGCCACGGTAAATTGCAGGATGCAGAAGAGCAACTAATTACTATTATTGATAAAGAAGGGAAGCCAGCACCATTTAATCCGGCGAAAGGTCAAGAGCCCAATGAATAATGATCTTCAGAAATTCATTTCAGAAAAAACACCAATAATTGATGCGGAAATGAAACGATTAATCGCATCGGAAAATTCACCATCCAACTTGAAGGAGTCAATGCTTTACTCTGTCAATGCCGGAGGGAAGCGAATTAGACCACTTCTTGTTCTTGCGGTATTAGATGATTTTGGGAAAGAGGCTTCGGAAGATGGACTGAAAGTTGCTTGTGCAGCTGAACTCATCCATACATATTCACTCATCCATGATGACCTACCGTGCATGGATGATGACGATTTCAGAAGAGGCAAACCGACGAACCATAAAGTATTTGGGGAGGCGACTGCAGTTCTTGCTGGAGATGCCCTGCAGACGATTGCTTTTGGAATCCTTACATCTTTACAACATACCAGTCATGAAAAGGTTATTCGCCTCATTGCCCTTTTAGCAAATGCATCGGGTGCAAATGGCATGGTCGGTGGACAAGTGCTTGATATGGAAGGCGAGTCAACTTCCTTGACACTTACCGAGCTTGAAGAAGTGCACCGAAATAAGACGGGTGCTTTACTGTCATTCTGTATTGAAGCTGGTGCAATTCTTGCCGGAGCAGATGAAGAAGAATTAAAACAACTGCGTGAATATGCGACTAACATCGGGCTTGCCTTTCAAATCCAAGATGATATTCTTGATGTCACTTCAACTACGGAGCAGCTTGGAAAGACTGCAAATAGTGATACTGCAAGCGATAAGTCTACTTATCCATCGCTCTTAGGTCTTGAAGGTGCTAAGCAACAGCTTGAGAAGTATCACCAAAACGCAATTCAAAGCCTAACTTTGATAAAAAAAGAAAACTCCATGTTAAAACATTTCGCCGACTATATCGTCAGTAGAAATGCATGATCTTTTCACAATGTATATAGCCAGTTATGCGGATTTTCGCCAAAAAGTTTCTATTGAAGAGCCTTCTTGATATAATGAAAACAATCCTGACGCAAACGTGGCAATTAAATAATGAAGGTGTGTGATAGTAGTGGATCTCACTCAAATAGCAAATCCGTCGTTCTTGAAAAAAATGAATAAAGAAAAAATGACGGAATTGGCAATGGAAATCCGGAAATTCCTTATTCATAACCTGTCTACGACGGGTGGTCATATTGGGCCTAACTTAGGCGTGGTTGAATTGACAATCGCTTTGCATAAACTGTTTGATAGCCCGAAAGATAAAATTATCTGGGATGTTGGACATCAAGCATATGTGCATAAGATTTTAACCGGACGCGCAGGTCAATTTGACACATTACGTCAATACAAAGGATTGTGCGGATTCCCGAAAATGTCTGAAAGCGAGCATGACGTGTGGGAGACGGGCCATAGTTCAACATCTCTTTCTGCAGCAATGGGTATGGCGGCTGCAAGAGATATGCAAGGCGGCACAAACTTTGTCGTGCCAATCATCGGAGATGGCGCATTGACAGGCGGTATGGCTTTGGAAGCTCTAAATCATATAGGCCATCTGAAGACGAATATGATCGTCGTTCTAAATGATAATGAAATGTCAATCGCGCCTAATGTTGGCGCGCTGCATGCAATACTTGGAAAATTAAGGACAGCAGGAAAGTATAATAGCGCCAAGGATGAATTGGAATATATTCTAAAACGAATTCCGGCTGTCGGTGGTAAGGTCGCAGCGGCTGCTGAACGGGTAAAAGACAGCTTGAAGTATCTACTCGTCTCCGGAGTGTTTTTCGAGGAGCTTGGATTTACTTATCTTGGGCCGATTGACGGACATGATTTCAATGATTTAGAAAGAAACATCCAATACGCAAAAAAAATGGAAGGTCCAGTCCTTCTTCATGTAATTACGAAAAAGGGAAAGGGATATAGACCTGCTGAGAACGATAAAATCGGAACATGGCATGGAACTGGTCCTTATAAGATCGAAACAGGAGATTTTGTGAAATCCCCGACAAATGCTCCTTCATGGAGTGGACTCGTTGCTGAAACGGTTAGGAAAATTGCTCGGGAAGATAAACGCGTGGCAGCTATTACACCGGCAATGCCTGTCGGTTCTAAACTGGAATCATTCGCGGCAGAATTCCCAGATCGCTTCTTTGATGTTGGAATTGCAGAACAGCATGCTGCAACGATGGCAGGTGGTTTAGCGACCCAAGGCATGAAACCGTTTTTAGCAATCTACTCGACATTCTTGCAGCGTGCGTACGACCAAGTGTTGCATGATATAACTCGTCAGAAACTGAATGTGTTTATTGGAATAGATCGTGCTGGCCTTGTAGGAGCTGATGGAGAAACCCATCAAGGCGTATTTGACATTGCATTTTTGCGTCATATGCCTAATATTGTCATCATGATGCCAAAAGATGAAAACGAAGGGCAACATATGGTGAAAACTGCGTTAAGTTATGATGATGGCCCGATTGCCTTGCGATATCCACGAGGAAACGGTCTTGGTGTTCCTATGGATGAAAATCTGAAGATCATTCCGATTGGAACATGGGAAATACTTCGTGAAGGAACAGACGGAACAATCTTGACATTTGGAACAACAATTCCGATGGCGCTTGAGGCGGCAGAAACACTTTCTCGAAAAGGAATCCATGTAAAAGTGGTAAACGCAAGGTTCATTAAACCGCTTGATACGGAAATGTTAGAAGAGATTTTCGAGCATGGCAAACCAATCGTAACAATCGAGGAGGCTGTTTTGGCTGGTGGATTTGGAAGCGCAGTTCTCGAATATGCACATGACTTAGGAATGTCCCACATCTCTATTAGCCGGATAGGTATTCCGGATGAATACATCGAGCATGGAAGTGTAGATAGATTACTAGAGGAAATTGACTTGACTTGCGAAAATGTTGTTGAAACTATGGAGAAGGCAGTCGCCCAATCCGTCGTTGCGAGGGAAATTGTATGACAAACGGTCAACAGAAAGAGCGTGTCGATGTCCTGCTTGTCCAAAGAGGTTTAGCGGAAACAAGGGAACAAGCGAAGCGCTCAATAATGGCGGGAATTGTTTTTTCCGCTGAAACAAGGTTAGACAAACCCGGTGAGAAGATCAAGATTGACGCCCCTTTGATGGTGAAAGGGGCTGTTTTGAAATATGTAAGTCGTGGCGGTTTGAAACTGGAAAAGGCATTAGAGCTTTTTGATATGACAGTAGATGGAAAAATTGTTTTGGATATCGGCTCATCCACTGGCGGTTTTACCGATTGTGCCCTACAAAATGGGGCCAAGCATTGTTATGCGTTGGACGTCGGGACTAATCAGCTTGCTTGGAAGATACGAAGCAACGAACGGGTTACCGTGATGGAGAAAACAAATTTTAGACATGCCACGCCTGAGCTCTTTAAAGACGGAGTTCCACAGGTTGCAACTATTGATGTTTCATTCATCTCATTGACATTAATCTTGCCTCCACTAAAGCAAATACTTGCCGACGGCGGAGATGTCGTTGCACTTGTTAAACCACAATTTGAAGCAGGTAAAGACAAAGTTGGGAAAAAAGGCATCGTAAGGGACAAATCTGTACATTTGGAAGTATTGCAAAAAATTGCGGATGCTTCCTTGAATGAAGGCTTTTCACTCCAAGGTATATCGTATTCTCCAGTTACTGGGGGGGAAGGGAATATCGAATTCCTTTACCATTTAAAATCTGTGAGTGAACCGGTCCCTCAGTATGATGAGTCTGCATTTAATTCATTAATCGAAGAGGCTCATAATACCTTTCTGTAACTTGCAAGGATAATTTGACATTGGAGTGATTGTAATGAATAAGGGACAACGGCATTTACGGATCCGTGAGATTATATCGAATTATGAAGTTGAAACTCAGGATCAGCTTGTTGATAAGTTAAAAAGTTCAGGAGTGGATGTTACACAGGCGACTGTTTCACGTGATATTAAGGAATTACATCTTATAAAAGTTCCCTTGCCTGATGGTCGTTACAAATATAATCTCCCGACATCCAATAAATTCAATACTGAAGAAAAGCTTAGTCGTATGTTGACGGATGCATTCGTCAGTGTAGATAGCGCGAGTCATTTTATCATTCTGAAGACATTGCCAGGAAATGCGCATGCTGTCGGTTCCCTCATCGACAATTTGGGCTGGGAAGAAATGCTTGGAACAATTTGCGGGGATGATACTTGCATGATCATTTGCAGGGATGAGTCGCTTACTATTGAAGTGAAAGAAAGGCTTTTAGCATTAATCTAAGCCTGACCGTTCAATAAAGGAGGCTCGAATTTGAATGTTAAGTGAACTATCCATTCGAAACTTTGCCATTATCGACCAACTTGAAGTGTCTTTTGAAGAAGGGTTGACTGTTTTAACAGGTGAAACAGGTGCTGGAAAGTCGATTATCATCGATGCCGTTCAACTACTTGTAGGTGGGAGAGGCTCTCAGGAGTTTATTCGCCATGGGGCTAATAAGGCTGAGTTGGAAGGTATGTTTATCATTGAGGATGAACATCACCCCATCTACGAAAAGTTGAATGACTTTGGAATAGAGTACGAGGATGGCAATATAATACTTCGGCGTGATCTCAATTTGAATGGCAAGACAACATGCAGGGTAAACGGAAAACTTGTGACAATCGCAAGTTTACGTGAAATTGGTGCACAACTCATAGATATCCATGGTCAACATGATAATCAAGAACTTATGCATGAGAGAAGGCATATTCACCTTTTAGATCAATTTGCAGGACAGCCCTTATTTGAGGCGCATAAAAATTATCGTGATATCTATGATCGATATGTTAAATTAAAGCGTAGACTTGAGACTGCCAATGAGAATGAACAACAGGTTGCACAGCGTATTGACCTTTATTCTTTCCAGTTAAAAGAAATTGATGCGGCAGAATTGGTAATTGGTGAAGAGGAAGAACTTGAAGAGGAAAAGCTTAAACTCCATCATTTCAATCGGCTTTTTGAAAGGTTGAATACTGCTTATGAATCCATTGGTGGAGACAATCATGCATTGGATTGGGTTGGCTCTGCAATGAGCGATCTTGAAGATGCCGCCTCTATTGATAAAGACCTTTCATCCCAGTCAGAAATTATTTCGTCGTGTTTCTATTCACTTCAGGATGTTTCTCATGAATTGAAAAGCTTGATTGATAGTATGGAATTTGACCCTATGAGGCTATCTTTTGTAGAAGACCGTCTTGCCCTGCTTCTATCATTGAAAAGGAAATATGGTACAACGATAGAGGATATTCTCATTTATCGGGAAAAAATTTCTGATGAATTGGATCAATTGCTGAACCGAGATGCACGCATTGTTAAAGAACAAGAAAAACTTGACCAGCTGAAAAAAGATTTGGAAATCGAGGCGAACGAGTTATCCATTATTAGGAAACAAGCTGCAGTTAAACTGGAAACAGCGATTATGCAGCAGTTAAAAGAACTGCATATGGAGAAATCGGATTTTAAGGTTTCCATTACTAGGAAACCGGCAAATGTGTTTGACAGCAATGGAATTGATGAAGTCGTTTTCCTCATTTCAACAAATGTTGGAGAACCTTTAAAACAGCTTGTCAAAATCGCTTCCGGCGGTGAATTATCGCGGATTATGTTAGCGTTGAAAACAATTTTTTCAAAACATCAAGGAATTACTTCAATTATTTTTGATGAGGTAGATACTGGTGTAAGTGGGAGAGTCGCACAAGCGATTGCTGATAAAATTTCAATGATTGCAGTCAATTCCCAAGTGCTTTGTATTTCACATCTTCCTCAAGTAGCTGCTATGGCCGATCATCATGTTTTGATCAAAAAAGTAGTAAATGATAATCGAACGACAACAAGTGTAACGGAAATAATTGATCTTCAACGAACGAAAGAATTATCAAGGATGCTTTCCGGCGCGGAAATAACGCCACTTACTTTGCAACATGCGGACGAGTTACTATCCATGGCAGAAACAAGAAAATCATCTTTTCGCTGATGTTTTTAACAAAAAGTTCTATGAGAAAAAATTATATATAACGAATAAATTACGCATACTTACTGTATGCGTTTTTTCTTGTTTTAACCTCTCATAAGATCCGTCTTAACGGACATACCAATAGTATCTTTCCACTGAGGAGGTGAACCATGGGATGGAGTAGACGACTGTTGTCCGTTTCGTTTGCCACGCTTTTGTTAGTACTGCCTTTCAACGAGAAAATATCGGCAACTTCCAGAGATTATGTCATTCCAATGGGACATTCAATTGGTATTCAAATGGATTTGTCCGGTGTTTACATTACGAATGACGTTCTTGTTCAGGAAGATTATTGGTTGAAGGCGGGAGATTCCATTACCAAAATGGATGGGATTCCTGTCGTAAATCTGAAGGATTTCGAAAAAGCAGTTGGCAAGGCAAAAAAGGGTCAAATCCACATGAATATCAATCGAAAGGGAACTTCGATTGAAATACAAGCGGATGGGGATGCGGTAAAACGTCTCCTTCCATTCCTTAAAGATCGAACAGAGGGAACAGGAACTTTAACATATGTTGACCCGAATAGTGGAACATATGGCGCCCTTGGCCATCAGATTGTCGATAGCTCCTTAAAATCACCACCATCCTTCAAAAAAGGCGCGATTTACCTCTCTGAAATTGAGCAGATTAAGAAAAGTATTCCAGGTACTCCGGGTTACAAGATATCTTCAATTATTGATGGTGAAGATTATCTTGGCACAATTAAAACAAATGGCGTTTATGGAATTTTCGGCAACTGGAATGTTGCCTATAAGAAAGTTTTAGCTGAGCCGCTTGAAATTATGCAGCCCACGGAATTACAGACTGGGGCAGCGGAAATTTTTACAACCGTAAAAGGGACGGAAGTCGAGAAATTCTCCATCCGAATCACGCAAATCGAAGAGGATCAGTTCCAATTTGTGCTAACTGATCCCGGATTGTTAGAAGCGACAGGTGGCATTTTGCAGGGAATGAGTGGAAGTCCGGTTATTCAAAATGGAAAATTTGTTGGTGCTATCACCCATATGTTTGTGGACGAACCGAAGAAAGGTGCCGGTTTGTTTTTGGTGACAATGCGTGATGGAGAAAACAAATAATTCCAATGTAAAAGGTCAATCCTTTATGGATTGGCCTTTTTTTTGCGTTTAAATCCGGCTTCAGGCGGCATCGGATTTCGTCGAATTTTGGGGAAACTGTAATTCAATAGACGCATTTTTGAATTAATTAAAGGAAAGTTGAATCCTGTGTCGAATTTTTACTATACATCAGTTTGCTATCATGCGAAAAATGTATCAAAGGGATAGGCATGGAAAAAATAAGTAGGGGGAATTATGGGATGATGAAAGTGAAGATTGCAATTGCGGATGATAATAAGGAACTTGTTAAAACGATGACTGCTTATTTTAGGCAACATCCGGACCTTGAAGTGATTTGGTCTGCTCATAACGGCAAAGTTTGTCTATCCATGCTTGAAGAAAACAAACCGGATTTGTTGCTTCTTGATATAATTATGCCGCATTTGGATGGAATTGCGGTTCTGGAAACGATAAAGGCAAATCCAGAAGTGTCGGATATGCATATAATAATGCTGACAGCCTTTGGTCAAGAGGATGTAATGGCGCAAGCAGGTAGCCTTGGTGCATCTTACTTCATGTTGAAGCCATTCGAATTCGATCGGTTAATCACGCAAATACACCAAGTCGCTGGTACCCAGAAACAAGTTCGGCCAAATATCCAGGCACCGAAACAAGAAGTGGAAGAGACCGGTATGACACAGCGTGCGCTCGATACTACCATAACCGCCATCATCAAAGAAATCGGCGTTCCCGCACATATTAAGGGATACGCTTTTTTAAGGGAAGCGATTCAAATGGTCTACACAGACAATGATTTGCTTGGTTCAGTGACAAAAGTTCTTTATCCGGATATTGCAGAAAGATATAAAACAACCCCTTCACGAGTGGAAAGAGCAATTCGACATGCAATCGAAGTTGCATGGAACAGAGGTAATTACGATACAATTTCCAAAATATTTGGCTACACAGTGCATCATTTAAAAAGTAAACCGACAAATAGTGAGTTTATCGCAATGATTGCAGATAAAATCAGGCTTGAAAATGTAGCTGTTTGAACTTATACTAATTTCTTAATCGGACACAGGCCATTGCCTGTGTCCTTTTCTACAAATAGCCTCTCAATAATCCCAGACTATTCGATTCGGTCATGTTGAGTAAAAAAATGAAAGGTGTTTTGAAATTGGCAATTGAATCCCCAAATTATAGGCCACTTGTATTTGCACATAGAGGTGCATCAGGCGTTTGTTTTGAAAATACGATGAGTGCATTCAAGGAAGCATTGAGGCAAGGAGCAGACGGTATTGAGTTGGATGTACAGCTTACAGCTGATGGTGTACCGGTAATTATACATGATAAGGATTTGAACAGAGTTGCTGGAATTCGGAATCCTGTTTCTACCTTGACTCTTAGTGAATTAAAGGAAGTTAAAGTTGGCCGGAAGTTTTTTAGGAAATTCAATGGACATCAAATCCCAACATTGAGCGAAGTCGTTTCGTTTTGCGCCATAAATCATCTTGCATTGAATATCGAATTGAAAGAAACAGTGTCGGAAAGACCTGAATACCTCCGAGACATCCTTGATATGGCTCTTCTTTTGGATCAAGTGCACATTTCGTCATTTGATGCAGGAATACTTGAACAAGTAAAGATGATGGAACCTTCTCTTGAAATTGCGTTTCTTGTGAAAAAGAAAACGACGGACTGGGATGATTTAGGGAAATATAAATTCGCGGATGGATTTCATTTATCGAAAAGTCTCATGCAAGAACCGTATTTGAGTAAGTTGAAAAATAGCGGGAAGATATTAAGGGTTTACGGAGTGACGGGAAAGGAAGATAGCGTACTCAATCCTTCTCCGTCGATAATCGGCTGGATCACTGATTACCCAGGTAGGTTCACATAAAAATGAAAAAAGGACATCGGTGATTAATGCCGATGTCCTTTTTTTGTTATTTGAATCTTTCTTGTACCCGTCCTTTTCGCCTATCCCGGCGTAAAAGAAAACCTGCAAAAAATGCAAGACCGGCACCGAACATGAGTAAGCCGATGACAAATTGTAGCCAAATGAATGGAAATGGACTAAAAAGAATGCCAAACAGTGAATCCCGCATTAACTTAATGCCGCCGGCTGTTATTAAAATAGGTATTAAAAGAACGACGAAAGCCGCCATACGCGCCATATTATCAATCTCCTTAACAATTTTTATTTTACCCGCTCAACAAATATTGTCAAGAACAGTGCAATCGTGTATGATGAAAATAGATTTGCAAAAGATTGCATGGTGTTAAAAGGAGAATGAATATCCTTGCAAAATGTTCTTTTAATCGACCTAATGAAAGCTAATGATCAATTTTTTCGTAGGTTTCAAACAGAGATGGATAGGCAACGTTTGATATTCAATTCAATTGATGAAGGTATGATTGGAATCGATTGCGAGGGAATTATTGATTTCATAAATGAAAGCGCTTGCAGAATGTTAGAAGTTTCTGATTTCAACGCAATTGGCAAATCGATTTTCAACATAATTCCCGAAAGTAAATTAATTAGAGTACTTAATTCTGGAAAAGCAGAACTGAATGACGAATTGGTTCTCCCGAATGGCCTGGCAATCATTAGCTCACGTTACCCACTTATTTCAGCCACCGGGGAAACGTTTGGCGCGTTTGCGGTGTTCAAAGATGTATCCGAAGTGGTCAAATTGGCTGAGGAAATTACAGACTTGAAATCAATAAAGACCATGCTTGAAGCGATTATTCAGTCGAGTGATGACGCAATTTCGGTAGTAGATGAAAAGGGGAATGGCGTTCTCGTCAATCGGGCATATACAAGGATTACAGGCTTGTCCGAAGACGAAGTGATTGGAAAACCTGCTACTGTCGATATTAACGAAGGTGAAAGCATCCATATGAAAGTCTTACAGACGCAAAAGCCGATTCGTGGAGTCAATATGCGAATAGGTGAAGATAACAGGGATGTAATTGTTAATGTTGCGCCTATTATTGTCAATAAGCAGATGAAAGGCAGTGTTGGTGTCATACATGACATTACAGAAATGCGGAATCTTATGAAAGAACTTGATGTGGCTAAGCAAATCATCCGAAAATTGGAGTCGACATTTACATTTGCTGATATCCACGGAAACTCTCCGGATATTCGTTTAGCGATTGATCAGGCGAAAATTGCAGCTCGATCTGATATTCCGGTTTTATTACGAGGTGAGCCCGGATCGGGTAAAGAGTTGTTTGCGAATGCCATCCATAGTGAAAGTAGCAGGAAAATCCATAAATTCATCCGCGTAAATTGTAGTGCGATTGACCCTTCCATCATCGAAATGGAGTTATTTGGGGAAGGTGGGAAGCAGAACAGCGGCAAACCTGTTAAACAAGGTTTATTTGAAGAAGCGGCTGAAGGCAGTATTTTCCTTGATGAAATTACTGATCTGCCACATATTGTACAATTAAGGTTATTGGGTCACTTGAAACAAAGATCAATCCAAATGAATGAACAAGATGATTTGAAATCCGTTCGAATCATTGCAGCAACTTCTAAAAACTTGGAAAAAGCAATTCATGAAGGATCCTTCAATATTGATTTGTACTACGCATTAAATCGGTTTACCATTCAAATCCCTTCGTTGAGAACGAGGAAGGCTGACATTCCTGAAATCGCACTTCAATTATTGAGGAAATTAAATCAAGAATTCGGGATGAATGTCGAGAAGATATCAGATGAAGCGATGAATCGACTACGGCAATATGAATGGCCCGGAAACGTTCGTGAACTTGAAAATGTGTTGAGTCGTGCGATGATTTACATAGAGCCAGGCTCGACTATTATCCGAGAAGATGATACAAGAAGGTCCCTCTTTACGAATGAGTTCAAAACAAGTGAGGAGTTCCTTCCTGAGAAGAGTACACTCGCCTCAGTTATGGATGATTACGAACGATCAGTTCTTGAAAAAGCTCTTGAAGAGCATAATGGCAATAAATCATTGACAGCGAATCGGCTTGGTATTTCCTTGCGCTCCTTATATTACAAACTAGAGAAATTCAAACTTATCTGAAGGAGGAGGGCTGAAATGGATACGTTAGATGTATTAGTTGAAAAAACTGCAGCCAATGATACACGGACAGTGGCGGTAGCAAGTGCTGCCGACATTGAAGTTCTCCAAGCTGTGGAAATGGCAATGATGAAAGGGATCGCCTCCTTCCTTCTCATTGATAATGAGGAGCGTTTACAGCAACTTATTAAAGATCAGTTCCCGGAATTATGGAATAACCCTTATATATCGATCGTGCATGCCGATACTATTCAAGAAGCTGCGGAGAAAGCAGTCCGTTTCGTTTCAAGTGGTGAAGCGCAAGTACTGATGAAGGGTAATTTATCCACTGCGGTTGTCATGAAAGCAGTTTTAAACGCTGAATATGGATTGCGAACAGGAAAGGTGCTTTCCCATGTTGCGGCATTTGAAGTCGAAGGCTATGATCGCTTGCTATTTGTAACGGACGCAGGGATGAATATTACACCGAAACTTGAAGAAAAAGCACAAATCATTCGTAATTCAGTCGAGGTAGCAAGAGCTTGTGGCGTTGATGTCCCGATCGTTGCACCACTTGCAGCAATCGAGACTATCAATCCTGCCATGACCCCAACGATGGATGCGGCTGCGTTAGTTGTTATGAATCGAAGAGGGCAAATTAAAGACTGTATTGTCGATGGACCGCTTGCTTTAGATAACGCTGTGTCTATCAAATCAGCCCAACATAAGGGGATTACAAGTGAAACAGCCGGCAAAGCTGATATCCTTGTTGTCCCATCGATTGAGGCGGGAAACATTTTGTATAAATCACTTATGTACTTTGCGAAGGCTAAAGTAGGAGGAATTATACAAGGTGCCAAAGCGCCGATCGTACTAACCTCAAGGTCAGATAGTGCAGAAACGAAGCTTTACTCATTAGCGTTAGCTATACAGACTTCAAAAAACTAAAAATGGATGAACCCAAGGAGGAAATACATCATGGAACTATTTAAATATATGGAAACTCACGATTATGAACAACTTGTTATCTGTCAGGATAAAACTTCTGGACTGAAAGCAATCATTGCAATTCATGACACGACTCTTGGACCAGCTTTGGGCGGAACTCGAATGTGGACTTACGCAAGTGAAGAAGAGGCAATCGAAGATGCACTACGACTTGCGAAAGGTATGACTTATAAAAACGCAGCAGCTGGATTGAATCTTGGTGGCGGTAAAACAGTTATTATTGGAAATCCGAAAACTGATAAAAATGATGAAATGTTCCGTGCGTTTGGTCGTTTCATTGAAGGATTAAATGGTAGATATATTACTGCCGAGGATGTTGGCACAACTGAAGAAGATATGGATTTGATCCATCTGGAAACAGATTATGTGACTGGCGTTTCTGCGGAATTCGGTTCTTCAGGAAACCCATCACCAGTTACAGCTTTCGGAGTGTACAAAGGGATGAAAGCAGCTGCCAAAGAAGCATTCGGAAGTGACTCTCTTGAGGGCAAGACGATTGCTGTACAAGGTGTCGGAAACGTTGCTTATACACTTTGCGAATACCTACATGAAGAAGGCGCTAAGCTTATCGTAACGGATATTAACACAGAGGCTGTTCAACGTGCTGTTGATGCATTTGGCGCAATTGCAGTTGGTATTGATGAAATCTATTCACAAGAAGCGGATATCTTTGCACCATGCGCACTTGGAGCAATCATCAATGACGAAACAATCCCTCAATTAAAAGCGAAAGTTATCGCTGGTTCAGCGAACAACCAACTGAAAAATCCTGAACATGGAGACATGATCCATGAAATGGGCATCGTTTACGCACCTGATTACGTCATTAACTCGGGCGGTGTCATCAATGTTGCTGATGAGCTTGCAGGCTATAACCGCGAACGTGCGATGAAACGCGTTGCTGGAATTTACGACACAATTGAAAAAATCTTTGCAATTTCAAAACGTGATAACATACCAACTTACGTAGCTGCCGATCGCCTTGCAGAAGAAAGAATTGCGAGAGTCGCAAAGTCCCGCAGCCAGTTTTTGCAAAATGAAAAAAGCGTTCTTTCAAGAAAGAACTAAGAAACGACATCTCAGAAGATAGGAGGGATGTTCGTGCAGAATGAGATATTTAGGATCCTAATTATTAATCCCGGTTCAACATCTACGAAAATCGGTGTGTATGATAATGAGCAACTTGTATTTGAAGACACATTAAGACATTCAGCGGAGGAACTTGCACAATATCCTTCAGTCATTGATCAATATGCTTTCAGGAAAGATGCCATTATCGCATCGCTGGAAAGTGGGGGAGTGGCTTTAAATGGGCTGCAAGCCGTATGTGGTCGGGGAGGACTTCTCCGGCCGATTGCAGGCGGAACTTACATTGTGAATGACCAAATGATTGAAGACTTGAAAAAGGGTTATTCTGGACAGCATGCGTCCAATCTTGGCGGCATAATTGCTAAGAAAATCGCGGATTACGTAGAAATTCCCGCGTATATCGTAGATCCTGTCGTTGTTGACGAAATGCATCCACTTGCTCGAATTTCAGGATTTTCTTTAATCAGCCGAAAATCCATTTTTCATGCGCTAAATCAAAAAGCGGTTGCGAGACGATTTGCCAAAGAAATTGGCAAGCGCTATGAAGAATTGCGTCTAATTGTCACTCATATGGGTGGCGGTATAACAGTTGGAGCGCATTGTTTTGGAAAGGTTATCGATGTTAATAACGGCCTGCACGGGGACGGGCCATTCAGTCCGGAACGTGCCGGAACCGTACCAACGGGAGAATTGGTCGATTTATGCTATTCGGGTACCTATTTCCGAACCGAAATCATGTCAAAATTAGTCGGCAAAGGCGGACTCGTTGGGTACCTTGGAACAAATGATGCTGTCACTGTGGAAAAACGGATTGAAGCCGGTGACGGTGAAGCAGCTCTTGTCTATGAAGCGATGGCATACCAAGTCGCAAAAGAAATAGGAAGTGCAGCAGCAGTCCTTGAAGGGAAAGTGGATGCCATCATTCTTACCGGAGGGCTTGCTTACGGGAAGCAATATGTCGAAATGATAAAGTCCCGGGTAAATTGGATATCAGAAGTGGTCGTCTATCCCGGAGAAGATGAATTGCAAGCACTTGCAGAAGGTGCTTTACGCATCTTGAACGGCGAGGAGAAAGCAAAAACCTATCCGGCGTGATGGATAGCGAAGAGGAGGCCATAACAATTGGCACGAGAATATGACGTGGTTATTTTAGGCGGAGGAACAGGTGGGTATGTTGCAGCTATCCGCGCTGCACAATTAGGACTTAAAACAGCTTTGGTTGAAAAGGAACTGTTAGGTGGTACTTGCTTACATAAGGGCTGCATACCAAGCAAAGCGTTGCTGAAAAGCGCAGAAGTATACAAAATGGCTAAAAATGATGCCGAATATTTCGGTGTCGAGACATCAGGTGCCACTCTTAACTTCGCTCGTGTACAAGCAAGGAAGGAAGAAATCGTCCAACAGCTTCATAAAGGCGTTACAGCTTTAATGAAAAAAGGCAAGATTGACGTTTATGAGGGCTTCGGAAGAATGTTAGGCCCATCTATCTTCTCGCCGATGCCTGGCACCATTTCAGTTGAAATGAATAACGGTGATGAGAATGAAATGCTCATCTTGAAAAATCTTATTTTAGCTACTGGCTCGAGACCCCGAACTTTACCAGGACTTGAGCTTGATGAAAGCCAAGTTCTTTCCTCTGATGGTGCACTTAAAATGACCGAATTACCGAAGTCGATGTTAATCGTCGGAGGAGGAGTCATCGGAATCGAATGGGCTTCCATGTTAAATGATTTTGGAGTCGAAGTTACAGTAATCGAATATGCTGACAGAATCATACCGACCGAAGACGAAGATATTTCAAAGGAAATGAAAAAACTCCTTTCGAAACGAGGAGTCACTTTTATCACAGGGGCAAAAGTATTGCCTGAAACCTTTTCAAAATCGGCAGATGCAGTTACCATTTCCGCTGAAGTAGCTGGTGAATCGAAGGAATTTACTGCTGAAAAAATGCTTGTCTCCGTTGGCCGACAAGCCAATACGGAAGGAATAGGCATCGAAAACACTGAAATCCAGTTAGATAAAGGCTACATACAGACTAAATCGACATTCCAAACGAAAGAAAGCCACATCTATGCAATTGGTGACGCAATCGGTGGCCTTCAATTGGCGCATGTAGCTTCACACGAAGGTATAGCCGCTGTAGAACATATTGCTGGTCACTCTCCCGAGCCGATTAATTACACAAACATTTCCCGTTGCATCTACTCAAACCCCGAAGCTGCAAGTGTCGGTTTGACTGAAGCGCAAGCGAAGGAACAAGGATACAATGTAAAAGTAGGCAAATTCCCATTCGCGGCAATCGGCAAAGCACTCGTCAACGGCAACGCAGACGGATTTGTAAAGATCATTGCCAACAAGGATAACAATGACCTATTGGGAATCCATATGATTGGAGCTCACGTAACAGACTTGATTTCCGAGGCAGGTCTTGCAATGGTCCTTGACGCGACACCATGGGAAGTAGCATCAACCATCCACCCACACCCATCCCTATCAGAAATAATGGGTGAAGCATCTTTGGCAGTGGATGGCAAAGCGATTCATATGTGATAGTAAATATAACAATCGAAACGAAGGGGGATTCATAAAATGGCGAAATCGCGTCATGAAGAATTAGGATTGACGAACGAAAATGTTCTAGAAATCTACGAAACAATGGTAATGGCTCGACGTTTAGACGAACGCATGTGGCTATTAAACCGTGCTGGAAAAATTCCATTCGTCATCTCCTGCCAAGGGCAAGAAGCCGCACAAGCCGGGGCAGCATACGCACTCGATAAAAACAAAGACTGGATTGCACCATATTACCGGGACATGGGCGTAGTCCTCCATTTCGGAATGACACCAAAAGAACTAATGCTCTCAGCTTTCGCAAAAGCAGAAGATCCAAACTCTGGCGGCCGTCAAATGCCTGGTCACTTCGGTCAGCGGAAAAACCGTATCTTAACAGGATCATCCCCTGTTACGACACAACTTCCACACGCTGTCGGCGTCGCTCTTGCAGCTAAAATGAAAGAAGAGGACTTCATCACTTTCGTCACATTAGGTGAAGGGTCATCCAACCAAGGGGATTTCCACGAAGGGATGAACTTTGCAGGAGTTCATAAATTACCGACTGTAGTAATGGTCGAAAACAATAAATATGCAATTTCTGTTCCAGTTGAAAAACAACTTGCTTGTGAAAATGTCTCTGACCGAGCAATTGGATATGGCATGCCTGGAGTGACTGTCGATGGCACAGACCCACTTGAAGTATACCGTGTGGTCAAAGAAGCAGCGGACCGTGCACGAAGCGGGGAAGGCCCAAGCCTTGTCGAAGCTGTATGTTACCGATTGACTGCCCACTCTTCGGACGATGATCACCGTCTATACCGAGATGCAGAAGAACTTGAAGCAGAACGGAAGCATGATCCAATCCCTAAATTCGCGGCTTACTTGAAAGAGACTGGCGTCTTGGATGATAAGCTTGAAAATGAAATTGATGAGCGCATCAAAGCGATTGTCAATGAAGCGACTGACTATGCGGAGAAGGCTCCTTACGCTGAACCGGAATATGCACTTCGCCACGTCTATAAAGAGGAAGGGGGAGACAGGTAATGGCAGTACTATCATATATTGACGCAATTACACTTGCGATGAAGGAAGAAATGGAACGCGATGAGAATGTATTCGTTCTTGGTGAGGACGTCGGTAGAAAAGGTGGCGTATTTAAAGCGACTTCGGGTCTATATGACCAATTCGGTGAATATCGTGCACTCGACACACCTCTTGCAGAGTCTGCGATTGCGGGTGTCGGAATCGGGGCGGCAATGTACGGGATGCGTCCGATTGCTGAAATGCAATTCGCTGATTTCATCATGCCAGCTGTCAACCAGATTGTTTCCGAAGCTGCGAAAATCCGTTACCGTTCCAACAATGATTGGTCATGCCCGATTGTTATCCGTGCACCATTTGGTGGTGGAATCCATGGTGCGCTCTACCATTCCCAATCAGTCGAGTCTATGTTTGCAAGTACACCGGGATTGAAAATCGTCATACCTTCAACTCCATACGATGCAAAAGGTTTATTGAAGGCGGCTATCAGGGATGATGATCCAGTTCTATTCTTTGAGCATAAACGGGCATACCGATTAATTAAAGGTGAAGTACCTGAAGAGGAATATGTTCTGCCAATCGGCAAAGCTGATGTGAAGCGCGAAGGCGATGATATTACAATCATCACTTACGGATTATGTGTCCATTTCGCACTACAGGCAGCTGAAAGGCTTGCTGAAGATGGAATTTCTGCACATATCTTAGATTTACGCACAATTTATCCGCTTGATAAAGAAGCAATCATTGAAGCTGCTTCAAAAACGGGTAAGGTTTTGTTGGTAACCGAAGATAATTTGGAAGGAAGCATCATGAGTGAGGTATCTGCAATTATTGCGGAGAATTGCCTATTCGATCTTGACGCACCTATCAAACGTCTTGCGGGACCTGATATTCCGGCTATGCCATATGCTCCAACAATGGAGAAGTTCTTCATGGTTAACCCGGATAAGGTTGAAAAAGCGGCACGCGAATTGGCGGAATTTTAATCGGAAAGGAGGATTTCGAAGTGGCAATTGAAAAAATAGAAATGCCAAAACTTGGCGAAAGCGTTACAGAAGGAACGATTGAAAAGTGGCTTGTGAAACCTGGCGACACGGTTAATAAATACGATCCTTTGGCAGAAGTGAATACGGATAAAGTTACCGCTGAAATTCCTTCATCTTTCGCTGGTACAATAAAAGAAATTTTCGTGCAAGAGGGCGAAACTGTAGACGTGGGTGTCGTAGTTTGTACAATTGAAACAGAAGGTGGAGCGGAAGGTGACACTGAACAGGTAAGCCAACCTGCGGCGGTTCCGGCAAAAGAAGAACCTGCAAACGAAATGCCAGCCGCTGGTTCACAAAAACCGGCTTCACCACTTAAACGTGGGGCGGGGGCAGCCCGCTTCTCGCCAGCCGTTATGAGAATGGCGCAAGAAAACAATATCGATCTATCGCTCGTTCAAGGATCTGGAAAAGAAGGACGCATTACACGTAAAGACCTTCAAACAATCATTGATAGTGGTGAAATTCCGACTGCGGCTCCCGTAGAAGTTGAAAAAGTTGCGGATGTTGTTCAGGCTGCGCCAGTCCAAGAAGCACGTCCAGTTACTAAACCGTCTGCACCCGAGGCAATTCCTACTGCTGCCGGAGATATCGAAATTCCAATCACTGGAGTGCGCCGGGCGATTGCGACTAACATGCTACGTTCTAAGCATGAAGCACCTCATGCGTGGACAATGATTGAAGTCGATGTGACGAATCTTGTCCAATACCGGGATTCATTGAAAAATGATTTCAAACAAAAGGAAGGCTTCAATCTGACATACTTCGCTTTCTTCGTGAAGGCCGTATCACAAGCATTGAAAGAATTCCCGATGATGAATTCCATGTGGGCCGGGGATAAAATTATCCAAAAGAAAGACATCAATATTTCCATCGCAGTTGCAACGGAAGATGCTCTATATGTACCTGTCATCAAACATGCGGATGAAAAAACGATCAAAGGAATCGGAAGAGAAATCAATGAATTAGCTTCTAAAGTCCGTTCAGGAAAACTGAAATCCGATGAAATGCAAGGC
Organism: Sporosarcina highlanderae; assembly: GCF_030433715.1. Lineage (GTDB taxonomy): Bacteria > Bacillota > Bacilli > Bacillales_A > Planococcaceae > Sporosarcina > Sporosarcina highlanderae. The sequence continues at coordinate 178,234 of NZ_JAROCC010000006.1, read as the reverse complement.
GGAACATTCACTGTCAATAACACAGGTTCTTTTGGATCTATCCAATCGATGGGAATCATCAATTACCCGCAGGCGGCAATCCTACAGGTCGAATCCATCGTGAAACGCCCTGTCGTCATGAACGGCGGCATGATTGCAGTGAGAGATATGGTAAACCTTTGCTTATCACTTGATCACCGTGTATTAGACGGACTTGTAGCCGGACGTTTCCTTGCACGCGTTAAAGAAATTCTTGAAAACATAACAGCAGATAATACCTCTGTCTATTGATGAAAATTTAGCTGTCTCTCACTAAGGGAGGCAGCTTTTTATTGTGCTTTTTCTCAGAAAATTCTATTCTGACTTTCAAAGAAATTGCATGTCAGGTACACTATTAATAGGCTTCAATAATTTGGGCTTCAATAATTTTAGACTCCTCATGAATAACGAAAGGAGCAATTCCATTGACAGTTGAGAATATGAAAAAAACGATATTTAAACAAGCAGACTACAAGCAGTGGAAAGCACTTGCTGAACAGTCACTCAAAGGAAAACCTTATGATAGCTTACTAACGGAAACTTGGGAGGGAATAACGCTTCACCCCCTCTATTATGAAAAAACAAGCTCAAACAATACGTCAATTATTCAGTCCATGAAAGAAAATCCGGGTTGGACGATTGCACAACAAACAATCGCCGAAAGCGCTTCCTCTTTTCTTAAGCAACTGATAGATTCACTCGAAAGAGGCAATGAATCAATCGTTTACGATGGTACAAATCCATTTGACTGGGAAGATAATCAACTATTGGAATTAACAAAGTTGGTGTCAAAGTATCCAGTGTTTTTTATGAATTTGAAAAATGATGATCCTATTTTAAGAGCTTTTGATTTCGTACACCATGAATTAAGGGAGTCGATATCTGGAATCGTACAAGCTAAAGATTGGATAATCCCGGTTGGCTACAAAAATCTCCGGACGAACGGTGCAGATCTTTGGAAAGTGCACCATGATGGCGCTGATGCAGTATCGGAATTGGCAATTGCCCTGTCAGTTGCTTCCCGAATTGCTGCGGGAGAGAAGTCGTTCGAATCATTTGCAAACAATTTCTTCGTCCGATTTGCAATTGACACACATTTCTTTATGGAAATTGCTAAGCTTCGCGCCTTCCGAATTCTGTGGAAAGCTTTCTCAAAAGCATTTGAGGTTAACGATGCACCCCCTATTCCAGTAATGGCCATAACTTCATTACGGTCTTATTCAAAACTGGACCCTTACGTGAATTTACTGCGGGCAGGAAATGAAACCTTTGCGGCAATCTTAGGAGGAGCGGACATTATTACCGTCCATCCACATGATAGTTTGACTGGGTCAAATGCAAGTTCTATACGATACGCTAAAAATATTCAGTTAGTCCTAAAGGAAGAAGCACATGTGGATAAAGTGTTGGATCCCGCTGGTGGTTCGTATTACATCGAAAAACTAACGGATGAGCTTGTCGAAAAGGCGTGGGAGTTATTTTTGGGAATTGAGAGCAAGGATGGACTTGACGTCTTTCTTCAAGGTCATGAATTGAAGGTACTTTTGTCAAAACGTCAAATAGAAGTCAATACAGGCAAGAAATCACTCATCGGTACAAATGTATATGCCGAAGTAGCTTCTACAAATTTTGCAGATCGGGACGAGTATAAGCAACTGAATAGGCTTGCTAAACCATTCGAGGAGTTTCGGAAATTAGCGAGTGACAACCAGCCTAAAACAGTGTTACTAACTTTCGGTGAGATAAAAGACTTCAAACCACGTGCAGATTTTGTTACAGGCTTCTTGGCATCAGGCGGTATAACAAGTGAATGGAGTCCTTCATTCCAAACAGCCGAACAGGCCATTGAATGGTTGAATACAGAGAATCCCGATTACGCAATTATTTGTACCACTGATGAAAAACTGTCCGATATTGTTGAATCGGTACTTGAAAAATTACCTGAAGGGTTACTGTTGGATGTTGCAGGTAAGGTCGATAAGGATTCAGAACGAAAATGGAGTGAAAAAGGGTTGAACGGCACAATTTTCAATGGCCAAAATAAAATAGAGAAACTCCATACCATTTTTGATTCGTGGAAAGGGGGACCTACCAAATGATAAAGCCAGATTTCAATAAAGTGGATATCAGTGAGCTGAAAATCCTAAACCGTTCGGTCATTAATGAAAAACCATTCCTGACCAATGAAGGAATTGAAATTAAAAAAAGTTATTCAAATGAGGATATAGAGGGGATTACTCATTTAGAGGATTTTCCAGGTATTGCACCGAATACACGTGGGCCCTATCCAACAATGTATGTTGCACGTCCATGGACTGTTAGACAATACGCAGGATTTTCAACAGCGGAAGAGAGTAATGCCTTCTATCGACGGAACTTGGCAATGGGGCAAAAAGGATTGTCTGTGGCATTTGACCTTGCGACACACCGTGGCTATGACTCCGATCATCCGCGGGTAACTGGGGATGTAGGGAAGGCTGGAGTTGCAATCGATTCAGTAGAGGACATGAAAATACTTTTTGACGGCATTCCGCTTGATCAAATGTCGGTATCAATGACGATGAATGGTGCAGTTCTCCCTGTCATGGCATTTTATATTGTTGCAGCGGAAGAACAAGGAGTAACGCCTTCAAAACTTGCCGGGACAATTCAGAATGATATTTTGAAAGAATATATGGTTCGTAACACGTATATCTTTCCGCCTGAAATGTCGATGCGGATCATTGCGGATATTTTCGAATATACGTCTAAAAATATGCCGAAATTCAATTCCATTTCAATCTCGGGCTATCATATGCAGGAAGCCGGTGCTACCGCTGATATTGAGCTTGCCTATACATTGGCTGATGGGCTGGAATATGTCCGGACCGGATTAAAGGCGGGCATTGACATCGATTCATTTGCACCTCGTTTATCGTTCTTTTGGGCAATCGGCATGAATTACTTTATGGAAATCGCCAAGATGCGTGCGGCTCGGAAGATATGGGCACAAATGATGCAATCATTTAATCCATCTAATCCGAAATCTCTTGCATTACGAACGCATTCGCAAACATCTGGATGGAGTTTAACAGAGCAAGATCCATTTAACAACGTAACACGAACGTTGATTGAAGCGAATGCTGCAGCAATGGGTCATACGCAATCATTGCACACAAATGCGCTTGACGAAGCAATTGCACTGCCTACTGATTTCTCAGCAAGAATAGCACGCAACACGCAATTATTCCTTCAGGAAGAGACGTATATGACAAAGACGATCGATCCTTGGGGCGGCTCTTATTATGTCGAAAAGTTGACCGATGAATTAATGGAAAAGGCTTGGGTTTTAATCGAAGAAATCGAAGAATTGGGTGGAATGGCGAAGGCGATCGAAACAGGCTTGCCGAAAATGAAAATCGAGGAAGCGGCTGCAAAACGTCAAGCGAAAATCGATTCACGTGCTGAAACGATAGTTGGTGTAAACAAATATCGACTTGAAAAAGAAGAGCCAATTGATATTTTGGATATTGATAATACGATTGTGCGTCAAAAGCAGATCGATCGAATTAATGAAATGAAAAGAAATCGTGATGAAAATGCAGTCAAAAAAGCGCTCGAAGCACTTACTGATGCAGCACGTAGCGGAGAAAGTAATTTACTTGAGTTGTCGGTGGATGCAGCACGGGCAAGGGCAACCATTGGTGAGATATCGGATGCTATAGAGAAAGTATCCGGCAGACATAAGGCGGTGATCCGTTCAGTGAGTGGCGTATACAGTTCGAATTTCTCGAATGCTGAAGAAATCGAAGAAGTGAAAAGAATGTCCGAAGAGTTTTTGGAAAATGAAGGTCGTCGCCCACGGATTTTAATTGCGAAAATGGGTCAGGACGGGCATGACCGTGGTGCGAAAGTGATCGCGTCATCATTCGCTGACTTAGGATTCGATGTCGATATCGGACCTTTATTCCAAACTCCGGAAGAAACAGCGTTACAGGCAGCAGAAAATGATGTACACGTAATAGGAGTAAGTTCCCTTGCTGCAGGACATAAAACTCTTGTGCCCGCATTGCGGAATGAACTCAAGAATATCGGACGGGACGATATCCTTGTCGTTGTCGGCGGGGTCATTCCTGCGCAGGATTATGATTTCCTTCGAAAGAATGGTGCAACGGCGATTTTTGGACCAGGAACCGTCATTCCGGTTGCTGCCCAGAAAGTGATTGAAGATATTTACAAAGCCCTCGGATATGAGGAAGTGACGGAGTGAATAAAAAGAATCGTTTACAGGAAGACGACAGCGCACTGCATGTAATGAACGGCATTGAGTCATCACACGACGGCATGGTTGCCCCAATTCGCAAACGATTTGTAAAAAAAGAGAGAACTATTGAAGTAGATGATCTTTATGAAGAAATCAGCAATGGTTCACGACTTCATTTGTCCAAGGCAATCACATTATTGGAAAGCATGAATGAAAACGATAGGATAGCAGGGCAAGATTTATTGAAAAGACTGCTTCCGAAAACAGGAAACAGTATCAGAATTGGTATAACAGGAGTACCGGGAGCGGGCAAAAGCACATTCATCGAAGCATTTGGGCTTCAACTTGCAGAGTTAGGTCATAAGGTTGCTGTCTTAGCAATTGACCCAAGTTCAACAGTGACTGGCGGAAGCATATTAGGTGATAAAACAAGGATGGAGGCCCTCGCAAGGCATAAAAATGCCTTCATCCGACCATCGCCTTCATCCGGAACACTTGGCGGTGTCCACAAAAAAACACGTGAAACTATGCTCTTATGCGAGGCTTCTGGATACGACATCATCCTCATCGAAACAGTCGGAGTTGGCCAAAGTGAAACCGTCGTCAGAGGAATGGTCGACTTTTTCATGCTACTCGTCCTCACCGGAGCAGGTGATGAATTACAAGGAATGAAAAAAGGAATAATGGAACTTGCAGACGCCATCATCGTCCATAAGGCGGATGGCGATAATTTGAGACTTGCCAAAAAGACAGTCAGGGAATACAGTCAATTGCTCCATTTCCTCCAACCCGCAACACCGGGCTGGACAACCACTGCCATGCCAGTCTCGTCCTTACAAAATACAGGACTCGACAATGTATGGGAAACCATCACTGACTTTCAAACTCAAATGCAAGCAAGCGGCATCTGGAATGAACGTAGACAATCCCAAACAAAAGACTGGTTCCACTCCATGGTACGGGACAGATTGGTAGATAATTTCTACTCTGCAGATGGAAAAAAAGAACTTGTAAATGAATTGGAGAAGCAGCTATTATCTGGTGGAATTACAGTGGCAAATGCAGTTGATAAGATTTTTAATAGTCATTAGAGGCTATTAGGATTGAAGCCATGCCGGCGGAAAGCGTCCGCCCGAAGCGGAAATCCGTTTTTCTGAAATTATTCATTTACAATATATCTTTTTTGCAACTAAATGTTACTACTGCTATGATAAAACCATACACAGAAAGGGGACGACTCAAATTGACTATGGACTTCAATTTTTATATGGATGAAATAACAAAAACTGCACGCACAGAAATGGAAACAAGCGGATATGAACAACTAACAACACCTGAAGAAGTAGACGCGGCATTTAAACGCCCTGGAACAACCTTAGTAATGGTAAACTCCGTATGCGGTTGTGCTGGAGGTATCGCACGTCCAGCAGCAGCCCACGCCGTTCATTACGATAAACGCCCTGACCACTTAGTCACTGTTTTTGCAGGACAAGATAAAGAAGCAACCGCATATGCACGTATGATTTTCGGCGAAGACCACCTTCCTTCATCACCATCATTTGCATTATTAAAAGATGGCAAACTTGTAGCGGAAGTGGGCCGTTATGAAATCGAAGGTCATGATCCTATGTCGGTTGTTACAAACCTACAAGGTTACTTCGAAGAATACTGCGAAGAGGTCTAATAAAAAAACAGTCGATGCTGGTGAGGGCACTTATAAAGTCCTCTAAGGCAGATTATCGCGAGAATGGAAACGACTTGTCGATTTCCATTTTCGCTTTTTTATCTTGGAAGCCGTGGATTTCCGTTCCGGGCAGACGCTTTCAGCTCGCACTGTCCCCTTAGAGTCGCTGCCTTCCACTCCAATCCACTAAAATCTTCTCTCAGAATAATATCAAAACCTCTAAAAATCACGGTTCATTTCCTAAATACTTTAATTAAGTAAATATATACAAACTGTTGCTTTCCATTCCGGCGCACGCTTTCCGGAGGGCGTGGCTTGAGCCTCCTCGGTCGCGAAAGGCGTGCGCCCTGCGGGGTCTCAAGGCTCACGCTGATCCTCCCGGAGTCGGCGCCTGCACTCCAAGCAACGGAACGTATATTACATAAAGTACATTCAACAAACGGGTCATTTTACGTAATAATTCTGTCTGTAACTTGCAGTAATTTTAACCGTCTAACAGTGTAAAGGAGGTTATTACGATGAAAAAAATTTATGTGTTTTTAATCGCTTTATCGGTTAGCGTTTTATTGATTGGGTGTAACAATTCAAGTAACTCAATCCCTAAAAATACAAGCAATAGCCAGGCACAGGCGGACTGGCCAGTTTATGACATTGAAACACTTATCGAGAAAAGTGATGTAGTCGCTTTTGTAGAGAGAGATAAAACCGAAAAAAAACAGGGTAAGGGCCCGTCAGCGACTTTATCAACTCTAAAAGTAACCGATCTTTTATATGGCTCTGCTCCAGAATCAATAATACTTGACCACACCATCGATAGTGTCGTTGAACCAGGTAAATCATATCTTTTGTTTTTAAATAAAAAAGGAGATTATTATTACTTAACTGACGGTAATTCATTGATTCCTGAAAACGACAAAATGTATCAAGTTAGTATACCTGGCATTGAGGGGAAGTACGATAAAGATCAATTAACTGAAAAGGTTGAAGATGAAAGTAAATAAATCTTTCTTCAACAATATGGGCGCGTTTACGATAAAGCAATCTGCGTCCGTTCTGCAATCAAGGCCAGATTATCGTACAAAGTAGTGCTACAATCTCGACGGAATGATGGTAAGAGAAGATGATTTATAAGGATAATTGAATCCTTACTGAAGCGAATTGCGTAATTAACCATTTTGTGGTTACGGAGTTTTGGATATTAATGGAATACTGTGAGGAATATACTTATACTCAAATGGGGATGTTAGATCAGTTGTTTATGTAATTTTTCAATCAACGGGCGCGATAACAACATACTCAATCTACTCAGATTTAGCGAAAATGAAATTTACCATTCACTAAGAATGTTCTAATAATCATAAATATAATGTAAGAAGGAGGTGAAATATATAATGTGGATATTCCTAATGCCTATTTTAGTGCTTATAACTTTTGGTCTGTTAGTTGATTGGAAAAGCAAAAGAAATAGGAACATCCATCAGGAAACCATTAACCAACATACGAAACCGGAAGAGAGTTTGAATTACACTATGGAAGGCGACCTAAATTCACCCAGTGGTTATTTGTAAACGGTTAAGGAAAATGAGGGCCTACAATCGTATAATAGTATTTACAATTTAATAAAACAATGATCGGACACGATTGACGTATAGAAATAGACCCTTAGTTGATTGGAGTGGAAGCCGGCGACTCCTTGGGGATTAGCGAAAGCCGTAACGAAGAACGGCTTTTGCGAGTAAAAGCGTAGCGTTACGAGCAATGTTTATTGCCACCCTAAGTGAGCAAGAATGCCAAAACGGATGCCTTAATTTCTGCAAAGGGCGCAGAAATACGGCAAAGCGAACCCTGCGCTGTTCGCTTGGCTCACCGCACGCCCCCAGGAAAGCGTCCGGCTGGAACGCAAATCAACGGTTATTATAGCTATTCCATTTAAGGGCGCGCTTTCGAATTAAAGGATAGACAAAAAAATGCACAGGCATAATAACCTGGGCATTTTTTTCTTATAGAAATACGCTTAATCCGAATAAAATACTAGAAGCGACCATCGCCGCAACCATCATATATACAACAAACTTTTGAACTTTTTTATTGCTCATAAGGCAATTCTCCTTACCATTCGATATACATACATTTTAACAGAACTACAGAAATTCTCAAGGTGTAGCGGAATTATTCACAAAACGTTACAATGAAATAGGGAGGGGATTCGAGATGAAAAAAGTAGATCATATCGGGATAGCCGTAAAAGATTTAACGAAAGCACTTCCATATTACATAGATACGTTGGGACTTACCTTGCTTGGAATTGAAGAAGTTGAAAACCAGAAAGTGAAAGTGGCATTCTTAGATGCCGGAAACGTGAAGCTTGAATTGCTAGAGCCAATCGGTGAAGATGGTGCGATTGCGAAGTTCATCGAAAAACGTGGAGAAGGAATCCATCATATCGCTTTCGGGGTAACCGACATTCGAAGTCGAATGCTTGAATTGAAGGAAAAGGGTGTCAACCTGCTTCAGGATGAGCCTAATTTAGGCGCTGGGGGGGCAGAGGTGGCTTTCATGCATCCAAAATCTTCGTTCGGTGTGCTTTATGAACTATGTGACAAAGGGGACAAGGAAAATGGACATTTATGATAAAATCAATGAATTATACGATAAGAAAAGAGAAATCGAGTTAGGTGGGGGTGACGAGCGAATTGCAAAACAGCATGAAAAAGGGAAGCTGACAGCTCGTGAACGTATCAATCTTTTATTAGATGAAGGATCATTTGTTGAATTGAATCCATTTGTCGTTCATCGAACACGCGACTTCGGAATGGACAGACAGACGGGTCCTGGAGACGGAGTTGTCACTGGTTATGGAAAGATTGATGGACGTCCAGTTTACCTGTTTTCTCAAGATTTCACTGTATTCGGTGGAGCCCTTGGTGAAATGCATGCGATGAAAATTGCTAACGTCATGGATCTTGCTGCAAAAAATGGTGCTCCCTTCATCGGATTGAATGATTCAGGCGGAGCACGTATTCAAGAAGGTGTCGTTTCATTGGATGGCTATGGAGAGATATTTTATCGAAATGCTATCTACTCTGGCGTTATCCCGCAAATTTCCGTCATTTTGGGCCCATGTGCGGGCGGTGCTGTTTATTCGCCAGCAATCACTGATTTTGTCCTCATGACAGATGAAACGAGCCAGATGTTTATTACAGGACCCAAGGTGATAGAGACTGTAACAGGTGAAAAAATAACATCTGAAGACTTAGGTGGTTCAAAAGTACATAACTCAATTAGCGGTAATGCGCACTTCAGAGGTAAGGATGAAAAGACGGTATTGGAACAAGTTCGTCATCTACTTTCCTATCTACCGCAAAATAATAACGAAAAGGCTCCAATTTTGAAAGCGGATCCAAGCGACGATTATCGTAAAGATTTGGCGGACGTTGTGCCGTTTGAAACGACCCGTCCATATGATGTTCGAAAAGTTATTGAGCAAGTTGTCGATGAAGGATCTTTCCTTGAAGTGCAGGCGGAATTTGCGAAAAATGCAGTTGTTGGATTTGCGAGGATGAAAGGTGAATCGGTTGGTTTGGTTTGTAATCAGCCTAAAGTGATGGCTGGCGGGCTTGATATCAATTCTTCCGACAAAATTGCCAGGTTCATACGAACTTGTGATTCGTTCAATATCCCGGTAATCACTTTTGAAGATGTTACCGGATTTTTCCCGGGTGTCAAACAAGAGCATGGAGGAATCATTCGTCACGGCGCTAAAATTCTTTATGCCTATTCTGAAGCTACCGTTCCTAAGATTACGGTCATCTTACGTAAAGCATTTGGAGGGGCATATGTAGCCTTGAATTCAAAAGCGATCGGCGCGGATGTTGTCTATGCATGGCCAAATGCAGAAATTGCGGTAATGGGAGCGGAAGGGGCAGCGAACATCATTTTTGCACGTGATATCATGAACAGCGATAATCCGGAAGCAACTAGGGCTGAAAAGATTGAAGAATATCGCATGAAATTTGCAAATCCATATGTTGCGGCATCGCACGGTATGGTTGATGATGTCATCGATCCAAGGGAAACTCGTATTAAATTATTGCAAGCCCTTGAAATGATGCGAAATAAACAGGAAAATAGGCCTTGGAAAAAACATGGGAATATCCCGTTATAATCGAGAATTTCGAAGGAGAGATAAATGATGAATGCTCAAAGATTATTGGAAGAGTTTTTCGAACTTGTACAAATCGATTCAGAAACAAAACACGAAGAAGTCATTGTCACTGTGTTAAAAGAGAAACTGGAAGCACTTGGCTTTTCAGTTTTTGAAGATGATACAAAAGAAGTCACAGGTCACGGAGCTGGAAATCTAATAGCTACATTAAAGGGCACAGTAGAAAAAGCGGATCCGATTTATTTCACTTGTCATATGGATACAGTAGTGCCTGGAAAAGGCATTAAACCTGAGTTGCGGGAAGATGGCTACATTTACTCCGATGGAACGACGATTTTAGGGGCGGATGATAAAGCGGGCCTTGCAGCTTTATTTGAAATGGTAAGGGTTTTGAAGGAAAGCGGCCAGCCTCATGGTGATATTCAATTTATTATTACAGCGGGTGAAGAAAGTGGGCTTGTTGGTGCTAAGGCGATGAATCCTTCATTAATTAAAGCTAAATATGGCTACGCAGTTGACAGCGACGGGAAGGTAGGCGGCATTGTGACAGCTGCACCATACCAGGCAAAGCTTCAGACGACTATCTATGGAAAGACTGCACATGCAGGAGTGGCACCTGAAAAGGGTGTTTCCGCCATTAATATTGCTGCAAAATCAGTTGCTGCAATGACGCTCGGACGGATTGACCTTGAAACTACCGCAAACATCGGTCGATTCGAAGGTGGACAGGCAACCAATATTGTATGTGATGAAGTTCGGATTTTAGCGGAAGCCCGTTCTATTAATCCGGAAAAACTGGATAAACAGACTAAGCATATGGTCGAAACATTTGAAAAAACTGCGGCTGCGATGGGAGGGAAAGCTGACACTGAAGTGAAGTTAGCGTATCCTGGTTTTAGTTTTGGGGAAGAGGCAGAAGTTGTTCAAACGGCGATGGAGGCAATCCGCAATATTGGCAGGACACCGGAATTGATGACAAGCGGTGGTGGCAGTGACGGAAACGTATTTAATGGCGCAGGTGTCCCAACTGTCACTTTATCTGTCGGCTATGAGGAGATCCATACGAAGAATGAGCGCATGCCGGTTGAAGAATTGAATAAGCTTACCGAGTTATTGATCGAAATTGTTCGTATTGCAGCCACGAAAGGATCCTGAGCATGGGCAATTTGAAAGCGGTTATCGTTCAATGCGGTCAAGAAGAATACGCCTTGCCCCTAAATATTGTCATTTCCGTTGAAAAGTTGCAGCATGTGAACCCGATTCCTCATCTCCCTGAATATATGCTTGGTTTGATGAAAATACGGGGAGAGCTAGTTCCTATTTTGGATTTTCAATGGATTTTATACGACAATTCGGCCAAGGAACATAAAAATGCAAAAGTTGTTGTCGTTAAAACAGAAGGTCTGGATATCGGTTTACTCGTCCTTGATGCAAAGGAAATTCTTGATATTTCCAAAGACCAATTTTCATCATCCGAATTATTAGCCCATTCAAAGACACCTTATTTTACAACAATCGCTAATTTGGAGGAACGTATGATCACAGTTGTTGATCCGCAAATTCTTTCAGAGAGGCTTACTGGAATGGAAGTAATTGGCGACTATATTCGCGCCCTAAAAGCAAAGGAAATGTAAAAGACAACCGGATGGATGCATCCATCCGGTTTACTCATTAAAAATGGAGTGAGGCAAATGACAGCTATCAGGTCGTCACACCCTAGAGTCATCCTACATCTTGATATGAATAGTTTTTTTGCTTCGGTTGAACAGGCACATGACCCGAAATTGAAAGGAATACCAATGGCGGTAGCTGGGAATCCGAAGGAAAGGCGTGGTATTCTTGTCACTTGCTCATATGAGGCAAGGGCACTTGGTATCTATACAACCATGTCTGTAGGTGAAGCTAAACGAATTTGCCCTGAACTGGTCACAGTCCCGCCCGATCACGAGAAATACCGAATCGCTTCCGATGCGGTATTTTCAATTTTAAGGACCTATACCGATCTTGTCGAACCAGTGTCAATTGACGAGGCTTTCATTGATATTACAGATATAGGCGGTTTGACGGATGCTATACAGATTGCAACGCATATGCAACAACGGATTTTGAATGAATTGGATTTGCCTTGCTCAATAGGAATTGCCCCGAATAAGTTTCTTGCCAAGACTGCATCCGATATGAAAAAACCGATGGGTATCACAATTTTACGGAAAAGGCAGGTACCGGAAATTCTATGGCCACTTCCTGTTATTGAAATGCATGGCATTGGGCAGAGTACAGAAAAGCGGTTGAACGAAATCGGTGTTAAAACAATCGGGGATCTTGCCAAAGTTGAAGAAGCGCTTATTAAAACCACTTTAGGTAAAAATGGAGTACGCCTCCGTAACCGTGCAAACGGTAATGATCATCGAATTGTTGACCCTGAAGCGGCGGAAGAGCGAAAGAGTGTTGGTAGCTCTACAACATTACCAATAGACGAAACCGAATTGGATTCTTGTCTTGAAATATTAAAGAAATTGGCATCGAACGTATCCAGACGGTTAGATCGAAATGGGTTGGCAGGTACTGTCGTTATGATTCAAATCCGTACTTCTGATTGGCGTAACCAAACCCGGAGCCGTACAGTATTGAATCCTTTATATAAACCAACTGACATTTTCAAAGAAGCGGCAGACTTATTCAAACGACATTGGGACGGCGAACCTGTAAGATTATTAGGAATTACTGTTTCCAACACCATTCCAATGAATGAGTTGTATGAACAACTATCTATTGATAATTATGAAATGCATGCGAAAGAAGCAACAGTGGATGAACTTGTTGCAAAACTTGAGAAGAAATTCGGTCCTAATTCGGTTAAGCGAGGACTGTAAGAAAGGAACGAATTAGATGGAAATCGTATTTTTAGGTACAGGTGCAGGCATGCCCTCAAAATTACGCAACACTTCCTCATTAGTCCTAAACCTTTCAGCTGAGCAGGGGGGATATTGGATGTTTGATTGCGGCGAAGCAACCCAACATCAATTGCTTAGAACATCCATCAAACCAAGGAAAATCAATAAGATTTTCATTACCCATTTACACGGAGATCATATTTTTGGTTTGCCTGGCTTCCTTGGTTCACGTTCATTTTTGGGTGGGGATGAGGAGCTGACCATTTACGGTCCAGTCGGAATAAAAGAATGGATCATCACTTCGCTTAGAATTACGAAAACCCATTTAACATATCCGTTGACGATAAAAGAGATTGAAGAAAGTGTTCTATTCGAGAATGATCATTTTAAAATTACAACAAAAGAACTTGAACATGTTATTGAGTGCTTTGGTTTTAAAATTGAGCAAAAGCCACTGCCTGGAAAATTGCTGATTGAAAAAGCGAATGAAGCTGGAGTACCGAAAGGACCACTACTGAAAAAGTTGAAAGACGGGGAAGACGTTCAGTTAGAAAATGGACAATACGTTTATAGCAAGGACGTTACTGGCCTTCCGCAAAAAGGGTTTACAATCACAATACTTGGGGATACGCGATATTGTGCCGCAGCGCTTGAGTTGGCAACTGATGCTGATATCTTAGTCCATGAAGCTACTTTTGATAGTGATACAGGTGATTTGGCAAAGGATTACGGTCATTCTACAATTGCGGATGCTGCACGAGTTGCCAAAGAAGCGAATGTGAAAGCTTTAATTGCAAATCATATTAGTGCGCGTTTTATGCCAAGTGATATCGCAACATTAAAGGAGCAAGGCACCGCTATCTTCCCGAATCTCCACATCGCCGAGGATTTTAGCCAATTTGAATGGAAAGATGAACAATTAGTGAAAAAATAAGCTGTCGCACTGTCAATAATGACTGCGACAGCTTTTTATTAATATAAATCCCTTAAAAATTCCATCCTCTTGCGTATTGAACTGGCGGCTCAATTTCGACGCCCAATTCCTTGGCTGCTGAATATGCCCAATAGGGATTCCTCAACAAAACGCGCGCGAGTAAAACTAAATCGGCTCGGTCATTCTTCAAAATTTCTTCTGCTTGAAGGCCAGATGTTATTAATCCGACTGCGCCTGTTGCAATTCCTGCATCTTTTTTAATTAACTCGGCGTAAGGTACTTGATAACCCGGATAAGCATCTATTTTCGCAGGAACAACAGCTCCTGAACTCACATCTATCAAATCAACACCCTGTGTCTTCATCCACTTCACCATCTCAACGTAAAGGTGAGGAGTCATGCCACCGTCCACATAATCCTCTGCAGAAATCCGGACAAATAGTGGGCCATCCCATACTGAACGAACGGCATCGATAATTTCTCGTAAAATTCGATATCGATTCTCGGATGATCCACCATAAGCATCTTCTCGCTTATTTGATAATGGAGATAGGAATTCATTGATAAGATAGCCATGTGCACCATGCAATTCAATTACATCAAAACCCGCCTGCTTAGCTCGGATTGCACCATCCTTGAATGCATTGACCACTGTCTTAATATCTTCCACTGTCATCTCAACAGGTGTCTTATACTGTTCATTGAATCGAATAGCACTTGGCGCATAAATGTCACCGTCTACAGTCGCTTTCCGACCGGCATGAGCAAGTTGAATGCCTGTCTTTGCACCATGCTGTTTCATAAGACGTACAATTTCAGAAAGTCCTACAAGGTGCTCATCGCTCCAAATCCCGAGATCTTGGGCTGAAATACGACCTTCCGGTAAAACCGCTGTCGCTTCGACGATTATCAATCCGACTTGTCCGACAGCACGAGTTGCATAATGGGTTTTATGCCAATCTTCCACTTTTCCGTCCAGATTGTGAGAAGAGTACATGCACATCGGTGCCATAACAATCCGATTTTTAAACTCTACACCGCGTATTGAATATGGTGAAAATAATTTTGCCATTTTCTTACCCCCTTCGGTTACAATAACCAAAGTATATCAAACTGCCTGACAAAAAGTGTTTTGTTTGCTTCAATATCGCGGTGCATCTTCAAATGTAAAGGCTCACATATAATCTTGGAAGAAATAGACGACGCCTACTACAAGAGCTAACGCCATCACTATAATAGATATTTTCCATACACTGACAGGTGCATGGCCGCTTACTTTACCTGTTTGACCATTTACTAAAAAGCGGTAAACCTTATTATTATAATTAAATGAAGAAATCCAAAGTGGCAGTAAAATATGCTTAAAAGTAATGCCGTCATACATTGTATTAACGTTAACAATCCGAACTTCATCACCGGTTTCCTTCCTGAGAATGCCGTTTCGAATGCGGGAGTCAATAATATCCCTTGCCGAATACCATCCATTTTTCAGTGAAATCGAGTAACGCTCAGCAAGGAATCCGGAAAGATATTCCGTGCGATAATCAAGCAGACTTGAAAGCTGGAAAGGCTCAACTCTATCAATCAAACCGGAAGCTACATTTTTTGAAGCCTTAACAAGGATATCATCGTAAAATTTCTTGTATGTTCCGCGTTTTGTACGCCATCTAATCTTCCGGACTTGTTCAGTAATCTGTTCGGTCTTCCCGTCACGATGAACTGTCCGGGTCTCCATGACATAATAATAGGTACCGATCTTCACGGTATAGGCGGATGTTGTGTCCGAATCGAAAGTCCAATACGGAATATAAGCACCGTTGATCTTTTGAAGCTCATAATTATGTTTCAATTTTGAAGGGGCAAAATATCGTTTTGCAATCCATTTCTTGAATTTTTTAACAGCTTCATCTTTTGAAATCTGAAAAGGGATGACTAACGCTGGTTTGATGCCGGCATCATTTTCAGTAACCGTAATATGTGAAGAACCGCAGAATGCACAAAAATCGGCAATTTTGTCTTTATCCAATAAAGTTTCCGCTCCGCAGCCGTCACATTTGAAAACCCTTTTTTCGTCTCCCCAGCTATGATCGGCTTTATCAAGTGCATCCAAATAGTCATGCTCGGTCGTATTTTCCCTAGTTGCCTCAATTTCAATTTCTGTTCCGCAAAACGGGCATTTCAATCCCTTTGTAGTAGGATCATATACCGCATTACCCCCACAAGAGGCGCACTGGTTCACTTCAGTAACCTCAATTTTGTTTTCATCCATGAAGTCATCTGTATTATCCAATTTAGTCATCTAACTTCACCTCTTCACACTTCAAGTCCCTCTCCACAATCACCACAAAACTTGGCTGTTGGACCATTAACTGCTCCACAAGCTCCGCAATTTTTCTCGGTTACTTGTTTTGTTCCGCATTCTCCGCAAAACTTCGAGCCTTCTTTAATTTCCGCTTTACAATTAATGCATGGCACGGTCTCCTGTTGGACTGATTTGCCGCAATCCGGACAGAATTTTGCAGTAGCCCTAATTTGTGACTGGCAATGAGGACAAGCCATTTTTGTAGGTTCAGCCGAAGGGGCAGCTTGTTGCTGATTTTGTATTAAAGCAGAAGCCATCACATTTCCGATTGCGGCTCCCGCGCCGATGCCTGCACCTGTCGCTGCCATCCCCCCACCTTCATTGCGGGCAGCATCGCGGAGTGCTTCAGCCGCTTGGTATTGCGTGTACGTATTCATGTTTCCAAGTACGCCAATTGTCGTCCGCTTGTCCATTGCTTGCTCGACTTCTTTTGGCAACGACAGATTCTCAATATATAGGGAAGTGATTTCAAAGCCGAATTTGGCGAATCGTTCCTGCATCTTTTCTTTACCTTCTGTACTAAGCTCGTCATAATGCATCGCAAGGTCAAGCGCCGGAATTTGTGATTCGGCAAAAAGATCTGTCAATCCTGATAAGACCATCTTTTTTAAATGACTTTCAATATTGCTTGTATCATAAGATGCATTTGTTCCGAATAACTCCTTCAAAAACACAACTGGATCCGACACTTTATAGGAATAAATCCCGTAGCCGCGCAAACGGATCATACCGAAATCGGGATCACGCATCATAATAGGGTTTGAAGTTCCCCATTTTTGGTCAATAAACTGCTTTGTATTTACAAAATAGACTTCCGCCTTGAAAGGGGAATTGAATCCTGTTTTCCAAGATTTCAGCTTCGTTAAAATCGGCATGTTTTGGGTATATAAAACATGGTGGCCAGGGGTGAATACATCAGCGATTTCGCCTTCATTCACAAAAATCGCCACTTGTGACTCCCTGACAATCAGGCTTGCACCCATTTTGATTTCATTATTTTGCACTGGAAAACGATATACCATAGTAGTAGAGCTCTGATCTGTCCATTCAATGACTTCGATAAATTGGCTCTTGAAAAAATTAAAAAATCCCATATCGATCCCCCTTGAAAAAAGTTATGGTCATTATATCATACTACGTACAAGGAGCTTGAAAGTTTCAAGGAGTTTTTCAAGGGTGACGTAGGTTTGCAAAAGAGGTACAATGAAATGAATACTTATTCAGTAAATCTGTTTCAATTTTGAAGGAGTTTATTATATGATACATAAAATTGCTATTCCTACACCTTTCGCGGTTGGTGACGTTAATGCGTTTGTCGTAAAAGGGGATGCATTGTCACTTGTTGACGCAGGTCCGAAAACACCAGAAGCATACGAAGCGCTAAAACAAGGTTTAAAAGAGATAGGTTATACATTCAATGATATCGAGCAAGTTATCTTAACTCACCATCATCCAGATCATGCAGGTTGGATGGACGCTTTTGATAGAGCGGAAGTGATCGGTCATCCATACAATGATCTTTGGTTGAAAAGAGATTCCGAATTTATGAGTTATCACGATAGATTTTACTTGGAACGTTTGAAGGAGGAAGGGGTCCCTAAGTCTGAATTCCATTGGATTGAAAAGATGAAACGTCCAATCAGCTTGATGGGAAATCGAACGTTGGACAGGACAATCGGGGAAGGCGACGAGTGGACAGGGCATCCTAATTGGATTGTCTTGGAAACACTTGGACATGCTCAAAGTCATATTGCTCTATTCAATGAGAAGACGGGTGAAATGATTGGAGGAGATCTTGTTCTTGAAAAAGTGTCGTCCAATCCATTGATTGAACCCCCTGCAGATCCAAAAGCAGATCGTCCGAAGTCTTTATTGCAATACAATGCATCATTAACAAGACTATTGGACCTACCGTTAGAAATCGTATACGGAGGTCATGGGAATGAAGTGCGTGATGTCCATGCGTTAATCAAAACAAGATTACAGAAACAACAGGACCGCGCAATGAAAGTACATGGCATGCTGAAGGAAGGAAGCAAGACAATTTATGAGCTCACTCAGCAACTATTCCCTGCGGTTTACGAAAAGGAATTAGGACTCACTTTGTCCGAAACGATTGGGCAAGTTGATTATTTATTATCAAAAGGGCTCGTACGGGAGAATGTCGGAGAAGGTGGCGTCTTGTATTATGACCAAGCGTAAAGTATTGATAACCGGTGCGACGAGTGGCGTCGGTTTTGCAGTGGCAATGCGCTTGTTGGCGGATACGGATAACTATACGGTCATTGGAACTGGAAGAGCGCCGGATAAGTTATGGGAACTACATAATGAGGGGGCAGAAGCTTTTCCGGCAGATGTAACAAACATGGATGAAATAGAGAGGGTTTTGGATAATACCGGGGAGCCGGATATTGTCATATTTTCCGCGGGCGTCGGTCTTTTCGAGTCAGCTCACTTAATGCCTAATGAGTCGATTCGCTCTATGATGGAAACGAATGTTATTGCTCCGATTGAACTGACCAAGCGCATCTTGCCGCATATGATGGACCGTCAAAAAGGTCACCTTATTTACATCGGATCACAGGCTGGGAAAGTAGCGACGCCTAAAGCGTCAGTCTACGCGGCGACGAAGCATGCCTTAATCGGCTATACGAACGCATTGCGTATGGAAGTTGCTGAATTCGGCATTGACGTCAGCGTCATTCATCCAGGTCCAATCGACACGCCATTCATTGATGGAGCGGATCGGACAGGGAAGTACCGGGCATCCTTAGGAAAACATTTATTGCAAGTAGATACGGTTGCTGATGCAGTGTTGAAAACGATTGATAATCCGGTTCGGGAGGTTAATCTCCCTAAAATTATGGGTCTGACAAGTAAACTTTATTTAATCGCACCTAAATTGGTAGAAAAGTTGGGTCGGAAATATTTCACGAAGAAATAGCTGTCCATTGTGGACAGCTATTTTCATTGAGATCATGCAAGCGAGCGTGGAAACATATAAAAAACCATGCGGGATAAGCTAAAATATTCCTTTCCATGTTATACTAATATCAAATTACACTAGCAGGGAAGTGTGGGAATGAAAACGGTTACGATTGAAGACATCGTGAAGCGGTTCAAACTGGAAGTGCTCATCGGGCATAACCGATTAGATAGAGTATTGAAAAAGACAAAAGTGAGAAGGCCAGGGTTAGAGTTCATGGATAAGTTCGACTTCATCGCTAAGGAACATGTACAAATCCTTGGGAAAAATGAAATCAATTATTTGCACACCTTATCGGACGAGGAATGCAAGTTGCGAATTGCCAATATAGTCGAGTATGACCCTCCTTGTATTATTATTACCTCCAATCAGGAAGAGCCGCTTGGGCTTCAGCGATACTGTACAGAAAAGCACATACCCGTTCTACGGACACCCGACTCGATGACAGAGATGAGTGCCAAGTTAGATGCATATGTTACGAAAGAAATGGCTCCTGAGATTGCAGTTCATGGGGTATGTGTGAATGTAGCTGGAATCGGAATTTTATTGCGTGGAAAATCGGGAGTCGGAAAAAGTGAAACGGCACATACATTAATTGGGCGGGGACATCGGCTGATTGCGGATGATATCGTCGTTCTAAAAAAACTGAGTCCACAGACACTTTTAGGTACACATGATGAGAAGAATAAAGAATTCCTTGCCTTACGAAGCATCGGGCTTCTTAACGTAGTACGGCTTTACGGCCGGGCGGCATTTCAAGAAGAGAGCCGGATTGCCCTCGATATTGAGTTGACGGAGTGGCAGGAAAATACGCTGAATAATGAACTTGAACTGGACGAAAAATTCAAGACGTATATGGATGTCCCAGTTCCACATATTCAAATTCAATTGCAACCAGGAAGAGATGTGGCGGGGTTGATTGAAGCAGCGGCGAATAATTGGTATTTGAAACAGCAAGGGTATAGCGCTGTGGAGGAATTCATGAAGCGGCTTGAACCCGAATTTGAAGAATAAAATTAGCCTGCAACCCTATTGGGGATTAGCAGGCTAATTTTATTTATTTTCTTTCAAATCTTAAATATCGGGTCCCTTGGAATGTCAGCATTCCAATGTCACCTTCTGCAAGCATTCCGTACTCCTTGGCTCCAACAGCCAATTCCATCCGATCTCCGCTTTCAACTTGGAATGTTGCATAGTACCATGTGGAGGCAGACGAATCGCCGCTTCCACCTGAAGTGTGTGCCCGCTTCGTCACAACATGCGCGGGTATTGTCAGCCGAGGTGAATTATTGTTCTTGGACCACTGTCCGATTCCTTTAATGATCATGAAAATGAAAAATCCGAAAACTAATGCGGAAATTGCAGTGATGAAAATAGGTCCAAAGGAAAACATGAAATTATCGAATGCGTTAAATCCCATCGCGGCACCTCCATACCAATCTACTCTACTTTACGTATGATAGGGAACATAGTTTCAAATAGTGGCTATTGAATAATCGCTTCAACCATAACTTCGACATTTCCTTTTAACGCCCTGCTTATCATACATGAATCTTCCGCTTTCATAATCAGTCTCTCCGCTATTCGTTTCTTATCTTCTGTCGTATCTTCAGCCAAAACGAGCTCTGGCTTATGTATAATTTTTTTATAGGTTACTACGCCGTTTGTGTAGTCAACAACCCCGACAGATTCCATTGTCAAACTTGTCTTTTCAATGTCGCTTCTTTCAAGTATGGCTGCAAGTGTGATGATATAACAGGTTGCGGCCGCACCAAGCAACATCTCATCTGGATTTGTCCCAACTCCGGGCCCATCCATTTCAACAGGTATCGAAACCTCTGTCTTCAAATTCAACGTTTCTATCGTCCCTACATCATTACGTAATCCTGGCCAGTCTGCTTTTAAGTGAAATAAATGTTCTGCCATAATTCCAACCACCCTTTAAATGAATTAGTTATAGTATAATTCATAATTCTTCTATTTTGTAGTTGTCGGTTTAATCGCAAAATAGTAAAGTTAAGAGAAATAGCTATTTTAGGAGAGTGGGAGTTGGCGCGATGAAAATCGAATATGGAGATTATATAATTCCTGATGAAGTAAACAAGTTGATAGAATTGGAAAATACATTGATCAAATAAGAGTGCAATTAAGGAGGGGAACTCAATCAAAAAGTTAATTGTACCATTTATCTTTTTGCCAATCCTGTTATTGTTTGCGTGTCAGTCAAATAATATGGATAAGGATTTACATTTTGTGGGCGAGGATAAAAATTGGTTCTCAAAAGTAACTGTTAATCAGAATGATGGGCAAGAAACCTATCGAGTTCATTTTGAATACATAGGAGATAATCTACAGGATATCAAAACATTTGGTTTCTATGTTCAATCGAAAAATAACGGTGTAATTAGTTTTGGTGGGGATGATTTAACTTTAAACAAAGAAGGTGCATTTTTTAGGGACTTTCCAATTTCCAACAGCCGTTCAACAAATAAAAATGATAAGTTAGAAATGAAAATAGAATGGAATGGAAGCAGTGAAGTATTTACTTTACTAAACCAGAGCAATAATTCCAAATAGAAAAAAAGGCAGTGGGAATGAATTACAACATTCCTACTGCCTTTTCATCTTTTCGAATAAATGTGAAAAAATCCACTTCGCCTATTGAACGAAATGAATGAGTATGGTAAATTTATAAAGATGGACATTGTTCAATTAATATTAATATATTATCCCTATTTTAATTGTACAACATAATCCGTTCATAAGTCAACTCTTTTACTCATAAAAAAGGAGTGTTTTCTATGAAATCAACTTTTCAGCAGGAGCAACAGCGGGTGGATCATGTAATGGGAGTCATTCAAGAACGAATTCACAAATTGGGAGAAGATACGGCGCGGCAACGGGATGAAGTTGTGAAGATCCGAAAACATTTTTGGGATGAAGTTAAAGTCAACACGGATTCGTTTGATGATTATCTTGAAACGATTATCGGTTTAAGACAAGAAGCGCAAGCCCTTGCAGTCAGTCAAAGTACACATCGGCTTTCATCTAAGAGATTATCCACGCTAAAGCGAATGAAGGAATCACCTTATTTTGGCCGGATTGATTTCATTGAAGAAGGGGTTCTTAGTGAGGAAGAAATTTATATCGGAATAGCCACTTTAACAGACGACAGTGGGGAAGATTTTCTGATTTATGACTGGAGAGCTCCTATTTCAAGTGTTTACTATGATCATCAACCTGGCGAGGCATCATATAGTACTCCGGGCGGCGTGATCCGTGGCACGTTGGAGAAAAAATGGCAGTATTTAATCGGTGGTGGGGTGCTCCAATCCATGTTCGATACAAGTCTCACAATCGGGGATGAGATTTTACAAATTGTATTAGGCAAAGGCACCGACAAGCATATGCATAATATTGTGGCGACTATTCAGCAGGAGCAAAATCGGATTATCCGTCACGATTCCGGTAAACTTCTCATTGTTCACGGTGCAGCTGGAAGTGGTAAAACATCTGCAGCACTGCAACGAATCGCATATTTACTGTACAAATATCGGGACAGTATGAGTGCCGACCAGATTATATTGTTTTCACCGAATTCATTATTCAATAATTATGTGTCCAATGTCCTTCCGGAGCTTGGTGAAGAAAACATGCAGCAAGTCACATTTCAAGAGTATCTGAACTTTCGTCTAAGCAATGAATTCAAAGTGGAGAACCCGTATGAGCAATTGGAATACGTTTTGACTGGTGAGAACACGTCTTTCTATCAGTCGAGAGTTGCCGGAATTCGTTTCAAAGCTTCTACTCCTTTTTTTGAAGCGATTGAATCGTATAGAAGAGGGTTAGAGACAGCCGGAATGGTATTTAAGGATTTGCTCTTTAAGGGGAAACCTCTCATTTCAAGACGGGAAATCGAAGAAAGATTTTATAACAGCGATACTACACTACGATTCCATAATCGCCTTGAAAAGTTAAAGGATTGGCTAATGAAGAAAATAAGTGAAGTTCAAAAGAATGAACGAAATAAGCCGTGGGTTGAAGAGGAAATCGAATTGCTTAGTGACGAGGCCTATCATAAGGCGCATAAGCACTTGGCAATGAAGAAAGGGTTTAAGGGGGCAGCTACCGCTGACTATGAAATGGAAATTGAAGATCTTTCCCGATTGATTGTTCAGCAAAGATTTAAATCGTTGCGGAAACAAATTCAGGAATATAATTTCATAGATATGAAAGAAATCTATAAGCAGTTATTTATAAGCCCAAATTATATTAAGGAATGGCTTGAAAAAGATTGGCCGACAGATTGGCCGTCAATTTGTCAAATAACGCTTGATTCGATAGATAAAGGGAAGTTGCTTTATGAAGATGCCACCCCGTTTTTACTATTAAATGAGCTGATTCAAGGCTTTCAGACAAACAGGACGATTAAACATATCGTTGTCGATGAGGCGCAGGACTATTCTCCGTTCCAATTCGAATACTTGCGTCGACTATTTCCTGCAGCGAAGATGACCGTATTAGGCGATTTCAATCAAGCGATTTTTGCTCATGCAAGTGGGCGGGTTGATTTCCAAGCACTAACGGGATTATATGGACCGGATAATACGGATGTAGTCAACTTGGCTCGAAGCTATCGTTCAACAAAACCGATTATCGAATTCACACGTTATCTTGTGCCGAATAGTAAAGAAATTATTCCATTCGAACGTGATGGGGAGCATCCTATACTAACAAAACTGGTGAATTTCGATGAATTGCATAGCCATATCACTTTTAAAATTGGTGAGTTACAAAATCTTGGCTACAATACGATTGCAATCATTTGTAAGTCGGTGGAGGAAAGTACGCGTGCTTATGAAGCGTTGGCTGGGATTGCGGATAGTAAGCATGTGAAAAGTGGATCGATGGAATATAAACAAGGAGTCGTTGTTATTCCTTCTTATTTAGCTAAGGGCATAGAATTCGATGCTGTCATTATTTACGATGCCTCGGAGGAGGTTTACGGCGATGAGAGCCTGCGCAGAATTTTTTATACGGCTTGTACAAGGGCTATGCATTTTTTGCAATTGTATTGTGTCGGTGAGCCGACCCTGTTGCTGAGAGACGTTCCGGGGGATTGTTATATTCAAGATTAATCTGAGAAAAAGGTGGTAGGAATGAATTAATCCTTCATTCCTACTGTTTTAGTGTGCCCGCATTCCCGGCAGGTGTCCCCGCAAATCGTGAAAGTGTGCCCACAAGCAGGAGGTCTCCCCGTAAAACCGGCAAGTGTGCCCGCATTTCCGACAGGTGTCCCCGCAAATCGTGAAAGTGTGCCCGCAAATTCGTGATAATTTTTCGCGCGTCCAAAGCCGCCCCGCTAATAAAGGATATTGCACCTTATCTATCGAATAGATAACTAACAGGTATTAGGGGGAATACATATGAAATACGACGTCATCGTTGTAGGAGCTGGTCTGGCTGGCCTTGTCGCCACCACCGAATTGGTCAAAGCCGGTAAGAAGGTTTTATTAGTCGATCAGGAATCCGAAGAGTTTTTAGGGGGGCAGGCATGGTGGTCTTTCGGTGGACTATTTCTTATCAATTCACCTGAACAAAGGCGGCTTGGCATTAAGGACTCCTTCGAACTTGCAAGGCAGGATTGGATGGGAAGTGCTACGTTTGATAGGGAAGAAGATGAGGATGTTTGGGCGAAACAGTGGGCTGAAGCTTACCTCGAATTTGCGGCTGGTGAAAAAAGGGAATGGTTGCATTCGCTTGGTATCCGTTTCTTCCCGATAGTCGGTTGGGCTGAGCGTGGGGGATATTTAGCAGAAGGTCACGGTAATTCAGTCCCCCGCTTTCATATTGTTTGGGGAACGGGACCAGGGATAGTTCAGCCATTCGAAAAGGCTGTGCGAGAAGGAAAGGAAAAGGGGCTTGTCGATTATCAACCTCGTCATCAAGTTGATGAACTACTGACGGAAAACGGAGCAGTCATTGGTGTTCAGGGGTCAATTCTTGAACCAAGCGATGTCAAAAGAGGAGAATCAAGTTCACGGATTGTCATCGGTGAGTTTACTTACAAAGCGCCTGCTGTTATTGTGTGCAGCGGCGGGATAGGTGCGAACCTTGATATGGTCAGAGAAAATTGGCCGAAACGACTTGGAAATCCCCCACAAAGGATGATTTCAGGTGTGCCTGCCCATGTCGACGGAAGGATGCTTTCGATATCTGAAAAAGCTGGTGGACGAATCGTAAACGAAGATCGGATGTGGCATTATACGGAAGGTATCAAGAATTGGAGCCCGATATGGCCATCCCACGGCATACGCATTCTTCCCGGTCCCTCATCCATATGGTTGGATGCAGAAGGAAAACGGTTTGCTGCCCCGAATTTTCCAGGGTTTGATACACTTGGAACGTTACAGGCGATTCAGGCATCGGGATATGATTATTCATGGTTCATCCTTACCGCGAAAATTATTGAAAAAGAATTTGCATTGTCGGGGTCTGAACAGAACCCTGATTTGACTGGAAAAAGCATCAAGCAAGTTCTGTCAAGGATATTACCAGGTCCACCAAAACCTGTTAAAGCATTTATGGATAATGGCGAGGATTTCATTGTCGCAAATACACTTAAAAAGTTAGTTGAGGGAATGAATCTCGTTGCAGGCAATGATTTATTGGATGTCAATGCTATCGAGCGTCAATTGCTTGCAAGGGATCGGGAAATGGAAAACAACTTCACGAAAGATCTCCAAATAACAGCTTTACGAGGTGCAAGGAATTATATTGGGGATAAATTAATACGGGTCGCAAAACCTCACAAAATCCTTGACCCTAAAAACGGGCCACTTATTGCAGTTCGACTTAACATTTTAACAAGAAAAACATTAGGTGGGCTTCAAACGGATCTTGATGGGCGCGTTATGAATGAATTCGGAAAAGCGGTACCTGGATTATATGCAGCTGGTGAAGTTGCAGGATTTGGTGGTGGCGGGGTGCATGGGTACCGTGCGTTGGAAGGGACCTTTTTAGGTGGTTGCCTATTTTCAGGTAGACAAGTCGGACGCAAGCTTAGCGGGAATTAAAAAGAAGAGCATCTCCCATGAAGTGGGAAATGCTCTCTATCAAATTGTTATACCAGGTTTCCTTGCATACTTTAGATAGACTACAAAGAACAAACAAGCGCTGAGGAAACGTAATATCGAATTAATGTACATCGCTGATTCGACACCATGACTATTCAACAACCAAATTCCAATTTGAGGTGCAATGAACGCAACAACAGACAACAACACATTGTAAGTAGTAATACAATACGTTCTAACTTCGGCTGGAGATTGTTCCAATAGCAGATTAAATAATAGCAACACAACCCCGGCAAGGAAAAATCCTGAGGAGGTCTGGATTATTGTGATATAAAATAGATTCGTAGACAATACGGTGAGAAAAGGGGTTGTTGCCATCCCGACCGCTGCCCAGACAAAAACCAATGTGTTCGACTTTTTCTCCGCCCACTTTTTCCATAGTGGAAATGAAATGATTTGTGCTAACATGCTTCCTACAGAAAACATACTAATCCAAAAGATGGTGACACCGACAACCCTAACATGATAGATATTGAATATACCCCACGCCATCTGCCATGCAAAATTAAAGAATAAGGCCGCCACTAAAAAGGATACGTAATTTTTATATTTAAAAATGGACCAATCCATAGTTTTCTTCCTAAGCGATGTTTCATCCATTTTTGCGGGTTGCTCATCATGCTTCATCAATAGGAAAACTTCAAGTAAGCCGAAGAAAAAGGCGATTCCGAATAAGACTTGGTAGGCAATTACATTTTCAGAAGCATCCTTCATCAGAATACCGATCAACAGTGTTGAAAAAAGCCCCACAACCGTTAATAAACGGTTCCGATCACTAAAAAAGGTTCCTCGGTTGGACTCTGGAACAAGGCCACTTATAAATGTCTGCCATCCGACGTTTGCAACAGTATTCGGCAAGTTCATAAGTGCAATAATGACTAAAAACATCCACGCTTGTGTAGGCTTAGACGGAATAAAGACGAGCGCGATTATTAACAGAAACATCATTCGCGCGAGCAAAACCGAAACAGCAACAAGTTTCTTCTGTGTTTGTGCACGGTTTAAAAGAATTGCCGCCGGGATTGTCATTAGTAGTGCCATTAACGGGGGGAGTGAACTTATTAACCCAACTTGGTAATTCGTTGCTCCTAAAATAGTGATTGCAAAAATCGGGAAAAAGTTACCCGAAAAGTTTACTGCTATAGTTGAAGCCATGCCATGATAGATGCTTATTTTTTCATTGTATGTACGCATTAGTCACTCCACATTTCTAGTAAAAACCCTCGTAAACAGAATTATATACTTAGATTCGCAGAAAACAAGTCCAATTAGAAATATATCTTAAAATTATAGTCGCAAAACCATTGAGAATGGTTTGGTAATTGTTAATCATCAATTTCCTACAGTGTTTTTTTAGAGGGAAACGTGGAATAGTTAAAGGAAGATTATTTTATAGAAATGAAGTATAATCGATAAGTTAATGGGTGGAAAAGGAGGAACTTATGTTTTTTATTGAAGCGAAACGAATTATTGTGGTAATATTCGGGGCTCTATTGATGGCGATTTCATTGAACTTCTTCCTCATAAACGCCAATGTATACGCAAGTGGGTTTTCTGGAGCAGCTCAGCTTGTTTCCAGTATTTTGAATGATCAATTTGGAGTTTCTCTAAGTACAGGGATTTTACTATTATTATTCAATATTCCTGTATTCATTTTAGGCTGGTTTAAGGTTGGTAGGGGTTTTACTATTTATAGTATTATCTCTGTTGCTTTTACAACCCTGTTTCTTGAGGTCTTGCCTGTTCTTTCATTATCCAATGATATTATTCTAAATGCGGTTTTTGGTGGGGTAATAGCGGGAGTAGGGGTTGGTTTATCTTTAAAGCTTGGTGCGTCCACTGGCGGAATGGATATTGTTGCTATGGTACTATCTCGCTTGCAAGATAAGCCGATAGGAACCTATTTCTTATTGTTGAATGGAATCATCATCGTTCTTGCGGGATTTTTATATGAACCGGAGAATGCGCTCTATACGATGGTTGCACTGTATGTCACTACGTCAGTCATTGATATGCTGCATACGAGACATGAAAAGGTGACGGCAATGATCATTACTCATAAAGCGGATAAGCTTCAACAAGCAATTCATGAGAAAATGGTTCGTGGAATTACGATTGTACCGGCGAAAGGCGCGTATTCCGGGGAAGAGAAAAGCATGCTTTATTTAGTAATTACCAGATATGAGTTATATGATTTAGAAAAAATCATTAACGATGTTGATTCGCAAGCCTTTACTAATGTCGTTCAAACTGTAGGTATTTTCGGCTTCTTTAGAAGAGAAGGAGAGGCTGTAAAATAACAAAAAGAGGCATCCCGCTGAAATTGGGTTGCCTCTTTTAATATTACTCTGTTACATTCTCCGTATCTGCGATATCTTTCGTATCGCTAAGGAAGTTATTCAACGCTTCAATGTTTTTTTCCATATCGATATCAAGAACTGCACCTACATAGTCTACTCGTTTATCAGAGTACGAGCCAT
This sequence comes from Sporosarcina highlanderae, assembly GCF_030433715.1. Classification (GTDB taxonomy): domain Bacteria; phylum Bacillota; class Bacilli; order Bacillales_A; family Planococcaceae; genus Sporosarcina; species Sporosarcina highlanderae. Next base: position 149,332 of record NZ_JAROCC010000006.1, on the reverse strand, counting down.
CTACCGGAAGTCGCAAAGTCTCGATTTTTTCGGATTTATTGTCCATAATGCCTTTACCGATTGAAAGGATCGTCATCTTATCAAGATTCGTATCAACATAGGCATCTGCAGCGCCTAAAAGCTTAGGTAAGCTCAAAATGCTATGAATGCTAACAGCTTCGTCTTTCAATTTTGAGAGTACTTCCTGTTGACGTTCCACTCGGCCAAAGTCATTTTTATAATCATGTCTGAAACGTACATATCCTAAAAGTTGATCTCCGTGAAGTACTTGCTTGCCGGGTTTTAGAGTCATATAAATCCCATGTTCCATCGTGTAGGGAATATCAACTTCTATACCGTCTGGCGCAATTATATCGGCAATCTTTGGAAAGCCTTTGAAATCAACCATTGCGTAATAATGTATATCTAAGCCGAAGTTTTCTTTTATCGTTTGACGGACTAGTTCGGGACCTCCAAAAGGATAGGCAGCGTTAATCTTTTGCTTTCTATGTCCCGGTATATCCACGTAAATATCACGCATCAGGGAAATAAGTTTTACTTTTTTCGTTTTTTGATTGTAATTGGCTATCATTAAAGTGTCTGAATGTCCGTCCTCGTTTTTACGAGCGTCAGATCCTAATAGCAATACATTGAGCTCACCGAATTGTGGTTCTGGACCGTCAAAAATTCCAAAATCCTCATTTTGTCCTTTTAATGTCCCATCTCCAGAAAGGGATAACCCTTTATTGTATTGATCTATCCAATAATAAACTCCGAATGCAAGTAATACTAAAACTATACCTATGCCGATTCCCGCTTTTTTTCTTTTTTTATGTTTTCTTATTTCGTTCCTATTCAAGTAGATCACCGCCTTAACTATATAAAATCAATATTTATTAACGTGGTTGATTAGCACGCGTATCATAACACCAAATAAACTTATGGGCAAGTGTTATTTTCACTACATATAGACGTATTAGGACGTAAAAAGTTTGCATAGTTTACTTAAAAAGAGTATTACAATAATTAGATGTGAAAAAAGAGTGAATGTGAGAGACTTCCCCATTCACTCTTTAATTGAATTTTCTATGTCACAATTTATCTTCCGGGTACATCCCGCTCCTCAACAAACACATGTATATCATGCCCGTACTTTTCATTGATTTCAGAAGCCTTTTCCTCCGCATCTTCCTTGTTCTTGTATAATCCTACTTCCAGATAAAACTCGCTTTCCCATGTGGAAAATAAAATTCCGCTTTCACGAAGTACGCGAAGCCCTTTTTCATTAAACAAATATTCCTCGTAATAAGGAATATCACCGCCGAATAAATGTGAAGTAGTCCGTACGGTGTATAGTTTTGTTGCTGTTGGTTCCTCTTCTGCAGAAACGCTGACTACAAGTTGTGCGGGATTTGCATATTCCTCACCCAAGATTATTACTGGCCCTTTAAAAACAATTGTAAATCGAATTGCAGAATCATCATGTGTGACAAGCCAATAGGCATCTTCAACCAAATCACTATTCTTTAAATTAATAAATTCATTAGCATCGAAAGCTCTTGCGCCGTGTATCGTAAAGGTCATCGTATATGGACTTTCTTGATATTTAATTTTATATACGGGGGCTAAAAGTTGAAATTCTTCTTCTTCCCCTCTCTGCGTGAAATGGATGCCAATATGCTCCATACCATTTTCTTTTTCAACTGAAATCGTTTTGACATTAACGTTATCTGTAATCGTTCCGCCGGATGCCAATCCATACTCAAATGAAAACGTCTTAACCGGATTTCCAGTAACTGAAGTGACGTCGCTTTTGGCGCTACTGGCGATAAAATTAGCCTTACTATTTAGTTCCAAGGACGATGTTTCACCCCCAAAATCAACAGCTTTTACTATATGTCCCAAAACAGGAGTATCCGATATGCTAGAAGCAAAGCTTGGAATTGTATTAACTGCCGCAATGAATAGAATGATAGTTGCCAATAGCCAAGTAATAAAAGGAAAGCTTTCATTACTTTTTTTCTTTTTCATTTATTTCCTCCTCTTTTTTAGTTCAATTTTCCGAATTCGTTGTTATCTATATCCTATCATTCAACCAAGAAAAATAGAGCGTATAATTAAAATATATTTTTAACTATGGAAGGATAAGATGATTTGCAAGATGAATATAGTAGAGAGGCGCTACGATGCTTACAAGGGGAGAATGAAATGAGATTGTCAGAAATTCATCCGTTTTTTTATCATGCTCGGATTGAGCAAAAGAGGTTTTTTCGTTTCATTACAAATTGGAGGGATAGGAAACAGTTTTCAAGGAGGAAAGAAGACACTAATTTTTTATTCACATGCAAAAAACATCAATCACTCTTAAGAAGAAGGTTAGGGGATAGTGATCCAATTCTACAGGAGAATAAAATCGTCAACTTAGGAATTGCTGCAAGTAAAATTGATGGCGTGCTTATTCAACCTGACGAAGTATTTTCATTTTGGGGATTGGTCGGAAGAGCTACTAAGAAAAGGGGCTATATCGAAGGCATGCAACTTTCAAGAGGGGAAGTGAAAACCGGAATTGGCGGAGGTATTTGTCAGTTGGCGAACCTTCTCTATTGGATGGTGCTACATACGCCGATGACTGTAAGCGAGCGGCATCATCATAGCTTTGATCCATTTCCCGATGAGGGTAGGGTCCTTCCATTTGGGAGCGGTGCAAGCGTTTTTTATAATTATGTAGATTTACGTTTTATAAATACTACTCCATACACATTTCAAATACGTGTATGGCTTACAGATCGACATCTTAAAGGCGCAATTTTCGTTAATGAAGAAATGATGCATAGTTACCATTTAGAAGAAAGAGATCATCAATTTTATCAGCAAAAAGGAAAAAAATTCAGGAAGAATGAGATATGGCGGCGGACCATAGATAAACGAACCGGAGATTGTATATGTGAAGAGCTTCTTATAAAAAATAATTCGGAAGTGAAGTACGAGGTAAATGAAAGGGAGTTAGTGACAAATAGTTAAAAGTTAGGCGATACCGCCTAACTTTTGTGCTGACTAATCATTGAATTGAAGCAATGATTCCTTCTTCACGATCCAATAATAACTTAATGCTTGCTGCATAAGGATCTTCATTTAAAACTTCTTTAATATAGAAGCGGATCGATTGAATTATGTCGAATGAGCCGATTTCGTATTTTCGGTCAAAAAATTCTACTTCGGCGGAGAAGCCTTCATCATCATCGTATATCAGTTCAACCTCAACATTTTCCGGTAAGACATTTTCATGTTTCCATGCTTGGTCAATACAGATCGCATTAACAATATCTTGTTCGGACATCATTAATTCCGCCATGGATTTACATCCTCTTTTTCTTTCTTCGCTTTAAGCAGTACAAATATCTTCCGTATTAGACTAATGATAAATACGATTGCTAACATATTGATCATTAACCCTAAAATTGAACCCAACATTCCCATATTGGCGAATAGGCTACCGAAAAGTAGACCTGCAAGGCCACCGATGAACAATCCTCGCATAAGTCCACCCGAGAAGAAACCACCTTTCGGAGTTGTGTTTTGTGAGGATTTTGTAAATGATGTGTTATCTTCTTGTTTTTTCTTCTCCACTTTTGGTTGATTGTTAATGTTGTTTTGTGGATTTGTGTTAAAGTTCTTTTTTCCTGACTTATACCTTTTCGCTTCAACAGTCGTTGCATGATCATTTAACACAAGGCTGCCGATAGGTGACATAACAATCGTCAAGGCAATCAGTGCAGATAAGATTTTCTTCATTTCCATTTCCCTCCAGTAAGCTGTAAAAAACTAAGATGTTCCTAAAATAGTATAATTGAAATCAATAATAAACTATAATAATTTGCCTTATCGTTACTGGTTTCGGCGATATTTATGAAACAAGTCGATTGGAATGAATAATCCGACCTTGCCATGCACTTGATGATCCAGAGTTGCGAAAACAACTCCAATCACTTCACCGTCATCATTAATAACCGGACTACCACTATTTCCGCGATAAACTGGCGCTTTAATTATACTAACTTCTTCCGTCCAATTCTTTAATAAAATTGGGGTTAAGATTATCCCTTGATTTGCGATTCCTTTAAAGCTAAGAGGATTCCCAATAAAAGTGATTGGATCATTTTCTTCCATTACAACATCCTTTGCGACCGAAAGTGAAGGGAGGTCATTGCCATTAATTTCAAGTACGGCTAAATCAATCTCTGGGTAAGCCTCCAAAACAGTTGCATTGTAGCGACCATCCTCAGGAAAAACAACTGTAATATAACTATCGTTTTCAATAACATGATAATTAGTTACTATTGTCCCGTTCTCTGATATCGAGAACCCTGTCCCTTTGCCGCTCTCAGTCGAAACGACAACTACCGACTTTTTATAGGCAGCAATATTTTTCTGTTGTGAAAGCTTTGCAGATGTCAATAGGAAATCAATCGCTGGAATCGAAAACATTTGAAATAGACCAACGAACGTACTAAGCGCTAACGTAATGGCCATCAACCAAATAAACCATTTTGGTATACGTTTTTTTGGGGATGGAACATCTTCGGATGACTTCAGCAAAGCTTCCTGTTGAGCTTCTAATACAAGTTCATTTATCTCCTCTTCACTCATTTGTTCAAACTGCTCATCCGTTTCATGGTAATCAATAATATCTTCCTTTTTAGTCAATTAGCAATCACTTCCCTGTTAGTTTGGATCTTTCTATTATTATAACAAGGAATCGTTACTATCACGATCCGGTCACATTTTGCTTCAATATTCCATATGTATAAAGGGGAAAGGGGAGAGTAGTTTGGTTTCTATGACACCTATAATAATCGGCGGTCATCAATTTACAGCGGTGACTGTACGATTACCTAAGACAACATTATTAACTGTTTCAAACGATAAGGGATACATCATGTGTGGCGCTCTCGATGTTGCTTTACTTAATAACGTCTTGGTTGATCGTAAAATAATCGCGGGAAGGGCTGTCGGCGTTAAAACAATTGAGCAATTATTAAAAGCTCCACTTGAATCAGTTACAAAAGAAGCGGAAACATTAGGAATACACGTAGGAATGATTGGTGAAGAAGCATTACTGAAAATGTTGTAAAGAAAAAGCATCGAATCGGGAGTTCCCGCTTCGATGCTTTTTCAACATTATTTATTAACGGTTATTATTGTTGTTGTTGTTGTTGTTTCTGTTATTGCGGTTGTTCTGATTTCTGTCATTGTTGTTTCTGTTGTTGTCTTGATTGTTTACATCGAAGAAATCTTGACCGAATTCAGTGTTGTTGTTCCTGTTATTTTGATTTCGGTCGTTTTGGTTATTCCTGTTGTTATTATTGTTTCTGTTTTGTCGATTGTCTGGCATATGAGACATCTCCTTTAATTTTTGTTAAGTGAAATGTTCACCTACAAAATGTATGATGTCCAAATTCTGATAATATATCCGCTTTGTTAAATATGAAAAAAATCACCATCCTATCTGGATGGTGATTCCGTCATATGTAAAGGACAAGCCGCTTTTGCCGTATTGGGTCATAGAAAGTTTTAAACCACCACTCCTCAAAGTGGGTGTTCGCAGAAACTATCCTGTCCGTCCCGATTAATGATGAATCGGGCATACCATTCCTGTTTCAATGTAAAACTCCCTTTTACAGCTTAAAGGTTAAAACTTAATGTGAATACGCACAACGCAGCCTGTGAAATCATCTTACATGACTTTTTGAAACAGGGCAATGAAAATAACTTTTAGTTTCAAAATGGAAATACCGCCGTTTGCATTTTCCTCTATAGGGAAAGATAAATGTTAGCGAAGGGAAGTGTGAACTATGAATCGTGTATTTTTATTACTTGCATTTATAGGAGTCCCATTGGTGTTAATAGGTTCATCCGTGAATTGGCCTGCAATTCCAATTTTTTTATTGAGCTGTGTTAGCATCATTGCACTCTCAGGATTTATTGGCAGGGCAACGGAAAGTCTTGCAATCGTGAGTGGTCCAAGAGTAGGTGGTTTACTGAATGCGACTTTTGGAAATGCAGTCGAATTGATCATTTCCATTTTCACTTTGAAAGCGGGTCTAATCGGAATTGTTCTTGCATCGCTGACAGGATCTGTACTTGGAAACCTTTTGCTTGTCTTAGGTTTTTCATTTTTTGCAGGAGGGATTAAATTTAAAACGCAAAATTTCAGCATACATGACGCCCGATATAATTCGGGGTTGTTGATATTTGCAGTTATTGTAGCGTTTGTTATCCCGGAAATCTTCTCACAGAAGATGACTCTTCAAAACACGGTCACATTAAGCGTAGGCGTGTCGATCATCTTAATCGCATTGTATCTTTCAGGGCTGTTTTTTAAACTTGTGACACATAGAGGGGTTTTCGCATCGTCCGATAAATTGACGGAAGAGGAAGATGAGGCTCCCGAATGGTCAAAGAAAAAGTCAATTATAGTTCTTCTTTTGTCTACCGTTGCGGTTGCGTTTGTATCGGAAAAATTAGTGCATACATTCGAAACACTTGGTACAATGTTCGGTTGGACAGAGTTATTCATTGGGGTAATCATCGTCGCAATAGTAGGAAATGCAGCGGAACACTTCTCTGCGATTACGATGGCAATGAAGAACAGGATGGACGTTGCAGTAGAAATAGCTGTTGGCTCTACATTGCAGGTTGCTATGTTCGTGGCACCTATACTTGTCCTTGTTTCTTTACTAATGCCAGTAACGATGCCACTTGTGTTCACCATCCCGGAATTGGTTGCTATGGTGACGGCTACTTTCCTCGTAATTAATTTATGTAACGATGGTGAATCGAATTGGTTTGAAGGGTTAACCTTATTAGCGGCATATTTAATTATTGGAATTGGATTTTATTTCTTATGATATTTCTAATTCGTCAAAGAAAATTAATTTTACTGCAATAGTATATTTTTGGATTGATTTTCATTTTTGAAGTATTTTTTATTTTAAATATTACTGTTTATTACCTTTTGTTATCTTTGTAGGTAAAATGAATTAACCTCACTTAGCATTGTTATAGCAATGTTTAAAAGGTGGATTTAGTATGTGGATTGATCTTTGTATTGTATTTTAGGAAAATACTAAGGTTAAAAACAGTTTTACTTAATTTGCTTTTGTTGTATAATAATTAGGTGTTAATTCTTCAGACAATTACAAAAGGAGGTCATCATCTTGAAGAGAAACAAACTGCTATTACTGTTGGCCCTTTCTTTAATCCTCAGTGCCGTTCTTGCGGCTTGTGGTGGCAAAGACACAAACAATACCAACAGAGGCAATAATGCAACTGGGCAAAATGAAGGAAACGGCGAGCCTGATGCGGAACAAGTACTTAACTTGATAGAAGGGGCGGCAATTCCTTCCGTAGACTCCGCGATTGTTGAAGATCAAGTTGGATTCAACGTATTGAATAACGTAAATGAAGGCCTATACCGATTGAATTTGGATAATGTTGCTGAACCTGCTATGGCAGCGGAAGAAGCAGAAGTAAGTGAAGACGGTCTTACTTACACATTCACACTTCGAGATGCAAACTGGTCTGATGGTACACCAGTAACGGCTCATGACTTTGTATTCGCTTGGCAACGTGCTATCGATCCTGATACTGGATCGCCATATGGTCCGTTCATGATGTCAGGTGTTTTGAAAAATGCAACTGCAATCAGTGAAGGGAAAATGGACAAGTCGGAACTTGGCGTCGTTGCTGAAGATGACAAAACACTGGTTGTTACACTCGAACGTCCAGTACCTTATTTCTTATCACTAATGTCATTTGGAACATTTTATCCGCAAAAAGAAGAATTTGTAAAAGCTAAAGGCGATGCGTATGCAACGAATTCCGATAATCTTCTTTACAACGGTCCGTTCATCTTAACTGAGTGGGATGGTACAGGAGACAGCTGGGTTTACAAGAAAAATGAACATTATTGGGATGCGGATACCGTTAAACTTGAAACAATCAATGTTGATGTTGTTAAGGACGCTGCAACAGCAGTGAAATTGTACAACGATGGTAAAAAAGACCGCGCCGGTGTATCCGGAGATTTGGCACTTCAATATGCAGGACATGCAGAAGCTGTACATCAACCCCAAACTTCAATTTTCTTTATGAAGTTTAATCAAGAAAAAGATGGTAAGCAAACACCACTTGCAAACATCAATATCCGGAAAGCAATTGCTAAATCCTTCCAAAAAGAAGATTTGGCTGATGTAGTTCTTGCAAATGGATCATCCGCTGCAAACTTCATCGTTCCAAAAGATTTTGCTTTTGACGAAAATGGAAACGATTTCCGTGATATTAACGGTGACCTTTTAGTGTACGATGCTGATGAAGCGAAAGACTATTGGCAAAAAGGTTTGGATGAGCTTGGTGTTACAGAATTGGAACTTGAAATCCTTGGTGGGGATAGTGAACTTTCCAAGAAAATGGATGAATATTTCAAAGCTCAACTAGAAGGAAACCTTAAAGGATTGAAAATCAAATTGAAAGAAGTGCCGTTTGCAGTTCGGTTGGAACTTGAAGGAAGACAAGATTATGATATTGAAGTTTCTGGATGGGGACCTGACTTCCAGGATCCGATTTCTTTCTTGGATCTATTCGTCACTAATGGTACAAACAACTTGATGTCTTATTCAAACCCTGAATACGATGCGTTGATTGCGGCTTCAAAAGCTGAACTTGCTTTGGATCCTGCTGCTCGTTACGAAGCATTTGCAAAAGCGGAGAAACTCCTTTTAGAAGAAGATGCTGCTATAGCACCAATTTATCAAAAAGGACTTATCCAATTACAAAAGCCGTATTTCAAAGATCTTGGTGTGCATCCATTTGGAGCGGATTATAGTTATAAATGGGCATATATCTCTGGGAAAAACAAGTAATGAAGTAATACAATTTGATATGTCGGAGAGTATATGGACGATTGCGGGTTCATATACTCTCTCTTTTTAATGTGAAACACCAACTACCATAATTTGGAGGTGCAAAATGGTTAAATACATCGGTAAGCGTTTAATATATATGTTCCTCACGATGTTCCTCATTGCGACAGCAACATTTTTCCTTATGCAAACGCTACCAGGTTCACCAATTGCTTCATATAACAAGCTAAATGAATCACAAAGGGCAATCGTGGAGAAAAAATACGGCATCGACAAACCGAAGCCGGTACAGTATGCAATTTATATGAAGAACCTTGCTAAAGGAGACCTTGGAACATCATTCGTCTTTAAAGGGAAAAGTGTCAACGACCTTCTTGTGAATCGTTTTAAACCTTCATTCATTCTTGGGGCACAAGCAATGGTGTTCGGTACTGTTGTAGGGATCTTGTTAGGAATGCTTGCAGCGCTTCGTCAAAATACATTTTGGGATTACGGAAGTACATTCTTTGCGATTTTGGGGATTTCAATCCCTTCCTTTGTCTTCGCATCATTACTTCAATACTGGATCGCCTCCGAATGGCATCTACTGCCGGTTGGTTTATGGAATGATGGGTGGAAATCAAGTATTTTGCCCTCCATTGCATTAGCAATGGGTCCACTTGCGTTGTCTGCAAGATTCATCCGTACTGAAATGATCGAAGTGTTGAACTCGGACTATATTACATTGGCGAAAGCGAAGGGGGCAAACGGATACGAAATAGCCTTCAAGCATGCACTCCGTAATGCTTTAATTCCTTTAGTGACAGTATTGGGACCGGTTGCAGCTGGCCTAATAACAGGATCACTTGTTGTCGAACAAATTTTTGCAATACCTGGTATCGGTGAACAATTCGTTTCTTCTATTATGACGAATGATCATGCTACGATTATGGGAACTACTTTATTCTTCTCGGCATTCCTGATTGTCGTTATTTTCATTGTTGATATTTTATACGGAATCATCGATCCACGAATCCGTCTGTCTGGAGGTAAAAGCTAATGCAACTTGATAAACAACAATTACCGCCGGAAAAATTTGAACGAGTGGTGATCGACACCGATTCGGCTGAACGTATTTCCAAGCCAAGTTTGAGTTTTTGGCAAGATGCTTGGTTGCGTTTGCGTAAAAACAAAGCGGCTATCGTCAGTATGGTTGTCCTTGTTTTATTAGTTTTGATGGCACTTGTAGGACCGCATTTAAATGGTCGCTCGGGAGATGTTCAAAATCTTCGTCACGCTAACTTGCCACCTAAAATTCCTGGTATCGAGAAGTTGGGTATTTTTAATGGTGTTGGCGAACTTGGTGGACAAAAACTTGATCTTTATGAAGTGAAGAAAGTTGACGAATATTATTGGTTCGGTACTGACGGACTAGGACGAGATCTATTTACTCGTCTTTGGGAAGGTACTCAAATCTCATTATTGATCGCTTTCATTGCGGCTTTGATTGATGTTGTAATCGGGGTTGCGTACGGAGGGATTTCCGGCTATTTCGGTGGCCGGACAGATGACGTCATGCAACGGGTAGTCGAAATCCTTATCGGTATTCCAACATTAATTGTCGTAATACTTATGATACTTATTATGGAGCCAGGGATAACAGCGATCATCATTGCTATATCCATTACAGGTTGGATAGGGATGTCCCGTATCGTGCGAGCGCAAATTTTGAAATTCAAAGGCCAAGAATTCGTTCTTGCATCGAGAACTCTAGGGGCAAGCCATAATCGTATTATCACAAAACATTTATTGCCAAATATATTAGGTATCGTCATCATCAATACGATGTTCACAATACCAAGTGCAATCTTCTTTGAAGCGTTCCTAAGCTTTATCGGGATTGGACTACAACCGCCAGCGGCTTCGCTCGGTACATTAATAAATGATGGCTATAAAGTTATGGAATTCCAGCCATACGTACTTTTATTCCCGGCGTTGGTCATAAGCATATTGATGATTGCGTTCAACTTAATCGGTGACGGTTTACGTGATGCGCTTGATCCGAAAATGAAAGATTGATTGGAGGAAAGCGAAGATGGAAAAAATATTACAAGTAATAGACTTGGAGCTTTCTTTCCACACGTTTGCCGGTGAAGTGAAAGCAATCCGAGGAGTAAGCTTTGATTTGCACAAAGGGGAGACGTTGGCAATTGTTGGTGAATCGGGTTCCGGTAAATCGGTAACGACAAAGTCGATCATGCGTTTATTGCCAGAAACAAGCTCTGAATTTAAAAACGGCGAAATCCTTTTTGACGGGAAGGATTTGACAAGCCTACCTGAAAGTGGAATGCAAAAAATCAGAGGGAAAGATATCTCTATGATTTTCCAGGATCCGATGACTTCCCTGAATCCTACAATGCCAATCGGGAAGCAGGTAATGGAACCAATCTTAAAACACCAAAAAGTGAGTAAAGCGAAAGCAAAGGAAGTTGCAATCGAACTATTAAAAATGGTCGGCATTCCGAACGCGGAAGTACGGTATAAAATGTACCCGCACCAGTTTTCTGGCGGACAAAGACAGCGGATCGTCATTGCAATTGCACTTGCATGCAATCCGAAAATACTGATTGCAGATGAACCGACAACTGCACTTGACGTTACAATTCAAGCTCAAATCCTTGAATTAATGAAGGATATTCAAAAGAAAGTCGATACTTCGATTATATTCATCACTCATGATCTTGGTGTTGTCGCAAACGTTGCGGACCGCGTAGCAGTCATGTACGGTGGCCGTATTGTAGAAGTCGGTACAGTCGATGAAATCTTCTATAATCCTCAACATCCTTACACATGGGGACTGTTGAGCTCCATGCCATCGTTAGATCTGGAAGAAGAAAGGTTATATGCGATTCCTGGTACACCTCCAGATCTATTAAATCCACCAGTTGGAGATGCATTCGCACTTCGAAGTGAGTATGCATTGAAGATTGACTTGGAGCAGGCACCTCCAATGTTCCAAGTGAGTGATACACATTATGCGGCAACATGGTTGCTACATCCGAATGCTCCAAAAGTGGAACCACCAGCAACTATCATTGAACGGATGAAGACATTCCGTGGAAGTAGGTATTATGAAGGTACTGATGGAAACTTAGGAGGTGAAGCGTAATGGCAGAGAAATTGCTTGAAGTGAAAAACTTGAAACAATACTTTAATGCCGGAAAACCTTCAGAAGTCAAGGCTATTGATGATATCAGCTTTGACATCTATCGTGGAGAGACGTTCGGTTTAGTCGGTGAATCGGGTTGTGGAAAATCGACAACCGGCCGTACGATCATAAGACTTTATGATGCAACAGATGGAGAGGTTTTATATGATGGTGTTAGTGTTCATGGGAATAAGTCGAAGGCTGATGTAAAGTCCCTTAACCAAAAAATGCAAATGATTTTCCAAGATCCATACGCTTCTTTGAATCCAAGGATGAAAGTTCTCGACATCATCGCTGAAGGTCTTGATATACACGGCCTCGTTAAAAATGCGAAAGAGCGGAAACAAAAGGTTATCGAACTGCTTGAAACAGTAGGATTGAATAAGGAACATGCCGAGCGATATCCACATGAATTCTCAGGCGGTCAACGTCAGCGGATTGGTATTGCCCGCGCGTTGGCTGTAAACCCTGAATTCATCATTGCTGACGAGCCGATTTCAGCATTGGACGTATCAATCCAGGCACAGGTCGTCAACCTCTTGAGAGATTTACAGAAGGAGAAAGGTCTTACATATTTATTCATCGCCCATGATTTATCGATGGTTAAATATATTTCTGACCGAATTGGTGTAATGTATTTTGGTAAGCTTGTCGAAATGGCAACTGCGGAGGAATTATATAAAAATCCAATGCACCCATATACAAAATCTTTGCTTTCCGCAATTCCACTTCCAGATCCAATCTACGAGCGCTCACGTGTCCGAACGCCATATAATCCGGATGACCATAAATACGGACCGGATGAGAAAGTGGAGTTCCGCGAAGTCGCTCCTAAGCACTTCGTGTTATGTTCGGATAAAGAATTTGAGGAAATGAAGACGCAGTTGAAATAAAAAAGAAAAACCGCCATGCCATCGATTCGATGCAGGCGGTTTTTATTTATATTGAATAGATGAGTAAAGCGACCAACATGAGCAAAATGATTGGAATGCCTAAACGGAAGAAAAAGGATGATTTTACTGTAATTACTTCAGACGGCGGCCTCATTGTCATAATTTCTTCCTGGACGTTTTTTCTATAGAAGACTTTTTTCATGCTTGTCGAAAAAAAATCGAAGAACCCCGATTGAAAAACAAGTACAGCAAGGCCTATGAAAAGTAAAGTTGATCCAATATTGAATGATACATTAATATAATCAATAAGTGTCAGCTTTCTATACAATATAAATAATAATAATAAAATTAATAATTGGCTTACAATAACATTAATTGAAATTCTCTTCATATTCTAACCTCTTTTTTGTTTTTTACATAACTGTTTATTCTTGTATTTTATAGTAAATAAGATAATAAAGCAATTAGATATAAACCTTATTAAATCAACGTTCTTGAATAAAATATTGATAATATAAAAACTTCTAATTACTTTAACATAACATTGTTTCTGAAAAAATCGTAAAAAAGACTTTGACAGAATACGTTTTCACGGTATAATAAAAAGTGTTAATTCTTCAGACAATTACAAAAGGAGGTCAACAACATGAAGAGAAACAAAATGTTATTGCTTTTCGCACTTTCTTTAGTTTTGAGCGTCATTCTTGCTGCTTGTGGCGGTAAAGACAAGACAGAAGATAAAAACGCCGCACCTAACAAAGAGAACGACAAAGCAACAGAACAAGAAGAAGCAGGGGAGCCTGATGCAGAACAAGTACTTAACTTGATCGAATCTGCTGCTATTCCTTCTGTAGACTCTGCTATCGTAGAAGACGCAGTAGGATTCAACGTATTGAATAACGTTAACGAAGGTTTGTACCGTTTGAACTTGGAAAACGTTGCTGAACCTGCTATGGCTGCTGAAGAAGCAGAAGTTAGCGAAGATGGATTGACTTATAAATTCAAACTTCGCGACGCAAAATGGTCTGATGGATCTGAAGTTACTGCGCATGACTTCGTATTTGCATGGCAACGTGCAATCGACCCTGATACTGGATCACCTTATGGTCCATTCATGATGTCAGGTGTTATTAAAAACGCAACAGCAATTAGTGAAGGTGAAATGGACAAGTCGGAATTAGGCATTGTTGCTGAAGACGACAAGACATTGGTTGTTACATTGGAACGTCCAGTGCCATACTTCCTATCACTTATGTCTTTCGGAACATTCTACCCGCAAAAAGAAGAGTTTGTTACAGCTAAAGGCGATGCATATGCAACTAACTCTGATAACCTTCTTTACAACGGTCCATTTGTTCTAACTGAATGGGACGGAACTGGTGATAGCTGGGTTTACAAGAAAAACGAACATTACTGGGATGCAGAAAACGTTAAACTTGAAACAATCAACGTTGACGTTGTAAAAGACTCTGCAACTGCTATCAAGCTTTACAATGACGGTAAGAAAGACCGTGCAGGTGTTTCTGGTGATCTGGCATTACAATACAGTTCACATGCAGAGGCAATCGTACAACCTGAAACTTCTGTATTCTACATGAAGTTTAACCAAGAAAAAGACGGTAAAGAAACACCACTTGCGAATGAAAATATTCGTAGAGCAATTGCTAAGTCTTTTGAAAAACAAGATTTAGCTGATGTAATCCTTGCAAATGGATCAATTCCTGCAAACTTCCTTGTACCAAAAGATTTCGCATTTGACGAGAACGGAAAAGACTTCCGTGATATCGCTGGAGATCACTTGGTTTATAATGCAGAAGAAGCTAAAGATTTCTGGCAAAAAGGTTTGGACGAGCTTGGTGTAACTAACTTGGAACTTGAAATCCTTGGTGGAGACACTGAACTTTCCAAAAAAATGAATGAGTACTTCAAATCTCAACTTGAAGGTAACCTTGAAGGTTTGAAAATCAAATTGAAAGAAGTTCCATTCTCAGTTCGTTTGGAACTAGATACAAACCAACAATATGACATCCAAATTTCTGGATGGGGCCCAGACTTCCAAGACCCGATTACATTCTTGGATCTGTTCGTCACTGACGGTACTAACAACTTGATGTCTTATTCTAACCCTGAATATGATGCATTGATCGCATCTTCAAAAGATGAACTAGCTTTGGATCCTGCTGCTCGTTATGAAGCACTTGCAAAAGCTGAGAAAATTCTTATAGAAGATGACGCAGCAATCGCGCCAATTTACCAACGTGGTTTGCTACAATTGCAAAAACCATACTTTAAAGGTCTTGCAGTACATCCATTCGGAGCTGACTATAGCTACAAGTGGGCTTACATTTCTGGTAAAGAGTAAGAAATTAGATAAGACAATTTAATATGGAAGAGAGTATGTGAATTCAAGTTTGTTCATATACTCTCTCTCTTTTTAGTTGTAGGCAATAATTCGAAAATTTATTGTATTTTCAACTCGAAAAAGCATTGAATAAATTCAATTTGACATAAATGAAAGACCCTAATTTGGAGGTGCGATATGGTTAAATATGTTGGTAAGCGTCTAATATATATGTTCCTTACGATGTTCCTCATTGCGACAGCTACTTTTTTCCTTATGCAAACGCTACCAGGTTCACCAATTGCTTCATATAACAAGCTAAATGAATCACAAAGAGCAATAGTAGAGAAGAAATATGGCATCGACAAACCGAAGCCGGTTCAATATGCAATCTATATGAAGAACTTGGCACAAGGGGATTTAGGTACATCATTCGTCTTTAAAGGGAAAAGTGTAAACGATCTTCTTGCAAGTCGTTTTAAACCTTCATTTATACTTGGAGCGCAGGCGATGGTGTTCGGTACAATTATTGGTATCTTGTTAGGGATAATTGCTGCCCTCCGGCAGAACACATTCTGGGATTACGGAAGTACATTCTTTGCGATATTGGGGATATCGATCCCGTCCTTCGTATTTGCATCTTTACTGCAATATTGGGTTGCTTCAGAATGGCACTTACTCCCTGTAGGATTGTGGAATGATGGATGGAAATCCAGTATCTTACCTTCCATCGCGTTAGCTATGGGACCACTTGCATTGTCTGCAAGATTTATCCGTACAGAAATGATTGAAGTATTAAGCTCGGACTATATTACTTTAGCAAAAGCTAAAGGTGCAAATGGGTTCGAAATTGCATTCAAACATGCGCTTCGTAATGCATTGATTCCTTTAGTTACAGTATTGGGACCGGTTGCAGCGGGTCTTGTTACAGGATCGCTTGTTGTGGAGCAAATTTTCGCAATCCCAGGTATCGGTGAGCAATTCGTTTCTTCTATTATGTCGAATGATCACGCGACAATTATGGGAACAACTTTATTCTTCTCTGCATTCCTGATTGTCGTTATTTTCATCGTTGATATTCTTTACGGAATCATTGATCCAAGAATCCGTCTGTCTGGAGGTAAAAACTAATGCAACTTGATAAACAACAATTACCGCCGGAAAAATTTGAACGAGTGGTGATCGATAACGATTCAGCTGAACGTATTACGAAACCAAGTTTAAGTTTTTGGCAAGATGCTTGGTTGCGTTTGCGTAAAAACAAAGCTGCTATCGTCAGTATGGTTGTCCTTGTTTTATTAGTTTTGATGGCACTTGTAGGACCGCATTTAAATGGTCGTTCGGGAGATGTTCAAAATCTTCGTCACGCTAACTTGCCACCTAAAATTCCTGGTATCGAGAAGTTGGGTATTTTTAATGGTGTTGGCGAACTTGGTGGACAAAAACTTGATCTTTATGAAGTGAAGAAAGTTGACGAATATTATTGGTTCGGTACTGACGGACTAGGACGAGATCTATTTACTCGTCTTTGGGAAGGTACTCAAATCTCATTATTGATCGCTTTCATTGCGGCTTTGATCGATGTTGTAATCGGGGTTGCCTACGGAGGTATTTCCGGCTATTTCGGAGGACGTACAGATGACGTCATGCAACGGGTAGTCGAAATCCTTATCGGTATTCCAACATTAATTGTCGTAATACTTATGATACTTATTATGGAGCCAGGGATAACAGCGATCATCATCGCCATATCCATTACAGGTTGGATAGGGATGTCCCGTATCGTACGTGCGCAAATTTTGAAATTCAAAGGTCAAGAATTCGTTCTTGCATCAAGGACCTTAGGGGCAAGCCATAATCGTATTATCACAAAACATCTATTGCCAAACATATTAGGTATCGTCATCATTAATACGATGTTCACAATTCCAAGTGCGATTTTCTTTGAGGCTTTCCTAAGCTTTATCGGGATTGGACTTCAACCGCCAGCAGCTTCGCTTGGTACATTAATCAACGATGGATACAAAGTTATGGAATTCCAACCATACGTACTTTTATTCCCGGCGTTGGTCATAAGCATATTGATGATTGCGTTCAACTTGATCGGTGACGGTTTGCGGGATGCACTCGATCCGAAAATGAAAGATTGATAGGAGGAAAGCCGAGATGGAAAAAATATTGCAAGTAAAAGACTTGGAGCTTTCCTTCCACACGTTCGCCGGTGAAGTGAAAGCAATCCGTGGTGTAAGCTTTGACCTGAAAAAAGGAGAGACATTGGCGATTGTTGGTGAGTCGGGTTCCGGTAAATCCGTAACAACAAAGTCAATCATGAGATTACTTCCCGAATCAAGCTCAGAGTTTAAAAATGGACAAATTTTATTCGATAATAAGGATTTAACAAAGCTTCCTGAAAGAGACATGCAGAAAATCAGAGGGAAAGAAATTTCAATGATTTTCCAAGATCCGATGACATCGTTAAACCCGACGATGCCAATTGGAAAGCAAGTAATGGAACCAATTTTAAAACACCAAAAAGTGAGTAAAGCGAAAGCGAAGGAAGTCACAATTGAACTATTGAAAATGGTCGGCATTCCGAACGCGGAAGTACGTTATAAAATGTACCCACACCAGTTTTCTGGCGGGCAAAGACAGCGGATCGTCATTGCGATTGCTCTTGCATGTAATCCAAAAGTATTAATCGCAGACGAACCAACAACTGCACTTGATGTTACGATACAAGCTCAAATCTTAGAGTTAATGAAGGATATTCAGAAGAAGGTTGATACTTCAATCATTTTCATTACGCATGACCTTGGAGTTGTCGCAAATGTTGCGGATCGCGTAGCTGTCATGTATGGAGGACGTATTGTAGAAGTCGGTACAGTCGATGAAATCTTCTATAATCCTCAACATCCTTACACATGGGGACTGTTGAGCTCCATGCCATCGTTGGATCTGGAAGAAGAAAGGTTATATGCGATTCCTGGTACACCTCCAGATCTATTAAATCCACCCGTTGGAGATGCATTTGCGCTTCGAAGTGAATATGCATTGAAGATTGACTTGGAGCAGGCACCGCCAATGTTCCAAGTGAGTGATACGCATTACGCGGCAACATGGTTGCTTCATCCGAATGCCCCAAAAGTGGAGCCGCCAGCATCGATCATTGAACGAATGAAAACTTTCCCGGGAAGCAGATATTATGAAACTAAAGGAGGTAATGTGTGATGGCAGAGAAATTGCTTGAAGTGAAAAACTTGAAACAATACTTTAATGCCGGAAAACCTTCGGAAGTTAAGGCAATTGATAATATCAGTTTTGATATTTACCGCGGTGAAACATTCGGTTTAGTTGGTGAATCAGGTTGTGGGAAATCGACAACCGGCCGTACGATTATCCGGCTTTACGATGCGACTGATGGAGAAGTACTCTATGACGGGGTAAGCGTCCACGGCAATAAGTCAAAAGCCGAAGTAAAATCACTCAATCAGAAAATGCAAATGATTTTCCAAGATCCATACGCTTCTTTGAATCCAAGGATGAAAGTTCTTGACATCATCGCTGAAGGTCTTGATATACACGGCCTCGTTAAAAATGCGAAAGAGCGGAAACAAAAGGTTATCGAACTGCTTGAAACAGTAGGATTGAATAAGGAACATGCCGAGCGATATCCACATGAATTCTCAGGCGGTCAACGTCAGCGGATTGGTATTGCCCGCGCATTGGCTGTAAATCCTGAATTCATCATTGCTGACGAGCCTATTTCAGCATTGGACGTTTCTATTCAAGCGCAGGTCGTCAACCTCTTGAGGGATTTACAGAAGGAGAAAGGTCTTACATATTTATTCATCGCCCATGATTTATCGATGGTTAAATATATTTCGGACCGGATCGGGGTAATGTATTTCGGGAAGCTTGTTGAAATGGCGACTGCGGAAGAATTATATAAAAATCCAATGCACCCATATACAAAATCACTACTTTCCGCAATTCCACTTCCGGATCCAATCTATGAACGCTCACGTGTACGGACACCATATAATCCGAATGACCATAAATATGGACCGGATGAGAAAGTGGAATTCCGCGAAGTCACACCTGATCATTTCGTATTATGTTCAGATAAAGAGTTCGCACAAATGAAGAAAGAAATAAAGTAAAACAAAGCCGCCCTTGTCAATTGACGAAGGCGGCTTTTTGTTTTGTTATACAGCAATATGGCTTTTTTATGGCGTAAACCTATTCCGAATTTCGCATTCTTTGCAACAGGCGTATTCGTCCATGTGAACTATTCACGGGACAGCTTTTCTATACGAAAATTATCCGTTCTGGATGGGTGTAGAGATTAAATGATTCTCCCCGGATAAAGCCTACTGTTGTAATTCCTAATTCTTCGGCAAGTTCCAAGGCGAGTTCGGTAGGTGCTGATTTTGATAAGACGATTTCACAGCCGATTTTAGCTACTTTTAATAGGATCTCCGAAGAAATTCGACCGCTGAATGCAATCACCTTTCCTTCAACAGGGATATTATTTCTTAGACAGTGGCCAAAAATTTTATCGAGCGCATTATGTCTTCCGATGTCCATCCTTGAAAGTATTATCCCATTAGGATCACAAAGGGCAGCATTATGAACGCCACCTGTGTGTCGGAACATATCGGCAGCAAGCTCCATTTCTTCCATTAAAGAAAAGCATTGTTCCGGTGTGATTTGTACATTTACAGACGTCATTTCTTTAGCTGTCAGTGCATCATGTGCAAAGACAAAGGCTTGTCTGCTCATTCCGCAACAAGAAGTGATATACCTTTTGTTCAACATTTTTTCGTAAAAAGGAAAGTGTTGCTCAGTTCTTATATGAACAATGCCTGTCTCTTCTTGCATCCAAATCTCTTGGACAGATTCGAATCTCGGGATGACGCCTTCAGATACAAGGAATCCAACTACCATATCCTCAACGTATTCTGGTGTGCAGACGATTGTCATAAATTCTTTTCCATTGATACGGATTGTTATCGGACGTTCAACTGCTATAGAATCTATTTTTTCTTCTATTTGTCCTTTCGAAAAACGGATAACCTTCCGTTTATGAAGTTGTTTCACCTAACAAGCCTCCCTGAAACTGTACTAAATTAAAATGTATACATCTATAATACTATTAATATGGACAAAAAGTTAACCGAATAATGATAAATGACAGATTAGGACACGTTGTATAATAATTTTCTTTAATCTATACTATAACTAATAGACTTGGAGAAATTTTTTTGTGCGAAAAAGGAGGCGCTTACATTGTCAATTAAGATTAATGGGATAGCATATCCATACACGGATGGCATGACCGTACTGCAAGTGATCAATGAATTGAAAATCGACCATCCGCAAATTTGTTATTTACCCGAAGTGGATCCAATCGAGACTTGTGATACCTGTATCGTAGAAATAAACGGCCGTCTCGTACGTGCTTGCTCAACAAAAGCAGAATATGGGATGGACGTACAGTTATCTTCAACACGTGCCAAAGAAGCGCAAACAGAAGCGATGGATAGAATCCTTGAAAACCATCTATTATATTGCACAGTTTGTGATAACAACAATGGAAACTGCAAAATACATAACACTGTCGACATGATGGGGATCGAGGAACAGAAGTACCCATACGAGCCGAAATGCACAAAAGACAGTGTGGATTTCACACATCCATTTTATCGATATGATCCAAACCAATGCATCGCATGCGGACAATGTGTGGAAGCCTGTCAAAATTTACAGGTAAATGAAACGCTGAGTATCGATTGGGAACGAGACCGGCCAATTGTACTATGGGATGGCGGAGCTAAAATCAATGAATCTTCGTGTGTTGGCTGCGGTCATTGCGTAACCGTTTGCCCTTGTAATGCATTGATGGAAAAATCGATGTTAGGTGAAGCTGGATTTATGACGGACATGAAAGAGGAAGTTTTAGAACCGATGATCGACCTTGTGAAAAATATAGAGCCGGGCTATAGCGGCATCATGGCGATTTCAGACGCGGAAGCCGCAATGCGGGATACACGGACGAAAAAGACGAAAACGGTTTGTACGTTCTGCGGAGTAGGCTGTTCTTTCGAAGTATGGACGAAGGATCGTAAAATCCTGAAAATCCAACCGGTGTCCGATGCGCCAGTCAACGCAATCTCGACATGCGTAAAAGGGAAGTTCGGGTGGGATTTTGTAAATAGCGAAGAACGGTTAACAAAACCGCTTATCCGAAAAGGGGAAACATTCGTAGAAGCGACGTGGAAAGAGGCATTGGATTTGGTCGCTGATCGTTTGGGATCAATCCATAAGCAACATGGAAAAGACAGTGTCGGTGTCATTTCTTCATCGAAAATTACGAACGAAGAGAATTACTTGATACAAAAGCTCGCAAGGCAAGTCTTCAAGACTAATAACGTCGATAACTGCTCTCGCTATTGTCAATCACCAGCGACTGACGGTTTGTTCAGGACTGTTGGTATGGGCGGTGATGCGGGAACTATTAAGGATATTGCGAAAGCTGGCCTTGTTATCATCATCGGCGCGAATCCAGCTGAGGGCCATCCAGTTCTTGCGACACGAGTGAAACGTGCTCACAAATTGCATGGTCAAAAACTGATCGTTGCTGATTTGCGTAAGCATGAAATGGCGGAACGCTCGGATATATTCATTAGTCCGAAGCAGGGGACAGACCAAGTGTGGCTAATGGCAGTAACAAAATATATGATTGACCAAGGTTGGCATGATGCTGCGTTCATTAAAGAAAATGTCCATCATTTTGATGATTTTAAAGAAGTTTTGAAAAAATATACGCTTGAGTACGCTCAACATGTAACTGGTGTTTCGAAAGAGAAACTAATCCGGACAGCTGAAATGATTCGGGATGCAGACGGAACATGTATTTTATGGGGGATGGGCGTTACCCAAAATACGGGCGGATCAGATACTTCCGCAGCGATTTCAAATCTGCTTCTGGCAACTGGCAATTACCGTAGACCGGGTGCGGGGGCATATCCATTAAGGGGTCATAACAACGTCCAAGGGGCCTGTGATATGGGAACGCTTCCCGGCTGGTTGCCAGGATATCAGCATGTTACGGATAATACGGCCCGTGAAAAATTCGAACAGGCTTATGGAGTTCAAATTGACGACAAGCCAGGAATGGATAATATTCAAATGCTTCATGCAGTTGATGATGGCATCATGAAAGCGATGTATATTGTTGGGGAAGATATGGCCTTGGTTGATTCCAACTCAAACTACGTGCATGATGTCCTGTCGAAACTCGATTTTCTAGTCGTCCAAGATATTTTCTTTTCACGGACTGCGCGCTATGCGGATGTCATACTGCCGGCTGTACCTTCATTAGAGAAAGAAGGAACTTTTACGAACACGGAAAGACGTGTGCAACGCCTGTACAAAGCATTACCCGAATTGGGTGATTCGAAGGCGGATTGGTGGATTGTCCAGGAAATCGCAACACGATTGGGGTCGAATTGGAACTTTGCCGGACCAAGAGAAATCTTCGCGGAAATGGCAAGCTTATCGCCTTTGTTCAGTCAAGCTGATTACAGCAATATGGAAAACTGGGATAGCTTCTTATGGGGCAGTCACGATGGGTCCAGCACGCCATTACTATACGTGAACGGATTCAATTTCCCGGATGGCAAAGCAAGATTTGCGCTATCGGATTGGGTGGAACCTGTTGAATACCCTGCAGAGTTCGATTTGCATATAAATAATGGCCGAATCCTTGAACACTTCCATGAAGGAAATATGACGAATAAATCCGATGGTATCCAGTCGAAAGTACCGGAAATATTTGTAGAAGTATCTCCGGAACTGGCTAGAGAAAGAGGGGTCGTAAGTGGCTCGCTTGTTCGACTCGTATCCCCGCATGGAGCATTAAGATTGCCTGTTTTAGTAACAGACCGAGTAAAAGGAAATGAGTTGTTCCTACCGATGAACTCTGTTAAAAAAGAATCCGCCATCAACTTCCTAACAGGTCCAGCGGTCGATCAAAGGACGAATACACCTGCTTATAAGCAAACGAAAGTGCGCATGGAAGTTTTGCGGAGGGACGGCGAAAATCCATTGCCAGCCAACAATCACCGGAATAAAAAGAGGTATCCTCAAGACGGTGTGGAAGTTGAACGGAAATGGGCGCGCTTTGGCTATGTGCATCTGACAGATCAACCGGAGAAAGGGTGACTAAAATGGCGGCACCAATTACATCCATTCAAAGAAAGCAACTGACGCCGGAAGAACAACAGCAAGAAAAATTGATTGAACTACAAACGTTGATTGCTGAACAGCAGCAATCGTTGAATAAAATCCTTGAACTTACTGCTGAATTGGATAAAGCAGGAGTACTTGATGCAGTGAATGCGATGGTGAAAGCGAAGGATGATTTGATGGGAATCGCTGTGAATCAAGCATCCCGAGAACCGATGACGAATCTGATCAATAATCTATTGAATGGGGCGGGGCTTCTGACGTCAATCAACCCGGAAGTTACCGAGAGTTTGAAAAATAGTATCGCAAAGGGGATTTCAGAGGCAGAGTTATACAAAGGGAATGGAAATAAAGTATCCATCCTTCAAGTGATGACCGCTTTAAATGATCCTCATATTAATCGTGCAGTGAAATATGGAATGGATTTTCTTAAGGGGATGGGCAAGGGATTGGATGGGTCATGAGTGGAGAGGCGAACGCTCGTTTATCTATGAAACCGCTCGTTATTCTCACATACGCTCATTTACAAGTTATTAATCTCTCTAAATAGTTGAAACTATCTTAGTGCCGATACGTATCTATACTATAGAAACGAAGTAGGAGATAGAGAGAGGGATATTATGGTGAATATTGAAGAGGAAAGAAATGTTGAGCCGAAACTAAATCCTTGGACTTCCGTTTGGGTTCATCCAAGAAAGACAGTCCGATATGTTATTGAAAACAAACCGAATAGTTTTATTTTAGTGATTGCCATGTTAGCTGGGCTTGTCCATATCCTTGATCAGGCAATGAGCAATGATCTTGGAGATATATGGGGTTTAGGTACTATCCTTTTGGTGTCATTGATCGCTGGGCCGCTCTTAGGACTAATTGGTTTATACGTCGGATCCGGCATACATTATATGTTTTCAATGATGTTCGGAGGAACGGGTACTTTTTCAGAGACAAGAACTGCCTACGCAGTTTCTGCCATAATTTTGGTTGTTGGCGGAGTTATATGGGTTCCGGATCTATTAATTTTAGGGCAAGGCAATTTTATGAGTGACTACGATTTTTCGATTGGTCAATTTGCTTGGCTTTTCATTTCAACGATTGGTAATCTGACTGTCGGGGTTTGGTCGTTAGTCGCCCTAATTGCCGCACTGTCAGAAGTTCATAGATTTTCTGTATGGAAGGCCGTCATAGTTGTTTTGTTGCCAATAATCATCTTAGTTGTTGTCTTAATTATATTTCTTGCATTGACTTTACCATTCTTTTAATGAGACTTGCATTGCTTTTCATTGCAATGCAAGTTTTCCTATTCTCAAAATAGCAGTCACATTATAGAGAGGGAGATTCTCGTGATTAATGAAGTTTTTGTCGGCAAACCAAAAACAGTCGGAGATAAAAATGCCACAAATCCATTGGATAAGGAATGGGAAAGTGCTATTTTCAAAGAGCCAGTAACGGGGAAAGTTTGGGTTGGGGAAACTGGCTTGGACGGGGACGGCCAAGCCGATCTAAAAAACCATGGTGGACCGGAAAAAGCAATATTTACTTATCCGAGTGAACATTACACATATTTCCACAACGAATATGGCTTGACTGCTATGAAAGCGGGTGGCATGGGGGAGAACTTATCTCTTTCGAATATGTTGGAAAAGGATGTTTGCATCGGGGATATATATGAAATAGGTGAAGCGGTTATCCAAGTTTCTCAACCGAGGCAACCTTGTTGGAAACCTGCTCGACGCCATAAGAGGAAGGATCTTGCATTACTAATTCAAGATTCAGGAAAGACCGGTTGGTATTTCCGAGTTCTTCAAGAAGGTTTTATTTCCGCAGGTGAGAATTTAAAATTAGTGGATCGGTTAGCTCCAGAATGGACAATTGAAAACTGTAATCATGTGATGCATTTTGATAAAGAAAATATAGAAAGAGCGGCAGCTTTAGCCGCGTGCGAATGGCTTGCGATAAGCTGGAAGAACACATTTATTAAACGTGTAGAAGACAAGAAACTTAGCACAGGAAAATGATTATATGGTGCTAACGAGTGAAAAACATCCAGCGCAAATACGCTGGATGTTTTTTATAACAATGGTTTATCATCCTCGTTCTGTTTTCGCTTTGTTTCTTTATAGGAATTCAATATCGCATTCCTGTATTCACCAAGTGATGCGAATTCATGGAAATCCTCTAAGTATTTTTCATTTCTTTTAGAGATTTCATTTCGTTTTGTGATATCCTTTTCAACATGGTCCATATTTTTTCTCCCCTCCAACGCTTCTTGGTTAGTTAAGCTGGTCGTCCACAAACTTTCCATACTCAGGTACTGCGATTGACTTAAATTCGGCTGACAATTTTTCTAAGTTATCCGATAGCCACTGACCTTTCGCAGGTACACCATGTCCTGTAATTGCTATATTTGGATTCAGCGCTTTTAAAATATTTACAGACCGTTCCGAAGTGTCCCAGTTTGGGGTGAAATATCGTGGTGGTCCGTTTATTTCCATTTCTTGCGTGAACACTTTGTATAGCTCGTCTTGTTTCACTGTCACAAATGCATCCCCGACTATCATGGCATGATCTTCATTCCGGAACATTGATATATGCCCTTCAGAATGGCCAGGTGTATGAATCCATTTCCAATCAGGCATAAATGGGATAGTATGATCATCCGGCAGTGGATACGCTTTGTTTCCGATGTCTATACTTTCATTAGGGAACATGAACGACATTTTCGCTACCATGCCACCTTCCACGGTTGTATCGGGTTTCGGGTAATTTTTTTGTCCAGTTATATAAGGAAGTTCCAAAGAATGGGCATAGACAGGGACATCCCAAACTTCAAGCAAATCGACCAATGCCCCAATATGGTCAAAGTGGGCATGCGTTAATATGATTGCTTTTGGAGGGTTCCCTTTTCCAAACCGTTTTTCTGCTTCCTCTATTATCATCGAAGCAGATTTTGCCATACCCGCATCAATGAGTACCCAGTCATTTCCTTTACCGGCCAAACCGTAAAATACAACATTGACGATTTGAACCGTATAGCAGTATAGATCAGGTGTCACTTCAAGTCCGACGCCGCTACCGACTGATGTTAAGGGCTGGAATCTTTCCGTTGATGCACTTCTTTCCATTTCCATTTGAATTCCTCCAGTACACTATTATTCGATAATATGGTTTCTTTACCTATATCCATACCTATTTGTTTCAAACATTTATATTGCCCTTAAGGTTCTCTTTCTTTATAATAGAAAGGTACTTTATTGTTGTCTCAGTAGCTCAGGGGATAGAGCGGCAGCCTCCTAAGCTGTAGGTCGCAGGTTCGATTCCTGCCTGGGACGTTTTTCATGATGAAAAGTCGGGTAATAGAATTATTCTATTCCCGACTTTTTCTATTCTTTTGAAGCAATTAGGTTATATAGGATTATATTGTTCATTGACGAATACAGGGTATCCGGTCTATATTGGTTAATATACAATTTGAAAATCTTAATAATTTCTGCTTAAATGTCCAAGGAACTGCTTGGAAACAAGTGCCAACAACAGATTGTCCAGGGAGGGATAAAGTGGATACGCAGGCTCAGTATAAATTGTTTCTGCAAAACCTACAGAATACATTTGCAGATTTGACGAGACTGACAATTATGATAGCCGATAAGGATGGGGAATTGCAGACCGAAGTTTCATGGGAACATGAAGCGGCTAAAGAACAATTCGAAAAGTATGTCGTTCCAAAAGACATGGTCAATTTCATAAGAAAGTTTGAAAATGTTAAAGACACACTTTTCTTTGATACGGCATATGGCATAAAGTTCATTTTTTCACCAGTTAAAAAGAATAATAATCATTCAATCTATTTTGTTATTGCTGGATATATCGATGAACAGAAAACTGATGAAATGATTGCTGATACGATTAATGTATGGCCATGGGTAGAGAATTCCAATAAATGTGGGGAGTTAGAGAAAAAAATTGACCACATCAAAACGATGACAGAAGCAATCGCCTCGTATGTTGAGATGTTGGATGAAAATAAGATCCGGAAAGATTTTTCTAATCTCATAGCAACTAAACTCAACAACTTAAATAAAGGGGCGGCATCAATTCAATCAATCTTAAGCGCATGTATGTTTTTAAAAGAAATCAACTTTATGGGTGCTGCCCTTAAAACAGCGAATTATTTATTTACGATTGATACAATTATTGGGGACTATAATCCGAATATGATTGGATATGAATTTAGTATCGGCGAAGGGGTAATGGGCTACGCTGCAGCAATAGAAGAAAATCTTTTTGTTGAGAATATGTCCATAGATGCAAGAAATAAAATATTCGCTAAAAATAAAATGCATGTCGTTAGTCTGTTCTGTTTTCCATTACTCGAAAAGAATGAAGTGATAGGTCTTCTATTTGGTGGCAGCACTCGAAAGGTTATCAAAAACAAAGATTTTATCTACGATAAATTTGCAATTTGTGCATCACTCTTGAACAATTATTTACTAAAGATAAGATTGGAAAAGAAAAATAATGATTTACAAGTTGAAGCACAATTATTTGAGGATATTCTTAAAGTCCTTGACTCTACAAAGGATATTAAAAAGTCTTTATATCATTTAATTGATTTAAGTATGAATTTCATAGACTTCGAATTCACTTCATTTGTTTATTTAACCAATACCCCAACCAATCAAATTGAGATATTAACGAGAGGGATGTCCGATAAGGAAATCCAGATTTATTGTCATTCACTTGCAAAGGAACTGACGAATTCGGACTTCTTGACACAAGCTGATGAATGGAGAATGAAAAAGACGTCCTGGAATGTCGATGTGATGGAATTTCCTATAATATTTGACGACAAAGTCCATGGAGTTTTTTCAATTGGTTATAAATCAGATGCAAGTAAAGCGAAATTTAATAACATTATAGGGAATTTAGCACGGGCCGCACGTATTGTATTTATTGAAAACCAAAATGATAATGCGTCGAGCTATAATCGTACGGAGCTTTTTGTGAATTGGGTTGAAGAGATCTTATTACATTTTAGACCAGAACAATATAAAATTGCCCAACAAATAAAAATGACA
Source organism: Sporosarcina highlanderae (assembly GCF_030433715.1). Lineage (GTDB taxonomy): Bacteria > Bacillota > Bacilli > Bacillales_A > Planococcaceae > Sporosarcina > Sporosarcina highlanderae. The sequence continues at coordinate 120,686 of NZ_JAROCC010000006.1, read as the reverse complement.
ATTTCCAAGCTTCTTATGGACATGGGAGTGGAAGAATCAGCTGATATCGATAAAATAGCAATTCTTTCCGTTTGTGGCCGCGATCTTGTGAAAAATGTATTGAAAGATAAGGACCTTGCCGAGCAAATGACTGAGTTTTATAATGTGTTGGATAAAAATAGTAGCGGAAATAAAATGATTGAAGCTTCGGCTGCCGTTTGGACATACTTTACGAATGATGAATCTATTGAATCTGTTAGGGATTTAAAGTTAGTTAATAACGAAATTAAAACAATATTCAATTCGGTCATTAAACGCCAAACTCAAAGTGATCACACAATTGTAATGACCGAGGACTTGACTACTGATTATTCTGTTCCAACGTACCTTGGATTATCCAAAAGGGAAGAGGAAGTATTGAGCGAAATGATGAAAGGATTAAGTAATAAAGAAATCGGTGTTGCACTTTTCATCAGTGAGCATACTGTAAAGAATCATGTCACAAATATTTTAAGTAAGTTAGGTGTAACTGACCGATCCCAAGCGATTGCCAAAGTATATCAATTGGGATTTGATGGGAATTAGAAAACGTTTATCTAATAGCAAAAGTCAGGAGGTATTTCGTACCTCTTGACTTTTTTTGTTAATAAATTAATTGTCAGTTTATATATGCCGAAAAATTGAAATTGGGTAAAGGAAAGCGAGTATTCTGTTAAATTAAATTAAAATATAAGAAAAAAGGCTTAATTAGTAATCTGTTCCTATGCCGAATTACCCTAATAGGACCATCGGGTGTGAATAATAGGAACGATGTGTGATTGTCGAATCCTGTAAAACAACTGATAATAATAGTAAGAATAATTTACTCAAATTAAACAAAGGAAAAGGTGTGTAAAATGAAGAATAGTTTTTCTACTAAAACACACTGGCATCTAATCGAGAAAACAACTAGCAGAATCTCAACCATATCCAACGATCTACCAAAGGCGATTGAAAGAGAAGAATTACGATTGCATTACCAGCCGAAGGTGGACCTCGTAACTGGGAAGGTTGTAGGATTGGAAGCCCTTATTCGATGGGAGCATCCGGAATTGGGTTTAATCTTTCCTAATGAAATCATTCCGGTTGCGGAGGAGCTTGCTGAAATAACTACGATTGGTAATTGGGTGCTTTCTCAAGCTTGCCGACAAAGCAAGGAATGGCAGGATAATGGGTATCCCCCAATGATAATGTCAGTAAATCTCTCTATGCAGCAATTTACTAGTGGTGATCTTGTTGCTACGATTGAAGGAACCTTGAACGAAGTACAATTATTACCTCGGTATTTGGAATTAGAAATCACAGAAACGATGACGGCAAATATACCAGAAACAATTCAAACGCTTAAACGTTTAAAATCACTTGGTGTACGAATCAGTATCGATGATTTTGGGACTGGATATAGTAATCTGACCCATCTCAAGAATTTTCCTGTAGACGTATTAAAGATAGACCAATCATTCATAAGGGATTTAACTGAAAATCCAATTGACCAAGCAATTGTAAGAACAATTATCCACCTTGCTGACGATTTGAAATTGGAGGTTGTCGCAGAAGGAATTGAGACTGCTGACCATTTTCGGTTCCTTAAAGACCATAACTGTTTGGTTGGACAAGGATATTTATTCAGTAAACCAGTGGAAAGTCGTTTTTTAATAGAAAAAATTCACTTTATCGAATCTGGAAAATATTTGGCGTAAAAGTATTTAAAGGGGTGTTGGAAATGCAATTCATGATCACAGCTCCTGCGAAAGAAAGATCGATTGATACGAAGGTAGGAAAAGCCTGGATTAAAGACGGTAAAATATATTGTAAGACAGCAGAGGGAGCACAGCCTAAGCTTACAATTCCACCTAATTTTACTTTATTTATTAATGGAGAAGAAACGAAGGATACCACAATTTCTCTATCCGAAGAAAATGATTACGAGTTAAAGTCTGAAATCACAGTAAAGGAAACGCAGTGGAAAGTTTCGTTGACATCGGATATGTTGGAAGCAAAGTTAACCGTAAAACCGGGATACCGGGCGAAGTTTTCAGTTTTGGATTCGGAACCAAAGCAGCATCTTGTTCCATCTGTTGTGGAAACGAAAGAGTTTCAAAACTCATTAGAACTTTCGGATATCGTTGTGGAAATGGGGTTACAAGGAGTCAAAATTGGTTTTCACCATGATGAAATGGTGAAAGCGACACAAACAAATGAACTCAAACCCCAAACCTTTATCATTGCGAGGGGGACACCGGCGAAAAACGGGGAAAATGGTTGGTTAGAAGTACTGGTAAATACAAAAATAGAAAAAGGAATAAAAGTGAACGAAGATGGCCGTGTCGACTTCAGGGAAATCAAATCAATTCCTTATGTAGAAGAAGGCGATATCCTTGCAATTATCCATCCCCCTACAAGTGGGGAGGTAGGTTGTTCAGTTCGAAATGAACCAATCCCTTGCGATCCAACCTATCCTGTTAAAGTACATTTGGGTAACGGGGTTATTATCAATGGGGATAAAATCATATCGACACAATGTGGAAGACCATTTATCGAACAAACAGGGCAACTTGTTCGTGCCGCACTTATTCGGAAGTTAACACATCATGGGAACGTGGACTTGTCATCTGGTAACATTCGGTTTAGAGGCGATGTGGAAGTGGTTGGGGAAGTAACCGACAATATGGTAGTCGAAGCTTTCGGAGATGTTGTTATTCATAAGTCGATGAATAATGCAACGATTACAACGACAGGTTGTGTGACTACGCATAGCAACTGTAACGGCACTATAATAACTGCTGGCGAAAAAGATTTTATGGAAAAGGACCTTATCGATCAGTTTTCTGGCATCGTTTCAACAACTGAAAAAATTATGGCATTGCTATCCATTGTGATGAATTCTCCGGCATTCCAAAATAGTTCGTTTAGAAATAATATTCAAGCTATTACAAATTCATTAATCCATAATAAGTTCCCGGACTTTCTTGACCAAGTACAGGAATTCTGTTCTTCCATCAAAAATAAAGAACATAGCTTATTGAATGACGAATGGATACAGATTTGCAATTCATTGGAACGTTATTTCTTATCATTGATTGTCGTTCCAAATTATTTAGAGTGCCTGTTAGGGTTACAAGTTGATATGAAAAATATCGCTCAGGAAAGACTTGAAACGATCTCTACCGAGTCATTTATTAATATTCCGAAAGCGATGAACTGCAATCTTTACTGTAATGGTGATGTTTTCATAACTGATAAAGGCTGTATCAATACCAATATCCAGTCTGGTGGGCAAGTACACATTAATAACAATTTTAGAGGAGGTAAAATTGTTGGGGAGAAGGGAATATCGGTCGGGATAGCTGGTTCACTCAATTCCTCATTAACCCTCTTATCCGTTCCCGAAAATCAAACAATACGAATTAGACGAGCGATGGAAGGAGTCGTCTTGAGAATTGGTAAGTTCTCATATCAATTTACGGAAACGGTTTACAATGTGAGGGCATATATGGACAGAAATGGCGAGTTAGTCGTTGAGTTTAGCCGTGGATTATTTAAATAGATTCTAAATGGAGCTGAAAACCTTAGGGCTTTTAGCTTTTTAATACGGGTAATTGTAGACAGATAGAGAGAGGGATGGTAGTGGAAACTGGTTTGGAAAGCATTCCAAGCAATGTATATATTTCGTTGATCGTCAATAATCAGGATCCTATTTTTATATTGGATCCTAATGGAAATATAGTTTCGGCAAATTGGGCTATTATGGATGTATTTGGCTATTCTATTGCTGAGATGACAGGGAGAAATTTTAGGGATGTATTACCGATAACGATTGACTTTGGTCTGGTTTGTAAAGTGTCCGAAGGAGCATATAGTTCCTATCAAGTGAGTAGTTTCAGTAAAACGGGTCGAACGATTCATCTTGAAGTTAAAACGATTCCTCTTGAAGAGAATGGTAAACTTGTAAATATGTTATTGATTACAAAAGATGTGACGGATCTTATGGAGACTAAAGCAAGGTTAGAGCAATTTAAGAAATTGCTGAATGCTTCTCCTGAACCGAATTTTGTTTTAAATGAAGGAGTTATACGGTATATCAATAAAGCCGCGGTAAAGACGTTTGGCTACCAAGAACCAGCCGAACTTCTTGGGATGCATATATTGAAGTTAATCCCTTCTGATTCATTGGAATTCATAGCGGATATCATTCAACGGTCTGAGCTGGATTTAACGATTCCTGAACAAACAGTAGATCAGAAAATGAAGCGTAAAGATGGAACATCATTCATAACGGAATCGATACTTTTAGGGATTGAATATGAAAATAAACCGGCGGTACATGTGATCTTTAGAGATATTACAGAGAAAAAAATCATTGAAGAAGCATTAAGAAATAGCGAGGAGAAGTACCGTTTAATCACAGAACATATGACAGATTTTGTCACTGTAATAGATGAACAGGGGATAATCACCTACGCATCCCCTTCGTCATATCCTGTTTTAGGCTATTCACCTGACGATTATGAAGGAACACCGGTATCGTGTAAAGTGCATCCTGATGATTATCCAAGTGTTCAAGAGCAGGCAAGAAATTTATTCCAATTGAAGCATAGTTGCGAGATGGAGTTCCGATATATGCATCGAACAAATGATTGGATTTGGGTGGAAGCGATAGGAACATATTTTGAAGAAAAGGGAAAAGGTTATCTTTTGTTTGTTTCCCGAGTAATTGAGGAGAAAAAAAGCATTCGGGAAAAGTTGACATCGATGGCATTTCATGATGAGTTGACGGGATTGCCAAATCGTAGATTATTCCGGGAAAGAATGAGCGAGACATTGGAAGAGGCCAAACGGAACTATTCGAAATGTGCAGTGTTATTTATGGATATCGATAAGTTCAAATGGGTGAATGACCACCTTGGCCATTCTGTCGGCGATATGCTATTGAAACAGTTTGCCAACAGGGTCAACAACGGCATTCTTCGAGAGAATGACATTTTTGCTCGTCAAGGGGGGGATGAATTTCTTGTCCTTTTACCTGATATTGAAAGTGAAGAAAATGCAATCGGGATGGCTAAGAGAATACTGGATTGTTTGCAGGAGAAATGGAGAGTTGGAGATGAGGAATTCACAGCAACCTCCAGTATTGGAATTGCGGTTTTTCCGAAAGATGGGACAAGCATTGATGAATTATTAACGAATGCGGATTCAGCATTGTATCGGGCGAAAGAAAATGGTAGGAATAATTATATGATGTATTCATAAGGGAAGGCTGTCCCATTTCTGGCGGGACAGCCTTTACGCTTAATAATACGGCGAAATTAATATATAAACAAGAACACCGGTAAAGCTTACATACAACCATATCGGCATTGTCCATCGAACGATTTTACGATGGCGTTCATATTCCCTGTTCCAAGCCCTTGCTACACTTGTAAGTGCGAGAGGAACGATGGCTGCCGCCAAAATTATATGGGTGATAAGAACGAAATAATAAATTCCAGCCAATAATCCTTCTCCTCCGAATGGCGTGGAGACGGCCAAATAATGATAGGTAACATATGTCACAAGAAATAATGCTGTGGTGATAAATGCGGCGTAGATGAATTTGCGATGTGCATTGATATTCTTTTTCTTAATGGCAATTAATGCGGCAACTAAGAAAATGAAAGTGAAGCTATTGAAAATGGCATTCATCATTGGCAGGATAGTTACATCAAAAGCATCGAAGTCTTCTGCAGTCCGTTTACCGGATAATAAACCAATCACGCCTATTAAAATGACTGAAAGAATAATAATGGCGGGTTTATAATTACGTTTTTTGAATGGCTCGTTCGATTCTACAGAGTGATTCATAATAATCTTCCTTTCCACTGCTTGTTTCCCTCCATAGTGTACCATAAGTAGGAAGTCGTTTACTCCTTTTAATCTCAGAATTGGAATTTACAAAATTGTGTCGGTGCCTTTACAGGGAAGTCTTATTATATCTTGAATTCGAGACATTATTATTGTTTTCTTTTCACTTGAGTGGTAAAGTTATAGTGATGAAAGGGAGTGACCGGTGTTATGAAGAAAAACACACGTGGTTCGTTGATTTGGTTGCGACTCACTCGTTTTACACATCAAAGCAACTTGCTATCCAATGAATTTTTGAAGCAATTCGATCTTACGACTGCGCAATTTGATGTATTGATGCAAATCTCAACTTATGAACCCTTAACACAATGTGATTTGGCTGAGAAAGTCACGGTCACGCAGGGGGGCATTTCCCGTATGCTTGCACGCCTTGAGAAGGATGGACTCGTTGAACGCAAACAAGAATGGAAAACAAAAACGATATCCTTAACGAGTAAAGGACGAGAAAAGCTGAAAAATGCATTTGACGCACAACTTGCATTTCAATCTTCATTCTTCGATGAATCTTTGTCAGAAGAGGAACAGAAAATGTTGTATTCACTCATATCACGTGTACAAAAAAATAGCGAAGCAAAAATGTCAAACAGGTAATTTTTTTAATTTATCACTTGATTAGTCAAATGAATAAAAAGGAGGAAGTTCACATGTATACAATTCCGGGTCATCATCATATTTCCATGATTACAAAAGAGGCAAAGCCTACTAACAGATTTTATAGAGACATCCTTGGGTTACGTCGTGTAAAAATGACGGTAAATCAAGATTCCCCGACAATGTATCATTTGTTTTACGGAGACCGTACAGGAAGTCCGGGGACAGAGTTATCGTTTTTTGAAATACCAGCTTCTGGACGCACGTATAGAGGAACAAATGCAATCACCAAAATCGGTTTACTTGTACCTTCGGAAGAAAGCCTGAAGTATTGGAAAGCGCGATTTGAGGAATTGGGTGTGAAACATGGTGACATTACAACTTATGCCAATAAACCTGCCCTTTTTTTTGAAGATGCTGAAGGGCTCCGAATGGTACTTCTTGTGTCGAATGGGGAAAAGGTTGACCATTGGGAAACATGGGAAAAATCATCTGTTCCGGTAGAGCATCAGATTCAGGGGATGGGTTCCGTGGAAATTACAGTGCGTAGACTTGAAAAATTAGTGAAAACATTGACGGATCTTTTTGGGTATACCGAAGTATCACGTACAGAGGAAGAGGCAATTTTACAATCAGTCCAAGGTGAAGTGTTTGGAGAAATCGTTGTAAAATTTTTGGATGGTCCTACTGAAAGACCGGGTCGAGGTAGCATACATCATTTAGCCATCCGTGTTAAAGATGATGAAGAGCTTGAATACTATGATAAACAGGTGAGGGCACGTGGCTTCCATTCCTCTGGTATTGTGGACCGCTACTACTTCAAGAGCTTATACTTCCGTGAATCAAACGGAATACTATTCGAAATTGCAACAGACGGACCAGGTTTTACAATCGATGGGGAGATTGAAAACCTCGGTGAACAGTTGGATCTGCCTCCATTTTTAGAAGGCCGTCGTGCCGAAATCGAAAATATACTGCAACCAATCGAGGAGGATTAATAATGGAACAATATCGTATTGATCCATCTAAAGGGATGGAATTTGGGCTTTATTCATTGGGCGATCTAATTCCAAATCCCCTAACAGGTGAAACATTATCAGCTCAAGCAAGGATAAATGAATTGATCGAAGCGAGTAAACTTGCGGAACAAGCGGGAATAGATGTCTTTGGTGTCGGCGAAAGTCATCAAAGCTACTTTACTACACAGGCACATACCGTAGTTTTAGGTGCAATTGCTCAAGCGACAAAAACGATCAAAATTACAAGTTCGGCAACAGTGTTAAGTGTTTCAGATCCTGTAAGAGTGTATGAGGACTTTGCTACGATCGACTTGATTTCAGATGGTCGTGCAGAAATTGTTGCTGGCCGTGGGTCCCGTGTAGGTGCGTATCAGTTATTAGGTGTTAATCTACAAGATTATGAAGAGATTTTCGAGGAGAAACTGGAACTGCTGAAAAAACTAAATGAAGAAGAATATGTGACATGGCAAGGTGAATACCGTGCCCCGTTACAAAATGCGCAAATCTTGCCTCAGCCGAAAAACGGATCACTTCCAATTTGGCGTGCGGTTGGTGGTCCGCCTGCGAGTGCCATTAAGGCAGGGTACATGGGAATCCCGATGATGTTGACGACCCTTGGAGGCCCCGCCGTTAATTTCAAACCTTCAGTTGATGCTTATCGTGAAGCAGCGCAGCGTAGTGGGTTCGAGCCAAAAGACCTGCCTATTGCAACGACAAGTTTATTCTATGTTGCCGATACAACAAAAGAGGCATTACAAGGTATGTATCCGCATATTAATGGCGGTTTCCAGGCAATTCGTGGCAGTGGCTACCCAAAACAGCAATTCGCTCAAGCGCCTGATACACGCGATGCGTTGATGGTGGGCAGTACACAGCAGATTATCGAAAAATTGCTTTACCAATACGAGCTTTACGGCATGCAACGCTTTATGGCCCAAATTGACTTTGGCGGCGTGCCATTTGAGAAAATCATGAAGAATATCGAAATCATCGGGAACGATGTCATTCCGGCGATAAAGAAATACACTGCCGAATAAAGAATAGGGGGGAATAAAATGAAGATTGTAGCGTTATCAGGTTCAATTGTCGGTTCGAAGACTAAAACTGCAATGCTGAAAACAGTGGAAATGTTTAAGCAAAAGTATCCTGAACATGAAGTCACGCTTCTTGATTTAGCCGAATACAAAGTTGAATTTAGTGATGGGCGTAATTATTTCGAATATGAAGGGGATACAAAATACGTCACAGAGACAATAATGGCAGCAGATGCCATTATCATTGGGACGCCAGTATTTCAGGCATCCATTCCGGCAACATTGAAAAATATCTTTGACCTGCTGCCAGTAAACGCGTTCCGCGATAAAGTCGTCAGCATTGTAGTAACTGCTGGTACAGCAAAGCATTATTTGATGGTAGAGCAGCAATTAAAACCGGTTTTAGCGTATATGAAAGCCCACATCGTTCCAACATATGTCTTTATTGAAGAAAAGGATTTTTTACGTAAAGAAATTGTCAATGACGATATACTTTTCCGCTTGGAACGTTTGGTAGAGGATACAGTAGTAATCGTAGATGCTTTCAAGGCAATTCGTATGAAAAAAGACGAGGAATATGATTTTTAGCACACTTGATGAAAGAGCCATTTTTAGAATGGCTCTTTCTTATTGGGGAAAAAATTGAATATCAGAGTTTAGTGCGATATAAGAATTTTTTTGTGCGCTCCATTTTGGGATTTATGAGAACATCCACAGGAGGTCCGGATTCAACAATCTCACCATTATCCATGAAAAGAACTTTATTTGCGACATCTCTCGCAAATTCCATTTCATGCGTCACGATCACCATCGTCATTTGCTCTTTTGCAAGATCTTTAATCACCGTAAGGACTTCACCAGTCAATTCAGGATCAAGTGCAGAAGTCGGTTCATCAAATAAAAGAATATCAGGTTTTCTCATCAAAGCTCGCGCAATGGCTACACGTTGTTTTTGGCCACCGGAAAGTTTGCCAGGTAGGGCATTTGCTTTGTCTGATAAACCGACTTTTTCAAGCAACTCCATGCTGTCCTTCCGATTCTGATGTGCATTTCCTTCCTTTACTAGTTTTGGCGCAAGCTCTAAGTTTTCCACTACTGTTAAATGGGGGAACAGATTGAAATGCTGAAACACCATTCCCATTCGGGACGTGATTTGTTTAATTTGTTTTGGTGATGTATAGGTTCCTTCGTTTACAAGATAATCGCCGTTTACGGTAATACTTCCACCATCGATTTCTTCGAGATGAATGAGGCTTCTAAGCATTGTGCTTTTCCCAGAACCAGAAGGTCCAATAACAGCGACAACATCATTTTTCTCCACATCAAAGCTGATTTGTTTAAGAACTTCTAGTTGCTCAAATGATTTTTTTAGCTTATTGACTTGTAAGATAGACATGATATCACTCCTTTTGTTGGTACCTTTTGTTGGTACCTGTGTGCCGGACTATTCAAAAAATACACTACAATTGCATGAAAATAAAAACGAAAAGCTGTTGTTCGTGCATTTATATTAAGTTTGTGTATATTTATACAAATTGGTTGAATTAACATGAATGTTTCTTGCACAGGGACCTTCACAATCAATCGTATTGCAAGCGGCGTTCCAACCATTTAAAGATAAATGTTAAACATATTGTTATGAGGAGATAAATGATGCCGGCGAGCAAAAATGGAATAATTGTAAAATCCCGATTTACTGCTGTTTGCGCAAAATGCAATAATTCTGGGACGGCCACTGCATATAACAAGGCCGTATCCTTCACTAGTGTAACTGACTCATTTGCTACCGCTGGCAAGGCAATACGGAACATTTGAGGCAACACGATATAGGTCAACGTCTGAAACTTGTTTAAACCCAACACTTTAGATGCCTCGTATTGTCCTTTATCGATAGCAAGCAGACCACCTCTAAAAATTTCTGCAAAATAAGCGGCATAATTTAGGATGAAACCTAAGCAAGCGGCGACAAATCGATCGATAACCAAATATTGACCGATACCTGGAATATGAGGAAGTCCAAAGACCAAGAACAGAAGCTGCAGTAAAAGAGGAGTTCCCCTCATCACGTAAATATATGAACTAGCAAGCCATGAAAGGGGCTTGATGTTACTTCTGACTGCCAACGTCAACAAGAACCCTAAAGGAATCGAAACAACGATGGCAATAAGAAAGAGAAAGATTGTCGCGCGGGCCCCTTCAAGCATAGGTATTAATATTGATATTAAATAGTCAATCGTCATGGTCATACACTCCCTTGAATCTGCGTTGCAAGCGAACAATAATCCTTATTTTAAAACTTTATCTTCCCCGAACCATTTTTCAGAGATTGCAGTAGCTGTGCCGTCAGTATTCACTTTGTCCAAAGCAGCTTGCAGTTTTTCAAGCAATGCCTCATTTCCTTTTTTGACGCCAATTCCATACAGTTCTGGTGCCAATGACTCTTCAATCACTTTAAAAGTGCCTTCTTCTTTCGCCATATAATAATCGATGACGACTTCGTCAATGACTACGGCTTCCACCCGGCCTGCTTTCAAATCAGATAAGGCAAGTACGTTATCCGAGTACTCGGAAATTGACTTGATTTCTGAGCTGATCGGATTGGCATTTAATGCATCGGCAGCTGAAGAAAGTGCCTGTAATCCTACATTCTTTCCTGAAAGGTCATTCAAGTTAGCGATATCCGAGTTTTTTAGTGTTGCAATGACTTGTGCGTTTTTCAAATAGGGCTTTGTAAATAGAACCTTCTTTTTTCTTTCATCCGTAATTGTATAACCATTCCATATTAAATCGATCCGTCCACTACTTAATTCAGTTTCTTTCGTTTTCCAATCAATCGGCTGAAATTTAACATTCATACCCATATTTTCAGCTACCGCTTGAGCGTATTCGATATCAAAGCCGGTAAGTTCATTATTTTCATCTCGGAACCCCATGGGTGCAAATTTATCATCTACACCTATGACGAGAGTATTTTCTTTTGAAGAAGAATTGGAATTTGAACTTCCGCAACCTGATATAAAAAGTAAAGACCCTAACGAAACTATTAATACCATCATAAATTTCTTCATTTTTCTATCCCCTTTGTCAATGTAAATTACTTCACCGCTTTAGCGTATTAAAGTAGTAAATAATATATCATGAATATGAGAACAATAGAACCCCCTTATGAATATCCGGAATACTTTGTATTCTACGGTCATGTATGCCCTAAATGTTTGCATTCTAAAATAAACGGTTATTGTAAGTTAATTAAGGTATGGAAAAAGGAGGTTTCCCCAATGGATAAAAAGTTCAGAGGATTGTATTCAGAGGAAGAACTTGGGAATGAAAGAAGAGGGGACGAATTCAAAAATGAATTTGTTGAAAATGGAAAAAAATCGACAAAACATCTTCAAGCTCTTTCTGACAATACAAAAGACAGTGAGCTTGGACCGGAACCAAATGGAATCGACCCGGTGGGTAAACTTGAAAAAGGGTTTTCTTTTCAAGAAGAACCAAGTGAATTCCGTTCGCAAGGGGTAGCGCAGTTCGGAATTGAACCAAATGGCGTTAATGCTAATAAAAAAGAAAATGATTAGATTTTTAGATGAAATTGAAATAAGGGACTGTATAGAAAGTCATTGAAACTGATTCTCTGTGCAGGCCTTTTTCAATTTGTAGTGGATTTGGAATAGCAAATGATCGAGTTGGAAAAGCTTGTTGAAAACACGTTGCGGGACGGGAGTAGTGGTGAATGGAGAGTAATCTATCCAAATTGGATGAAATAATAAAAGCTTTTAATGCTAAGTTTTATGAGCGGGAAGCTGAGGTAGAAGCGATTCTTGTAGCGCTATTATCACGACAACATATTCTCCTGATAGGTCCTTCAGGTACAGCAAAATCGGCATTGGCCGTAGAACTTGCGAAAACAATACAAGATACAAATTATTTTCAATGGCTGCTAACAAGGTTTAGTACACCGGAGGAGTTATTTGGCCCATTGTCGTTGAAGGAATTAGAGCATGGAGAATATAAACGAAATACTCACAAAAAAATGCCCGAAGCAAATTTAGTGTTTTTAGATGAGATTTTCAAAGCTAACAGCGCTATATTAAATAGTTTACTCACACTAATTAATGAGAGGGTTTTTTATAACAACGGTACACCCAAGAAAGTCCCTCTCATGACTGTAATTGGAGCGTCAAATGAATATCCGGAGGAAGGGGAGGGATTAGAGGCGTTATTTGACCGTTTTCTCCTTCGTTTTGAATTTAATTATTTAGCTGATGATAATAATTTTATCTCAATGATGAAAGATGCTGGACAATTGGAGCAAATGCCGACTATGACAATGGAACAATTGTTAGGTTTACAAAACATGACAGATCGTGTTGTTATCGAAAATGAAGTTTACACTGCAATTTCAAAAATCCGTAATGAGTTAAAGGATGAAGGGATACGTCCGTCTGATCGGCGGTTCAAGCAGTCATTAAGCATATTAAAGGCAAGAGCTTTGATTCGAAAACGACGAGTCGTATTGATAGAGGATATTATTATCCTTGAAAATGCTCTTTGGGAAACGGCTGATCAAAAAGAGACAGTTTCAGTCATTATTCGTAGACATGCGCAGGACAATGTGATAAGAGTACTCGACTCAATTCGAAAAGAAGCAAATGAAGTCGCCAATTCAATTAGGCAAGATAATTCAATAGAAGCTGGAATGGAAGCTATTCAAAAAATGAGGGCATTGGAGTCTGATCTCCAAATTCTAAAAACGAATCACGAAGACCGATATGTGGAAATTGAAGCCTTACTTGTTAAAGTAAAATCACACGAGCAAGAAATCTTAAATTCCGCTTTAGAACCCTTGTATTTTAATGCGTTTAACGAGAAAAATGAAGTTGAGGATTCTTACGGCATCTATTATCGAATGTGAAATGGAGTGAAGGTGTGGTGAGAAAATTCGAAGTCGACACCGAAAATTTTTCGGTGTTGAATACAGATTCATTCGACAAAAGGCGCTTCAAAGAGATTTTAGAAATGTCGGAAGGTCTCCGAAAGATTATTCATGAAGCTTGGCTACCTTCAATTGAACCACTCCTTGGAGATATTTGGGCTTCTTTATTTAAAATGAAACCAGTAATAACAACTACAGATGCAGAAGGTTTTCTATCGGTTAATAAATTCCTTATGGAGAACCTTATGGAGAATGAACAATTTTCATATCTTCGGAATTTCACACGCTTAAATGAACTGGTGTCAACAATAGGGACAATTAAGCTTGGAGAAAAGACAAACCAATGGATCATTCAGCAACTGGAGAAAGAAGTGGAACTCCAAGAACAGGCAATTAGGATTACTCTTCTGTATAGACAACTTCAAAAGCAAAAGTTCCAAGAAAATCCTCGAAATAACCTCGTCGATGAAATGAATAAGTTGAATGCTAAATTACAAGAAGTAATAGGGAACAAAAGCGAAAGCTTCAGTGAAGTCCTAATACAGGTTAGTCGAGAGGTCGAACAATTAAAGAATGGACTGAACTCTTTTTTAGGAGGAGTACGTGCAGGTAATACAGATGCAGAATTTCTCAAGGTACCTTTACGCGACAAAATTTTACTATCAGAGAAGATTGCTTATAGTAAAATGATAAAAGAAATAGCTGATTGGGCAGGTCGGTTCAAGCAAATTGCTTGGGAAAAGCAGAAGGTGAAAAAAAGCCGGTACATACAAAGAAGAGGCATTTCTATTGGGAAAGACATTGAAAACTTACTGACGATTGAGTTTAGCTTATATACACATCCGCAAACAAGGATGGATTTTCTACGTCGTTTTGCAGAAGGGCAAACTATGCAATTTGAACAAAGGGGACCTGAAGTGCTTAAAAAGGGGCCGATTGTACTTTGTCTCGACCAATCGGACAGTATGAGTGGTCTTGACAAGCAGGCGAAAGGATTTACCCTTGCCCTTATATCAATCGCAAGAAGGCAGAGAAGAAATTTATGCGTGATATTCTTTTCAACGCATTGTAAAACGTACACGTATGAAAAAGGAAAGATTAAAACGTCTGAAATGATCAAGCTTGCACAAACTTATTTAAGAGGTGGCACAAATTATGAACTTGCGCTTAACGAAGCATTACAAGTAATCAACAAAAGTCGTTTTCAACAAGCTGATATTATTTTTATCACGGATGGTGAAGGTCGAGTAAGCGATTCATTTCTTGAATCATTTAATAAAACAAAGCAATCAAAAGAATTTAATGTCCTTTCTCTACTTGTAGGAACAAATAGTACTACGGTGCGACGGTTTGCCGATAGAGTTATTGAAGTTGAGGATTTTGATGACGAAGGAAGTTATACCGCATTTGAGGTATAGGGAATTAGTTAGGTTAAAATCAATCCATATTATAATGTCCATTAATTGGAAGGGTTATTATAAGGAATTTGTGTCAAAGTAAAGTAGAAATCAGGTTAAGGAAACGAATGTACAACAATGACAAGGAGTGAGGAAATGAACGGAAACGACTCTTATCGTGCCGGCGATATTGTGTATGTTTTCTATCGGAACCCACATACTCAGGATGTGGCCAATGTACAGAGTGCAGCTGTTGTCAATAGTCCTGAAAACCCCGATGAACTTGCTTTATTTCTTTATGAAGACTATTACCCCCTTTCAAGCGAAGTGGCTGTTTATCCATCTGAGAGGGAGGCGAACCAAGCTTATAATTACTATTATGGAGACAGCTCAAAGGGTCGAATTGAATGAATAAGCCATTTACACCTAAGCTGATTTATTTTGAACCAGATGCCCTTAACTACCCCTTAGGGAAAGTGCTTCATGATAAGTTTGAAAAGACGAATGTTGAAATTAGATATACAACTTCCCATAACCAGGTTAGAAATCTCCCAGGTGATAACGATTTCCAGAAATATCGGGTTGCCAAATCCACATTAGTTGTTGGAATTAGAAAGACACTTAAGTTTGACACCTCGAAACCTTCTGCGGAATATGCAATCCCTTTTGCAACGGGTTGTATGGGGCATTGCCATTATTGTTATTTACAAACGACTATGGGAAGCAAACCATATATCAGAACGTATGTGAATGTTGATGAAATATTAGATGCTGCGGATAAATATATGGCAGAACGTGCTCCGGATTTCACAAGGTTTGAAGCATCCTGTACATCCGACATTGTAGGAATTGATCATTTAACACATACGTTGAAAAGAGCCATTGAACATTTTGGTGAATCGGAGTATGGAAAACTAAGGTTTGTAACAAAATTCCATCATGTCGATCATTTACTGGATGCTAAGCATAATGGGAAAACACGCTTTCGATTCAGCGTTAATGCTGACTATGTTATCAAGTATTTTGAACCTGGGACCTCGCCTTTAGCAAAGAGGATTGAGGCAGCTGGAAAAGTAGCGAGAGCTGGCTATCCTTTAGGGTTTATTGTTGCTCCGATTTATCTTCATGAAGGTTGGCAGGATGGATATTATCATATGTTCGAACGCCTCGAGGCTGAATTGCCTCCCGAAGCAAAAAAGGATTTAACTTTTGAATTTATCCAACATCGATTTACAAAGCCCGCAAAAAGGGTAATTGAAAAGAATTACCCCATGACAAAATTAGAGTTAGATGAGGATAAGAGAAGATATAAATGGGGTAAATATGGAATTGGTAAGTACATTTATCAAAAAGAAGAGGAAGAGGATATCAAGACCCATCTCTATGCCTATATGGAGAAGTTTTTCCCCGAAGCGAAATTAGAGTATTTCACATAGAAAGGAATGATTTCAATGGATATGAAAGATAAGGTACAAAAAGAATTGGCAAAGGTTAACGATGAAACAAAAGACGAGATTTTGGAAAACTTCAATAAATTTAAGCAGTATCTTGCTGAAAAAGTTGAGTTAGGTGAGAACATGGGACTGAGTGAAGAAAAACTTGCTAAGACCACGGAGATAGTTGCTGGTTATCTTGCCAAACATGAAAACCCTCGTAACAGGGAAGAGAAAATTTTAATGGAACTTTGGAACTCAGGAACCAAAGAAGAACAGCATACACTTTCGCATATGCTACTTAAAATGGTAAAGAAAGCTTAATGACACCAAAAATCCCAAGGATTCCTTGGGATTTTTTTTGGTGCCTGTGCAGCAGACAATTCAAATAATACACTACAATTGCATAAAAATAAAAACGAAATGCCATTTAGTTACATTTATTTAAAACGAATGTATATATATTCAATTCGATTGAATTATCATGAATGTTTGTTGCACAGGTACCTCCATAATGATAATAATATTATGTAAAGTAATGATGGCTTACATATTCCAAAAGACAAGTAAGATGTTTATTGTTTTGAATAAATATTTAGAAATTAATACCTCAATTCATGATATAATTGGCTTGAAGGAAAGGGCGGGGGGGAAGCAATGGGGAGCGCTGAATCTATTGATGGTATGTTAGAAATGGCATTTGAACTATTTGAGAGTAAACGGCTTTCTGAAGCGGAAGAAATCTATCATGAATGTCTTAGTACAATTGAAAAAACCTCTCATAACTACGAAGTGGCGTTGCATTGGCTCGGGTATGTAAAAAGTGAACTGAAGAAATATGATGAAGCAAGGTCAATTTATAGTGAACTTAGAGAAATAGCAAAATTGAATTCGAATCTTCAAGATGAACTTGTCGCAATACATCAATTGGGCATGGTTGAACGCATGGCAGAAAACTATGATGTTGCAATCGAATTGTTTAATGAAGAATTTAATTTATTGATGAACAATTTTCCGGATTTTTACGTGGGTTTTGCGGCCAATTATTTCGAACAAGGATATATATTATTTAAGAAAGATAGTTTACTTGAGGCTGAAAAACTTATGAATCAATCCCTTCAATATTCCAAGCAGTCAAACGATCCCATTGCTTTGGGATGTTCTTTACGGGGGCTTGGAGAAATTTTCTACGCTAAAGGTGAGATTGAAAGGGCAAAGGGGTATTTTGAACAATCAATATTATCATTTAAAGAGGCTAATGAACTTGTTGCGGTAGATGAGGTTAAAAGAATGCTTGACGAAATTTGCTTGTTTCACAATTAGTCGCTGAAGTCGGTGGTAAACACAAATTCTCTGTGAAATAAAAAACTGACGGAATAGAGGAGTGTTGATATGTTTCAACCTACAGTATTTTTTCAAGCAGGTTTAAAGATTATCGGTGTTCTAACGATCATTTGGAGCTTAACTCACGTTGTTTCTGTTGTTTATTCTTTCTACTCAATCTACAATCTATCAGATTTGATGACAAATGTAGACCTTACGAATTATCGTCTTTCCCTTATCTTTCAGGCAGCCTATCCTGTGTTACTTATGGCATTTGGGATTTACTTATTAAAGAGTGGTGAGTCAATCATTCAATTTGCTTTTCGGGGGGCAGATGAGAAATACGGAGCCATGGCCGGAGAGTTGTTCATGCTGTTTATGAAGTTGTCAGGTTTAGTTCTGATCATTTATTCTATACCGAAAGCGTTTCAGTTAGTAGCTAATGTAATGTTTGTTTCATCCGCAAAATTAGTGGATACTAGTGTTCAAATGGACTTCATTATTCATAACCTTGTCATAACAGTTATTCAGTTATTGCTTGGCGTATATTTATTAAAGAATGGAAAGGTTTTTTATAAAATAGGATTTAAATGACATCAAGTAAAAATCAGATTGTAAATTTAGGGAGTTGGAAGCGTTGATGGGATGGATTGGAATTTTATTTGTTTCGATAGTATTTATTTTCTTTAGTTTTTACTTTACTCTTTCATTTTTTGAGAGTCTGCATAAGGCCGATGAGCGTATTGCAAAACAATCCAAAACAGCAGCTCCTATTTGTTTTGGAATAGCTTTGTCTACTCCTTTTTTGTACGTCTTTTTTATTAATTAATTTCTTTAGTTAGCGAGATTGGAGGTAGGAGAATGGGAGAAACCGTCTATAATTCAATTGTAATTATCTTTATGCTAAGAATAAATCAAGAGGGAGGAAGCAATGTCGCAAGCAATAATTTTTGATATGGATGGAACACTCTTTCAAACAGATACAATTTTAGAATTAGCACTTGAAGATACTTTTGAGCATCTACGTTCAATGGATAAATGGAACACTATGACACCTATTGAAAAATACCGTGAAATTATGGGCGTACCTTTACCGAAAGTATGGGAAACTTTGTTGCCAAACCATTCCAATGAAGAAAGAGACTACACAGATGCGTTTTTCCTGAAAAGATTATTAGAAAATATAAGCATTGGAAGAGGCGCTTTATATCCTAATGTAAAGGAAGTATTCAGTTACTTAAAGGGAAATAATTATTCAATCTACATCGCAAGTAATGGTTTAACCGAATATCTACGAGCTATCGCCAGTTATTATAATTTGGATAATTGGGTTACGGAAATGTTCAGTATTCAACAAATTGACTCATTGAATAAATCCGAATTAGTTCATAGTATTATAAAGAAATATGGAATCACTAATGGAGCAGTAGTAGGTGATCGCCTATCGGATATAAATGCGGCTAAAGAAAACGGTTTAATTGCCGTAGGGTGCAACTTCGATTTTGCAAGGGAAGATGAACTTGCTCACGCTGATTTGGTTATTGATGACTTGATTGAGATTAAAGCAATATTATCCAAGTCAACTCTATCATCGCTTAACAATAAAAAAATCCATCCTAAAGTGACGAATGGGATGAATACATAGTGAATTCGACAGCGAGTTCCGCAATATGTGGAAGAAGCGGGGGTTTGGGAAAATGGAGAAAATACAGGAAGTGTTAGATGAATATTTTAAAGCCTGGAACGCAGGGTTTATAAGCAAAAATGGGGATGGGATTAGGCAGTTAATGTCAGAAAACTTTGTAGGATATTGGGCGCATTCAACTATCATTCAACCGGACCCTTATTATTATGACTATGACCTTAACGGGGTCCTAAAAGAAATGGACCATGCAGAAAAAAGTTTACGAATCCTTTCAATTGCTGAACGTAATGATGGTAATGAAGTAGTTGTAATAGGTAGGGAAACTAATGTTATAGGCGGCGAGCCTTATCATGCCCAGTGCATGTTTGTATGGAGAAAAGAGGAACAGCAGTGGAAGTTATTAAGGGAGTATATTGAGTTGGAAAGATAGTAAAGAACTGTGAAATGGCGGTGGTTCAGTTGATAGAAATCCCTTCAAGCTTAGCAAAATTGACAAACGGTTTCGATTGGGAACAGATTACAATTGGCCATTCGGAGGCGATGACGTTCTTGTTAAAAGGCTCACTTGCGAATCAATTTCTTAAAGTGCAGCCGGTGCATTCGGTTGAACGTCTCTTTGATGAAAAGGAGAAATTGGATTGGTTGGAAGGCAAGCTGCCAGTGCCACGTGTTCTATATTACGAGAAGGACGAAGCAAATGAATACCTGTTGATGTCTGAACTAAAAGGCGTAATTGCTTCGGATCAATCACATCGGGGCAATTTGTCTGCCATGTTAGAGTCATTAGGAGCCGGCCTTAAGACGATACATAGTGTGCGGATAGATAGTTGTCCTTTTAATCAAAGTTTGGAAGTGAAAATAGAAGAGGCAAAGAACAGAGTAGGACAAGGCCTGGTTGATGAAGATGATTTTGATGAAGTACGAAGAGGAAGGAAAGCAATCGAGCTTTTTGAGGAGCTCGTCTTAAAAAGGCCGTTAGATGAGGAGCTTGTTTTTACTCATGGTGACTATTGTTTGCCAAATGTAATTATTGAAAAACAAAAAGTGAGCGGTTTTATTGATTGGGGCAGGGCAGGGATCGCAGACAAATATCAAGATTTGGCTTTAGCGATACGAAGTATTACAAGTAATTTTGGAAAGGAATATGTACCATTCTTTCTAACGGGATATGGAATGACCGATTTGGACGAAACAAAGGTTGATTTCTATCAACTATTGGATGAGTTTTATTGAGTTTTTTTGGTACCTGTGCAGCAAACTATTCAAATTATACAATACAATTGAATATAGATGAAAAATGCAAGCTGAGATTGCAACCTTTGAATCTAAAAAGTGTATTTTTATTCAAATTGATTGAATTAACACGAATGTTTCTTGCACAGGTACCTAAACAAAAAACGACAGGATATTCCTGTCGTTTTTTGTTTTTATGATTTAACAGTCGATACAATCGTCGTCATTTTGATTCTTTGCATCTTGTTTACGATCATTGTCCTTTTCAAAATCAAACTCATTGCCAAATTCAGTGCGCATATCTTTTTGATTTTCATTGTTATTGCGATCTTTGTTTTGATTACGGTTTTGGTTTCTATTGTTGTTTTTTGGCATAATTAATCACCTCCATGGCGTTATGATGGATTAGATATTCCTTTTTGATTCATGTGAATAAATACCAATATTAACTATAGATTGAAATAAATTTACTGATGAATGAATTTTTCGAAAACTGCTAATGCATCCATGATATAATTACTTAAAAGGAATTATAAGGGGGTGTATAACATTGAAGACGACAAATTCAATGCAAACATTTTTTCAATATAACTGGATGGTTAGAAGAGTGGTCTAGGTGGAAAATTGGACGCGGATTTTCGTTCGGAAGTGGAGAGCTTTGTGAAAAACTGGGATGACAGTATGGAAAAGCAACTATTTTCTGATACCATGCCAGACGGTAGAATGGTGACTGGTACATGGGGAGAGGTCATCCGACATATCATTGCACATGAAATTCACCATATCGGACAATTATCAATTTGGGCAAGAGAAATAGGGAAAAAGCCTGTTTCTGCAAACTTTATAGGGCGCGGTCTTGCCTCTCAAACGATTAAATAAATCTGAAAGAGAGAGTGGAAGATTTGTTTTTTAGAAGGAAGCATTACATTGTAAAGAATGGATTTGTTGATATTTTTAATACTCATTTCAATGAGACTAACTTACCCAATCAACTAAAACATGGGGCGAAATTGATTGGGAGATGGATGATACCACATAACGAAGATACTACTGAAGTTTTAGCAATTTGGGAATATGAGAGTTATGAAGATTACGTTGAAATTGAAAAAAGTGTACGAAATGATAAAGCCCATGTACAGCGAGTTCAAGAATGGTATGAAAAACACGGCGGTAGAGACTATGTCTTTAATAATTATTTATTGGAAGTGCGGAACGAAGAGATAAAGACAACGTTGATTAAATAAGGTGGCGGGATGGTAGGGATTTGGAAAAAGAATTCCCAATGGGAAGATGTTGATGCGGATTTCATAGTCGATGATCTGTGCGAGCTTCCATGCATTATTGAAAATTTTACCGGGAAGTGATTATCATGATAACAAATAATTTAAATGACCTTCTTAATAAGCTTGATGACAATAAGATTTTTTATAGACTTTCGAAAGTAAGACCGGAGGCCATTATGGTGGAAGTTGCGGTGCCGGGACAGCGGTGGGAAATTGAGTTCATGGAAGATGGGTCAATTGAGATTGAAAAGTTTATAAGTGCTGGCGGCGATTTGTACGACGAAAGGGAATTAGAGGTGCTTTTCAATGAGTTCAGTGACTAATTGGACTGAATAGATTCAAAGGTGGGGAACGAAATAAGAAAATATTTATGTTTATGTTTGCTGTTGTTTTTAGCTGCGTGTCAATCTGTTCAAGTAAGCGACAGCTCCCATATTAAAGAGGAAGAAGTAGTCACAGCATTACAAGAAAATGGCGTTAAGTTGGCAGAAGCAGAATTTCCTAATAATGTATTTGGCCAGAAACTTGGAAATGTTAAACCTAAGACGTATGAGTTAAGTGGAAAACCGTTTTTTATCTTTGAATTTAAAACAGAAATCGAACGTGAAAATGGTGAAAAAGAATTTGATGAAAAGACTGCGACAATGGATCTTGTATCCTCCAGTACATTCATAAAGAGGAATATACTAATTTTTTATGTTCATGAACAAGATTTTAATTCAGGCAATGTGCCATTCGAAAAAGAAATACAGGAGGCATTAGACGGTATTAGTGAAGGATAACAAGGAACGGAGGAAGAATTTTTGTATAGACAAGACCTCACTAACTAATATGCGATTTGATAAAGTTCATTTCACATTGCAATGCTATTATCAATTACTCAAATATCATAGCTCCGGACATTAATGGATAATTTGGGAGGGAAGTTGTGCAAGCATGCCAAAGGTTATAAACGCTTTATTGATTGCAATTTTAATTATTCTTCTCGTAGTTATGTCAAATCAAAATGCAAATCAGGCTTCGAAGGTTGAAAACTTAGTGACTCAAAATGAAGAACTAATTGTGAAAATAGAAGACCTAAATAAGGATAATCAAGAATTAAATAATAAACTTAAAATGGGTCAGCGAAGTGATTCCCCACAAGAACATCCATATATTAAACCGGATTTTTTACAAGTCGATTGGGATAAGGTGATTTTGGAAACGTATGATCAGGAAATAGTGATAGATTCCAAATTGATCATTGAGGCGTTCCAAAATCGATT
Organism: Sporosarcina highlanderae; assembly: GCF_030433715.1. Classification (GTDB taxonomy): domain Bacteria; phylum Bacillota; class Bacilli; order Bacillales_A; family Planococcaceae; genus Sporosarcina; species Sporosarcina highlanderae. The sequence goes on along the minus strand of NZ_JAROCC010000006.1, from coordinate 97,608 downwards.
TGTTGGTATTGTACAAACTGAGAATCCGTATCCGGCAGGATTTCCAATAGAATTTACTTTTCACGCATTCTCAGGTGATCAGAAATATTCCTTTTACTCCCTGGAAAATGGTTTCTTTATGAACACTGAAATGGATACGTTTTATCGGAGTGAGCGAGATTTTACTCAGTTAGCAAAGGCTTATTTGTCAAATCCGATTGGTGATCTTGATGAACACTTGTTTAGTAAGTTATACAATAGTGGAATGGTTTTCGGGGAAAAAGAATTTCCGTTTCCAGTATTAGACAGTCTTCGAATAAAAGGGATAGCATCATCCTTTATTGCAATAAAAAAGGAAGAAATGGATACCCGTCCAGCAGCAAGCGACTATACTGAGAAATTTTCTTTCTACTATTTTGGGGATATATATGAAATGACCTTGTATGATGAATACATTCATGTGAGTGATAAGGAATCTACTTTTAATTTATGGTATAAAGCAACGAAAGAAGATATTAATAGCATTCTTATGGTTTTGACTGCTGGATAACAAGAAGCTTTGGAAGGCGGAGAATAAAAAATGCAACCAACAGTAAAAATTCCCGTAACTCCAATTGCCAAGCTGCAGGAGGAGTTAAAACATATGATTCCAGTTTCAATCGCTATCGGACATCATAACGATATATTTATCCTACTAACGGAAGATCGTCCTCCTCTAATTAAAGGCAGTTTCCCTGCCACGGTTACGGAGAAAAGCTACAGTTATCATGTCGAGCATCTTCAGAATGGAAAGACGACTGTGATTCATTTGTTAGAAGAGACGTGGAATTATCACTATATACAGCCGATTGATGAGGAGCATTTCATGCTTGTCTGTGCTCGTTCTTATTATCACGATGCGCAGAATATTGAAGAAAATGCAAGGGTTTACGATAAGAATGGGCGTTTTATCCGATCGTTTTGTTTAGGCGATGGAATTGAGCATGTGTATGTTACAAGGAACCAAGAGATTTGGACAGGATACTTTGATGAAGGGGTTTACGGTAATTATGGTTGGGAGAAGCCGGTCGGCAGTAGCGGGCTCGTCGGTTGGGATGCTGCTGGTCGCAAGATAGATTCCCTTGAAGAGGACAGGACATGTTCGATTTTTGAGTGTTTGGCTCTGAATGGTGATGTTAGTGGGGCGATCTGGTTCTTCTTTAGCATTGAATCGAAGATTGGCGTGCGAGAACAGATGCGCACCATTTATTATTCTCCCGAAGGAATGGGTTTCCGGTCGTTTGCGATTGCCGGGGATACGGTCGTTGCGTATGAGGATAGATGGAGCAGGTCACTTTTGGAGCTTCAGCGTGAAGGCGATGAATATAAGATTGTCCATGAAATCGCGCTGGTGAAACCAGATGGTATGTCTCTCGAAGCGCAATTGGTGAATAACCGGGAGAACATGTTGCTGTTTTTAGATGGTGACGAACTTTATTTGTATGAAGTGAAATCTAAAGAGTGACGAAAGCAGCTATCATACAGAATGGCAGCCAAATGATTTATCTTTTAAGAGCTTTAATTTTTTTTGTCCAGTTTATTTATACAGGAGGGAAGTAATGAACTATTTCTTTAGTTTCGTACTATCAATTGTCCTTACTTCTATGTCCTATATTTTAGGAAGTGCGTTAATTAAGAATAATATTGCTATCTGGCAAGGATTTGTTATTGGGATTTCAGTAGTTTCACTTGGCGCTCTTACTGAGGTATTTAATGCACCTATCTGGTTAATAGTCCTAGTGCCATTTCCGGTCGGGATGATATTACTTTATCTGTTTTTAAACAAACCACTTCATATTTGGTTTTTGACCTACCTAACCATATTAGCGCTTTATTCTGTTTTTCATATTATCATAAGTTACTTTTTCCAATTCCATTCTTTAATTCCAGCTTGGAAATTGTCATAGCATTGTTGTCCTTCGAGTCGAAAATCGCCAGAAATGCACGCTTCCCATAGAAGTGTGCTTACCTGGCGATTTTTCACGGATTTTCTTGAAAGAATTTCTCCATCTAAATCCAAGCTTTTCGTTTAAAAATAATCAATCCTACTACATACAATAGGAACGTCCATGTAAGCAATACCACGATGCCAGTTGTAGTAGATATGAGCGGATTATTAAGAATTGTTGCAAGTTCGCCGTTAGTGACTTTGGGCACTTCCAAGTACGTAAACGGTGAAAGATGTGCGAAGGACGAGAAAGAATCAAATCCTTTTAGTGAAACACCTAAAATTACAAAAATGCCTCCGGTCATCATTGCAATAGCTTGGTGATTAAAAAATAGAGAAATGAATATAACAAGTGCCATACTGAATAAAAGGGCTCCAATCAGGATATACGTGGCTTCTGTTACATAAGTTCCCAGGTCGATGAAATGAAATCCACCTTCTTGCGCCATGATTCCTGCATAACCTTCCTGAGCTGTCACTACCTCCGAGTCGTAGAACAGGATAGGATAATTCCAGTCACCTAAGCGGTTTCCGATCGTCCCGATGAGTACAATCAAAAGAACAGCGAATATCGTAATAGCTGAAGTTACACCTGCGGGTATAGCAAATTTGCTGAAGTAGATCGTTCCTTTCTTGACTGGTTGCGTGAGCAAGAAGGAAAACGTATTTTTCTTGCCTCTTTCAGCAGCGAACCCAGCACTGAACAAAAAGACAAGGAGTAACATCAGGATTGCATAAAGGTTATCTGAAAAGAATAAGTAAAGATAATAAAGACCGGAACTATCGACCTTTTTCTCTCGCTTGATAAATTCCAATCGGTCGATAGGGTTTGGAAATCGATCGTACATCGTTAAATTAGCGAAGACTAAAGGAAAAATCGGACGTAAATTCCTCTCAGATAGTAACTCCATTTCACTTATCGTTGCTTTGTAGCTTAGGTTAGCATACCCTCCTCGTTCAGTCGGTGCATTATCGATAAAAATGCCTGGATAGAGGGAAGTATCGCCGCTTTTCCACTTAATGTTCTTGATATATTCATTGTAAAAGTTCGTCCAGTTTTCCTCATCCCATGCTTGCTTCGTTTTTCTTTTTTCCTTCAATTCTACCTTGTGTGCTTCCAAGTGAGGTCTTTGGTCACGAATAGTAGCTTTTGCAATTTCCATTTGTAGCATTTCTTCATCACTAAGCGAATCTTTTTTGTTAACCAAGAATGAAACTAACTGCTCTGAGTTTTTAATGTCTTCCTCTATTAGTGCAAAAAATGAGGAAATCTCATAATCATTCAACCGAGAGACTTCAAATTTTTCATTCAACACTTTTGTATGGTTGAAGTATAAGAAACCTCCACCAGCAAACAAAGTTAACATAAACAGAAGAGGGATAATTGTATTCTGCCTTTTCAACTTCCGCCATTCGAAAATAAGATTAGCTCTTCTATCGGTTCCATATATTTCACCACGTGCATATGGCTTGATCACTGGTTTTTCCTTCGCGAACGAAACATTTTTCCTTGTGAAATACCAACTTAACATGAACAATAGGAATGAATAGGCAACAAGGATCCAAAGGGAAGTGAATCCACCTATCATGTACGGTCGCTCGATGATTTCTTCAATTTGAAAGTAGAAGAAAGGATTCCATTTTGACTGCAGAATAGAAAACTGTGCTGCTGTTACAAGACCAGTGATCATGACAAGCAGGAGAACAACAAGCGTACTAAACAGTTTTCTCATAAGCACACTAACGAATAACAATAAGCAGTACATAAATAGCGATACAACAAAGAAGAGGATGCCATGCTGAATAATCGCCTGATAGATCGGGATGATTGTAAAGGATTCTTCAGTTAACGTTAGTATCGGATAGTGGAAACTTCCTTTCATTCCGAACAAAAATGCTGTTACAAAAGAAATCTTTGCCATCCCAAACCATACAATGATTGAAACGGTTATCAGTAGTTCTATTTTTGAACTTAAAATCCGGAGTTGGGTCAGAGGCTGCGTATTCAAAGTCCGAATCGTATTTTGCTGATATTCAGAAGTAACGCTATCCCCGAATAACACAAGGAGCAATAGAATCCCAAATAACGCTAAAAAAGAGCTATTTGCTGAGTACATGAAGTTGGAAGTGGATAATGGAAAGATTTCTTCACCGTACGGAAGTTGAAGCTCTACCAATCGATTTGTTAACGCCACTTCTTTTTCCAACTCCACTCCTTGCAAATCCCCATAAGGATATCCATAGCCGTTTTGTTGGAGAATCGTTTCATAAAATCTCTTCTTAATTGAAGGGATTGCATCCCATTTTTTATAATGAATTGCATCCTCCCATTCACGGATGGCTGTATTCATAGCTTTCATATTATCGTAGCCTTCCTGAACCCTCGGAGTCATGCCTACCTCTTCAATCTTCCGCTCATAATCTTTCCTTAGCACCATTCCAGTATCTATATGAGTAAGAACCTCATCCGTCGCCTTTTTACTAATCTCATCTTGAACCATTGTATTCCGATAAAATAAGCTGCCGACTGCAAGCAAAAGAAGTATGAAAATGACTAACAGCTTTCTTTGTCTGTAAGACTTTAGAATCTCAAACCTTAGCAACATTGAAACCCCCCTTACCTATAAACTTGTCCTCTTAACTTACAATATTACTAAAATTCATTTTTTTTCAAAGTAATGTATAATAATGGTGAAAATAAAAGTAACTAAAAAATAATTAATAGAGAAAAGGGGAATGGGAAATGGACGTAAGATATCCAATTGGGGATTTGCAAGTTCCTGAAAATGTAACTTTAGAAAATGTTCAAGAGTGGCTAAAGGAAATCGAAACTTATACTACTCGCTTAAGAGAAACGGTTGACCATTTGAGTGACGAGGAATTAAATAAAACTTATCGCGATGGTGCTTGGACAGTTCTGCAACTTGTTCATCATATTGCGGATTCACAGTTAAACATGTATCAACGCTTGAAGCTTGCTCTGACGGATGATAATCCAACAGTTCCGGGTTTCGATGAGGAGAAGTGGGCGATCCAACCGGATACAGAGCTTCCTGCGGAAAGTTCCATTAAAATGCTTGAAGGTATAAACGAGCGTATCGTATCTTTAGGAAATCATATAACTGAAGAGCAATTAAATCGGACTTTCACTCATCAGAAAAATGGGGAAATAACAGTTGCGACAAAACTTAGGAAATTAGCCTGGCATGAAGAACACCACTTAGCGCATATAAAAATGGCGTTATCAAGATGATAAGTTCATTTGACTTAAGAAAAATAGGTCATATTGTTTTGTGCAATTAAAAATGAAAGAAATTCCCCATTTGAAGATAAAAGCGTTAATAATTTTTTTCACATTAATCGCGATTAGCGCATGTTCAAAACCAAATGCTTCCCACGAAAATGCTCCCGGAACACCAAAAGTATCCATTGAACAAGCGGAAAAAGTGGCACTTGATGAATATGGTCTTTCAAAAATCGAAACTATGAACCTTAGATTACTCACTGAAAGTGAAATGAAAAACCTAAATGAAGAACAATTGAAATTTACTCAAGTGTATTATGTAGTGAAAGGATTAAAGGGAAGTCGGGAAGTGACTGTATATGTTTCTACGAATCAGATAGATTATCATTTTTTTATTAGTGACGATTCCCAGTAATAAGACGAATTTATTAGTTTATCTGAAAAACTATGGTCTGCGGTTTGTGAAGTTTCACAAACCGCTATTCTAAATCTACTTTTTGCGTATGGAAGTATATTAATAGGTCTACCTGATGTTTCGTGCCATTACAAAACCGCAAAAGAAAAGGAAGGAATTTATGAAGAAATCTATATTATGTTTATTAATAATCCTTTTAACTAATTCATCTGTTCAAGCTTTAAGTTGGGCATACCCGTTTGTTGTTTGGAAGGGGAAGGTTTATGAAGTCACGGAAGAGAAGGTAAATACTAGTTTAATTGGCAGGAAAATAGGCGAAGTCAAAACGAAGCCGCATGAAATGACTGGTAGCCACTATGGTAATGCGTCAAATTACTTCCCAATTGGAACAGAGTATTTTGAAATTAGTGGTATATCCACAAAAACTGCCATTGCTGTCCAGGCGGGTGAGGGAGAGTGGGTAAAAGCGGTATTTACTGGTAAAACGTCTTTTCATTGGATGGATTTATTTAATAATATCTTTCCGGCTCTTATTTTATTAGTAATTGTGCTGTTTTTTGTAAGGCAAAGTAGTAAGTTGAAAAGTTATCAGGGGGAATAGGGGGAAGCCATGTTAAGTTCTACATTAATTTTGGGGTGGATTGGCGTATTTTTTTTTAATAATAGCCTTTACATACAGGACTATGTCAGAAAGAAATGAATACGCTTTTCTGCATCTATTGATGGCAATCATGTATGCTATGTGGCTTCCTTTGCCATTGGCACTACTTCGTTTGATCGATTCCGATACTGTAATAATAGGGACTATTTTTGGCTTGGCTTATTTATTCATGATGGTTATCTCTATGGTCCTTCAAACTGGTCATATAGCATTTATACAAAAGTATGATCTGGATCATTCCATTCCGGAGAAACACGCGGAATATATGATGGCGACATTGACGAACCCATTTGAAAGTCTACTTGGTGTGTTTAAAAGTATGTGGGCCATTTTTTTAGGAATTACTTTCTGGCAAAGTGGAGAAATGTTGATGGCGGGTTTGATGCTCCTATTTTCATTGTTTATTTTTTATTATTTATTTATTGCGTTAGATATGAGTTTGATGAAGCGAGTAAAGTTGCTGTCAAAAGTGAAGGCAAATATATTTATTGTAAACATTGAAACCTTGGCTTTCTTCATAACTTTGATGTGTTATGTCACCTATAGGTCTTTTTCATTTTGAATTTGAAAGGAGTGAACTTATGAAGGTTAAAACATTCATATTCAGTATTTGTGTTTTTTCATTCCTATTAGTTGCGGGTTGTTCTTCAAGTGCTGACTGGAATTCATCTTTTGTTGTATGGAACGGCTATTTGTATGAGGTGAGCGATGAGTATGTAACCGAAACAAATGATGAGATTGGTCGGGTTACAAAGTATTCGGATAAGGAAGGAACATATTCAGGAAACTTTTCGAACAAGTACAAGAAAGGGACTAAGCTCTATTCGATAAAAGGTGTTCATACAGATGAAGCGATAGCGATTGAGGAAGAGGGGAAGTACAGAAAAGCAATAAGTAATGGAAGATACGGTGAAAAATGATTTAAGTTGAACAGAGGTTAAAATAAATTAAGAAGTCTTATGGTAGGAGGAGAAAATGAAATTATACTTATCGTCTTATAAGATTGGGAACGAGGCAGAAAAACTAATAGAAATGACTAAAGATGGGAACAAGAAAGTCGCGTATATCAACAATGCTTTGGACTTTGCAACCGATTTGGAACGGAAAAATAAAAGCGATGCAATGGATAAATTGGATCTTGATAGATTAGGTTTTTCGGTTGATATTCTGGATTTGAAACAGTATTTCGGTAACAAGGAAGGACTAAAAGAAAAACTTGATCGCTATGATGTTCTTTGGGTGAGGGGCGGAAATACTTTTGTTCTCGCCCAGGCTATGAAGTTAAGTGGATTTGATGAAATTGTAAAGAAGTATTACGAAGAGAAAAAAGAAATCTTATATGGGGGATATAGTGCGGGTGCTTGTATCCTTGGGCCCACATTAAAAGGCATTCACTTGGCAGACGACCCAGATCAGAAACCTTATGGCGATGAGCATCAAACTATATGGGAAGGGCTGCATCTATTAGATTATGTAATTGCCCCTCATTATAAATCCGATCATCCCGAATCCGAAGATATAGATAAGTCTATTGAATATATGGTTGAAAATAAAATACTTTTTAAAGCATTGAAAGACGGAGAAGTAATTATCGTTGAATGAGTATCAGGGGGAATATTTACATGGTAGATGATATTTCGGATGAAAGAATTGCGGAATTGAGGGAAAAGTTGGGGCTAAGTAAACCAGAACCATTGAAAAGCACGTTTTTTCAGGGGGATTTTGGTTATAGTATTAACCTTACAGAATTAATTTCGATACTCTTACTTTTATTAGTGGGAGCATTTCTGTTTGTTTATCGTAGAAGGAAGAATAAGCGAAAGAGCTATCCAGATGCATAACTATCTGAATTGTGTGTTGCACAGGTACCGAAAAAAGGGTTGCCCCTGGGCAAGAGGGACAGCCTTTTCGAAGTTATACTAACGGATTGTCCGGGTAGTCCATACGAACATCGCGGTATGTGTACTCCCCGTCTACTAAAACAAGAATCTTTCCTTCGTTGAAGTACTCGTTATAGCGGTTCGCTTCTTCTTCCGGAATACCCATTCCAATTAAAGCTCCAGCAAGACCGCCAACTCCTGCCCCTGCAGCTGCACCTGTAATACCTGCTACAATTGGGCCGGCTGCAATAATTGGGCCTACGCCGGGAATGGCGAGGGCGCCGAGACCAGCAAGTACTCCACCAAGACCGCCAAGTACTCCTCCAGTAGCAGCCCCTGTAGCTGCCCCGTCTGCTGCATGTGTTCCTGTCTGATCTTCGATGTTTTCAACGTGGTCTTTATCTTTACCTATGATTGAAATGTCATTCGAGCTATAACCCTGCCTCTTCAATTCCTCAATTGCTGCCACGGCTTCTGATTCAGTGTCATAGTAACCTACTACATGTCTTTGTACCATTTAATACGCCTCCTGAGTAAAGTTATTGTTCTTTCGATTTCTACACTTTAAATTACCCGAACCTTTCAATCTCAAACATTCTTGAATTAAATTTGATTGAAGTTAGCGATTAACGGGTATTTTTTATTATCGATTGAACAAGGAGGGGATTGTCATGGATTATTTAATGAATGGGGCAAAACTTATAGTCGGACTTATTGCTTTTATGGTGGTTATCAGGTTATTAGGAAAAAAACATTTGGCCGAGATTACACCGTACGACATTATTTATTTAATTATGTTTGGAGGCATACTTGAAGAGAGTCTTTATGATAATAAGATTACTATATGGATGTTTCTCTTTTCTCTTGCTGTATGGGCTATTTCAATCTACTTTATTGAAAAGTTGGTTACCCGTTTTAATTCTCTACGTATTCTAATTAAAGGGGAACCCGATCAGTTAATTGATGACGGTAAGGTTAATCTAAAAGCCTTTAAGAAAAATCAGTTGGAGATGGAACAGGTTCGGACAATGCTTCGACAGCAAGGCATTTTTTCACTTAGGGAGGTTCGTGACATGTATATCGAACCGGGTGGACAAATTTCCATCAATTCATTCGCGAAGTACAAGCAGGTTACTATTGGCGACCTCGAACTTGAGAAGGATGAAGAGGTGCCGAGTGTGCTTTTAATTGATGAGGGCGAAGTAAAAGATGAAGTGTTGAATGCTATCGGTAAATCTGAACAATGGTTAAGAGAAGGTATTTTGAAAGAGGGATTCGCTAAAGTCGAAGAGATTTTATACTGTGAATGGTCAAAAACTGAAGGTTTCTTCATACGAAGTTATTCGGATACTATCGATAGTAACGGCCATAAACCGAGTTGAATTATAAACAGCTCGGTTATTATATTTGTACGTGTTATACTTGAAACCAAAAAAACGATTCGTAATTCGAGGTGTTTTCATGAAACATATGATTGGGGGCTTCCAGTGGGCTGTTTTTTTACTTGCGTCCTCCATTGCAGCCCCAATAGCCATTGCACATGTGTTTGGTATGGATACTGTGGAAACTACGCTATTCATACAACGGACAATGTTTGTCCTTGGTATTGCTTGTTTAGTCCAGGCATTTGTTGGCCATCGTTTGCCGATCAATGAAGGTCCGGCTGGACTCTGGTGGGGCATTTTCGTTGTATACGCTGGTATGGTAGGCGTTCTTTATCCCTCAAGTGGGGATGCGTTGCAAGCATTACAAAGTGGCATGATTGTCAGCGGTATCTTGTTTATTCTTTTAGCTGTCACCGGTTTAATCACAAAAATGAAGACACTCTTTACACCCGCCGTTACATTTACATATCTAATGCTCCTAATTTTACAATTGAGCGGAACTTTTCTTAAGGGAATGTTGGGAGTGGAAGGTTCCGGCGACCGAATTGATGGACTCTTATTCTTCGGTAGCCTTATGGTCGTCTTAATTACTTTCATTACAATGAATCATAAAGTACCTTGGATCACAAGATATTCTGTCCTTTTATCTATTGGTATTGGTTGGATTCTTTTTTTAGTTATCGGGAAGGCAAATGATATTCAATCTGAATTTGAGGGATGGATTCAATTTCCACAAATTCTCGTTTACGGGATGCCGGTTTGGGATAGTGGGATGTTTATTACAGCTGGATTTATCACACTATTACTCACCGCCAATATGATGGCTTCCATTCGGGTGATGGAGAGTTTATTAAAGCAATCGTTTTCAATCACTTCGCCGGATCGGATGAAACAAGGTTCGATCGCTTCAGGTATCAACCATTTGTTTGCGGGTCTGTTCTCGGCAATTGGTCCGGTTCCAATCTCCGGTGCGGCCGGGTTTGTCGGTGCAACAAGGATTGCATCGATTAAACCATTCATCCTTGGAAGCATCATGGTTATTGTCATTACCATTTTTCCGGCAATCATGTTGGTGTTCGCCGCTTTGCCAGCGCCAGTTGCCTACGCAGTCACATTCGCGATCTTCTCGAAAATGGTGGAAATGGCCTTTCGTGAGTTGTCTGCGGAATCAAATCAGGGACGCGCCTATAAAGTAGCTGCCCTTGGCCTGATGATTGGTGTAGGCATCATGTTCATCCCGCAAGAAAGCATGTCCGATTTGCCGAATGCAGTTTCAGCTGTTCTATCAAACGGATTGATAACCGGGACGGTCATTTCGATTTTAGTTGAACAGTTTTATCTATGGAGAGAGCGGCGTCATTGAGGTTTGCTTGAGAGAAATATCATAACTTTGGTAGTTCTAAAGTAATGAAATGACGATAACTTTGTAAAATTGACCGATAACTTCCCAAAAGTGACCGATAACTCGTGCAGATTGACCGATAAATCTTGGGAAATGACCGATAACTCTCGGTAAGTGACCGATATAGCCGACTTTCCAAATAATCGTCATAAGAATGGGGCTGTCCCAAAATGTCATTGTTAATGACCATTTGGGACAGCCCCTGCTTTTTCATTTTGTAATTAATTTCCCGAATGTCTTACTCAATCTTACTATTTGAGCATACGCATCATCTATTGTCTCTGCATGGATGACAAAGTTATATTCATGCGGTCGCTTAGATGTTGAATATTCGTAGCGAGGGTCATAATAGTATTCAAGTAATAATTTAACCGCCAACTCAAATTGCCCCACATTCAAACTATCTTCAATTTCTTTGGCAATTGGCAAATGGATACGGCGTTTTATTAACCCGAAGGCCTCGACAAACCTCTCCTTGGAATCCCATGGATTATAATCCAATAAAATGTTTTTCACACGTTCTTCGATTGGTAAATGGATGAAAACATGTATCCCATTTTCTTTTTTATCAAATAGGAAAGAGGGGACCAATACTTTACCGATTCGCTTGCTTTCTCCTTCAATAAAGACGACGGATTCATCTTTAACTTCTTGCATTTGACGAACAAGCAATGAGTCAAACTTTTTCTGGTTATTTGGTTCAAGGCCGATTTGGCCGAATATAGATCCACGGTGTCCAGCAAGTTGTTCCAAATCAATTACTGGATACCCCTCATTTGCCAATCTTTGTAGTAGGAGCGTTTTTCCTGAACCCGTATAACCGTTCAACACGATCAGTTCAGTAGGGAAATCCTCCTTTTCCAATTCCTTCACAACCCATTGGCGGTATGTGCGGATACCGCCGCTTAGCCGATTTGCGTGGATTCCCATTAGGTCGAGTACAGTAGCTGCTGTCTTGCTGCGCATCCCCCCGCGCCAGCAAAATACGGTTATCGGCATTTCAATCGTCTTAAATTGCCTGATGAAATCGGGAAGCTTTGCCGCAAAGATTTCAAGCCCTCGTTCATTGGCCGCTTCTTTGCTAACCTGTTTATATAGGGTGCCAATTTCCGCTCGTTCCTCATCAGAAAATACAGGGATATTAATGCTGCCCGGAATAGTTGCTTCACTAAATTCGGACGGAGACCTGACATCGACGAGTGTGTGTGGACCATTTTCTTGAGATGATAAAAGGTCTATTAATGTGATATCACGAAACATTTTTCTTCACCTTCTGTATTAAACTTATTCAACAGAAATCATTTGAGGATGCTCATCTGTGACTTCTCCGATAATAGTAGCATTGACACCATTCTCCTGCATCTCTGCAACCATCTGATCGACATGTTCGGATGAAACTGAAATGAGCAATCCGCCGGAAGTTACTGCATCACATAAGATGTATTGATCGATTTGGTCAATATGAATTGAATAACGTACAGCATCTGCGACGTGTGCATGGTTATTTTTCGTACCTCCTGGTATTCTTCCTGCTTCTGCAAGTTCCCTCGTGCGAGGGAGGATGGGTACTTGATTCGCAAAAATTCTAATGCCTACAGTGCTTGCTTTTGCCATTTCAGTTGCATGTCCAAGTAGGCCGAACCCGGTAACATCTGTTGCCGCATGAACGTCATAGCTCGCCATTGCTTCTGCAGCTGTCTTGTTCAATGTAGTCATAATTGTAGTAACTTGTTTTATTTCATCATTTGAAAGCGCACCGTTTTTTAATGAAGTTGTGTAAATCCCTACACCGATCGGCTTCGTCAAAACAAGTTTGTCACCTAATTGTGCTCCTGCATTCGTACGGACCTTTTCAGGATGGACGGTTCCGGTAACCGATAGGCCGAATTTAGGCTCCTGATCGTCAATCGAATGGCCGCCGACAAGAGTAACGCCTGCTTCCTTCAGTTTATCGCCAGCTCCACGTAATATTTCAGAAAGGATGTTCTTGTCCAGTTTTGAAATGGGGAATGCAACGATGTTTAATGCAGTTATCGGCTTTCCGCCCATTGCGTAAACATCACTAATTGCATTTGTAGCTGCAATCTGACCGAAGTCGTATGGATCATCAACAATTGGAGTGAAAAAGTCCAGCGTCTGCACGATTGCAAGATTGTCTGTCAGTTTATAAACGCCTGCATCATCACTTGTATCAAGACCGACAAGAAGATTAGGATCAAGAGGAGCGGGTGGCAGTGACTCTAAAACCTGTGATAAATCAGCAGGTCCTATTTTACAGCCGCAGCCCCCTTTTGTAGTAAGAGATGTCAATTTGACAGGAATAGATGTATCCATCGGCTTTCCGCCTTTCATATATTTTGTTAAAAATAGTGTAGCACACTAATTAGAAAATCATGTGATATCAAGTTTTAAAGATTTTATATTTTGACACTTTATTCAAGAAAAATAGATAAAAGAGTGGTACATTGTTAAAGAAAATACATTTAAGGAGGTAGGGAGATGAAAGCTTTTTCAATGCTGATCAACGGACAAGAAATCGGGGGTGGCCTTCCTTCAATTAATGTCATTAATCCTGCAACAGGAAAAACAATTGCAACCATTCCAAATGGTGGTGCAGAAGAGGCGAGGATTGCGGTAGATGCTGCATCTGATGCTTTTCAGACGTGGTCATCGCTCTCTGCGTACGAAAGAAGTCAATTCTTGTTTAAATGGCATAAACTTATCAATGAAAATTTAGAGGACCTTGCTCAAACAATGACGGAAGAACAGGGGAAGCCTCTAACGGAAGCCCAAGGGGAAATCAATTATGCAAATGGTTTCATCTCCTGGTATGCGGAAGAAGCCAAGCGAATTTACGGAGAAACGATTCCCGCAAGCAATTCCAACAAGCGGATTTTCATCCATAAACAACCTGTGGGTGTTACGGCAGTCATAACACCTTGGAACTTCCCAGCTGCGATGATTACGAGAAAAGTTGGACCTGCACTTGCCGCGGGTTGCACAGTTGTTATCAAACCAGCCGAACAAACACCATTGACCGCTATAAAATTAGCCCAATTGGCGAAAGAAGCTGGCATACCTGAAGGCGTCATTAATGTTGTGACGGGTGATGCGAAGACAATTGGCGATACTTGGCTTCAGGATACCCGCGTCAGAAAGTTAACATTTACCGGTTCAACGGAAGTGGGTAAGCTATTGATGCGAGGCGCAGCTGATACGGTGAAGAAAATTTCTTTGGAATTAGGTGGACACGCACCTGCTATTGTTATGGATGATTGTGATATTGATAAGGCGGTAGAAGGTGTCGTTGCAGCGAAATTTAGAAATGCAGGGCAGACATGTGTGTGTGCGAATAGGATTTACGTGCATGAATCCATTGCCGACGTTTTTTCTGAGCGATTGGTTGAGCGAGTAAAAGGATTGAAAGTAGGGAATGGGTTAGATGAAAACGTGACAATTGGTCCATTAATTGATGAAAAAGCAATTGAGAAAGTGCAGCGTCATGTTGATGATGCCGTTAAAAAGGGTGCAAAGCTTCTTGTCGGAGGGAAACCTCAAACCGGACTCTTTTACGAACCGACCGTTTTGGTGGATGTCAAGGACGATATGATCTGCATGCAGGAGGAAACATTTGGTCCCGTTACGCCAATTACAACTTTTAAGACAGAGGAAGAAGTTTTAAAACGAGCAAATGATTCGATTTACGGATTGGCCGCGTATGTATTCACGGAGAACCTATCCCGTGGAATTAGAATGAGCGAGAAATTGGAATATGGCATCGTCGGTTTGAATGACGGTCTACCATCTACCCCGCAAGCCCCGTTCGGCGGTTTCAAGCAGAGTGGACTTGGCAGGGAAGGCGGGCATTATGGGTTGGATGAGTATATTGAAGTTAAGTATATATCGGTAGGTTTAGAAAAGTGATATTTCGGGACCGTAGGCAATCGCAGTGACGTTTGCCTACGGTCCCTTTTTTAGTAGAGTCTTAACATATTTGGCATATTTACGAAGAAATATTTTTAATTAATATATGAATTTTAATCAAAAAACTATTTATCTATCTATTGTGAAATGGTAGACTTGAAACGACAACATAGAAACAGGAGGAAAGAGATTGATTTTCAGAAAAACTGCTATGGTCCTTTTGACCATTGTTCTGTCGTTTGCAGCTGTGTTCACGGTAATTCCTGAAGATTCCATGGTACAAGCTTCAAGTCGTAACTATCAGTCTATGGAAAAAAGTTTGAATGCTATTATGAATGATTCGTCCATGAAATCCGTAAATAGCAGCATTACAGTACGGAAAGCTTCTACAGGTGAAATCATTTATCAATCTAATGGGATGAATAAAGTTACACCTGCCTCAACATTGAAGCTGCTCACTTCTGCAGCTGCACTTGAAACGTTGGGGGAGGGATATCGCTTTCGTACAGATTTATTGACCGATGGTTCCATCTCAAAAGGTGTTCTAAAAGGTAATATTTATTTACGTGGACAAGGTGATCCAACCCTGTTGAAAAGCGATTTGGATCAATTTGCTGCCAACTTAGCGAAAATGGGCGTTAAGCAGATTACTGGAAATCTTATTGGTGATGATACGTGGTTTGACTCAGTTAAATTATCGCCAGGCATTGATAAAAATGATGAGACCTATTACTATGCCGCGCAAATAGCAGGTTTGACTCTCTCTCCGAATACTGATTATGATGCAGGAACTGTCATTGTGAATGCGCAGCCTGCGAAAAATGGCTATAAAGCAAAAGTGACATTAACGCCCGACAATTCAATTGTAACAGTTGTCAATAAATCAAAAACGGTCCCGAAAGGCTATAAAAACACCCTGTCCATCAAGCGTCAACAAGGGACTAACAACATTGTCATTACAGGTAATGTTCCTGTTGGAAGCGCGGGAAGCAAGCAGTGGGTGACTGTCTCGAATCCGACAGCGTATACACTCGACGTTTTTAAGAAGTCCCTCGCATCCAAAGGGATCAAATTTACCTCTTCTTCAAAAACGATTCGAGGACAAGTACCATTAAACGCTAAAGTCATTGCATCTAAGCAATCAATGCCATTAAAAAACCTCATGAAGCCATTTATGAAGTTAAGTAATAATACACATGCTGAAATCTTGGCGAAAACGATGGGGAGACAAGTTTACGGCGAAGGTAGCTGGGATACGGGATTACGTGTTATGCGTGAGTATGCACAATTGAGTGGTCTGAATGATTCTGAATGGTTGTTCGAAGATGCTTCAGGAATTTCTCATAATAATAAAGTCTCATCAGAACAATTGTCTGAATTACTTTTTCTTGTACGTTTCGCCCCATGGTATGGAAGCTTTGTTCAAGGCCTACCGATATCCGGCATGTCTGATAGAATGGTTGGGGGTACCTTGAAAAATAGATTAACAGGTGCTTCCATAAAAGGGAAAGTCACTGCAAAAACAGGTAGTTTGAATAACGTGAATTCGTTGGCAGGTTATGTTCAAAATAAACATGGGGAAACTCTTATTTTTACCGTATTGATACAAGGTCAAAGTAAGACTGCAATTCCAATCATTGATAGGATTGCCACAATCCTTGTGAATTCATAAAACGATAGAATCTCGCGTAAGGTATAATTCCACCTTCTGCGAGATTCTCTTTTCTTGTATTTATATTAAAAGTTCAAATAATGTACTATCCTTATTCACTTCCGTAAAATGGAAACCACTTTTCTCCATACGCTGCAAGAGACCGGCATGATCTTCTTTTCTCTTCAATTCAATCCCGACAAGGCCTGGACCATTTTCCTTATTATGTTTCTTCGTATACTCAAATGTTGTAATATCATCATCTGGACCCAATACATTATCAAGAAATTGCCTCAATGCGCCCGCCCGTTGCGGGAAATTAATGATGAAATAATGGAGTAGGCCTTCATACAAAAGCGATTTTTCCTTTATTTCCTGCATGCGACCAATATCATTATTCCCTCCACTAATGACACAAACGACAGATTTCCCTTTGATTTGATCTTTATAGAAATCGAGTGCTGCGATTGGGAGTGCTCCTGCAGGCTCAGCGATAATTGCATGTTCGTTATAAAGGGTTAAAATGGCGGTACATACCTTGCCTTCAGGAATACTTACAATCTCATCAACATATTTTCTGCATATTTCAAAGTTGTGACTACCGACACATTGAACAGCCGCTCCATCTACAAACTTGTCAATATGGTTTAATGTCGTGACCTCGCCGTTTTCAATGGAAGCCTTCATACTTGCAGCACCCTCAGGCTCTACTCCAATCATCTTTGTTGCAGGGGAAAGGTTCTTTATATATGTGCTGATTCCTGACATAAGGCCGCCGCCACCGATACTTGCAAAGATAAAATCGATTGGTTCCTCGATGTCATTCATCACTTCGAGAGCTACAGTACCTTGACCAGCGATGATATCCAAATCGTCAAATGGATGGATGAAGATACGGCTTTCAACTTCCGCGCAATTTTTCGCATGGACTGATGAATCATCGAATGTATCTCCAACAAGAATGATTTCAACAAAGTTTCTTCCGAACATTTCTACTTGGTTAACTTTCTGTTTGGGCGTAGTTTGCGGCATAAAGATTTTCCCGCTAATGCCTAATTGGGCACATGCATAGGCTACGCCTTGGGCATGGTTCCCAGCACTTGCACAAACAATTCCTTTTTCCCTGGCCCCATTTTCAATTCGTTTGATTTTATAAAAGGCACCACGTAATTTGAAAGAACGGACATGTTGTAAATCCTCGCGTTTTATATAGACATGGCAATCATATTTCTCGGAAAGTCGTTCGTTTCTTTGCAGGGGTGTATGGACAACGACATCTTTGAGGAATTGGTTAGCAATCAAGATATCCTCCACCTGTACAGATTTAGAGTCACTATAAGCTGCCTTGGTCATAAACTTTTTCCTCCTAATTTCGATCTGTAAATTTAGTTATAATTAAGAGAATAACATAAAATAGTTCGTAATTGGTAATTAATTTTAATGAATCCCAAAATAATTTCTATTCAGTAAATATGTAAGCGTTTTCTTCAGCCTGCTTGGTGACTGAGGAAGCAGGTACTCGTTTAGGACTCATTACAGTAGGGAATTTATAATATAAATGAAAGTAAACTGAAGGGAGATGAAATCATGCAAAAATGGGATAGCAGGCCAGAGAAACCTGATCGTATGCAATGGACAGCATTGGGAGGAGCATTCCTTATCATCCTTTTTGTCATCTTCATAAATCTTATGTAGCTGAATAGAAGCTTCTTTCCTTGGAGGAGAGAAGCTTCTATTGTTAATTTCACCCATTTAAATTATAATGAATAGAGTGATAATTCGGAATGGGGGGGAGTTCGATAATGGAGGCGGTTGTCAATAAGGTCGATAATTACGTCAATAACGTATTAAATGCTGATGCAGTTCAATTAAGTAAAATGATTCGAAATAAGGAAATTTCAGTTTCGACCGCTACTCAAATCTATATTGATCGGATAAAAGAAAAAAATCCTACCGTCAATTTTCTGACTGAAGACCGTTTTGCATTTGCTGTGAAGGAAGCTGAAAAGGCGGATGAAAACTTGGCGAAAGGGCAGGCGGAGGGAGCTCTATTTGGTGTTCCGATTAGTATGAAAGAGTCTTTTGATGTACAAAACATGCAAACAACTGGTGGATTGAAATTTAGAAAGGGACTTATACAAAATCAAGATGCAGAAGTTGTTGCAAGATTAAGGGCGGAAGGTGCCATTATCCTTGGTAAAACAAATACACCAGAACTATGCTTTTGCCAAGAGACAGACAATAAATTGTATGGCAGGACGAATAACCCGCGAGATTTAAAACGTACAGTAGGAGGATCCAGTGGCGGTGAAGGGGCAGCTATTGCATTAGCTGCTGCGGCTGTCGGACTTGGATCGGACATTGGTGGTTCGATCCGTTTCCCAAGCCATTTTAATGGTGTTGTAGGCTTCAAGTCAGGAAAAGGGCAAGTATCCCAAGTTGGCAGTTTCCCTTATGTGGAAAACGAATTGCAACAACGGATGTTAGGAATTGGCCCAATCTCTAAATCGGTTCGTGATGCGAAATTGGTATACGACATAATTGCAGACGATAAACCGAAAGAACGAAATCTTGAAGATTTTTCGGTTAATGTATATAGGACGACAGAGAAGCCTATTTCCAGTGAAACACTAATGTTGTTAAACCAAATTTATTTGCACCTGAAAAACAATAAATTCCATTTTGAAAATAACCCGATTCCGCTCGTTAATGAATCTGCACTACTTTGGCAGGAAATCATGTCGATAGATGGTGGTGAATCTACAAGGAAGATTGCATTTGATCAAAAATCTGGAAATCCTTACGCTGCTTATCTGAAAGAAAAAACGATGAAAAATGCGCCTATTCACCGCTATTTATCATGGGCTTTAATCGGTGCATCCCTTTTCAAACCATCCGCCAAGCGAATTAATGAAATTAATCATCTTATAAAAAATGGTGATGCGATTTTAGACGAATACTTGGAAGGTCGGTTGGTAATTATGCCAGTCTATCATACGGCTGCGCCTCTGCACGGAGCTGTCTATAAGGAGATTTTTTCAATTAGAAAAACGTTTTTGAAATACATGCCTTTCGTAGCCTATGCAAATACATGGGGACTTCCCGCCTTAACAGTGCCGGTGGGTTCGGATAAAGACGGGATGCCTATTGCTGTTCAAATCATTGGAAAAAATGGTAACGAAGATGCGATATTTAAACTCGGCTCCTTAATTGAAAAGGAATTTGACGGGTATAAAAGAGCGGACTGATAAAAGAAGTGTCCAAGATTATTTGGGCACTTTTTTTGTTGTGAATAATTTTTCCTTTCATTATACTTAATAAGTGTTCAACAATGCATGCTATGTTATAATTCATGTTGGAAAAATAATTATTCTAGAGGAGTAATGAATATGATCTTAAAAGACTTCTTTATCGGACTTTCTCAGAACCAGTTTTTGAATAGCGCAGCGAAAAAATACGGATTAAAATTAGGCGCGCAAAATGTAGTAGCAGGAACGAATATTGCTGAGACAATAGAAAGTATCAAAGAATTGAACAAACATGGCATTTCTTGTACTGTTGATAACTTAGGCGAATTTGTGTATGAAAGAGAGGAAGCGACGGCTGCAAAAGATCAAATCATAGCTGTCATTGAAGCAATCCATGAAAACGGTGTAGATGCACATATTTCATTAAAGCCATCTCAATTAGGCTTGGACATTGATTATGATTTCTGCAAAGAGAACGTTGAGGAGATTGTTTCCGCGGCACATAAATATGGAATCTTCGTCAACTTCGATATGGAAGATTACGCACGTCTCCAACCGTCATTCAACTTGTTAGATGAGCTTTCCGTTAACTACGATAACATTGGAACGGTCATTCAAGCATATTTTTTCCGCGCGGAAGAAGATTTGCATAAACATAAAAATTACCGTCTAAGAATTGTAAAGGGAGCTTATAAAGAGTCTCCAGAAAATGCATATCAAGATAAACAAGATATTGATAAAAACTATATCAAGTTGATTGAATGGCATTTATTGAACGGTAAATTCACTTCAATTGCTACGCATGATCATAATGTCATCAATCATGTAAAACAATTTGTTAAAGAAAATAATATACCAAACGAAAAATTTGAATTTCAAATGCTCTACGGCTTTAGAAAGGAAATGCAACTGGAATTGGCGAAGGAAGGCTATAACTTCTGTACATATGTACCGTTTGGACAAGATTGGTATGGCTATTTCATGCGCCGTCTCGCTGAAAGACCACAAAACATGAACCTTGTTGTAAAACAAGTATTCACTAAAGAAACAAATACGATGATCGGTCTTGCGGCAGGTGCGTTCCTGTTAGGTCGTTTAACTAAAAAGAGAAAATAAAAATAACCAAAAAAGCGGCCGTCACGGAAAAATCGTGACAGACCGCTTTTTTACTTTAACCGAATACCACGATTATTACGAAGTAAATAACCATTGCGATAAGACCTATGGGAACACCGAATCTGGCCCACTCGACACTTTTAATATTTAACTTCCCTGCAGCGATGATGTTAGGTATGTTTCCAGGAATAAGCATTCCTCCACTGATAAGAAGACCTAAAAGGATTGCTTTAATTGTTGGCTCATCCATCTCATGGCTGATTTCCGCTGCGGCAAGAGTTGCATTGTCTAGTACGGCTGAAATCATATTGATCCAGTAAAGGACATATGGGCTCAGTCCCAATAAAAACCTTTCGATGAATGGTTCAAAACCTGCTCCTAATAAAGTTAGAGCCATGACGAATAAATAAATCTTGAAACCACGGATCAGAATGTCAATAAATGATTCTTTTCCATGATTTGCCTTCAATCCGAAATTCCTTTTGGATGGTTTGATCATGATAGCTGCCAAAATCCCAAATGCTATAACTCCTGGTAAAATATCGGGACCGATCAATCTTAATAAATAAAAGAAATCTACTTCCAATTTACTTGTCGCAATTGTGGAAAGTGGCTCCCCGATTGGCGTCAATACTGCACCCATTCCGATTGAGTAACACGCAAGGATTACAAACCTTACTTCCGATTTACGATCGAGTTCCAATACACTTACAATTGCTACTAAAACAATCGCAGCGATAATGGCTGTGATTACACTGGAAACAATTCCAAGTATGATAACGACAAGGGCGAGAAATAACCTATAAGGGATTGTACGGCTAATTCCCTTAATCCCTTTTTCGAAGGGTTTTTGTAGCCATTTGAACAATAATCCCGCAATGATGACTGCGAGGGTAATATGTATTGGATCTTCAAGTGCTTTAAGTATCAAAGCTCTGTCCAAGACACCGCTGATTAATACAGCAGCGATTCCCATAGTGAATAGGAATGCTTCCAAATTACGTTCAATTAAAGGAATGGTGAAAGGTAAAAATAAGACCATCACCAAAATAATCGATAACCCTACAATCATGGCCATTTCCTTCTTTCAGTTAATTGAATTAATACAACTATCATACCATTCTAATACTATTTTTAGAAATACTTATTTCTGAAAATACGTTTCTTTAAACGAAAAAAGCATGACCGCAATGGTCATGCTTTTAACGGATGGCTTAATGCACGCCTTTCATGAATTTTTGTATGATAGGGGATAGTGCGAAAAGGATTATACTTAAGAAAATCGCAACGCCACCTATGATACCAAAGTACATCATTTCCGTTTTATCAGAATAAAACTTTACGATTTGTGCATTTAATGCTTGAGCAGCAGCGTTGGATAAAAACCACAGGCTCATCGTCTGAGCAGAGAATGCAGCAGGCGCTAATTTAGTAGTAGCAGATAATCCGACAGGAGAAAGACATAGTTCACCTATAACAAGAACGAAAATACTTAATGCAAGCCATAATGGGTTGACTAATGTGTCAGTTCCACCAAAATATGCTGGTAAAAGAATTATGATGAAAGATAGGCCGGCGAACAAAATCCCTAATGAAAACTTTTGGGTGATTGAAGGTTGCCGTTTTCCTAATTTTATCCAAAGCCAAGCAAATACCGGTGCCATTGTAATGATGAATAATGGATTTAACGATTGAAACCAAGCAGGTGATATATGAAACCCAAATGCATCCAAATCAGTCCGTTTGTCTGCATAAAGAGCAAGGATTGTAGACCCTTGTTCCGCAATTGCCCAAAACATGACTGCAGCTAGAAATAAAGGAATATAAGCAATGATTCTTGACTTCTCATCTGCCGTTGTCTTCGGACTTCTATACATGACTAAGAAGTAAGAGAAAGGTATCAAAAATCCTAAAATACCAACGAGTGCGATGAATGAGTTAAATGTTAACCATCCATTGGGAATGGTAATGAACAGAAGAGCGGCTAAAACAATAATAGCAATAATAAGAACTTTGACAAATCGCTTCCGTTCTGCAGGGCTAAGCGGGTTTGCGATTTGCGTACCAGCTAAACCTAAATTCTTTTTCTTCGTGACAAGGAAAATGACAAGTCCAACGAACATACCGACTGCTGCAAGGCTGAATCCGAGATGGAAGTTATAATCCAATCCGATTGTACCGACAGTTAAGGGAGCTAAAAAACCACCCATATTAATACCCATGTAGAAGATACTAAAGCCGGAATCACGTCGTGTATCGTCAGTTGCATAGATGTCTCCCACAATACTTGAAATGTTTGGCTTTAATAGTCCAGTACCTATGACGATCAATATCATGGACATGAAAAACATTGTAAGGTTGCCAGGAAAAGCTAGAACGATATGTCCAAACATAATAAAGATCCCACCGTAGAATACGGCCTTCGATGTGCCGAATATACGGTCTGCCAGCCATCCACCGATAATTCCTGACATGTAGACAAGTGAGCCGTAAAGTGACATGATTGCCAGTGCGGTCGGTTCGCTTATCCCTAAGCCGCCCTTTGAAACTTCGTAGTACATATAGAAGACAAGGATTGCCCTCATACCGTAATAAGAAAAACGTTCCCAAAATTCAGTGAAAAACAATGTGAACAATCCTTTAGGATGTCCAAAAAATCCCTTTTGGGGAACGCTTTCAACAATTTGTTCTTTAGTTAAATTCGCCATTTGAGATTGCCTCCTTAATATTTCATTATTATATAAATAAATTAATTACATTGTCAAAAATAATATTAGTATATTTAAAATGTGTATTTAGCATGATGATACTGCTTTTTCAGACATTAGTGTTAGTAGAATAAAGCTATATTTATATATTTAATAATTCGCTTTTGATTCGGAAAATTTTATATACCCACTCTCTTATCATTTCCATCGAAACGAAGGTGATACTGATTGATGGGATGATTTCCGCGAAATGAATATCTACCACTTTCCGACAATTCGACAGTACAGAGCGATCGAATTCAAAAATCCGCGAATATGAGCTATCATTAGAGTAGGCAGTTTGTAGAAATGGATGTGTTATCATGAGCCAATTAATAGTTGATAAGCTTACAAAAAGCGTAGGAGAAAAGACGTTATTCCGAGATGTCTCGTTTACAATTGTCCAAGGAGAGAAAGTAGGTTTGATCGGGATCAATGGAACTGGAAAGTCGACACTTCTTTCGATTATTGCTGGAACAGAAGAATCAGACTCGATGAAGATGGAGCACCCGAATAGCTATACGATTTCTTATTTACCCCAAGTTCCAAATATCAATCCAGATAAGACCGTCATGGAAACTGTCTTTATGTCAGAAGCACCAATTATTAAACTGAATTTGGAATATGAGCATGCACTTTCTGCATTAGAGAAAGATCCTCTATCTGAAGAGAACCAGAAGCGGTTTTCTCGAATGCAAAATGAGATGGATGCACGCTCGGCATGGGATTTGAACACCAAAGCAAGAATGGTGCTTACGAAATTAGGGATCGATACATTTGAAAAAAGGATTGGGGAGCTATCGGGAGGTCAACAGAAGCGCGTTTCGTTGGCTAAAGTACTTATTGAACCGGCTGACCTATTGTTGTTAGACGAGCCGACGAACCATCTTGATGTGCAGTCAATCACTTGGTTGCAGGATTATTTGAAAAACGAAAAAGCGGCGGTCGTTTTCATCACACATGATCGCTATTTCTTGGACGCCGTATCTACTCAAATTTATGAGTTAGCAGACAAAACACTTTACGCTCATTCTGGAAATTTCGCTGATTATTTGGAGTCAAAAGCGATTCGCGAAGAAATGGCAGAAGCGACTGACGCGAAAAATCGAAACCGATACCGGAATGAATTAAAATGGATCAGACGAGGAGCTAAGGCGAGATCAACAAAACAGAAGGCCCGTATTGGACGTTTTGAAGAACTTGAGGAAAAGGTGAAGAAGGATAATACTTCCGCTAATATGGATGTTGCGTTGAAAACATCCCGCCTTGGTCGAAAAGTGATTGAGCTTCATGAAGTTTCCAAGTCCTATGGGGATAGAAAAGTCATAGAGGGGTTTAATTGTCTTTTGCAATCGGGAGACCGTATTGCAATTGTCGGACCGAATGGCGCCGGGAAAACGACATTGATGAAATTAATTGCAAGAGAAATGGAGCCGGATAGCGGTTTTATCGAGATGGGATCCACTGTAAAAATCGCTCATTTCCATCAGCAACTTCCGGCAATGGAGGAAAATAAGCGGATTATCGAATATATACGTGAAACATCTAATGATATTGAGGATAGCAATGGAGTTCGGATCTCTGCGACACAGATGTTAGAACGATTTCTATTTCCAACATCATCACATGGTACACCAATCGGGAAGCTGTCCGGTGGTGAAAGGAAGCGCCTTTACCTCTTAAAGTTGCTTATGGAGCAGCCAAACGTCCTATTATTAGATGAACCGACGAATGATTTGGATATTGAGACATTATCCGTATTAGAGTCATTCATCGATACATTTCCCGGAGTAGTTCTGACGATTTCCCATGACCGATTTTTCTTAGACAGGACATCAACGAAACTTTGGGCCTTGGATGGATCAGGCAATATTGAAATTCTGTATAGCATTTATACCGATTACTTGGAAGAGAAGTCATTAACAACAATAGATGAACCAATAGTTGAGAAAAATGCACCCATCCATAAAGTTGCCGAACCTGAAAAGGCGAAAAAGAGAATGACGTATTCCGAGAAAAGAGAATGGGAAACCATTGAATCCGATATTGAGAAAATCGAAGAGGAAATTGGGGCAATCGAAGCTGAAATGATGAAATCGGGCGCGGATTATGATCGGGTTAGTGACTTGACTAAAAAACTTGATAACCTGAATACGGAATATGAGCGCTTGATAGAACGGTGGACCTACTTGCAAGAAATTGCTGAATAATAACAAAAGCGGAGGGCGCCTGCTTAGAGGCGACAGGCATAAAGCGAAGATGCGGCGTGGCGTTTTTTGCCACAGAGCAGCTTTGACTTATGACCCCGAGCCTCTGGCGCCCGAAGCTAGATGATAATAAAGGGAGTGGGAATTGATGAAAATTGTTACAATTGAACCAACACCAAGTCCGAATTCCATGAAAATCATTGTGGATGAAGAATTGCCAATGGGAACGAGCCATAATTATAAGAAAGAAGACGCCCAAACAGCCCCACATCCAGTGTCAGAGATACTTGGCATAAAAGGGGTTAAAGGTATTTATCATGTCATGAACTTCATGGCTATAGAACGGATCGGCAATGTTGTTTGGGAAGATATTCTTTCTGAAGTGCAACGAGTCTTCAATGAAGAGGATGTCGAGGCCGACATTACTGAACAAGCCTCAGATGAACATTACGGCGAGGTATATGTTCATGTCCAAACCTATAAAGACATACCTTTGCAAGTAAAAGTTTTTGATAGTAACTCTGAATTACGGTTCGGTTTAAGTGAACGGTTTAAAAATGCGATGGAAAAAGTTCATAGCGCTGAAGTTGAAAACTATATCCTATTGCGGAAATGGGCGGATTACGGTATCCGTTACGGGGAAAAGCAGAAAATTGGAGAAACAGTTGTCCTTGAAGTAGAAGCCGCATATCCTGAAGAACGATTACAGGAAATTATCCAGCAATCGACAAACAGTGAAGAAAACAGAGTAAATGAAAGACAAAAAGTAACTCTTGAACAATTCAATGTAGATCAATGGGAAAAGCGTTTTCAGTTGATCGACCAGATGTCCGACCCAGATATTACTGACTTACCATTACTTGAGCAGGCATTGGAAGATGAAAAAATGTCAATTCGCCGCCTCGCAACTGTATATCTTGGTATGATCGAGGATGAGGCTGTTATTCCTTATGTGGAAAAAGCATTGAAAGACAAAAGCTGGGCTGTTAGAAGAACAGCTGGAGATTGTATGAGTGACCTCGGATTTGTAGGTTTTGAAAATGCTGCAATCGAATTGTTAAAGGATAAAAATAAACTTGTGCGCTGGCGTGCAGCTATGTTTCTATATGAAACGGGTACAGAAAAATCGTTGCCTGCACTCCATGCTGCCGAGGATGATCCAGAATTTGAAGTGAAGTTGCAAGTCCGGATGGCAATAGCCCGAATTGAAGAAGGAGAAGAGGCTAAAGGATCTATCTGGAAACAAATGACAGAGCTACGCGAGAGTTCTGTCGAATAACAAATTGAGAGGGGATTATTTAGATGAATGCGTACGATGAATATATGAGGGGCATCGTTAAACCGATGCGTGAAGAATTGGTTCAAAACGGTTTTACAGAATTGACAACCGCTGAAGAAGTGCAAGAAACAATGGATTCATTAAAGGGAACTGCGCTTATTGTTATAAATTCTGTATGTGGATGTGCGGCTGGACTTGCTCGCCCGGCCGTTAGAGAAGCCTTAAGCGCTTCAGCTGAAAAACCTGACCACTTATTGACGGTATTCGCTGGTCAAGACAAAGAAGCTACTGCAATGATGAGGGATTTCTTCCCGGAAGTGCCACCGAGCTCGCCTTCCATTGCTGTGTGGAGAGATGGATCATTAGCGAATTTCATACCAAGGGAAGAAATCGAGAACACCGATATGGAACAGATCAAGGATCACCTAACAGGTGTACTTGAACAAGTTTGTAAGAAGTGACGACAATCATCACGACAGCCGGAAGGCCCGATGAGACGACATATGCATTAGCAAAGTCTGCAAGTGATGAATTGACGTATCCCGTAGTGGAAAGAAAAAAGCGATCAATTTCAGGAATGCAAAGTGAATTTGATGCCGATATTCTCGTTGCAGGAAAAGAACGCTATGAACTTTTTCGAATAGGAATGGACCAACCTTTTTTCTTTCATCCAAATTCCGCCGCTTTTCGATTAAAAAGAATACTTAAAGGTGAAACAGATCCGCTTATTGACGCAAGTCAATTGGTAGGAGGCGATACATTTTTAGATTGCACCTTAGGACTAGCGTCCGATAGTATAATCGCTTCCTATATAATAGGGGAAAATGGAAAGTGTACTGGTTTGGAAGCAGATCCGTCCGTAGCTTTTCTAACAAAGATTGGACTTGGGAAATTCCAAACTGACTCGGAAACACTAAAAGTTGCTATGAAAGGTATTGAAGTGATTCATTCTGAAGCGATTGCATTTCTTCGTACTCAGGAAGATTGTTCATGGGATGTAGTGTATATCGACCCGATGTTTCACGCCCCAATTGAGGAATCTTCCAATTTCACGCCTCTTCGACAGGTAGGAGTGCATACTGCTTTAACGGAGGAATGGATGAAAGAGGCATTCAGAGTATGCAAGCGACGCGTAGTTGTGAAGGAAAGATACGATTCGCCTGTCTTTGAACGATTCAAACTTGACCGTGAAATACGCCCAAATACAAAATTCCATTTTGGGCATTTATCCAAATAAATAAAGCCGTCGACTCAAATTAGAGTCGACGGCTTTATTGACTACGAAAACATTTTTGGTGATCAATGAGTAAAATTCAACGAGCTTAAATAAAGGACGAGAACGAGCATTCCGATTCCCATTAGTAATTGAACATCCATTTATAAAAACCTCCTTCATAAAACCTCACAAATAAGTTCAGTTTTATTGTACAATGAAACTAAGAAATAAGAAACCTTTTCAAACCTTTTACGTAAATACTATATAAGTAAATCGTACAAAACAAAAAGCAGGTGATGAAGATGAAAAAGTACTTCCAAAAATTATTCATTGCAATTGTTGCGGTCCTGACACTTGGAGTAATATCGCCAAGCCATGAAATATGGACAACCCTTCAACCAAAAGATGATACAAGAGAAACCGATTTACCGTCCTTACAGAAACATGGTCTTCAATTAGGACTTGAGGATTCGATATTTGAACGGGAG
This sequence comes from Sporosarcina highlanderae, assembly GCF_030433715.1. Taxonomy (GTDB): domain Bacteria; phylum Bacillota; class Bacilli; order Bacillales_A; family Planococcaceae; genus Sporosarcina; species Sporosarcina highlanderae. Next base: position 68,779 of record NZ_JAROCC010000006.1, on the reverse strand, counting down.
ATCTTTGCACAGACACCTTCCATAGAGGAGATATTGTTTAATCCTGCCAAAGAGCTTGTTTATTTGAAATTTGGTTCAAGAATCGGTCCCGTCATCAAACATGAATTCGATCAAGTCATCTTCCCAAAAATGTCTGAGGTCATTGAATCGACAGTCGCATCCGCTGGTGGCCTGGATAACGGAAGAATATCAATTACAGAAACGCCTTCAGGTAACTATGCCGAAAAGATATTTCACGTTTCCGACACAGAGGCGAAAAAAGACCTTATCCGATTCCATGTGCGAACAGAGAAAAGGCCACAAGATGGGTATTTCTACAACTTCCACTATCACACAGCCGATGATGATTTCACCGTCCATCATTCATTAGGGGATATCTATTGGTCGAAAAACACACCGCCGAAATGGTTATCATAAGACCATTTCGGCGGTTTTTGTTATACTGACATTTAAGTGTAAGGAGGAATTGGTAATATGATACAATACTTGGAGCTGTGTGCTCATATCATTGAACATGGAACTGTTAAGGAAGATAGAACGGGGACGGGGACAATAAGCGTTTTCGGCTATCAAATGAGATACGACTTGCAAAAGGGTTTTCCCCTTATGACTACAAAGAAAACTGCGTTCCGATTAATCGCATCTGAGCTTCTTTGGTTCCTTAAAGGGGATACAAATTTGAAGACATTGATCGAAGACCGAAATCCAATTTGGGATGAATGGGGATTCGAACGTTGGGTTAAAAGCGAAGAGTACACAGGACCCGATATGACGGATTTCGGCAGACGCAGTCAACAAGATGACCAATTCGCTGCTGTATATAAAGTGCAGATGGAACTATACAAAAAAAACATTGTAGAAGACGAAGCCTTTGCAGAAAAGTTTGGTGATCTTGGGCCGATTTACGGCAAGCAATGGCGTTCATGGACAACAGGGAATGATTCGGTCGATCAAATCGCTGCTCTAATCGAAGGAATCAAAAATAATCCTGACTCAAGAAGACATATCGTCACAGGGTGGAATCCTTCTGAGGTGAATGATATGGCCTTACCGCCTTGTCATGCACTGTTCCAGTTCTATGTTGCAGACGGAAAGCTTTCTTGTCAACTGTATCAACGGAGTGCAGACGTCTTCCTTGGTGTCCCTTTTAACATTGCCTCTTATGCATTGCTCATTCAATTAATTGCCATCGAATGCGGTTTGGAAGTCGGAGAATTCGTACACACACTAGGAGACGCCCACATCTATTTGAATCATATCGAACAAGTGAAAGAACAGTTATCGAGGACTCCTAAGGATTTACCGACATTACACATCGATATGAACGGCAAATCGACAATATTCGACCTCACATACGAGGACATATCTGTTGAGGGTTATGATCCATATCCAAAAATTAAAGCGCCAATAGCTGTATAACGTCTATCAGGAGAGGAAGTATAAGATGATTTCATTACTTGTAGCCGTTGACTTGAACCGTGTCATCGGCATAGATAATAAAATGCCTTGGCATATCCCTGAGGAATTGAAGTACTTTAAAAAAGTGACGATGGGAAAAGCGATTATCATGGGCCGTAAAACGTACGAATCGATCGGAAGGCTGTTGCCAGGAAGATTGAATATAATCATTACAAGAAATGAAGGTTATTCAGTTGAAGGCGCCGAAGTTGTACATGACCTGCATGAAGCGATTCAACGAGGAAAAGAATATTCGGAGGAAGTCGTTATTATTGGTGGCGCGGAAATTTTCAAATTATCAATGCCGATTGCTGACCGTCTATACATCACCGTCATTCGAAACAGCTACGAAGGAGACACCTTCTTCCCTGAGTACGACGACGGCAGCTGGAAACTCATCTCCGAATCTGAAGACCATCTCACACAAGACGGCATTCCTTATTCATATTTAATATTCGATAAAGAATAAAAAACAGCGTCCTCAATCAAACATAAAGGAGGACGCTGAAAAACATACAGGCACTGCCAGCAATGACGAAAATATGCCAAATAGCATGATTGTAAGGAATCTTTCTCCACGCATAAAAAATGGAACCAAAAGTGTAGAATACTCCACCTAAAACTAAGAGAATAATTCCTTCAATTGGCAACTGCTCATAAAGCGGCTTAATCGCAAACACAATCAGCCAACCCATTACAATATAGAAAACAAGAGACAAAGCCTCGTATTTATGAATAAAAAAGACTTTAAAAAGAACACCGACAATCGCAAGACCCCAAATAACTCCAAAAAGGGTCCAGCCAAGCACACCTTTAATTGTGACCAATAGAAACGGCGTATAGGTTCCAGCAATCAAGATGTAAATTGCCGAATGGTCAAAAATTGAGAACAATTTCTTAACTTTGACGGGCATACTGTGGAGTAATGTGCTCATTAGAAATAATAGAAGCGTGGACACACCGAATATAGAAAAGCTGACGACGGCTGTAGCCGTTCCATGGTTAATACCATCTATAATTAGCAGAACGAGCGCAGGAATGCTTAACAGAAATCCAAGACCGTGAGTGATTGCGTTCCATAGCTCTTCTCTCGGATTTTTATAATCAAATGCTTCAGTCATATACACATTTCTCCCTTCCGTTACCATTACTATACTAAAATAAGATAATAATCTCCAATATGACTAGGGAAGTGCTCTATTATGAATATAAAAAAAATACACATTGTCACTGATTCGACAGCTGACTTGATCGAAAACTATACAGACAAATACGATATCCATGTCGTGCCACTTACTATTCACATCGACGGGGAAACTTACACAGATAAAATCGACTTGAAACCCGATTCGTTCATGGAAAAGATGAAAAGTAGTAAAGAACTTCCGAAAAGCTCTCAGCCCGCTACTGGAGTTTTCAAAGAACTATACGATCGCCTTGGAGAAGATGGAAGTGAAATTATTTCAATTCATATGACTGGCGGCATGAGCGGAACAGTAAAATCAGCTGAAGCCGCTGCTCAAATGACAGATTCTAAAGTTACTGTCATCGACTCGATGTATATTTCGCATGCTTTAACATTCCAAGTTGTCGAAGCAGCAAAAATGGCTAGTGAAGGAAAGAGTGTACAGGAAATCGAAGAACGATTGAAAGATGTGAGGAAAAACACGACTTTGTTTGTCGTAGTAGATATGCTTGATAATCTCGTGAAAGGTGGCCGTGTTGGAAAAGGGAAAGCGATGATAGGCTCCCTATTGAACATTAAACCTATCGCGACTCTTCAAGAAGGAGTATATACACCAGTAGGCAAAGCGCGCAGTCATAGACAAGTAGTCTCCCATCTGTACAAAGCATTCAAAGAAGATACGGCAGGGAAGATCATAAAGTCAATCGGAATTTCACATGCAAACGGAATGGCGATGGCAGAACCGCTCTTGCAATTGATTGAGGAATCCGGATGGAAGGATGTTAAATTCTCATTCACTTCTCCGATTATAAGCACCCATACAGGTGAAGGTGCAATTGGATTTATGTACTATACAGATTAAGAGGGCACGGATTAATCAAAAAATAAATAAAGGAGAACTGTGTTTATGAGAAGAATATTCATAGTGATCATCTTCTCATTCGTTTTGACAGGTTGTCAGGAAAAAAGCATTTCCCAACCGGAACCCTTTTTCGAAAGGGAAGAGATTGCGTTTAAGGAATATATGGTCCCTGATTATTTCATCCCTGAAAATATCACTGTCATCGGGCTTGGTGATTCGTTAACCCAAGGCGTTGGAGATGAGCTGAAAAGGGGTGGCTATTTTGGTCGGGTGGCACTTGCAATGAATTATTGGAAAGGCGTAAAAGAACTTCATGCTGAAAACTTAGCAAAAAGAGGTAGACGTAGCGATCAACTCATCAAACAGCTTGAAGACCCGGAAATTCAAGCGTCTATCAAGAAAGCGGATGTCATTTATATGACAATTGGCGGAAACGACATGATGAAAATCGTCAAAGAAAATCTCTTCGATTTGAAGACAGGACCTTTTTACATCGAATTAGGTAAATTTGAAAATCGGCTTGACGAAATATTCAAGATGATCCGAGGGTTAAACGGCGATGCAGTGATTATAGTAGCAGGACTTTACAATCCCTTGTCAATTGTCATTGCAGAAGCGAATGAATTTAATACGATTATAGAAGACTGGAATGAGGCAATAGAAATTCAAACGATCATGGATGGTAAAGCGTGTTTTGTGCCAGTGAGTGATCTATTTATCAGCAATGAAAACATGGTTTACCATACCGATTTCTTTCATCCGAATGCAAAAGGATATGAAAACATGGCAAACCGCTTTATCGAAAAAGTCGATAGTTGTGGTTTGAGTGAACTGTCGGATGGGAAATTGGATATGTAGGGGTGGTCGATTGTGAACATATGGAAAATAGCATTTTTCAGTCTGTTAGGATTAATTGTAACGGGCATAATTGCGTTAGTGCTATATATTGATAGCCCTAAAGACTCAGGGCCGCTTCCTTCATATGAACGCTCTGTTAGGGGAAGTGTTTTAAGTATTAAAGCAACCAAGAAAGACCTTGAATCTTTGGCTAATACTTATATCCAAAAAGCGATGAAGGGAGAGCCCCTTCCTGTAACAATGGTAATAAGGGAAGATGTCATTTTAGTTTCCAAATTGACGGTATTTGGATTTACATTGCCGGTCATCATGCATTTTGATCCGGTAGTTTTAGAGGACGGAAATTTACTCCTCAAACAATCATCATTAGAAATCGGTGATTTTAACTTTCCCCCTTCCACTGTACTTGAAATATTACGTGACACCATTGATTTACCCGAATGGATGGTTGTAAGGGCAAAAGAAGAAGAAATTTTCATCAATTTATCGGAATTACCGGTTTCAGGAGACATACTGATAAAAGCGAAGTCGTTTAATCTTAAGGAAGATAATATCGAGCTTGAAGTGACAATTCCGAATAAATAAGGAGAGATGACAATGACTATTCAAAAAGCTATATTTGCTGGAGGTTGTTTCTGGTGTATGGTAAAACCGTTTGACCGTTACGATGGAGTGATTTCGGTTGTTTCCGGGTACACTGGAGGCGATGTAGAAAATCCAAGCTATGAACTTGTATGCACAAATACGACGGGTCATCGTGAAGCGGTTGAAATCACATTTGAAGACGAAATCATCTCTTATGAAGAACTTCTATCCATCTTCTGGCGCCAAATCGATCCGACTGATGCCGGAGGGCAATTTTTTGATCGCGGAGAATCCTACCAAACGGCTATTTATACGACTTCACCGGAACAATATGAAAAGGCGCATCAATCAAAACACGACCTCGAGGCTTCCGGTAAATTCTCAAAGGAGATTCAGACCGAAATCCTACCAGCAAAACCTTTCTATCCGGCTGAGGAGGGACACCAAAACTATTATTTGAAAAACCCCTCCCATTATAACCGTTACGCAATTGGCTCGGGGCGCGTGGCTTTCAAAATAAATCATTGGGGTGAAGAGGAATGAAAGAAGACCTTAAAAACGAACTAACTGCAATGCAGTATTATGTAACACAGGAAAATGGAACTGAGCCGCCTTTTCAAAATGAATATGACAACCATTATGAAGAGGGCATCTACGTCGATATCGTTTCAGGTAAGCCTTTGTTCAGTTCGAAAGATAAATACGATGCCGGTTGTGGTTGGCCAAGCTTCACTAAACCGATTGTAAGTGAAGAAGTGACGGAGCATTTCGATTCAAGCCATGGTATGCGTAGAACCGAAGTGCGCAGTAAAACAGCCGATTCCCATTTGGGGCATGTTTTTCCCGATGGACCTGGTCCAGAGGGCCTGAGGTATTGCATCAATTCTGCTGCTCTCTGCTTCATACCTGTCAGTAAGCTTGAAGAAGAAGGGTATGGACAATATACATCCCTATTTACTGAATGAAGGGAGGAACGATGATGGATCGTTCTTTTTATCAATTTGCACTATCTTTTCGCGGAGGAAAGAAAGACGATTCAATGAGCGTCTTTGCCGAGGCAATGTTCAATGATCAAAGCTTTCCAAAAGATGAGAGGGGATTTGATCCACTCTCCAGATATTTAGAAGAAAAAGCAGATCCTGAAATGCCAAGTGTTGTATTTGATGAATTATTTGAATTGTACCAAGAACGTGTTCGCTAATACTGTCATAATTGCAAAGTATAGCGAATGACTGTATGATGAAGGAAGAAATTTGAAAGTGAGGGCATTAAAAATGAGTATACATATCAATGCAAAAAAAGGCGATATCGCGGAGACGATTCTTCTTCCTGGGGATCCATTACGAGCTAAATATATCGCAGAGACGTTTTTAGAGGATGTTACCCAGTACAATGAAGTTCGGAATATGTTTGGTTATACGGGAACCTACAAAGGGAAGCGAATCTCTGTTCAAGGAACAGGCATGGGAGTCCCTTCCATATCGATCTATATTAATGAATTAATGCAGGAATATGATGTACAAAAGTTAATCCGCGTTGGAACTTGCGGAGCGATTCAAAAAGACGTTAAGGTACGTGATGTTATCTTAGCTCAAACAGCGACAACAAACTCACCGATCAATAGAACATTCTTTAATGGAGTTGACTTTGCACCAACTGCTGACTTCGATTTACTATTGAAAGCTTATAATGCTGGAGTAGAAAAAGGGCTGAATTTAAAAGTAGGAAATGTATATACTGAAGACTTCTTCTATAACGAACATGCAGAGCATGAGAAACTTGCTCAATATGGCGTCTTAGCTGTTGAAATGGAAACAGCAGCTCTTTACACATTAGCTGCAAAATTCGGTAGACAGGCTCTATCTGTTTTAACAGTCAGTGACCATATCTTGACTGGGGAAGTTACCACTGCGGAAGAGCGCCAGACAACTTTCAATGACATGATTATTGTTGCGTTAGACGCTGCAATTCAATAATAGCGCACCTTTGGACCGCTTGCTGCAACTTTGCGGTCCTTTTTTTGAATGGACAATCTCGGAAGGAAAGTGGGGAATGGGATGGACGAAAAAGAGAAAAACGTTGAACAGGAAAACGAAACGAACTACCAACCACCTGCTAAACGTTTTATACAAATAAAGCCGTTCTCCTTGGTCATGCTCATATTCGGCTTGGTGTTAACAACGGCCGCTGTAACATTTTTTGCACTGACAACAGGTGAAGATAAGGTCGTAGAAGTGGTCAGTCCACAAAATCCAACAATTGAGCGCAAGGAATTTAAAAAGTTATTCGATGCGTATGATGAATTGAAGAAAACCTACTTTAATGAAATTGATGAAACAGCTGTCATCGATGGGGCCATCAATGGAATGATTGATGCACTTGGAGATCCATTTTCAGATTATTTGAATGAAAAGGAAGCAAGACAACTAAATGAAAGCATCTCTTCAAGTTTCGAAGGCATCGGAGCGGAAATTCAGGAATTGAATGGGTATATAAACATCGTCTCTCCGATTAAAAATTCACCTGCAGAAAAAGCAGGTCTATTGCCAAACGACTTGATCATCGCAGTGGATGGAAAAAGCATTCAAGGTATGTCTTCATCTGAAGCGGTTTTACTTATACGCGGTGAAAAAGGGACGACAGTAACATTAACAGTGCGTCGGGGGGAGATGGGTGAACCATTCGATGTATTGATAGAACGGGACGTTATTCCGATTGAAACCGTCTATACCGAAATGCTTGAAAACAATATAGCGCATATCCGGATTACTAGTTTCTCTGAACATACGTATGATGAATTGCTTACTGCGTTGGATGATATGGAAGCCAAGGGTATGGAAGGACTGATTATAGATGTTCGCCAAAACCCAGGAGGAATGCTAAATACCGCAATCGATATTTCTGATCTCTTTGTAGAAAAGAATAAGAATCTTTTCCAATATCAAGGGAAAGGCAGTAACCCTGAAGTTTATGTTGCGTCTGATGGTCGTAAAGTGAAAGTTCCAGTAGCAATGATCATAGATGACGGAAGTGCGTCTGCATCCGAAATCTTAGCAGGTGCATTAAAGGAATCGGCAAATGTTCCACTAATTGGTATCAAAACCTACGGTAAAGGAACTGTTCAAACTCCTAAGAATTTATCGGATGGTTCCAATTTGAAGCTAACCACGGCAAAATGGCTAACGCCTGATGGTAATTGGATTCATGAAAAAGGAATCGAACCCGATATAGAAGTCCAGTATCCGACATATGCAATGCTTCCGTTCCTTGATCCAACTGTGGAGATGAAGGAAGGAATGATATCACCAGCAGTGAAAACGGCCGAGGAAATGTTAAGCGCGATTGGATTTGACCCAGGAGAAGTTGACGGTCTATTTGATGCAAAAACCGAAGAAGCGGTAAAATCACTGCAACGGGAATTGTCTCTGGATGAGGATGGAATAATCATTGGAGATACAACTTTCGGTTTAATGAATCGATTGAGGACCAAAATGCATGATGAAGATCCTCAGTTATTAAAGGCTAAGGAAATATTAATGGATACCATTAAGTAATTATTCAACAATCGAAGCAGAGGAGGAATTTCGGTTTCCCCCCTCTGCTTTTTTAATGTTTTTATTAAAATGAGGTGTTAATATGATCGATGTATATTTATTGAGTGGGTTTTTAGGTAGTGGTAAAACATCTTTATTGATGAGTTTAATCGCAGAGTTGAAAGAGATGGGAAGGAAGCCTGCAGTTCTTATGAATGAATTTGGTTCAATCTCCATAGATTCTGATACTGTCGGTCAATCACAGGACGTACCACTTAAGGAACTCCTTAACGGTTGTATTTGCTGCACAGGCTCAGAAAATACAGAAGCTCAATTGCAAGGGCTTTTGGAAGAATATGACATGGATGTTATTTTAATTGAGACTACAGGCGCTGCGCATCCTGTGGAGGCATTAGATGCTGTCTATTCTCCTTTATTTGCCGAAAAACTTTGTGTGAAGGGTATTGTAACAGTTGCCGACTCTAAAAGATGGCTTGAACGTGACAAAATGTCGCCTCAAATACGTTCATTATTCTTGGAACAAATTAGACACGCCCATATATTACTCGCCAATAAAACAGACCTATTAACAGAGGAAGAGTTGGCGACTGTTTCAATGGAGCTCTCTAATTTTAACGGTACAGCGCAAGTTATTCAGACAACAAATGCTAAGTTATCTTTTTCATTTATCGAAGCAACCCTGTCGACTATGAAAGAAGCGGATATGAAAACTGTCATTTCAGGTAAGCACCTTCCTTTGACATCCAAGTTAATAACGTTTGAGAAAGATGTTGACAAAGCAGAGTTTGAAGCTTGGGTCCAATCGTTGCCGGATACAGTATACAGGATGAAAGGATACGTACCTCTAAAGGGAACTAAAAATCCATTTCTATTCCAATATGCATATGGTTTAGTAAATTGGATGCCTGAATACATTAAGATGGAGGCACGGCTAGTTCTAATTGGTGAAGGGGTCAGTCAGATAGAATACATGTAGACGTCTACTTGTCTGAGAATTGTCAACCCCCTTTTAGATGAAATAATAGACTTGTCGACCAAAAGTAGCCAATTTAGTTGTTTATGAGTCGCCTTAGGTAAGGTGTTTAGAATTCTATTGGGTTTATTGGCAAATCACTCCAACTCTTAATTTTCTTCCTTACGTTATGATAGATTGCGAAGGGAGGAGTTAAGAGATGAAAAAATCGGTAGCTGTCATCTTACTCGGTTCGGCGCTCTTACTGCCGAACAACAATAGTGTTGAAGCTTCTTATCATAATAATGATAATGTAGTTAAATACGCAAAAACAAAAATAGAATGCTATAGCGTACAAGGGCAGGTAACTTCAATTTACAACCAAGAAGGAAACCGCGGTGAGTTATTAAATAAATACTTGGACGCATTCAATAAACAGTTTGGTTACCAATTCACATGGCAACAACCATCCACTGTAACTAAAAATGGTGGACAATCAAAGCCAGTTGAACAGGCCAAACCAGTAGAGGAAGCTAAACCTGTAGAAAAGCCGGCTGAACAAGCTAATCCTGTAGAACAAGCTAGACCAACAGAAACACAACAACAACAGCCTTCAAATACTGTTTCAGAAACTTCGAATTCAACGCAGAATACTTCTGTTTCTGCAATTGAAAAAGCAGTTCTGGACTTAACTAATGTTGAAAGACAAAAAGCAGGTTTGAAGCCATTGCAAATTGATGAGAAATTAATGGCATCTGCACGTCAAAAGTCTGCAGATATGTCCAAGAACAATTATTTCGATCATAACAGCCCAACGTACGGTTCTCCGTTCGATCAAATGAAAGCGAATGGCGTTTCTTATCGCTCAGCTGCTGAAAACATCGCAATGGGTCAACGTTCTGCTGAAGAAGTCGTAAAAGCATGGATGGAGTCTCCAGGTCATAGACAAAACATATTAACACCAGAGTTCACGCATATTGGTATTGGTTTTGTTCAAAACGGCAATTACTGGACACAACAATTCATTCAAAAATAATAGATGGAAAGAACATGGTCGGGAAGTCCCCGTCCATGTTCTTTTTTTTGCATAAAAGCGTTCAGTGGCGGCGATACTTTAGCCGTGAGGTGAAATACATGGGTAGTGATAATAAGCCGGTGATCAGTAAGAAGAGTTTGAAACAGCTTTTTTACAATTCAATGGATTTCGTAATAATAGATGTCGAATGGCCAATGGGGAAAGGAATCCTTTGTTATTATTCTTCGCTGGCTGATCCAACGGAAGCAAACAAACAGATTGACATCATTCGGCAACGGGCATTGGAGAAAACGAACAACTGGGGGAAAACAGCAGCATCCGACGTTAAACCATATTCTGAAGAGGAGTTAGTTAAATCCGTGTGCAGTGGACAGACAGTAATCATTTTTGAAGAATCTCAACTGATGTTGACTGTCTCAGCACCTAACACATCGGGCAGGACGCCGAGTGAACCGGAAACAGAACAGGTTGTCAGAGGCCCGCATGATGGCTTTGTTGAAAGCACACAAATAAACCTTACACTTATCCGACAAAAACTTCATAGAAAGGATCTTGTGGTCAAATCGATGGAAATCGGTGCAGATACAAGTACAACAATGACCTATCTATATATCGATACGATCGCGGATAAAGATGTAGTCAAACTATTTGAAACTAAATTAGAAGATGTAAGAGATATAAACATATTAAATACAGGAGAAATCGAAGATTATCTTGAGGGATCAGTGTATTCTCCTTTTCCTCAGTTACTCTATACTGAACGACCGGATCGGGTTGTCTTTAATTTGATGGAAGGGAAGATTGCTCTATTTGCTGATAATTCACCAAGTGCTATGATTGCTCCCGTTACGTTTTTCTCATTTTTTCAATCTCCGGATGATTTTAATGGGCGTGTAATAATTGGTTCCTTTTTCAGGCTCCTGCGAATAATAAGCTTAGTGATGGCAATCTTTCTACCAGCATTTTATATTGCGGTAGTCAGCTTTCACTCGGAGATATTACCTATCGAATTAAGTAAAAAAGTTAAACTTGCAATTAACGAAATTCCCTACCGCCCAATTTTTGAAGCGTTTATATTGGAAGTGTTCATCGAATTGATAAGGGAGGCCAGTATTAGGCTTCCGAAGCCGATCGGGCAGACGATTGGTGTTGTCGGGGGGTTGATTATTGGTGATGCAATTGTCAGTGCTGGTCTCGTATCGAATTTAATGGTGATTGTTGTTGCTCTGACAGCCATTTCGAGTTTTGTTGTACCTACAGCTGAAATGAATATGTCAATTCGGATATTAAGATTCCCATTCATGATTGCAGCGGCACTTTTCGGTTTTTTTGGTATGGCAATCGGAATGATGATATTGACTATCCATCTTTTGACATTGTCGTCTTTGAAACAGCCCTATTTTGCTCCATTCATCCCATTGGATACGACAAGATTCATGGACATCTTCCTCCGTTCACCCTATACCAAGTTTCATAAACAGCAAAAAACATTCACTTTCATCAGTAAAAAGAAAGGCCGGAAATCATGATGTTCACGTTATCAAGAATCCAGTTTTTCTTGCTATTGTTCGTCTTTCAGACAGGAACGGTATTCCTTTCGTTTCAATCACGATTAATTGATGTTAGTGGTACAAATTCTTGGGTTTTGTTCATCCTCGCGGGCCTCTTGCATTATTTGCAACTTTTTCTATTCGAAAAGTTTCATAAACGGTTCAATCCGGGTCCGTTTGTATCTCATTTATATATAGTCTATTGGTTTTTTATCATCGTCTCTTTTTTAGCTTATATCAATTACACAATTGCCATTTGGCTCTTTCCAAACACCCCTCAGATTGTCACGATGGCCTTTATGGTAGGGGTTTCATTGTATGCGAATACAAGGAAACCTGAAACGCTTATCAATTTACCAGTAATCATTTTACCGATGATTCCTTTTTTCGTCCTTTTTCTATTCATGGCTTTACCAGAACTTGTATGGACTTATCTTTTCCCGATTGATGTTACTGATTACAAGTCTATGTTAAAAGGGTTATTCTTTGTGCAGGCAACATTCATTGGAGTTGAAATGTTTTTGTTTCTGAGGAAGTATGTCAAAGCTGATGAGAAAGTGAATGGTAAACCGCTTTTTATTTACCAAAGTATATGGTTTTTATTTTTCTTTACTGGACTGATTTTTGTATTACTTTTTTTCCCTTTGAACGGTTTCAAGTTCGTCACTGAGCCTCTTCTTTATTTATTAAAGTTTCAAAAAGTTACATTCGTTGAACGGCTTGACCTGTTTTTCCTTTTTATATGGATAAGTTGGAGCATAATTACAATTTCAATCTATATATTCATGTGTATTCATGTACGAAAAACACACTATAAAAGTCCAAGTAATCGTTTCATCATTCTCTTTCATGTCCTGATTGTAATTACTTCAACCTTCTTGGCAACGAAAGATCGGATTGAAATTATTCGGCAAGTTTCTATCTACGCACATATCGTGTTTTCTGTATTTTTTCCGGCTGTTGTTATCTTGATGAATAGGAGGGGAAAGCAATGAGAAAAGTTGTTTTAGCACTTCTTGCAATTCCGTCAATTTTCCTTGGTGGCTGTTGGGATGAATCCCAATACAAAGATGTAACAATTGTTCCTGTCATGGGGATAACAACTTCAGGCGGACAGGTGAAAGAGTTTTTTTCGTATCCAACTTTTCACAATGATACTATAAGCTACACTCAGTCCGAAGGAAGTGGGATTTCAGGAAGAAGTGCTAGAGAGGATGCAAACCACCGCACGATGGAAGCACTTGATTTTACCCATCTTGAAGTATTATTAGTATCTAGTGAGATTGCTAAAAACGAATTACATGAACAATTGGATATGTTTTTCAGGTCACCGCGGAATCGGATTACAAGTTATTTGGCAATCGTTGAAGGGGATATGGAACAATATTTTAAACCTCCGGGAGATTTAAATACAGAGGTTGCTGATTTCTATCCAGAATTACTCCGTACGGCCGTCCTCTATTCATATATTACGGAAAACACAATGGGAGAGTCGGTAAAAATACTCCTTGATGATACAATCGATCTAAGTTTGCCGTATTTGACTATCAATGATAATGGAATTCCAACCATTGAAGGGATTGCGTTGTTCAGCCATGGAAAATATACGGGTGCAACACTGAAAAAACAAGAAGCGGTTTTGGCGGGAGTTATGAAAAAGCAACAAGGAAAGTACACTCGCCTAAGTTTTCATTGGAAGGAGAGGGATAGCCCCATCACGATTGAAATTATCAACACCCGTCGTAAAATGAAAATTTCCAATGACCGGATCAGTGTGAACTACGTTATTAACTTCAGTGTTGTGGAATTCCCTAACAACAACTTGAATAGCAAGAATATCAGAAGAGAGACCGAAAACTTCCTTTCTGCCGAGATTAAGAAGGACTTTGATAAAATTATAAAAAAAACACAAGAAAATAAGAGCGATATTATCGGTTTTGGGCGAACCGTTCATGCATTTCACCAAAAGATGTGGAATAAGGGCGACTGGAGCGAAACATACTCCACTTTGCCGATTGAAGTCAACGTGACAATGAAAATGAAAAGGACAAGTATTTATGATTGAAAAATCCCGATCCGTATTAGCCGGCCTCGGGATTTAATCTTTTTTCACTTTTCTTTTGGATATAGATCAACCGAATGCTTAAAGAAATCGCACCGATTGTCAATCCGGCAATGAGGCCAACCCAATATCCATAAGGTCCAAGATCTGTTAAATTCGCTGTTACATATCCTACAGGTAGACCAATCACCCAGAATGAGGTAATCGCCATTATAAACGTCATATTGACGTCTTTGTAACCCCGCAACGATCCTTGAATTGGTGCTTGGATTGCATCAGATAATTGAAAGAAAGCCGCAAAGATGAAAAACTTGGTTGCAAGGTTAATAATAGCGGTGTCTGTCGTATACATTGATGCGATAGGCTCTCTAAACGTCAATAAAATTATAATTGAAATAATGCTAAAAAGTACAGCTATGCATACACCAAGAAAACTATAGTGCTTTGCATCTTTCGGTTTTTTAGCCCCGATTGACTGTCCAACCAATATGGTAACGCCCATAGAAATGCTGAGGGGAACCATATATAAGAGCGAGGTGAAATTCAATGCGATTTGGTGGGCAGAAATTGTAGCAGTCGTATAACCGCTCATCAAAAGTGTAACAACCGAAAAAATACTAATCTCTACAAATATTGCTAACCCAATCGGAACGCCAATTTTCAAGATTGTCTTCCAACGCTTAAATGAAACGGTTTCCCATTTTGAAAACAGAAAAAAGGACTGGAAAGATTTCCGTTTCCAAGCGATCAGGAATGCGATGCAGAAAACCATCCAGTATGTAATGCCCGAAGCAAAGCCAGCGCCAGCCCCTCCCATTTCAGGGAAACCGAAATTTCCATAAATCAATAAGTAATTGAGAATGACGTTAATCGGAGCAGATAAAAGGATGATGAACATTGACACGCGAGTTGCCCCAAGTGCATCGAAAAACGATCGAAGCACTGTGTAGGCGAACAGGGGAAGCAAGCCGATGCTCATTCCTTTCAAGTAATCAGCTGCTACAATCCTAACTGCACCTTCCAATGGCATATGATTAAGGGACGGGATTACTACAAACATCATTATGAAGAAAACGATCACTGCAAGTACTACAGATAAATAAATCCCTTGTTGAACAGAGGGGCGGGCCTCGTCCTTCTTGCCACCCCCGATATAATGAGCGATTATTGGCGTAAGACCCATAAGAATACCAGCTAATCCGGTATAGACGGGTGTCCAGAAGGAGGAACCGATTGTGACGCCTGCCAAATCATCTGTATTGTACCTGCCTGTCATGAGAATATCAAAAAAAGTCATTAAATAGAGTGCAATCTGTGTGATAAGTATAGGAATTACAATTTTAAAAAGCATATTTGTTTTCTGTTTCAATGGTGTAACAACTTCCATACCAATTCTCCTTCCATGACAGGAACTCGCGATAAAATCGAGCTCCATACGGCTTCAAGCAAAATTTGAAGTTTATGCAAATCAAACAACATTGTACCATGATTTCTTTGCTATAATGGCAAAGTAGTAATTGAGAAAAAAAGTAAAAAAAAGATGGATGAGGTGAATGGCCAGATGAAACGGCCAGTAATTGTATTGACGGGCGGCGGAACTGCGGGGCATGTCTCCGTAAACGAAGCACTAATACCGGTTTTTAACGAAAAAGGATATGAAATCCATTATATTGGTTCCCACGATGGAATCGAAAAGGAATTGATAAATGATGGTCACACGGACGTAACCTACCATGCGATTCAAAGTGGAAAGTTAAGGCGTTATTTTTCCATGAAGAATTTTTCGGATCCATTCCGAGTCGGTGCAGGCGTTTTACAAGCGTATTCCATCTTAAGAAAACTTAAGCCGGAAATCGTGTTCTCAAAAGGAGGATTTGTTTCTGTACCTGTCGTACTCGCAGCTAAGTTAGCGAAAATCCCAGTTGTTGCCCATGAATCAGATGTTTCACCAGGTCTGGCAAACAAGCTTGCGTTGCCGTTCTCTAATCATATTTTCACGGTTTTTGAACAGACACTTGACTATTTACCAAATGGAAAAGCAACATGTACAGGGGCAATTATTAGACCCGAAATATTTAGTGGAATCCGGAATGATGGCTTACGTATTGCTGGTCTGACCGGGGAAAAACCTGTTTTCATTGTCATGGGGGGCAGCCAAGGTTCTGCTGTACTGAACGATGCTGTTCGAAAAGATTTGAATTCAATCTTGGCAAACTATGAAGTAATTCATCTTTGCGGGAAAGGCAATATAGAAGAGTCGTTGGAGCGTATCCCTGGATATTCGCAATTTGAATATGTAACAGAAGGCTTACCACATTTATTGGCAGCTGCGGATTTTGCAGTTTCAAGGGCAGGTTCGAATGCTATATTTGAATTATTGTCAGTCCACAAGCCTATGCTGCTTATTCCTCTTTCAGCTGCAAAAAGCAGGGGGGACCAACTTCTGAATGCATCACTTTTCAAGTCCCTTGGTATTGCGCAAATAGTGCAGGAGGAGGATTTGGAAAACGTATCGATGATGAATCTTTTTAACCAGTTAGTTGAAGAGAAAATTGAACTAATAGAAAACATGAGAAAAGTCTCAAACACAAAATCTCCTGAAACGATGGTCGATTTGATACTGTCATACAGAAATTAGCTGTAATAGGTTTTGTGTATTAGAAAAATGTCGAGAATTGTCGAATTTATCTAACTTATAGTATATTGTTCTTTAATGCAAAAATGTCAATTTATTAGAACGAAACCCTTTCGGTAATATAATTTGCGTGGTAATATGGATACGGATAAAAAATTAAACACAACAGGCCAATAGGCAAATGTGGAGGTCATTTTACATGTCGAACAATGTAGGTACCCAACGTTCACCTTACTCAGTATTTACCGGTCCGAATCTTGGGTATGTAATGGAAATGTATGAACAGTTCAAAATGTCACCTGAATCTGTAGACCCAGAGCTTGCTGAAATGTTCAGAAGCTATGGAGCACCATCGGTCGATGCAGCAGAACAAACCGTCGCTACTTCAGCTAAACCTGTTAGAGATTTTGGCAAGGTACTTGCTGCTTATACCTTAATCGACGCCATCCGTGCATACGGACATCTTGCTTCAGATATTTATCCGCTAAATGACAGACCAAAAGACTCAACTCGCTTAGAACTTTCCTATTATGGGTTATCCGAAAGCGATTTGATAGCAATGCCAGCTTCTTTGTTCTTAAAAAATCCACCCTCAAATGTGGAAAATGGAATGGATGCTGTTAACTATTTAAAATCTTTGTATACTGGGAAAATCGCTTATGAATTTGCCCATGTTATTGATGAAGAAGAACGTACATGGATTCAAAGCAAGATTGAAAATGGCGAAGTTTCCATTACTCTTTCGAATGAAGACAAAAAAGAAATACTTGAAAGATTGACCAAGATTGAAGGTTTCGAAAAATTCATACACCGCACATTTGTCGGAGCGAAAAGATTTTCTATAGAAGGACTTGACTCTCTTGTTATCCTTCTTGATGAACTGGTTCGTCGCTCTGAATCTGAAAAAATGAAAAAAGTGTTGATTGGCATGGCTCACCGTGGCCGTTTAAATGTATTGACACATATTTTAAATAAACCTTATGAAATGATGTTTGCTGAATTTGCAGGCGTTCCATCTGATCCCTTCATCCCTGAAGATGGTTCACTTGTTACGTCACGTGGGTGGTTTGGCGACGTTAAATACCATATGGGAGCTCTTTACAAAGCACCGTCTGGCACTGAACGTTTCCTTGCTTACAATCCATCCCATTTGGAAGTCGTAAACCCAGTAGTGAACGGGCAGACAAGAGCTGCTCAAGAAACTACTGGCCATGCTGGATTGCCTGAACAGGACATGAAAGCAGCTTATTCCATTATGATTCATGGGGATGCAGCGTTCCCTGGCCAAGGAATTGTGCCGGAAACGTTCAACTATAGCCGTGTTCGTGGATATAAAACGGGTGGGTCCATCCATATTATTGCAAACAACACAATCGGTTTCACAACAGAATATTATGATTCACGTTCCACTCATTACTCATCTGATCCTGCAAAAGGTTTTGAAGTGCCAGTTATGCACGTCAACGCAGATAGTCCAGAAGATGTAATGGCTGTAGCTGCGCTTGCATTTGAATATCGTCAAAAATTTGGGAAAGATATTTTAATAGACCTAATTGGCTATCGTAGATATGGTCATAATGAAATGGATGAGCCATTGGTAACAAACCCATTGATGTACCATCAAATTCATAAACATCCAACTGCAAGGCAGCTTTACGGAGCTGAACTTGTAAATTCCGGCATTCTATCGGATACAGACGTTGAAAAAATGGATGCTGATATATTCGCGATGATGCAATCCGCTTATGACAGAGTAAAAGATCATACTTCTGACGCTGAAAAACTTTCCGATGCAACACCTGACTACGTTATGGCAGGATATCCTGAGAATCTTGAGACAGGTGTAGAACAGGAAAGACTAGAGCGTATGAATGAAGAACTCCTAACTTACCCGGATGGCTTCTCAGTATTCGGTAAATTGGATAGGATTTTGAGACGTCGCGAAGAACCGTTCAAAGGTAAAGGAAAAATTGATTGGGCGCATGCGGAACAATTGGCTTTCGGATCCATCCTTCAAGATGGTAAGCCGATCCGAATCACAGGCCAGGATGTCCAAAGGGGGACATTTGCTCACCGACATCTTGTATTGCATGATGAAAAAACAGGTGAAGAGTTTGTGCCACTTCATCATATCAGTGAATCGAATGCCTCCTTTGTAGCCTATAACAGTC
This sequence comes from Sporosarcina highlanderae, assembly GCF_030433715.1. Lineage (GTDB taxonomy): Bacteria > Bacillota > Bacilli > Bacillales_A > Planococcaceae > Sporosarcina > Sporosarcina highlanderae. The sequence goes on along the minus strand of NZ_JAROCC010000006.1, from coordinate 49,870 downwards.
CATTGACTGAATTTGCTGTAGTTGGATATGAGTTCGGTTATAATCTGGAAAAAGATCAAGCATTATCAATCTGGGAGGCACAGTATGGTGACTTTGCAAATATGGCGCAAGTCATGTTTGACCAATTCATCTCTTCCAGCCATTCAAAATGGGGGCAGCAATCAGGAATGGTTATCCTACTGCCACATGCATATGAAGGTCAAGGGCCAGAGCACTCCAGTGCACGCCTTGAAAGGTATTTACAACTTTGCGCTGAAAATAACTGGACGGTTGCCAATATCTCAAGTGCAGCGAACTATTTCCACGTATTACGTAGACAGGCAAAAATGCTTGGCACTGAAGTGGAACGTCCGTTAGTCATCGTATCTCCTAAATCACTGCTTCGTCATCCACTTGTTGGTGCAGTTCCAAGTGATTTGGCAAATGGTCACTTCCAAACCGTTCTTGAGCAATCAGGAACAGGCAAGGAACCTAAAAAGGTCAAGAAAGTTCTATTTGCAAGCGGTAAAGTGGCAATCGATCTTGCTGAAGCAGTTAAAGACGGAGACGGATTTGAACACTTGCACATCGTTCGCGTTGAGCAATTGTATCCATTCCCATCTGAGAAAATTGCCGAAATCGTTGCACGTTTCCCTAACGCGGAAGAACTTGTTTGGGTCCAAGAAGAACCGAAGAACATGGGTTCATGGTCATTTGCTTTACCGTATCTGTTAGAAATCGCTGATGGAAAGAAAGTTTCTTATACCGGTCGAATTCACCGCGCAAGTCCTTCAGAGGGAAGCGGAGATGCTCATAAAGTTGCACAACAACGAATTATTGACGAAGCTTTGAAAAAGTAATAGCTTAATAATTATAGAAATTGATAAGTGTTACAAACCGTCGTGACGGTACAATAGAGGAGGAATTTATTGTGGCTGAGATCAGAGTACCAGAACTTGCAGAATCGATAACAGAAGGAACTATTGCAAAGTGGTTAAAACAAGTAGGTGAAAGTGTTGAAAAAGGCGAATTCATCGTTGAGTTGGAAACAGATAAAGTCAACGTTGAAGTCATTTCCGAAGAGGCTGGGGTAATTCAAGAACTACTTGCTGCTGAAGGCGATACAGTTGAAGTCGGCCAAATTATTGCTGTAGTCGGCGAAGGTTCAGGGGCAGCAGCACCAACTGCTACGGCGGCACCGGAAGCGAAAGTGGAAGAAGCTCCTAAAGCAGAAGCTGCATCAGCTGCTTCAAAAACTACGGAACAAACATCTACTGATCGCACAATCGCAAGCCCGGCAGCTAGGAAATTAGCTCGTGAAAAAGGAATCGACCTTGCTGCGGTTTCTCCGGTTGACCCAATGGGCCGCGTACGTGCACAAGATGTCGCTGCTCACGGTACTGCTTCTACGGCACCAATTGCTGCACAAGCTGCAAAACCGGCAGCATCAGCACCTGTACAAGACGGGCGCGAAACTCGTGAGAAAATGACGCGTCGCCGCCAAACCATTGCAAAACGTTTACTTGAAGTTAGACAATCTACAGCTATGTTGACAACTTTCAATGAAATCGATATGTCTGCAGTAATGGAACTTCGTTCACGCAAAAAAGATGAATTCTATGACAAGAATGATGTACGTCTTGGTTTCATGTCATTCTTCACAAAAGCAGTTGTTGCAGCACTTAAAAAGTATCCATACGTCAACTCAGAAATTGACGGTGATGAAATCATCTTGAAACACTATTATGATGTAGGTATTGCTGTTTCCACTGAAGGTGGTCTAGTTGTTCCAATCGTTCGTGATGCAGACCGCAAGAACTTTGCAGAGATTGAATCTACAATTGGAGAATTGGCAGTAAAAGCAAGAGACAATAAGTTGACGATTGCTGATATGTCGGGTGGATCATTTACAATTACAAACGGCGGCGTTTTCGGGTCCCTATTCTCTACACCAATCCTTAACGGAACTCAGGTTGGTATTCTTGGAATGCATACAATTCAAAAACGCCCAGTTGCTGTCGGTGACAAAGTCGAAATCCGTCCGATGATGTACATCGCATTGTCTTACGACCACCGCGTCATTGATGGAAAAGATTCAGTCGGCTTCTTGAAAATGGTAAAAGAACTAATCGAAAATCCTGAAGATTTACTTCTTGGATCTTAATAGGTTAAAATATAAACAATGGCCCGATTTTATATCGGGCCGTTTTTCGAATTGAAGCAAGGAAGGTGAATTATATGTCTTTTAAAGATTGGACAACCGCTCCAACAATCCGAAAAGTCGTCTGTAAACATGCCAATGCAGAAAAGTATGTTGTCACGAACGTCTTAACTCCTAATAAGGAGTATGACGTTAAAAATGAAACAGAAGAATTCATTTTCATCGTAGATAATACAGGCAAAGTCGGCGGCTATTATAAAACGTATTTCGAATAAAAATTCGCCCGATGCCTTACTCAGGCATCGGGCTTTTTTAATGGAGGATTAACAGCAGTGAACTCAATCATCAATAATGAACAGCAACAGCGACAAACAAGAAGATATGGAGAAAACGAAACTTCCTTAATTCAGGAAGGCGGTTATATTTCACCCATTCCCGATCTATGGGAAGATATATTAATTGGAGTCGTATTGAAAAAACCAATTCTGTTAAAAGGGCCTTCCGGTTCGGGAAAAACAAAACTTGCTCAAAGTATTTCCGAGTTTTTTCATCAACCGATGCATAGTGTGAACTGTTCTGTAGATTTAGATGCAGAGTCCTTGTTGGGCTTTAAAACAATAATCACAAAAGACGGTCAAACATTCATCGAATTCGTAGAAGGCCCGGTTGTCCAGGCAATGAAGAAGGGACATATCCTGTATATCGACGAAATTAATATGGCGAAACCAGAAACGTTACCAATTCTACATAGCGTTTTAGATCATCGGCGTATGTTAACAAATCCATTTACAGGGGAAGTCATACACGCTCACAAACATTTCACCGTTATCGCTGCTATAAACGAAGGCTACGTTGGGACATCACCTATGAACGAAGCATTAAAAAACCGATTCGTTTCATTCGCCATTCCTTATCTTGCAGGTGTTCAACTAAGGGAAATCATTCAAAATCAATTTCCTGAAGCAAGTCCGACTTTGGTTGATACAATGATGAATATTAATGAGGATTTAAAGAAGCAAGTGGTGAATGGTCTCTTATCAGAAGAGGCAGCTTCAGTGAGAAGTTTGTTGGATTGCTTCGCACTTGCCGAGCATATTCCGGTAAGACGCGCAATTCAATATGCAATTGCAGAGAAATTAGATGACAAAATGGAACAAAAGCTGATCATGGAGTTAGTGGATACGTGGGTGAAATGAGGCGAATCCAATGGTTAAGTTAAATCGGTTTATTCAATTCAATGACGAAACGATCGATGCCAACCAACTTTTGCTCTACGAACGATTAGGAAGGGCGCTTGCGGATGCCCCGTATCTTGCATTGACCGAAAGAAAACTGTTTGAGTTACAACCAAAAGAGGGCGGTATATCTTTAAGTGTATTTTGGAGGCACCGATCTGAGGAGATCACCCATGCGGGTAGACTTTCTGATGTTTACTTGATGACTTCTGGTTTTTGGAAGAACTTTTCTGTTAGTGATTGGCTTAAGTTTCGCCAACGGTATGAAAACCACCACTTACGAAAATTTGCAGAAGAATTGTTACTTATGTTTGAAGAGTTCAGACTGATGGATCTTGTGGAAAAGCAACGACCTGGTACAGGAAGGGCATTTTCTGTTAGGCGAAAGTTAATGCTCGAATTCCACCATGACAGGTTTATTTCTAATTTCAAAAAAGGTTTTTATGCAGATGCCTTAATGGATCAGCTATTCATAACGCTACATGATAGCTTGTTTGCACAATCGACTGTGAACTGGGAGTTGCCTATAGAACAGATTCTTCTGATTGCTTCTCATGCAACTGATTCGACATCAACCTCCAAAATGATGGCTGTAGTGGAGCGCATTATCTATATGATTGAAGAGGTAATCGAGCAAGATCTAATCCATCAGTATTATGCAATTGGTGATTCGATTTCAAATGAGACTGCAGTGTTTCATTATCATGATGGAATGGAAGAAGCAGAAAAAGGGGAGGCGGAAGTCAAAGAAACAATTGATGAAGTCTTTCGTACTTGGCATCGCGAAAGTGAAAGTGAGTCAGGCGTCCATCTTGAATATGAACTTGAGCATGGAAGAGCTGGTAGGGGAAACGGGAGTAATGTAACAGAAGGCAATGAAAATGCCGAGGTTCAAGAAATCGGAACTGGACAATCTGAAGGGAATGAAAGTGAGCAGTGGTCTGATGAAGAGCGTGAGCAAAGCGCAAAGAAGATTGGGAAGAAAAAAGCTTGTCAGGAATTTGGGAAAGAGAATGCCAATGTAGTCTTTGAGGAAAAAGTGATTGAAGCGGTAAATGATGAATCCAATAAGGTCAAGTTGTTAAAATGGCGTGAAGAACATAAGCCGTATATTCGTTCATTTGTTGAGGAAATGAAGAAACGAATTGAGCTAAAAGAGGATGCAAGAAGAACCGGATTAGTAAAAGGACGATTATCGCCAAAGCTTACGACTTTACTAGTCGATGAACGGCCGAGACCGTTTTATCGAAAAAACATCCCTTCGGATAAATTAGATGCAGTTTTCGGGTTGATGGTCGATGGGTCAGCTTCGATGATGGATAAGCTTGATGAAACGAAGAAGGCAGTCTTGATGTTCCATGACGTATTAAGGCAACTATCCGTCCCGCATGAAATTTCATCCTATTATGAAGATGCCAACCATGCAACAAAAGAGGTACAACCGAATGTGTTTGGCCTGATGCATACGTTTCCTGAACAACGGCTGGATAGTGGATTATCAATTCTTTCATTTGAAACGAATGAAGATAATCGAGACGGTTTTGCGATAAGATGGATGACGCGAAGACTTTTGAGGAGACCTGAAAAGAATAAGTACTTACTTGTTTTTTCGGATGGCGAGCCTTCCGCATTTGGCTATGACCGTAATGGTATTTTAGATACGAGGGAAGCTGTAATGGAGGCGGAGAAGAAGGGGATATCGGTCATTCATTTATTTTTAGCATCTGAAGAACCGACTGATGACCAACGAGCATTGTTCTCAATGATGTTCGGTAACAAATCCGCTGCGTCACATTCAGTAGAAAATTTTACAGATCAAACCCTTAGGATTCTTAGAAAGCTGTTGTCGATTGCGATTGGGTAATAAAAAATAACAAACCGCCATTGTTGGCGGTTTGTTATTTGTAGTTAAGGTTGGGCTCCGTTATTTTAATAAGGTCGCTGCGGGGATTGTGTTTTTTCGTGTACGGCAAGAAGACGCTGTTTCAATTCTTCCTCCATACGAGCGATTTCAACTTCAGCAGCTTTACGTTTAACACGACCATCTGCTTGAATTTGAAGTGTTTCTTCGATTGTTTGTATCAAATTCTCTTGAGTCTTTTTCAACGTATCGATTTCAATAATTCCACGTTCATTCTCTTTCGCCGTTTCAATTGAATTTACCTTTAGCATCTCTGAATTCTTTAATAGCAGGTCATTGGTTGTCTTTGTCACTAACTTTTGTGACTCAACAGCTTTTCGTTGTCTATTCAATGTTAACGCTATCGCAATTTGGTTTTTCCATAAAGGAATGGAAGTCATAATGGACGATTGGATCTTCTCCGCAAGCGTTTGGTTCGTTTGTTGAATCATTCGAATTTGCGGTGCACTTTGGATCGTAATCTGTCTTGATAGTTGAAGATCATATAAGCGTTTCTCCAGACGGTCAAGGAATTGACCCATATCATTCACTTCTTGGAACGCCATCTGATCATTCGACAGTTCGGCCTTCCTTTGCATTTCCGGAATGATTACATTTGCAATCTCATCACGTTTTAGTTCCGCTGCAGCAATATAGACATTCAACGCTTGAAAATAGGTCTTGTTTTGCTCATACAGGTTATCTAACATCTGCACATCTTCAAGCAATCCGCGTTTGGAATGCTCAAGCTGTACACCGATCCGGTCGATTTGTGTGCTTAGTTTTTGATACTTCGTCATCATCTCTTGGATAGAACGTGTAGCTTTCTTAAATAGGCGGGATAGGCCAGACTTCTTCTTTTCGGCTAAATCTTCAGGATCAATCTCCGAAAGTTTACTCATTAAGTCACTAAGCACATCTCCGACAGGACCGATGTCTTTGCTTTGCACATGGTCTAACATTTTATGAGAAAATCTAGATAATTCATTTTGAGCATTCGCACCATATGTTATGATTGCTTCATAATTTCCAACAGGGATTTGCTCTGCAAGTTGCTTTGCTTTTTCCTGTTCTTCTGGAGTCAAGCGATCCATAAGCTTAACGGCCACCTGACCTTTGCTTTGCTCAGTTTGCATTTCCTTAGGCAATAATGGTTCATTTACGTTAAATGGATTGTCCAAAAGGTCATCCATTGTCTTTACCTCATTATTCGTCACGTTATTCCCTGTCATTATGCATATCTCCTTTCATTTCAAGCATCGGTTTATTCTTTTTCATTGTAACATCTACATAATCCAGCTCGAGTTGAAGCTGTTCAATATCTGTAGCAAGAGCCCCCCTTAAATCCTGTTCCAACTGCCTATTCACATCATTAAGTGTTTCCCTTGTATGTTGAAGGGCAACCCTGATTTCTTGATCTTTCAATGGTTGATTTACAAGGATTGCATATTTGGACGTCAATTCGACTGCCGAATCGAGATGTGAATAGAAAAACTTTTCTACATGGTAGAATTTCTTCGGGTTTTTGCGTACTATAGCTAAAATCCTCTTCGCAAGATTATTTATCTCGTAAACCTGCTTAAAAGCTTGGACAGAACGGACCTGACCATAAAGTCCATTCAGCTTATTAATTTTAACCTTCGCTTCATTCAATTGAGTTTTGATATGCTTATATTCGGATCTTGACATTCCAAGTTCTTTTACATTCGAGGTAAGCTGTATTTGTTTAATCGTAAAATTACCGCCTAGGTAAATTGCAATCATCAGGCCTGTTGCAGCGAGAGGATTCATGCCTACTGCCAAGGTCATTGTCAACCAAGAACCGAAACTAATCGGTGCTGTTATTAGGTGTCTTTGGAAAAACTGTTTGACTTCTTTCAATATCTCCAGGCCTCCTTGCTTTTCTCATCATATACTTTATACGTTTATCTTCGTTATAAGTTTCATGTCATTAGTGCAATTATACCTGATTTGCCGTTGAATTACAGTGTTATAAATGCCAAATCCAATTACTTGGATAGTTTCTTCAGATTTGATAAAATAAACCCACACTCACGGTCGGAATAATGGGGGGAAGTAAAAATGGTCTTTGAAATAATATACCTGAAAGCGGATTACGAGCCGTGGTGGATGTTTGAGGACTGGGAGAGTATGATTCAGTCTCGAAAAACATTTGAGACGGCACAAGACGCAATTGTGTACTTGGATGAATTAAAAAATGAATTTGAAGCAAAATATAAATACAAGGAAGAACGGAAAAGTTGTTTCTTTGCATATTGGTCCGAAGCTGAACGTATTTTCTGTGAGGGTTGCGATGAAGATCTTCAAATCTTTCATGGGATTATTTCTTTGGTCGACGGTAAGCCGTTTCCACTTGCACCAATAAATAATTCGAATATTTGATATTGTTATATTGACAAATAAAATGGGTATGGTATAGTATCAGTAACTAAAAAGGCTTTACCGAAACAAACGTATTCACGTATTACAAAAGGTGATCGGCGTTGTCGGTGCTTTTTGTAATATGTGAATTTTTTCATGTATTAGTAAGTAAATTATTTGGAGGTAGTCACACATGAAACAAGGTACTGTAAAGTGGTTCAACTCTGAAAAAGGCTTCGGATTTATCGAAGTTGAAGGGGAAGACGATGTATTCGTACACTTCTCTGCTATTCAGGGAGACGGATTTAAAACTTTGGATGAAGGTCAACAAGTTGAATTCGAAGTTGTAGAAGGCAATCGTGGTCTTCAAGCTGCTAACGTAGTGAAACTATAATTCGTCACATAAAAGAGGCCCTTCACGGGAGCCTCTTTTTTTATGGTTTTGAAACTGATTCCAATGTTGAAGAGACGATGAATTTCTGGTTATTTTCGGCTTCCATGATGGATTCACGTTTAACCTCACCATAGCCTTCAACAAAGTATTTTCGGTTTACTGCATTATTTTCTTCCGATTCAATCACAAAAGCATTATCAAATGTTTGGTAGGGGGTTTCAACAGTTACATCAGTTTCAGTTATTTTCCACTTCCCAAAAGTGGTACCTACTTTAAATGGTTTTTTCAAATAAACCCCTTCAGGTTTCATTGCCTCAATTTCCTCAAGAGAGGGGAAGTCTGCATTCATATCTACTGCGGTGTGGTTAATGGTTGTTATTTGATCTTTCTCAATCTTATATATATACCTTATTATTGCCCCTCCATTATTCACATGAACTCCGACGATATTCTCATACGGCATTGCAAACGTCATATCGAATTCCGCAAATTCATTTCCTTCACCATGGAAATGAGCTTTTGAACCTTCCGGTAAGAAGTAATTCTTCAATGATTCATCGACAGTTTCTTTCACTTGGTTTTTGCCATTCTCCGTAACTTGGTCCGAATCATTTGACTCCCCGCTATTTCCGGAATTATTTAATGTGGTTGTTTTGTTTGAGCATCCCATGACTAAAAGGGTGGTTAACAACAGTGCAATTGTTAGACGATATATCCTCATGAAAAAACACTCTCCTTTTGAAATAATATACCCGTAATAAAAATGATTATCCTTTCAGGAACAATCCAGCTACAGGCGGCAGCCTCTCGGGTCGCTTCAGTCTTGAAAGAAAAGGCAAAAACCGCCTTTTTTTCAAGACCTCCACCGCCTGTCGAGGCTATGCGCCGCCTTCCGCTTTATAATTAAAAGAACCGCTTTTCCCATAATGAGAAAAGCGGTTGTCGATGTTTAATTGGATACTGTTTGTTGTTCTTTCCATTCCAGGTATTCATCATATTGCATCATTTTATCGAAAATTGTTCCGTCTTCACGGATTTCAATGATTCTGTTCGCAACAGTTTGAATGAATTGCTGGTCATGTGAAGTAAATAGCATTGCACCTTTAAATGCGATTAAACCATTATTAAGCGCTTGAATAGATTCCAAATCCAAGTGGTTCATCGGTTCATCCAATAATAGAACGTTTGCATTTGTTAACATCATCTTAGAAAGCATGCATCGAACTTTTTCTCCACCGGAAAGGACAGATGGTTTCTTTTTCACTTCTTCACCTGAGAAGAGCATTCGACCAAGGAAACCGCGTAAAAATGTTTCGGTCTGATCTTCCGGAGAATATTGACGAAGCCACTCGACTAATGATGCTTCGTTGCCTTCAAAATATTCACTGTTATCAAGAGGGAAGTACGCACGGGATGTTGTAATACCCCATTTGAATGACCCCTCATCGGGTTCAGATTCTCCAGCAAGGATTTCAAGGAGAGCTGTTTTTGCTAAAGGATTTCCAAGAAGAATTATTTTATCTTCTTTATTCATCGTAAATGTAGCATCTTTGAACAACACTTTGCCTTCCTGTGATTTTGAAAGTCCTTGGACAGATAATACATCATTCCCGATTTCACGTCCGATTTGGAAGTTGACAAATGGGTATCGACGGGAAGATGGACGAATATCATCTAATTCGATTTTCTCAAGGGCTTTTTTCCTTGAAGTCGCTTGTTTGGATTTTGAGGCATTTGCACTGAAACGCGCAACGAACGCTTGAAGTTCTTTGATTTTCTCTTCTTTTTTCTTGTTTTGATCCTGTGCCATTCTTAAAGCCAGTTGGCTGGATTCATACCAGAAATCATAGTTTCCTGGGTAAAGTTGAATTTTCGAGAAGTCAAGATCTGCAATTTGTGTACATACTTTATTCAAGAAGTGACGGTCATGGGAAACTACGATAACAGTATTATCGAAGTTGATAAGAAACTCTTCAAGCCATTGGATCGCTTTTAAGTCCAAGTGGTTCGTAGGCTCATCAAGTAGTAAGACGTCAGGTTTTCCGAATAGCGCTTGCGCAAGCAGTACCTTTACTTTATCTGAACCTGTCAGCTCAGCCATTTTCACATGGTGAAGGGATTCAGGTATACCAAGCCCTTGTAGCAAAATAGCCGCTTCTGACTCAGCTTCCCATCCATTCAACTCGCCGAATTCACCTTCAAGTTCAGCTGCGCGCATGCCATCTTCATCGGAGAAATCCTCTTTCATGTAGATTGCATTTTTTTCGGTCATGATATCATATAGACGTTTGTGTCCCATGATAACCGTATCGAGCACTTCATTTTCTTCATACTCGAAATGGTTCTGTTTTAGGACGGCCAGACGCTCATCCTTGTTCATGATGACATTACCTGTCTGCGGTTCAAGTTCACCAGACAAAATTTTAAGGAAAGTCGATTTCCCAGCACCGTTTGCACCGATTAAACCATAGCAATGACCGGGGTTAAACTGTATATTTACATCTTCAAACAGTTTACGGTCACCGAATTGAAGACTTACATTACTGACTGCTATCATAAAAATCCTCCTAAATTCACAATGCTCCTATTATAACATGAATCCACACATTAATGGTATTGTGTTCAATCCGTTATCCGCACTTTTTTATCAATGAATTTTGATTGTAAAGTTGTCTGATATATAAAACCGGACTCCAATGTGATCCGGTTTTGAATTGGTTCATTTCCAGTTTTCAGTTATGAATTCATCTCGTCCGGATTTTGCACGGTCTTCTTCATAATGAGTCTTTTCTTTTAAATAATAATCCTGATGGTATTCCTCCGCACGGTAGAACGTTTCCGCAGGCCGGATAACTGTTACAATTGGTTTTGAGAATCTTCCACTTTGTTCAAGTTTGACTTTCGAAAGTTCTGCAGCCTCTTTTTGTTCTTCGGTATAGTAGAAAATAGCAGTGGAATACGAATGTCCACGGTCTTGGAATTGACCATCTGCATCAGTCGGATCAATTTGCGGCCAATATAAGTCCAGCAATTCGTTATACGTGAAAAGGGAAGGGTCGTATGTAATTTCCACAACTTCCAAATGTCCTGAATCTCCACGCTTAACATCTTCGTATGTAGGATTCCCTACATGGCCGCCCATATATCCTGATACAACATCATGGATGCCTTCCCAATCCTTAAACGGCTTCACCATGCACCAGAAACAACCTCCAGCAAAAGTGGCCTTCTCTAATTTTTTCTCTGTCATCATGCACAACCCCTTTCGAGGAAAATTGTATCATAGTCTCTTATGGTTTTGTTTATATAAAACAAAAGAAAGATTGTGCTTCTGTTTGCAAGCAAACAGAAGCACAATCTTTCCGCAAGGTGCCAATGAGTGGTTGTGTGTTTTAGGAATTCATTAGCATATAAAGCTAGCACCAATAATGATTAACAGGATGAAAAGCACTACAATTAAAGCAAAGGAGGAATTATGTCCTCTCCCGAATTCACGACCCATTTATACCACCACCTTCAACACAGCTTATGCAAATCATTGACTGACGATTGGGGAATCTGCCGCTATAAACTGAAATTAACATGTTATACTTATCAGTAAAGCGGAACCCGTGTTAGAGACAAGTCGTCCCTATAAGTGACTTTATTATTTGGAGGAATCGGATTTGAAAGAAGACCAATACGAGGGGCCAGTTCCTAGACGTAGAAGAAGGAAATTGAGGATCGGCAGATTATTCATGACATTTTTGTTCATTGCGTTCATTGTTGTCGGCCTTTTTTCATACTTTCAATATAAAGAGGGAAAGAAATTGGCAAAAGGCAATGAAATCGATCCGGGTCCTTTTACTGGAGATGTTGTTGATCCGAAAAAACCATCCGTTGAAAATTATCTATTATTAGGAATTGATAATGATGGAAGTGGCAAATCAAGAACAGACACGATGATGGTATTGTCTTGGGATAAACAGACAGGATCCATCCGACTCGTTTCATTCATGCGCGATATCTATGCAGATATACCGGGTTACAGGTCATACAAGCTTAATACAGCATATTATTTAAATGGAGTTCAATCCACAAAGGATACGATAACAGGAATGTTCGGAATTCCTATCCATCATTATGCAATCGTAGACTTCGACAATTTTGAATCCATTGTCGATATCGCTTTTCCAAATGGCATTGAGATTGATGTGCAAAAAGAAATGCATGAAAAAATCGGTGTAACATTAATGCCTGGTAAGCAGAAGTTGAATGGCAAAGAGCTACTTGGTTACGCAAGGTTTCGTGCAGATGCGGAAGGGGATTTTGGAAGGGTTGCTAGACAACAGGAAGTTATTTCAGCTGTAAAAGAAGAGGCGCTCCGTCCGGGAATGATTCGCCATGTCCCTAAATTATCCGGTGCGATATCCGGATTTATCCAAACCGATTTGACTGCAAAAGATGAGATTTCAAAAGCACTCAGTCTTCTTATGAAAGGAAAAGTTGACTTAAAAACAATGACAATACCTGTGGAAGGTACGTATCGTTTTACATCCTATTCACATGCCGGGTCTGTCATTGAGGTTGATGTAGAAAAGAATAAAGAGGCACTATCAGCATTTTTGAATATGAAAATTGATTAAGGGAAGAGGGGAGTCTGTGAATAATAAGCCAAAAACAGCGGGACAAACGTTAAATGAAACTACAAGTACGCCATGGATAATTCGGTTCTTAGGTGGGGAGGCGACAATGTTCATACTCCTTTCACTTCTTTTAATCGGGCTTATCATATTAGTGTTCAGTAAAGTTGCTTTTATTTTTTATCCAATAAAAGTGTTTTTTTCCACTGTCGTGTTGCCGATCATTCTTGCGACAATCGCATACTATTTGTTAAGACCAATCTTGCGCTTTTTAGAGCGATTGAAAATACCAAGAGTATGGGGGATTTTCATAATTTTTATTGGCCTGATCGGTTTACTAACATTATTAGTCTTTCTTGTTTTTCCTTTCCTTAGAATGCAGTTTACCAACTTGATCGAAGAGTTTCCTACATATTTTAAACAAATGCTTATTAACATCGACTCCTTTCTACGGGCGTCAATTTTTTCATCCTTTTATAATGAAATGGATATAAATATTAATAAGTTATTGGATAATGGATTAGGGACTATCGGTCAATTTTTTGCTGATACAGTTGGTGGTATTGCATCCGGCGTTACTTCATTCATTTCAGCGTTGACAGGTTTTGTTTTGGCAATTATTACAGTACCGTTCATTCTCTTTTACTTATTAAAAGATGGTGAAAAATTGCCTATCATGATTAAGAAGATGCTGCCTCCGCGTCTTCGGGATGACGCTGAAGATATTATGAGGGATGCAGACCATCAGATAAGTGCATATATTCAAGGGCAAATACTCGTTGCCATCTGTATCGGGATCATGGTTTCGATCGGGTTTCTCATCATTGGCATGAAATATGCATTATTATTAGGTGCACTTGCAATGTTTACGAGCGTTGTACCATATTTGGGACCTATAATCGCAATTACTCCTGCGGTTATCATAGCGATTGTCGCATCGCCATTAATGTTAGTGAAATTGGCTGCCGTTTGGACAATCGTTCAATTCGTGGAAGGGAAATTCATATCACCGCAAATCATGGGGAAATCATTGCATGTCCATCCCATTACGATTATTTTTGTATTATTGACTGCGGGATCACTATTTGGAGTAGCCGGAGTAGTACTTGGGATACCGGGATACGCCTTATTAAAAGTGGTATTTACACATATGTTTGATTTGTTGAAACTGAGATACGACAAGCATGAGCCGGATCCGACAATGCACTATGTGTACTCTGAAGAAAAATAATTAGGTTTCGTATAACTTTATTATGTAAAGTTGTTTATCGTGAAAATCATAAAACCGACTGCCGTTGACAGATGAATCCGTCACACGGCAGTCGGTTTTTTTGGCTAAAAGAAATGTGAAAGTAATGATTTATAGTCATCGGGCGTATCAACGTCGAATAAAAGTCTGTGATCCTCACATGGCACCCGTTTTCCATGATCAATTAATGAACCACGTAAAACTTCTCTTGCCCCTTTGTCTCCGCGTAAATTTAGTAAGGTGGGGAAGAGGGAAGACGAGAAGAGGACGGGTGGTTTTATCATCCCATCTTGTGTTGTGGCTACATACTTGCTTTCCGGATTCGTATTATAACAGGAAATCATTTCATCAATCATCATTTTTGTAATAAACGGTTGATCTGCCAATAAGACAACTGCGGCTTTCGCTCCGATTGCGATCGCATGACGAATCCCGCATTGTAAAGATAAAGATTGTCCAACAATTGAGTCCGGACAAGGAAGTATTGTACATTTTTCATGAAATCTCATTCGGCTTGGCATCCACGAAAGATCATCATCAGCGTTTGTCACGATGCAGATACGATCGAGTGAGGAGTCGATCGCCGTATCAAGCGCCAAACTTCCAAGTGTCATCTTCCCGACTTGAAGGGCCAATTTGTTCTGCCCCATACGGCGGCTTAAACCTGCAGCTAAATAGATGCCAATGATGGCCATATGGCGGCTCTCCTTCTGACGGAAATCATTTGCGCGATGATGCTGACCGCGATTTCCTGCGGCCCTTCAGCTCCAATTGAGAGTCCGATTGGGGAATTCAGCCAACCGGGAATTTCACCACCGACTAATCGTGTCGTCCTTTTTCTTGAACCCAATAATCCTATATATAATAGTTGCTCGTCTTGAAGTCTTTGCAAGATATGCTTATCGACTTGGAAATCATGAGTCATGATCACCACTGAATCAAGTGGATGAAAGGTGATATTCTTAACTAACTCCTCAATTTTTCCTGTTCGTAAAGAGGCGGCTGCTGGGAAGTGGCTATCTGAACATAGGGACTGTCTCCAGTCGCAAACATGAACGCTATAACCGACCGTCGCAGCCAGAGCTGCAAACGGCCTTGCATCAGCCCCGGCACCGAATAAGTAGAGTGAGGGTTTGGGCCAAATTACTTGATAATAACAAGCTACGTCTTCAATCCATCTCCGGCCCGCCACTTGCTGGAAGGCATGTAAATCTTCACAAACCTTATGAGTGGGCAAGGTTCCGATTGTGTTGGTTTCACTACTAAAAAGGTAGTTGTAATCGCCCTCCAATTCTTGCAAAAAGGTTACACACCGCTTTTGTTGTAACTGTTCATGAAGAAAAAGAAGACAGTTTTTGAATTTATGATCTACATCCCTTAACAAAACTGTTACAACCCCATTGCATCCGGCGCCACGCCCCCATCCCAAATCATCTTCGGAACTTAAGTCAAATTCGCAAACTTCCACTTTCTTAGTATGAAAAAGGTCACTTGCCCTATTGTGAAGGTCACTTTCAAGGCAACCCCCACTAAGTATACCAATCTTTGACCCGCTCTCCGTAAAGAACATCCAGGCTCCCTCCTTACGGTACGCCGACCCATCTACATGAACAATCTGAGCGAGTACAACAGCCTGATCGGTTTTGTTGATTGTTTCGATCATTTGCGGAATAAATCCCATTCCTCTTCACCTCAACTAAGTTCATTTTCTACGAACAGTTTCATCCAATAGCATTCGATTTATTCGAAACCCGGATTATAAATTAGGGTAATCTTGGCAATCATGACTAGTAGTCGAAATTGGCTTGCTCTATTTTGCAAGGGAGGAAAAAAGTTTTGCAGAAAGAATTTCGAAAAACTGTTGGAACTGCTGAACAGCGGATTGACGCTGTAGAAAAATCGACAGGTAATGTTAAGTACCTCGGAGATAAATTAATAACGGGAATGTTACATGCAAAGGTCGCTACGAGTACAGAGGCCCATGCTCGTATAAAATCCATTGATACAAATGAGGCCTGGAAAGTACCAGGCGTTCGCGCGATTGTAACTGGGGACACATTTCCTTTTCCGATTGGGCCGATACTTGCGGATCGTCCACCTATCGCTTTTGATAAAGTGCGTTATTATGGAGAACCCGTTGCAATCATAGTTGCCGATTATCCTTATCAAGCAAAACAGGCCGCAAGTAAGATCGTCGTTAAATATGAAAAACTTCCAGTTGTCAATTCGGTTGAGCAAGCGTTTCAGGAAGACGCGCCAATCATTCATGAACAATTGGGGCAGTATACTAAAATCATTGACAATGTCTATCCGGTTCCCGGTACTAATATTGCAAGTCATATTAAAATCAGAAAAGGCCAATTTGGCCAAGCATGGGCAACTTGTAAAGATACGATTACAGCTACATATTCCTTTAATCTGTCGGATCACGCAGCAATGGAGACACGCTCGGCAACTGTAGAGATCAACCCGGATGGACGGGTCATCGTCCATTCTACAAGCCAGTCTCCGTTTACAATCAAAAAGATTTTAAATCAATTTTTCAATATAGAAGTTGGGAAAGTGATCGTCCATATACCGATGTTGGGTGGTGCGTTTGGTGGAAAAGGTGCAGTACAATTGGAACCGCTTGCCTATTTGGCTTCAAGTGCGGTTGGAGGAAAACTGGTTAAACTGCAATATGAACGTGAAGAGGACATGATGACTGCGCCCTGCCATATCGGATTTAACGCAACAGTAAAATTGGGAGTCAATGAAGAAGGAAAGTTATTAGCTGGCCAGTATACATTTTTGATAGAGGCAGGGGCATATTCCGACCAGGCTGCAGGTATCACTCGTGCCGCCGCGCTTGATTGTACAGGCCCTTATCATATTCCCAACGTGTGGTGCGATTCCTATTGCATGTATACGAATCACCCTTACGCAACTTCCTTTAGAGGATACGGTCATCCGGAACTCACATTTGCTATTGAACGCACGATGGATCAACTCGCAAAACAATTGAATGTGGATCCGATTGAATTCCGATTGTTGAATGCTATTAAGCCTGGCCATTCTACGCCAACACAATCTGTATTGACAGAAAACAATATCGGGGATACGGCAAAATGTATGATAAGAGCAAAAGAATTGATAGAGTGGAACGGCAATCAAACTACTGTAACTGAAAATGGTAAAATCCGTGCGAAAGGTGTTTCGTTATTCTGGAAAACTTCCACTACATCTACAAACGCTCAAGCAGGGGCTGTATTGCTTTTTGAGCCAGACGGTACAGTCAAGTTAAGTTGTGCTGCTGTAGAGATTGGTCAAGGGACAAAGACGATATTGGCTCAGATTGCCGCCGAACGCTTAAAGATGAACATGAAGGATATACATGTGACGATGGAAGTGAATACGCAATATAATCCGCATCAATGGCGTACAGTCGCAAGCAGTACAACTTTCCTTGCAGGGAATGCGGTTTTGGCAGCAGCGGATGATGCTATTAGACAGTTGAAAAAGATAGGGGCAGTTGCTCTACAATGTTCTGAAAATGATTTGGAAGTAGGGAATAGTAGAGTTTATCTAAGGTCGAAGCCGACCTACGGTATTGATATAAAAACGATTTGCTTAGGATATAAATACCCGAATGGACATACGGTCGGTGGACAAATCATAGGAACTGGAGTCCATGTTCAAAGGCAATTGACGGAGATGGATAAGGATACGGGGTTTGGTGATCCGGGTCCCTGGTGGTCTGTAGGTGCACAAGCAGTGGAAATCGAGTGGGATGAACAGAATTACACTTATGAAATCTTGAAAGCGATAACTGTAATGGATGGAGGCACAATTATTAATCCAATGACTGCCACTCAACAAATGCGCGGAGGGATATTCCTTGGTCTAAGTATAGCAAGTGGAGAATCATTTGAATTCAATGATAAGGGAGTCATCCAAAATCCAGATTTCAGGACATACCAACTGATGCGGTTCGGCGAACAGCCAAAAGAATATATTGTTGAGTTCGTTGAGACACCCAATGAGGATGGACCTTTCGGTGCAAGAGGAATCGGGGAATACGGGGTGATCGGTGCTGCTTCGGCTTTGGCTAATAGTCTTTCATCGGCAACCAAAACGGAACTGAATAAGCTTCCGTTAACTCCAGAGCTGATATGGCAGACAAGGGAGGTAGGTCAATGATCTCGTTCGATTTTGAGTATTTTAAGCCTGAATCGATTGATGAAGCAATTAAAACTTTTTCAAGCGAATGGAAGTTGGGTAAGAAAGTTGTCTATTTCTCCGGCGGCACTGAAATAATTACATTTTCAAGAGGTGGTAAACTGACAGTCGACACGGTTATTGACTTAAAGGGAATTCCAGAATGTAAAGTATTGGAGATTCAAGGAGATCGTCTTATCATTGGTGCAGCGGTAACGTTGAACCAACTAATTGAATCAAACCTTTTTCCATTATTAAGTGAAACAACCCGGCGTATCGCAGACCATACTTCAAGAAATAAAATTACGATTGGCGGCAATCTTATGAGTCAACTTGGTTACAGGGAAGGATTATTGCCGCTTTTAGTGGCAGATGCGGTCGTAACCGTTGCCAATCAAACAAAGATTGAAGAAATTCCAATTGAGAAGTTTTCAGGTAGTGAGTTGAAAGAAGGGGCATTTTTAACGCAAATTAAAGTCCCTGTTTCAAATCTGAAGTTGCCTTCAAAGAGCATAAAGCGAACTCGCACCTCAAAAGTCGGTTACCCAATCGTAAGCTTAGCCGCACTGGTACATGAAGGGAAAATTCGCGTTGCATTTAGCGGCATTAACAGCTTGCCGTTTCGTTCTACGGTAATTGAATCTATTTTGAATGATAAAAAAATGAGTGACCAGCAAAGGATTGACAAAGCAATTACCAAACTGCCTTCAACTATCACAGATGATCTTTTAGCTTCAAAGGGCTTTAGGCAATACACTTTTGGAAAAATGTTGATAGAGTTGAACTCGGTTTTGGAGGAAAAGCTATGATTAGTTCAAATACAAGAAAATATACTGTCGTTTCGTTATTAGTAAATGGAGTCTCCCATGATGTAATGATTCGTTCAGCTGATACACTGCTTTACACCTTACGAGAACAATTAGGGCTGACAGGCGCCAAATATGCATGCGGTAATGGTGACTGTGGTGCATGTACAGTATTGGTAAATGGAAAACCAATGCATTCTTGCCTAACATTAGCAATCGAGTCAATTAACGACGAAATCACAACAATTGAAAGCATGAAACACTCTGACATTAGAAGTGCATTTGTAGCAAATTGGGCTATCCAATGCGGATACTGCACACCTGGCTTTATCTTGAATTGCCATGCACTTGTGAATGAACATCCAGATGCAGATGACGAGATAATTGAAGAATGGTTAAAATCAAACCTTTGCAGATGCACCGGGTATCAGGAAATAAAGGATGCTGTAAAGTCGGTTTTAGAGGCTAATAAATTGAAGGCCAAAGAAAATAGTAACCTTGCGCAATAATAAAGCGAGCCCTTGGGAGCAAAACCAAGGGTTCGCTTTTTATTTCTTAAAGCTTTGGTTGCTGACGTTTAATGTTTCAATCAGTTGAAGGGTTTGCGCGGCTTGATCAATTTGTTTACGCACCTGTTCTAATTGTTGTTGAACGGTTGTTGGTGCCTGAGTGGCGGCTTGGGACTGGGTCTGGTTCAGCAGAGAGGCGGCTTGCTGTAGTTGTTGCTGTGCTTGTTTTACAGATTGGACATCAAACATTGTACTCATTTGTTGAATCGTTTGTGTAGCGCTTTGAAGCTTTTGGAGAATTTGTTTCTTCTCCTGCTGGAACTGTTGTTCAATCGTCTGTTGTGTTGTTTGTTGTACCAATTTCAAAAACTCCTTTCATTGACCGCTTCTTTTATAGTATGTGTAGATTATACATGCATTAGTCTGAAGATTGATTAATATCGTTTTTACTTGTGATATAATTGTGTAACATGAATTGGAAGGAGAAGTATATTGGGGGATACATCCGACTCTTTTGAACTGTTTTCAATTATTCATTTTTCAACGCTCTTTCTATTGGTCTGCTTATCTCTAATTTTATTTTGGCAACGAAGGAATATTAGAAGTAGGAATCCTGCTCAATTGGAATTCTGGGAGAGGTTTGCCGCGGTATCACTGTTTGCCATGGAAATTACCTATCATATTTGGTTAGTGGCAAGTGGCAGATGGGCAGTAGATGATTCTCTTCCGCTTGAGTTATGTAGTCTATCGCTGTTTGTCACCATTGTATTGCTTTGGTCGAGAAATCGGTATTTAGTGGATTTTGTTGTTTTTGCCGGGATTGGGGGCGCCATTCAGGCGGTTGCGACTCCAGTTTTGGATATGAATTTTCCTCACTTCCGATTTTTCCACTTTTTCTATACGCATGCCGGCATCATTTTGACCGGTCTCTATTTTGTTTGGGTTAAAGGTTATAAGCCTACATTTAAAGGCGTACTAAAGACGATGATTTACCTCAATGCAATTTTACCAGTGATTTTTATAATGAATTGGCTATTGAGTGGTAATTATATGTTCTTACGTATGAAGCCGCAAAATGGTAGTCTGCTTGACTTCCTTGGACCTTATCCTTGGTATATTCTGTCCCTGGAGGCTGTAGCATTTACTTCGTTTATCTTAATTTGGTTGTTATTAAGAGAACGTAAGAATAACGGGATATAGTCCATTTTTTTGCATAGACAGTAATTTAAACTCAGTGGTATAATTTAGTAACCAAATTGAGTGTAGGAGGATACCTATGACGACAGAAAAGAAAAAAATCAGTTTGAAAGATGCCGTGAAACAACAACTTGAGGCGAAGAAAAATAATAACTCCCAATCAAAGACTGCTGGATCTTCCATTCAGCAAACACCAAAGATGAAAAGCCAGCAAGCGAAAAAAGTTAGCCAGAACAGAAGGAAAATGGGTGTCTGATTGTTTAAGGATACGATAATAGAACGCATTAGCAAGCCTTTATGACAAGGCTTGCTTTTTTGCATTTTTATCATCAGCTATGTAATATAGTAATCGCTAAGAAATAAGCGTAAAAAGCTGAAAAACAGAGGTCTGTATTCTATAATGAATAAAGTAAAGATAAGATCTACATACAAACATCGAAGACAAGAAGCGAGGAACATCCATGTTCAGAAAAGCTGAAGGTAAGGCACATGGCAAATTGATTTTGATAGGCGAGCATTCCGTTGTCTACGACAAACCGGCAATCGCACTCCCATTTTGCGATATAGGCGTTAAAGCGACCATTGAAAGTCGGGGGAAGGGGGAAGGAATAGTAGTCAATAGTAGATATTTCAACGGACCACTATCAAATACGCCCGAAACACTTAAGGGCATAAAAGCATGTGTAGAAGAAACGTTACATCTGTTGAATGTTAAACCACCAACAATAAAAATCTCGATTGAGTCGACCATTCCTTCAGGTCGAGGCCTTGGGTCCAGTGCTGCTGTAGCGCACTCAATCGTAAAAGGGATTTTTCACTACTACGATACGCCTCTTAGACATGATGTACAAATGCATCTTGTCCAAATCGCTGAAACACATGCCCATGGAAATCCAAGCGGTATTGATATGGCGGCGACTTCAAGTGATTCGCCAATCTGGTTTCAAAAAGGTAGAACGGTAAAAAAACTTGAAATCGTAGAGCCATTGTATTTGGTCGTTGCTGACTCTGGCAAATTCGGCGATACGAAAAGTGCTGTTTGTGGTATACGAAACCTTTATCTGCAAAATCCTTCAAAAGCTCGCAAATCCATTGACCTACTTGGGGATTATACATATGAGTGTGAACGCTATTTATCGCAAGGAGATTTGGCTAAGGTTGGAAAGTATCTCGATCTTGCGCAAGTAGAGCTTGGACGGTTAAGTGTCAGTGATGAAGCACTTGACCGTCTAATTGAAACCGCAAAAAACCAAGGTGCATTGGGCGCAAAGTTAACAGGTGGAGGACGTGGCGGCTGTATTTTAGCATTAGCTAAAGATAAGCATCATGCAGCCGATCTTTCGAAAGCTTTGACGCAAGCTGGTGCATTACAAACTTGGACGAGTTATGTTAGTTACCCTCAACCTAATGAGTAAAGAAAGAAGGAGGTTTGTTAAGTGAAGATAACAGCACGTGCACATACAAATATCGCCTTAATAAAATATTGGGGTAAACGTGACGAACAACTGTTCCTGCCGATGAATAATAGCATTTCAATTACTTTGGATCAGTTTTATACAACAACTTCTGTTGCTTTCCGTGATGATTTAAAGGCTGATTCATTTATCTTAAATGGAATCGAAATGGGGGGCCACGAAGTTGATAAAATATCAAGATTTCTTGATTTGATAAGACAAACTGCGGGTCGAAATGAATATGCAATTATCGATTCAGTTAATAATGTACCGACCGCTGCAGGTTTTGCATCATCAGCATCTGGCTTTGCCGCATTGGCGGCAGCTTCTACTAAGGCTATTGGATTAGACTATAGTGGCTCCGACCTTTCAAGAATAGCACGTTTCGGCTCCGGCTCCGCCTGCAGGTCAATCTATGGAGGATATGTGGAGTGGAACAAAGGAGTGCGTGTTGACGGTACAGACTCGTATGCAATGCAGATTCTTGAGGAATCTAAATGGGATTTAAGCATTCTTTCCGTTATGGTTGAAGCGAGACAGAAAAAAGTGTTGAGTAGGGAAGGCATGACACACACAGTAAAGACATCAGACTTTTATTCGGGTTGGTTGGAGACAATCGATGCTGATTTAAATCTTGCAAGAGAAGCAATCCACGGGCGGGATTTCGAGAAATTAGGAACTGTCCTTGAAAGAAATGCGCTTAAAATGCATGCAACAATGTTAGGTGCGAATCCACCATTCTTCTATTGGACAGGGGCCACATTAGACGTAATGCATACGGTGCAAGAACTTAGGGATTCCGGTATACAAGCTTACTTCACAATTGACGCAGGTCCGAATGTCAAAGTGATTTGCCAACCTAAAGATGAAATGGCCGTAAAAGAAAGGATGCAGCAAATTCAAACCGTTCGTGAGGTGTTTGTTTGTCATCCTGGACCAGGAGTAAGTTATATTGGCGAATGAAAGGCGTGTTCAGATGGACACAACGTATAAAAAAATCCGTGTACCTGGAAAATTGTTTATCGCAGGTGAATATGCGGTCCTTGAACCCGACGGACAATGCATCGTTGTTGCAGTCGACAGGTATGTATTTGCGGAAGTAAGAAGAAGTGAGGAAAATCGAATTGATCTTCCGCAATTGGGGTATTCCGATATAACTTGGACGGCTGAAGAAAGTAAATTATTCTTTAATGTGACGGGTCCTAAGCTGTCCTTTATTCAAAACACAGTGGAAGTTTGTCACCAATATATAAGTGAATTAGGGGTTACCCCAGTGCCATTCAATTTATCCATTACAAGTGAATTGGATGATCCATCCGGTAAAAAATATGGTCTTGGATCAAGTGCAGCTGTCGTTGTTGCCGTGGTTACTGCAATATTGAATAGCCATAAGGAAGTTGGAATTCAACCAACCAAAGAACTAATCTTCAAATTGGCCGCAATTGCACATTTTAAAACCCAAGGAAATGGATCATGTGCCGATATTGCAGCTTCAACATATGGAGGTTGGCTGCTTTATAGCCCTTTCTATGGAGGCTGGTTGAACGAACGTGTACAAGCTAATGTGAACGCTTATGCACTTGTCCATGAGCCTTGGCCTGGTCTTATCATATCTTCGATTGTTCCACCCAAGGATATTCGGTTGTATATTGGCTGGACCGGCAGTGAGATGAGAACTGCCGGCATGATTCAAAGGGTTCAGGATTTTAAAGATAAGAATCCCGTTGGCTATAAAGATTTCATAGATTCAAGTAGGGCTGCTGTTTCCTCGTTGGTAAAAAGTTTTACCGAAGGAAATACCAACCTAGCTTTGCAAAGCCTTTCGATGAACCGAGAGGCATTGTTGCAGTTAAGTGATCAATCGGATGCTAATATCGAAACACCTAAGTTGAAACAGTTAATCGAGATTGCTGACAAATATGGTGCTGGAAAGACATCTGGTGCTGGTGGCGGTGATTGCGGAATTGCATTTATACAAAAAGGGCAAGATGCTGAGTCCTTGAAAAATGATTGGAAAAAGGTATTTATCGAACCATTGGATTTAAAAGTGTCGTTAGAAGGTGCGATGGTTACATGAAAGGAGGAGAATTGAATGCCGGATTCAATAAATAAACGAAAAGCGGAGCATATACAAATTACGCTTAACGAAAAAGTGACTGGTAATGAAATAACTACCGGATTAGAGAGAGTTCATTTCATACATAACGCACTTCCTGAAATCAATTTCTCTGAAATCTCAATCGAGAGCAAGTTTTTGGAGCAAAATCGTCCGACACCTTTCATGATCAGTTCGATGACTGGCGGAGCTGCGTTTGCAGAGACTATAAACCGTAATTTGGCGATTGCAGCGGAAGAGAAAGGCTGGATCTTCGCTCTTGGATCAATGCGAGCACTTATTGAGAGTGAAGAACATCGCGCTTCGTTTCAAGTGAGGGAATATGCACCTTCAGTCCCGATTATCGCGAATTTAGGTGCTGTCCAATTAAATTATGGATTTGACGTTGATCAATGCCGTCGGATTATCGAAATGTCGGATGCTAATGCTTTAGTGTTACATTTGAATAGCATTCAGGAAGTCATTCAACCAAATGGAGATTTGAATTTTAAGGATCTTTTGGTGAAAATCGAAGAGCTTACGAAAACCTTAGGAATTCCTGTAGGCGTAAAAGAAGTTGGTTGGGGCATTGATGGACGGACAGCCAAGAAACTATGTGATGTTGGCATTTCATTTATTGATGTGGCGGGTGCTGGTGGAACGTCATGGAGCCAAGTTGAAAAATACCGCTCCAATGACCCGGTAAAACGTGCGGCTGCAGAAACTTTCAGCGTTTGGGGCAATTCAACGGTGGATTGCATTGTTTCGGTCCGTGAGGAAATTGAAGAACAATCGATCGTAGCAAGTGGCGGCATGTATACAGGCCTGGATGCCGCGAAATCGATTGCATTAGGTGCGGATATTGTTGGTTTCGGAAGATCGATCTTGAAAGAAGCAACTCAATCTGTAGAAGACGTTATGCAAGTCATGGAAACGAAGGAACTTGAGCTGCGAATGGCAATGTTCGGTATTGGAGCCGCCACAATTCCTGAACTGCATAAAAGCGACAGGGTTATATTTAAGAGAATATGACATTATTTAGGAGCTGTTCAGATGAACAGCTCCTCTATTTTGTTTACATCTGTTTCATAAGATTGGCCATCTCGATCGCGGATACTCCAGCATCCCATCCTTTATTACCAGCCTTCGTACCAGCACGTTCAATAGCCTGCTCAATAGAATCAGTCGTCAACACGCCAAAGATAACTGGAACACCTTCTGTCATGTTAAGAGAGGCAACACCTTTCGCAACTTCATTGCATACAACGTCAAAGTGGGGGGTTGCGCCTCTAATAACGGTGCCAAGTGTAATGATAGCATCATATTTCTTTGAAGCCGCCATCCGTTTTGCTATGAGCGGAATTTCGAACGCCCCAGGCACCCAAGCGATTTCAATGTCATCTGCTTCAACTCCATGGCGGCGTAATGCGTCTTCTGCGCCTCCAAGAAGCTTTCCGGAAATAAATTCATTGAATCGGGATACAACAATTCCGATTTTAAGTCCTGTACCGATTAAATGTCCTTCATATGTCAAACTCATTTAGTTTTCCTCCTCAGTTATGCAATAGATGTCCTAATTTCATTTTTTTCGTTTCCATATAGAAACGATTGTCATCCTCGACAGGCAATTCGATCGGGATCCGATTTTCTATGATTATCCCATGTTCTGAGAGTCCTTCGATTTTTCGTGGATTATTCGTCAACAATTGAATCCGACGGTAACCGAGATCATTAAGGATTTGGGCGCTAATGTAATATTCCCGTAAGTCGTCTTTGAAACCTAAGAGGGCATTCGCCTCGACTGTGTCATAGCCTTGTTCCTGCAGTTTATATGCTTTCATTTTATTGACGAGTCCGATTCCACGTCCCTCTTGGCGCATATAGAGAAGAATTCCATTTTCAGCATTTTCGATTCGGGAAAGTGCCGCGTCTAACTGTGGTCCGCAATCACAGCGGCAAGAACCAAATACGTCTCCCGTCAAGCATTCTGAATGAATTCTGACGAGAGGGGCTCCCGTAACTGCAGATTCATCGTTATGACCTTTTACAAAAGCTATATGTTCTCGACCGCTCACTTTTTCTATATAGGTGACCGCAGTAAAATCTCCATACCTCGTAGGCAAGTGAATATCCACAACTCTTTCAACGAGTTTTTCATTCCGCTTCCGGTATGCAATCAACTGCTCAATCGTCAAGATAATGAGTTCATGCTGCTTTGCAATTTCTCTAAGTTCGTCTCCGCGTGCCATCGTTCCATCATCATTCATGATTTCGCAAATGACTCCCGCTGGAGTGGCACCGGCAAGGCGGGCGAGGTCAACTGCCGCTTCCGTATGTCCTTGGCGTTCCAAAACGCCGTTTGCTTTAGCGACTAAGGGGAAGATATGGCCTGGTCTTCTGAAATCAGCAGGTGACGAGTCGGGATGAAGCATTTTCAATATCGTTTCCGAACGTTCAAATGCTGAAATCCCCGTGTGGCAAGACGAATGGTCAATGCTAACTGTGAAAGCAGTCTCATGAGTGTCTGTGTTCGTCGTTGTCATAGGAGTCAACCCAAGTTGGTCAGCAAGCTGCTGTTCAATCGGAACACATATCAAGCCCCGTCCTTTTGTAGCCATGAAATTGATCATCTGTGGTGTAGCGAAATCAGCAAGTACGACAAAATCTCCTTCGTTTTCACGGCTTTCATCATCTACGACGATGATCGCTTTGCCTTGTTGTAATTCCTCAATTGCTTGTTCTACCGTACCAAACATCATAAGCACCTCTAATCCAAAAATCCGTTTTTGGCAAGCGTAGCCATTGTAAGCCCGCCGGACGGTTCAGTTTCTTTCATTGAGACAATCCGCTCCATATATTTCGCAAGGATATCGCATTCTATATTGACATAATCGCCCACACGCTTATTTCCAAGGATGGAATCAGTTTGAGTAACAGGGATTAACGACACTGTGAATCCTTGTTTCGAGATGGCGAAAACAGTTAACGAAGTACCATCGACCGTTATTGAACCTTTTGGGACAAGTTGTGTTTGAAAAGTGGAATCCATCCGAATATCAAAATAGATTGCGTTAGCTACTGGTCGGACAGCAATAATTTCACCGATGCAATCGACATGACCGGTAACAAAATGGCCGCCAAAACGGCCGTTCGCTGCCATCGCACGCTCTAAATTTACGCGGTTTCCAGCTTGCAATGTAAATAAAGTAGTCGCTTTGAACGTCTCTGGCATTACATCAGCTATGAAATCACCTTTTGAAAAGTCCGTTACAGTAAGACATACTCCATTGACGGAAATACTATCTCCCTTTTTTACGTCTGTCAGCACACGACTACATGCAACAGTTAATTGCATCGAAGTAGGACCTTTCTTTACTGCTTGAACGGTCCCGATTTCTTCAACAATACCAGTGAACAATCAGCTTACACCTCCAGTGGAGAAAAGTGCATGAAGCCGTATGTCTTCTCCAATTTGCTTTACATCGATAATCCGGAGCGTCTCCGATTCCGAAATGGTTGATCGGTTCTCATTCATGAATAGGGAAGGGCCGTTCCCAATCAATTTAGGTGCCATATACAGATACAGCTCATTCGCAAGGCGAGCCTGAATGAAACTTGAATGGACCTTGCTTCCGCCTTCGACTAACAGAGTCATGATACCTCTTTTGGCAAGTCGCGATAGGACTTCATCCAAAAAGGGGATATGCTCCGGTATCGTTTCCACATGAACGTTAGGTAAATCAGAAAAGCTATGAGGCGGCTGATCGGATTCAAGTGCGAAGATGATTGTTTCAGCAGCTTGGTCCTGTAAAACATTTGCAGTTTTTGGCGTCCGTAGATGCCTGTCTAAAATGATTCGTATTGGGTTCTTTCCACCATGGGGCAAACGGGTGGTGAGGAAAGGGTTATCTTGAAGAATAGTGTTTACACCAACTAAAATTGCATCATGGGTATGGCGGAGGGTATGGACTTCGTGTCTAGAACTTTCAGACGTTATCCATTTGCTGTTCCCATTTTGCGTTGCAAGACGGCCATCGAGAGTCGTGGCAGCCTTCAATGTAACATAAGGTTGTTGGTGTTGTATAAAATGAAAAAATGCCCGATTGCTAAAATCCGCCTCTTCTTTACATAAATCAGTGATCACTTCAATTCCGGCATCCCTAAGAAGCCTAATCCCTTTACCGTTGACGGAAGGATTCGGATCTTTGGATGCGATGAAAACACGGCGGATGCCGCTTGCAATGATGGCCTCTGTGCACGCAGGCGTTTTTCCAATATGCGCGCACGGTTCCAAAGTGACATAGAGATCTGCATCGACTGCATGTGATCCGGCCATTGAGAGGGCGTGCACTTCAGCATGAGGTGTTTTAGCTTTCATATGAACACCTGTCCCTACTATCTGGCCGTTTTTAACACAAACAGCACCGACAATAGGATTCGGTGATGTTTGACCCTCTGCAAGCTTTGCAAGATCTAAAGCTAACTTCATATAATCGGCGTGGTCCATCGAATTCCCCCTTTCAGCATTTGAAAGGGCGGATATAGAGTTGGGCATGGCCATCAAAATCTAACAACTTCTCCCATCCAGACTTTAACTGTCGGTGCCGGAGTTTCACCAGCTCCACCGTCTTCCGCGGGGAAGAACGGGTCACGGACTGACAAGCATTGCGCTTGATCACCGCCGGTAAGGAATTTCACCTTGCCCCGAAGTGTCGTTTTGAATTGACCGAATCAAATTTAACATACATGGGAGTTAATTGCCAAGTTTTTGTTGTTAGATTGGTAGGATGTTATTTTGATTAGTAGAATTTGAAAAGTAAAATGATAGAATAGCTTGCTATTTTCCGATTTGTTCATTTAATTGTAATAGAGAACATGAGTTTGTATAATGGGGGTAGGGGAGGGATGTTAATTGGCAAGAAACTTAGGTATGACAGACGAAAAAATCATTGAGTTATATAAAAGTGGGTTGCCTTATGCACAGCTAATTTCTATTATCGGTTTATCCGTTAGTGGAATTAAGTATGTACTAAAAAAGAATGGTATTGAGTTAGATCATACTACAGGGCGTCCACGCATTCATAAAGTGAATGAAGATTATTTTAAAGTTTGGAGTCATGAGATGGCCTGGGTATTAGGCTTGATCATTACGGATGGTACTATTAATAAAAAAGTGCATAGTGTTTACTTAGCGCAAAAAGATGAGACTATACTGCGTAAAGTTGCTATACTCATGGGTGCTGAACCAAGAATAACAGCGCCAACAGGTACCAGGACCACACCAATGTTAATCATCAATTCAAATACCATTAAAGAGGACTTAGAACAAATTGGCATTAAACCAAATTAGTATATAGGGTTTGGGTAAAGGGAAAACACGAGCTTCCAAAACTTGCGTCTATCATTTACGCTGATTCAGAAGGTCTGTTTATTAAACACAAAAAAGATAGAATGTCTCAACACGCTACCATGGGGCAACTAATTCTAAAACTGGAGTGATATATATGTGGAAACTTGTTAATGGCAAATTACAGCAAACTACAGATACGAGTAGGGTTAAATTTAAAACAACGATTAGCAAAGCATTGATTAATGAATTGTCGATTTTAGCGAAAAACAATAATACACACGTTAATTATCTAATAGAAAGCGGTTTTGTAAATTTTTTAGATAACGGTGAGGAAATATCCTATACTAAGGATCAGCGGCCAAAGGATCGAGCACATTATAAAACAACTTATGATAAAGAATTGCTCGAAGCAATTAAAGATGTTGCAAAAGAGAATGACTTATATATAAATGACGTTATCGAGTACAGTACAAAATTCATCGACGTTGAAAGCAGTAAAAATAGTAACTATCGATACAGAATAGAGGTATGATAACACTTTTAACAACAACCCCACTTTTAGGGTCCCGGTCATAATATATATTAGTGAGAGTTGAATTTCATTCAAAAGTATACTTGAAACATTGAGATGAAACCGATTTTCATCAAATTAAAAACCTGCTGCGGATCATTAGATGATTTCCGCTGCAGGTTCGGTTTTTGCTTGATGTTCCAAAATAATATTCCTTCGTTTCATTTGAATGAAAAATAACAACGTCAAACTTAAACTGATCATGCCAAAAATGATCACCATCGTCTGCAATCCTAAAATGTCCAAAAATGCACCCGCACTTAATAAGACAATTTGGAACATAACTCTTTCCAGCATATTTCGGAATGAGAAAAAACGTCCGTGATATGCTTTCGGCATTTGTTTTTGAAAAATAACCATTGCTGTAGGAAAGAAACAGCCTAACGCAAAACCTAATACGGCAAATGCTCCTAATGTCAATACAATATTATGAGCAAAATAAAGCATGAATTCCGCTACGGCCACCATGGATGCAAAGAAGAATAAAATGACTGTTGTTTTCCATTTTCTTGTTATTAACTTAACTGCAAAAGAACCAATCATGAAAGCTATGCCTTCAAATGTATAAATCCAACCCTTAATTGTTGAAGAATCTTGGATTTCACTTATATTAATGACTATCAGGTTGAAAGAGCCAATAAATAATAAAGGTATCATGGTCATGATAAGTGTCATTCCGACTGCTGGAAATGCCTTTAAGACGGGAAATACTTCTATAAAACTGCCTTTACTCCCCTTACCCCCTTCATCTACTCGTCTTCCCTTTTCTTCATCAATCCTTAATAACATTGTAAATCCTAACAACAAGGCATACGCTACCATTGAAACCCAATACAAAGAAGCCAATGACCAATAGACAAGCATGACACCAGCAAGGGCTGTTCCAGCTACACGTGCAATTGTTGCGACGTTCATATGCATCCCGTTCATCGTTAAAAGATCTTCGTCTTTGACTATTAGAGGAATTGTGGATTGTAATGCCGGAAAATAGAAAGTTGCTGCAAGTTGTATAGTAATGATAAAGGCCACCATCCACCAGACAGATCCGGTTGAAATGGCTAACAACATAAAAATGACACTGACTAACCTACCAAAGCCAGCCACAATTAATATCGTTTTTTTCTTTGACTGGTCTATGATTCTTCCCGCAAGTGGGCCTGCAATAATGCCTGCAAGTAAACCGATTGAAAGGATCAATGCTTTTACAAAATCGGAAGGGACCTTTTCCTGTAAAAACTCCAAATTTCCAATTATCCCTGTCCATAGCCCGAGACCCGCTATCATTTCCCCACTCAGGATAATCCAAACGTTCCGATTTCTCCACATCTTCGTCACCGTTCTCTCTGTTATTTCGACTTCCGAACTATTATACGGTAAATAATGAAAGTTGTCACTATCAATATTTCGACATAAAAAAAGTGTCTGCCGACGGTATATTCGTTGGCAGACACTTTGGTCAAGATTTCATTTCTGCTTTTAACTCTTTATAAACGGAAACTACCTTTCCATCTTTACTTTCATCCAATACGGAACTTCCGTTCGATAAGCGTTCGACAAGCCTTAAGCCCCCTGCTTCAACAGTTACTTTTTGGTCCTTGTCTGTCGCTATGATGACGTTTTCACTTGGTTTGACAGGTTTGGTTCCTACAATCCGATGTGGATTTGTTTTCAATTCCTTCAGCACCACTACACCACGCTGTGCCCTCACAGCAGTCTCGAATTCTTTTAGCCCTATCCGTTTGACAGAACCACGTTGTGTAGCAATAAATACGGAATCCGATTCATCCTGAATGACGAGCATTGAAACAAGCTTATCTTCCGCTTTCAAATTAATACCGCGAACTCCCGCTGTTCGAATACCTGTAACCGTCAATTCTGTTAAAGAAAACCTGAGTGCGTAGGCCTGTTCTGTGAATAAAATAACCTCTTCTTCACCTGTAACAAGCTGCGCATCAACCATGTAATTCCCCTTTTTAATATTCATTGCCTTAAATGTCCGTGAATAACGTTGAACTTGGAAGTCCACTAACTTTGATAGCTTAATATTTCCATTGTCTGATACTGTTAAAATCGATTTTTCTTCTTCAAAATTATCTACGCCAATCGCTGCAATGATCTCTTCATTCGGTTCAAGTGAAATAATGCTTGAGATATGCTGCCCTAAATCACGCCATCTTATATCTGGTAATTCGTGAACAGGTTGATAGATGTAGTTACCAAATGAGGTGAATAGAAGAATATGATGCTGAGTATTCATGACGGATTCAAATAGAACATAATCGGATTCCTTTATATCCATACCAGTGCCGTTTGTCGCGCTATACGAACGAATGCTCGTCCTCTTTACATAGCCATCTTTCGTAACTGATACGACAACTTCTTCACTTGGAACAAGAATATCAAGATCAACTTTGATCGTTTCAATCATCTCTTCAATAACTGATCTTCTCTGTTCAGAAAACTGTTTACGAACATCCATTAATTCTTTTTTGATGACCGCGGAAAGTTTTTTATCACTTTTCAAGATAGCGTCAAGATGTTCAATCAGTTTCCTAAGCTCCGCATCTTCTTTTCTCAGTTCAGTTATGTCAGTATTCGTAAGTCTATATAACTGGAGTGATACGATTGCTTCAGCCTGCACTTCGGTAAAACCGAATTTGGAAATGATATTGTTCTTGGCATCACGCTTGTCCTTTGATGCCCGGATTGTCTTAATCACTTCATCCAAAATGGATAAAGCCTTCATAAGCCCCTCAACAATATGCAAACGATCCTTCGCCTTTTGAATATCATATTTAGACCGTCTTGTAACTACTTCTTTTTGGTGATCAATATATGCATCCAACAGCATCGGTAGTGACATTAATGTCGGTCTTCGGTTTGAAATAGCAACCATATTGAAATTATAAGTCACTTGAAGGTCTGTATTTTTCAAAAGATAATGCAATATGGCATTGCCATCCATATCTTTTTTCAATTCGATAACTATACGGAGGCCTGTTCGGTCGGATTCATCTCTTACATCCGCAATACCATCCATTTTCCGATCCAAACGCAGTTCATCAATCTTCTTTACCAAATTCGCTTTATTTACATCATAAGGAATTTCGGTGATGACGATTTGAGATTTACCTGCTTTTAACGGTTCGATTTCTGATTTTGCACGAATGATAAAACGGCCTCTGCCTGTTTCATAAGCCGTTTTAATACCACCCGTACCTTGGATAATTGCCCCTGTTGGAAAATCCGGACCCTTCATGACAGTCATCAATTCATCCACTGTAGCGTTTGGTTTATCCATCCTCATAAGCACTGCATCAATCACTTCATGAAGTGCATGTGGTGGAATATCTGTAGCATACCCAGCTGAAATCCCTGTTGAACCGTTTACAAGCAAATTTGGAAAACGAGCAGGTAAAACGGTCGGCTCTGGCTCTGTATCATCGAAGTTTGGAACAAATTCCACAGTGTCCCTTCCGATGTCACGCAACATTTCTGAGGCGATAGCTGAGAGCCTTGCCTCGGTATAACGCATTGCGGCCGCTGGATCGCCGTCGACCGAACCGTTATTACCATGCATTTCGACCATAAGATGTCGTAGCTTCCATTCCTGGCTCATCCTGACCATCGCGTCATAGACAGATGAGTCTCCATGAGGATGATAGTTACCGATAACATTACCGACAGTTTTAGCAGACTTCCGGAAAGCCTTATCATGCGTATTCCCTTCATGGAACATGGCGTATAAAATACGTCTTTGTACTGGTTTCAGTCCATCCCGGGCATCAGGTAGGGCGCGATCTTGAATGATATATTTACTATAACGACCGAAACGGTCTCCTATTACTTCTTCCAAGGGCAGATCTTGGTATCGTTCAGTTGAAGTCATTCAAAGTCCCCCTCAACATGTAAAAATTCATTTTCCAAAATATTATGGTCCTCTGTGCCGAAATCCACGTTATTTTCAATCCATCTCCGTCTTGGCTCAACCTTATCGCCCATCAATGTAGTGACACGCCTTTCAGATTGTGCTCCATCCTCTATCGTGACGCGAATAAGCGTTCTGGTTTCCGGATTCATCGTCGTATCCCACAGTTGATCGGCATTCATTTCCCCGAGCCCTTTATAGCGTTGCAGCATATACCCACGGCCGACTTTTTTGATGGCTGCGTCAAGATCCGCTTCAGTCCATGCGTATTCGACCACTTCTTTTTTTCCGGCTCCTCTGGAAACTTTATAAAGTGGGGGTAATGCGATATATACTTTACCAGCCTCGATCAAAGGTTTCATATAGCGATAGAAGAATGTTAGAAGAAGCACTTGGATATGTGCCCCGTCGGTATCCGCATCCGTCATGATGATCACTTTATCATAAGCGATATCGTCAACTTGGAAATCAGCGCCGACTCCTCCGCCGATTGCATGGATGATTGTGTTGATTTCCTCATTTTTCATGATATCTTCCAACTTCGCCTTTTCTGTGTTAATCACCTTACCTCGAAGTGGCAAAATCGCTTGGAATGTTCGATCTCTTCCTTGTTTTGCAGAGCCACCAGCAGAATCACCCTCGACAAGGTACAGTTCATTTTTAGCTGCATTCCGTGATTGGGCAGGAGTCAGTTTTCCTGTTAACAATGTATCGGATCGTCGACGTTTCTTTCCAGAACGAGCATCTTCCCTTGCTTTTCGTGCCGCTTCCCTTGCCTGTTGCGCTCGCACAGCTTTTCGGATCAAATTAGCACTTAACTCAGCATTCTCTTCAAGGAAATAAAGAAGATGCTGTGAAATGATGGCATCCGTAGCTGTTCTTGCTTCGCTTGTCCCTAACTTCCCTTTTGTCTGACCTTCAAACTGAAGGATTTCTTCTGGAATCCGTACAGAAATAATTGCTGATACGCCTTCCCGAATATCAGAGCCATCAAGGTTTTTATCTTTCTCTTTCACTAACCCTGTTTTTCTTGCATACTCATTGAATACGCGGGTCATAGCGGTCTTTGCACCGGTTTCGTGCGTTCCTCCGTCTTTTGTCCTTACATTGTTAACGAAGGAAAGGATCGTTTCTGAGTAGCCATCCGTAAACTGAAATGCGAATTCCACTTCAATCTCTTCGGATTGCCCTTCAAGGTACGCAACATCATGAAGTACATCCTTTTCTTCATTCAAATATTCAATGAAAGCTTTAATACCAGATTCATAATGGAAGATGTCTTGCTTTTCTGTGCCTTCTTCTTTTAGAACGATTTTTAAACCTTTTAAAAGGAATGCAGATTCACGTAAACGCTCAGATAAGATTTCATATTGATACTTTATCGTGGAAAAAATAATCGGATCCGGCTTGAAGTGGATCAATGTACCTTTTTCACGGGTTGTCCCTATCTCTTCAAGAGTAGTGACCGGCTTCCCGCCATGTTCAAAGCGTTGGCGGAATTTCTTGCCATCACGGAATATCGTCACTTCCAGCCATTCTGACAGCGCATTAACGACAGATGCGCCAACCCCATGCAATCCGCCGCTCGTCTTATAACCGCCTTGACCAAACTTTCCACCTGCATGAAGGACTGTCAGAATAACTTCCGTTGTCGGTTTTCCAGTCTTGTGCATCCCTGTTGGCATTCCACGTCCATAATCCCGAACGCCTATACTGCCATCAGCATGGATTGTTACATCTATTTCAGAACCAAATCCAGCAAGCGCTTCATCTACCGCGTTATCTACTATTTCATAAACGAGATGATGAAGTCCTCGCGAGTCGGTCGAACCAATATACATACCAGGTCTCTTCCGGACTGCATCAAGGCCCTCGAGAACTTGGATTGAATCATCATCATATGCGTATACTTCTTGCTCTTTCGTCAAATCGCAACCCCCATCAAACGAATGTTCTCTTTTTGTTTATATACTATCGTATCGCTTCCTGTAAAGCTTGTCAAATCAACGTTTCAGGAAGCTCGCTCAATTAATTGTATAGAAGAAAGCTGTTGAATGCAATTAGATAAGGAAAAAGTTAGTTGAAGAGGGGTATAAGTAAAAGCTTAATATTTCGGTTGAACATTGAATCCTTCCATTGTAGGAGCTATCGTGTTCTGTTAGACTTGAACCAAAGAACCAAAAAAAGGGGAAAGACTATGGAAATTATCATTCTAATTCTATGCGCTTATTTACTTGGCTCCATCCCTTCCGCATTATGGGTTGGCAAGCTTTTTTACAAAACCGATGTACGAGAACATGGGAGTGGAAATCTTGGTGCTACAAATACATTTCGCGTTCTTGGTAAAGCTGCAGGACTTGTCGTTACCATCCTTGATATCCTGAAAGGGACAGCTGCAGTTCTCCTACCGCTATTACCTGTTTTCGCGGCATCCGAAATCCACCCACTCATTCTTGGATTTTGCGCTGTCATCGGCCATATTTTTCCGATTTTCGCAGGATTTAAAGGCGGAAAGGCCGTTGCCACTTCGGGGGGAGTTTTGCTTGGCTATAACTGGCCTATCTTTATTGTCGTTTTACTTACTTTCCTCCTGGCTTTAAAAATCACTAAGATGGTTTCATTGTCTTCCATGATTGTGGCAGTCGTTGCATTTATATATTGTATTGCTTATTATGTTTGGTCTGGCGATTTCTCATTGATGATCATCGTCGGTCTTATGGCCATCTTCATTTTCTACAGGCACCGTGCCAATATTACAAGAATCAAAGCAGGAACTGAGCCTAAAGTAAAGTGGTTGTAATACAATAGAAGCATCTACCGAAAGGCGGGATGATTATTGAAAATCGCAATATCAGATGATGCAATAAACTGGTTTCGGAATGAGATGGAAGCGAAATCAGGTGAATACATTAAGTTCTTCGCAAGATACGGTGGTTCAAGCCCATTACATGACGGCTTTTCCCTTGGGGTTACAAAAGAACATCCCGACGAGTCAGTAGTTGAGACAATAATTGAAGGCATTCACTTTTACATCGAACGAAGGGATTACTGGTTTTTCGACGAACACGATTTGCATGTGAACGTTGATTCTAAAATTAATGAATTGGTTTACTCCTATAAAAAAGCGTGATGGCAACAAGCCACACGCTTTTTTAATTTCCTTGTTTCCCCAATTTTCCTCTGTAATCTATTTGTAAAGAACAGTGTGGAGTCCAGAATTGACGGGAATAGCGGAGCCTTGGTTTTCTATTGGTGAATATTCCCTCGAAATCCCCCACATTTTCTATGCTACGATCAGTGCAAGACATAAGAAAATCTTTTTTTGGGAGGATTCGCAATGAAACGTAAACTGTTATCCGCTGCATTAATTACATGCGTCACTGCAACTTCTTTAACAATGCCAACATTTGATCATAACCTTAAGGTCTCAGCCGCCACGGTTACTGCGACACCATCACAGCAAGTTGTGGATGCGAAAGCCGATCAATTGATCCAATTAGCAAAAAGCTTGATTGGTAAGTCAACATATAGCACTGCTGAGTACAAACCGACATACCCCTATAAATTCTCTTGTGCGACATTTATTATGTACATTTTCGAGAAAAGCGGCGTGGATTTAGCAACATACAACGAAAACTATATGATTCAACAGGGTACTCCTGTAGCTAAGGGTCAATGGAAAAAAGGGGATTTGCTATTCTTTAAGAGCAAAACAACAGGAACTGATCCTGATCACGTCGCCATGTACATTGGTGACAACAAAGTAATCCATATGGCAGACCCACAGCAGAATATAATAATTGCCGATCTTAACAGCAAACCGTATTATACAGAAAATTATTTCGGAGCGACTCGTGTCATTCCAAGCCTTCTCTCGTCTAATCCTCCAACAACTGGAGATAAAATCACGGAACTTGCATATGAATTGAAAGACCAAGCGATAATCGGTTCAGTAAACAATGAATCTACAAAGAAATTTACAAGTACAGGATTCGTCAATTATATCTACAAACAAAACGGAACAACGTTAAATGCTACAAGCATAAGAGATTTACAGAGTAAGGGGACGACTGTTTCCCGCTCCAATTTAAAGAAAGGGGATCTTGTTTTCTTCAACAGTGTTACTGGTTCAACAACTGCGAACTTGGTTGGAATTTATGCTGGTGAACATCGTGTTGTTATACCAACTTCCGGAGGAGTTATCACAAGGGTTCTTTTGGCGGATTATTATAATGAACATTATATCACTGCAAAAAGGGTGTTTACAGAATCTGTTTCAACTGCACCTTCTACACCATCAGTATCTCCAACACCATCAGAACCTTCTACACAACCAGAACCTTCTACACAACCAGAACCTTCAACCCCTTCAACACCAAGTGTATCCTCAGCAGATAAACTTGTTGAGTTCGCGGAAGGTCTGATAGGTAAAGCGAAATTTGGATATGTTTATGATGAAAGATCATTGATTTTCACTCCCGCGGGATTCACTTATTATGTATATAAACAACAAGGTGTCGATTTGAAGAGCAAAATTGCAAGCCGACAGGCACTAATTGGTACACCGGTGATGAAAACAAATCTTCAAAAAGGGGATCTCCTTTTCTTCTCCACTGATAATAAAGGAACAAGGATAACACAAACCGGTATTTATATTGGCGGGAATGAATTTATCACTCTCTCCACTTCCGGTAAAGTTGAAAAGCAAAGTCTGTCCTCTTCATGGGCAACAAAGAATTATGTACAAGCACAACGCGTCCTTACTAACTGAGAAAAAGAAGCATCATCGCATTTGCGATTGATGCTTCTTTTTTTGAGCATTACAACTTCAGTTTTTCAGCAAAATCAATCATACCGCGACTCGACATCGGCCCTTTAATAAGTACGAGAGATTTTTCGTCAAAAAGATGATATAGTTTATCACCAATCTCATTCACCTTTTCAAAACTCAAAATGGTGGCGGTACTACCATCCATCTTTGCCTGGGTAGCAATTTCTTTAGCTTTTTTTCCTATTGTAATTAATGTACCTATATTTCTTTTTGCGATCATACTGCCGATTTCCCTATGATAGTGTTTTTCATAGTTTCCCAGTCGATTAATATCTCCTAATATCAATATAACGTTTTTATCTTTCCCTATCGAATCAAGCACCTTCAAGGCAGCTTCAACTGAAGTTGGATTATTTGTCCATGTATCATCAATGATTGTGCTACCATTGATGCCTTTGGAAAACTCCAAATGCCGATCCATGTTCCTGAAAGTCATTAACCGCGAAATTGCTGCATCTACATCCATCCCTATTTCGTGGGCTGCCGTTATGGCTGCGAGTGCATTACTAACTTGATGCTCGCCGTATCCAGGAATGTATGCCTTATATGTTCGATTGGCTGTATGTAGGATAAAATCCATTCCTCCATCAGCAAACTTAATATGTGAAGCCTTAAAATGGGCTTTTTCAGCAGTCCCAAAATAAATGATTTTCCCTTTGAAATTTTGGGTCCGTAATTTTTTTGTGTTTTCATCATCGGCATTCAATATCAAAGTTCCACCATCTCTAATGCCGCCGACTATTTCCTCTTTCGCCCGAATATACCCCTCCAAGTTACCACACCCGTCCAAATGGTGAACCCCTATCGTCGTTACTATACCGATTGTGGGCTGGTAAATCATGCATTGATGTTTGATATTGCCCGTGTTACCAAGTCCATGTTCAAAAACAGCCGCCTCTGTGTAATCATCTATACCCATCAAATAAGGTAGCGAACGTCTTGGTTCATTTTGACTGCTGATAGACGAATGTACATTCCATGTAGGTTGAAGTATATGTCTTATCATGTCTTTAACAGTTGTTTTCCCGCATGTCCCTGTTATTGTCACAACTGGAATTTCAAAAAGATTTCGATAGTAGTTTATGAATTTCCAATACGATTGCACTAAACTTCTAACATGAATGACGGTTATATTCGGAAAAACGCTATTTACCTCATTAACGTCCTTATCAGTAATAATTAGAGAAGGTCCCAATTTACTTATCGAATCCCAATTAATTTCATCTGCCCGGCTTACGAAGAGTAAAGTGTTTCGATTGGCATGCTCATGACGATTGTAATAGATGACGTCTTTCACTTCCCAGTCATCTGAACCAGTAATAATTCTGCCTTCCATCACTTTGCGAATAACACTAACAACCAATGGTCTCAAGTTTTTTCCTCCTCTCAATCGGAGTGCGGTGAGAACCTTTTTTTGTTTTTATTAATATATTTATAAATTGTTTCATACATTTCATTGTACTTAAACTTATAAAACATAGCAGTGGAAGGGGCATAGTTTCCTTCGATGATCCATAATGCCCCGTTACTATCTATTGCAATATCGAATCCGATAATTGTTATCCCTTTGCAATTTTTTTCAAGTACCACAGATGCTTTCCCACAAATTTCATTTATCAAAGATACACATTTATCAAAAGATATTTTACTATTTGACCAGATGAGGGCTTCCTCCAATGTGAGTAATTGACTTGCCCGATTAGAGATGAAAAAGCCTTTTGTGGCTACTTTTACTAAAACGCCTGTGATGATCCATTCAGTTTCATCCAACTGCGACATAACTCGCACATCAAATAGTCGATCGTCAATTTTTCCTATAACAATAAATTGTTGAACAATATAATCGTTTTTACTTAAATAATGATTATGAATATAATCATACAGTTTGGCAAAATCATTTATATTAATAATCTGCTTGTTTTCATGTATTTCAAAGGTGTTATCATCTAATTTTGTTACTTTTACAATTCCTTTGCCTTGTTGCCCAACACAAGGTTTCAATACAACTTGTCGAAGGGATTGCAGAAATTTCCCCAGTGACTCCTTAGTACATAGTTCTGTATGAGGAATGTAACTGCGCAATGCCTTGCAGCTATATAAAGAATGGAATTGACTCCATTTACTATTTCGTTCGTGTAAAATCGTATCTGTAATCCAAGTTTCCCCCATTTTGTTCTGCAAGATCTCTATTACAATAGTATTGCAAGCAAGGTAGTAGTTTCCAAGTAAGTTAGCTGCATTTCTCACTACTTTATTAAATTTCAAAAAAGGTAATGCATGCCTAATTTTCCCGAGTTCATTGCCACCTGTTATTGAATGATGGACGACCTTCCAATTAGACGATGAGGATATTCTATGAAGGGTAAATCGGTGATAATGAAGTACGGATTGATTATTTGCCGGAACAGTTTGTATAACATAATTTTTTTTTGTGAATTCATGTTTAAGCAAGTGTTCATAAACATCTTCACTATTTGTAAAATGTTGTTTGTTGTTAGTTGACTCAATAATATATAGAGAATTATTGACAGGGTTCACCCTGATTTTTTGTGGTCCGAGTAACGGCCTTATTATGAAATCTTGTTGCCGCCCTAATGCATTGTAAAAGTTGTCCTTGTTGAAAATGGTAGTATCTAACAGTTTAACAGTTGAATCTAGTTCCGTCTCCAAAACCTTCATTTGACCATACCGGCCCCGAATTCCCTTCATAGACTCCTCTCCTTCAATACTCGTTAAAAACTGATGCTATGCTTATTTGTTATTCGCAGCCAACTGCTACGATAGATCCTTGTGGAACAGGAGCAGCTCCAGCTTGGTTAAAGAAACCAGTTATTACGAAACTTTGGACATTATCGAAGTTTGCTGTATCAACCTGATCCCGGAATACGGCTTCAAATGGAAATGTGTTTCCTCCCACTGTACCAGTTCCAGTTACCGTGACAACGCAATTCATGCCTTCCCTTCTACATACTACTGAAGTGATGGTATCAGCAACAAAATTGAAGCTTCTATTCACCATGCCTCCTGACTCATCAGTAAAGTTTAAAGTCAAAAAGGATGCCGGCAAATTATTATCACAAACATCGGCCATGTACCGTAAATCGCCATTAACTGTGCCCTGCACCCCAGCAAATCTGACATTATTATCTTCGGACACGGCGTTGACGATTACACCACAATTACAAATTAATCCCATTATTCTCACCTCCTTTCAAATTAATCTATATTACTATATTACTTAGCGAATGGATGGAGCTTGGTGTTTGTCCCATTTTCCAGAAATTAAAGAGATTCATCGATATTAATTATATTTTTTTCGTAAAAGCATTGATAATTTATTAATGGGTTCGCTATACATATCCCCTTTGATAAGTACAACTGTTGTTGGGTCTACTATATTTTTAAGGAAGGGATACACACAGATGTGATTTTTATATGAATATACCTCCATTGTTTGATTTATTTTTTTTGCTGTTATTCCAATGATCTTTGCATGCATTCCAATCGTTATAAGAACGTCTACATCACTTGAGGCAATTATCTCACCTGCAAGTTCATGTATTACATATCCCCAAGAACCTAAATCGGTTATTGTTCCGACAACCGCTATTTTCTTTTTGTTTTTTCCTACGGATTCCAAAACTTTCAATGCAGCTTTTAGGGAAGTAGTTGTAATACTCCAGGAATCATCGATGATTGTTGATCCATTAGGCCCGTTAGAAACCTGCATTTGTCTGTTGAATGTTTCGAATGACACCAAACGGTCCTTAATGGCAGTGAAGTCCATACCAATCTGGCGAACCGCTACAATTGCCGCAAGCGCATTGTATACTTGATGTTCACCAAGCCCAGGTACGTACATTTGGTATTTTTGTTCATCATGTTCAAGTGTGAAATTCATTCCGTTAGTTGAATATTCAAGATTGCTTGCCCGGTAGTCACATGTATTTTGAATGCCAAATGTAAGTATTTTTCCTGCAAACTGTTCCCTATCAAGTTTCTTTGTTTTTTCATCGTCTTCATTTAAAATGAGAATTCCATTCAGTTGAAGGGATGAAATCATTTCTCCTTTTGCTGCGATATAGGCTTCCAATGTCTTGCAATGGTTAAGATGATGTTCTCCTATGTTCGTGATAATTCCGATTGTCGGCTTTAGATAAGCAGCTGCTTTTAGTATGTCGTTAGGGGCTCCGACGGCTGCTTCGAATACTGCCGCCTCAGTCGTTTCATCGATACTAAGCAGATTCGCTAAATGGACTGTACGGGAATTATTCGTGCTATTTGTAAAGGTGATTTTTCTGTTGACCATCAAAAGATGCTTGATCATCTCTTTCGTTGATGTCTTGCCGGAAGTACCTGTTACTGCAATGATTGGAATATCAATGCTATCCCGGTAGTCATTGATGAATTCCCAATATGCTTTCTCTAAGTTTTCGACTTTAATAATTGTTATGCTCTGTTCATATTCAGACGTTTGCATGAATTCTTCAGCCACAATCGCAATCGGAAAAAATGGCTTTAACCGATCCCATTTAATGATTTTTCCTTTTAGAAAAAGGATTGTATGTGAATGGCGTACTTGCTTAAGGCGATAGGCACCATACTGAATTCGTAAATCATCAGATCCTTGCAGGATTTCTCCGTTCATAACTTGCCTAATGTAACCGATCGTTAATGGTTTCAATAGTTTCACTCCCTTCCCCTCTACCATTTTATGCGACAATCATCATGCGTCTTGTACGAAAAACATGAGTATCCGAGAATTTTTTACCGTTACCCATATGATGTATAACCATGTATCGCTCAGGTTCCTTCATAACTTATAAAGAGTTGCCTTAAATATGAAGGAGTTGGACTTTTTGAAAACAATCATTTTTATCGGAACAAATAAGTCTGGTTCGAGTAGGGAAGCAATTAGAGCAGCTGAACGGCTTGGGTACTTTACTGTACTGTTTACGAGTAACGAGAAGCAGATCCAACAACGTAAAGAGTATACAGACGTACATGAAATGGTACTCGTTGATATTACTAATTTAGTGGAGATGAGGAAAGAGATCCTTGCATTGAAATTCAAAGGAAATGAAATTATGACGATTGCAAGTTTCGTTGACTCTAATGTTGCGAGGGCTTTGAAATTATGTGAAGAATTTTGCCCAAATGGCACTTCTTCAAATGCTGCGCTTATTATGGAAAATAAGGCAGGGACAAGGGCTGTTTTAGAGGGGCTTCCCTACTCCCCGAAATACTTGACGATTAAACCTAATAGTAAGCTTGATACAAGGGAAATTGAAGGGGTTTTCGACTTCCCGCTTATTGTAAAGACGGCCTCCTCTACTGGCTCGAAGGATGTTGTACGTGCAACTGAGTTAAAACAACTAAAACGCCATGTCGAGAAGTTCCAAGAGAGGAATCCGAAAGACCCTGTAATTATTGAAGAGTTCATCGAAGGTGAGCAATATTTGGTGGAGGCGATTGTCCACAACAAAGAAATTCACATTGCGGGGGTTGTTAAACAGGAAATAACGGTCGGGCAGCGATTCATTATCACTGGCTATGGAGTTCTTGCATACGTTCAAAAACAGTTAAACGACAGCATTATGGAAGTTTTGAATTCAATTATCGACAAGTTAAGAATCCAAAACGGCGCTCTCCACGTAGAGATGCGACTGACAACAAATGGATGGCGCTTAATCGAGATCAATCCGCGAATTTCCGGAGGCGCGATGAATAATATGCTGAAAGCGGCTTTCGGTTATGATTTAACGGCAGAAACGCTTAAATTATACTTAGGGGAAAAACCTAATCTCGAATTAAAACAA
Organism: Sporosarcina highlanderae; assembly: GCF_030433715.1. GTDB lineage: Bacteria > Bacillota > Bacilli > Bacillales_A > Planococcaceae > Sporosarcina > Sporosarcina highlanderae. Next base: position 5,191 of record NZ_JAROCC010000006.1, on the reverse strand, counting down.
CGGCATTTTGTCTTTACACAATATGTTATTGTAGATAAGAAAGGGATTTTAGAAAAAGTCACAGGGAAAAGTAGAGCAAGGAAAATGCCTGGTATAGTTGAAGTGTACGTAAAGCCCAGAAAAGGTACTGTGCTCATGCCGCCACTATCGATGGGACACAGATACGCCTATACAATAGCACAAGGAAGGACATTGGAAGTGGCGAAATATTTAGCGAAAAAGGCTGCTGAAAAAATACAATTTCATCTAAAGGAACAATAACAAAGGGGACTTCCATTGAAGGAGTCCTCTTTGTAATTAACTATATTTCTTATCGATGAATTTGACTGTTTCGAACATATTGGTCTTGCTTGCCCCTTTAATGAGGATTGTGTCATCTTTTTGTATCAATGTAGACAATAAATCATGCAATTTCTCCCGGTCCGTAAAATGATAGACGTTATTTGCTTGCATACCTTGCCTTTTCGCTTGATCGCCAATCTCCTCAGTTCTAAATCCATAAGTGATCAATATATCAATCTTTTGCTGTTGGATAAAGTCACCTAATTTCCGGTATTCCCTCTCTCGTATATCCCCTAACTCTCTCATTTGTCCGATAATGGCGATTTTCCGATGCCTTGCGAGATTCGTCAATACGTCGAGAGCTGCTCGGACGCCTTCCGGGTGTGAATGGACGGTATCGTCAATCATCGTAATATTATTCTTGCAATTATAGATTGTCAGCCTTCTTGGTGGTTTTTTGAAGAGTAGACCGGTTTTGATCTCCATCGGCGAAAAGCCTAAATGGTCTGCAATCGCAATTGCGGAGAGGGCGTTATAGACATGATGCTCCCCAAATATTGGGATGAACAATTCAATTTCCTCATTTTGCAGTTTTATTTTAAAGCTCATACCTTGGTCAGTGTATTGCACATCGTATGCCTGATAATCAGCAGGTTTCTTTATGCCAACCGTAATCGTTGTTCCATTGAAATTTTGTGTCTCCAGATATCTCGAATTGTCATTATCCTTGTTTAAGCAGAGCACTCCGGATTGATCCATCCCGTGTATCAATTCGGATTTTGCTTTTGCAACGCCACGTGGGTCTCCATTAAAGTTACCGACGTGCGCAAGTCCGACGTTTGTTACGATGGACATATTCGGCTGGATGATTTGGCAATGTTCTGTAATGACGCCAGGATAAGCCATTCCATATTCAAGTACAACCGCCTGATGAGAAGAATTGATCTCCGCAGCATGCTTTTTCGTATGTTCTGTCGTATTCCAGTAATCCTTCGACTCAAAAATATTCCATTTTTTTGAGAGTATGGAAGATAAAAATGCTTTTGTCGTTGTTTTACCCGCACTTCCAGTTATGGCGATAATCGGAGTCCCTTGCTCCTTCTTTGCCGCTTTACGCTTCGCTTCTCGAATTTTTTCTTGGATCGATCGTTGGTTTTTCGCAATATACATCGCATAATGTACCGTATTTTTCACAACATCCAATTCCAGATAGAACGCCGGAGGACACCCAGGACGCCAGTTCACTTCATAGATCCATAGCTTCAGGTCCTGGTCCATTCCGATATCAATTCCAATCTCGTCAATCACCTCGCCATATTTCTCCATTTGCAGATCATCGAGATGTTTTGCAAGTGCCAACGAGAAATACTCCAATTTCCTCTTTATATTAATTGCATCTTCCTTAAATTCCTGTTCGAGGAAAGGCTCCAAATAATTCGTATAGCCGCCACTATTGATATTTGCAATGATTGAGCCTTTCGGTGCAACACGCGGATAAATGGTCGTAATCACCCATTCGCCTTTCCCATTCTTTTGCACATGCAATCTGAAGTCAAACACTTGCCCAGATTTAGTCACGGATTGAATGTAGGGCTGGATGATGTATGTGCCTTGCGATAACTTCTGTTTGATGAATGCATTTAATTGTGAAACAGTATACTTCTTGTTCGTTCCCTCACCTTTCAGCGAAAACCGGTCACCTTCTTGGACGATAAAATAAATGCCCTTTCCTTTACGCCCATCAATTGGTTTGAAGACCACTTTCTTGAAAGCAGCAATGTACGTTATGAAATGCTCAGTGTTTTTTACGGCTTCTGTCGGGATTAGATAACTGGCAAAGTCTTTAGCCTCTTTTAACCGACGATTGACGCTCCACTTATTGCCGATTGAATGGGTCGTAAATGGGATTTCTTTTTTTAGTTCGTCGATGACTTCTTTCGCTTTCGAAAGCTTTTCGGGGCTTCCCGCGTTATAAATAACATCCGGAAATGGCATGTATCTCGTTTGCCACTTACCGTTTACATACACTTGTCCTCTGATCGTGCGATTTAATAAGTTCACTTCTCCAGGAGAAAAGTAGAAAAAATTCGCACCCTCGGCTTCAGCCACGGCAGCGAATGCATATGCTTTCATGACAGTTTCCGGGTCTTTCCGATGATGTAACATACCTATTGTTATCATGGTCTATCTCCTTTTTTAGTGGCTCTATCTAATACATTCACTAGACTGAGGAATGATAAGGACAAGAGTTTACCCACTTTATGATTATGTTGATTTACATTCGATAATGGGTAGAGGGCGATCAAGTAGGTTTATCGGAAGTGGAGTGATTGCACAAAAACAGCAAGCATTAATGTGGATGCAGTGGGATGTTTTTTTCAATGCGTAAAGGTCTTTTTCAGTCCGTGCAAGACGACCTTTCAAATCGACCGGCTTCAGCAGCGACAATTGAGCACAGCAATTCGCTTCATCGATTTTTTCCAATCTGAAATAAGGAGTCGTTCCATCATCTATCAAAGCAGTAAAATAATCGTGTTCATTTGACGACTGCAACATGAATGGAATTGTGTCATAACATTTAGTCATTTGGACAAACTGAAAGCCATTTACGATTTTCGAAAGTATTTTCTGCTCATTGCATAAGGCCTTCATTTCATCACAAATACAGCATTTCTTCATCGTTTTTCCCTCCTTTTGTGTTTTCATCATCTTTATATCAGCTCAATATAGAATTTTATAGACCTGACTGCATACTCGGCCCTTTCCTTTGCTTCAACCGATGTTTCTCCTACAGCCATCGCATATCCATACCTCTGCGCCATCGAAATGGGAGGCATCACTATTGTCCCGATTTCAGGTTTCACATGGATAGCGACAACACCGGAAGATGAAGCAGCTTTTTCTACTCCTTCAATCTCCAATAAAACCCCATAGCTATTAATCGTTATAAATGACGTATAGACAGGCTGGCAATTTTTCCTTACAAGATCAGGTTCCTCACCGAGATAAAGTTTGATCGTTTCTTGAACAAGATTGATGCCAAATGCCTCATTGATCATCCGGTTCATAGCGCCACCTGAGATTCTTGGATTGATCTCTATCAACTTCCATCCCCTTGAGGAATGACGCATTTCGAGATGACATGCTCCATATTGGAGCCCTATTTCCTCAAGTATGGAAATGATTGATATCCGTAAATCACGGTAGATGGTTTCATCCATTTGAATCACTACTTCATAGCCTGTCACGATGAATGTGTATTCCAATGCGATTTCCTGCTTTATTACCGCGACGAGAGTTGGTATACCGTTATAGACAATAACTTCAATGACATATTGGTCTCCATCTATGAATTCTTCTATGATTACGGAGTTTTGCGTAGTCAGCTTTTTAAGCGTTATATTAAATACCTCTTCACTTTCTACAAAATAAACATCCTTAGAGCCATTGGAAACCGGGTTTTTCAACACCAACGGATACTTCCTTGATAATTGATTTAACTGATTTCCATTTATTATTTCAAATTCACAAGATGCAGAATGATGTCTTAGAATTTTGCGTGTAGCGGATTTATCTTCAATTATTCGTAATGCGTCTGATGAGATGGAGGAGCTGCAAAATTCATTGGATAGTCTTGCAGCTAACGAGCCAAATGGATCGACAAAACTGATGATTGCTTGAAGTTTGTTTTCTGTATTTAGTAACTTGTTAATTTGTTTTTGTAGATTTTCCTCGTCTATTGTATCCATGTATATTACCTGGTGGACGAAAAGAAAATGGTTGCGGATAAATGTCTTGCGATTTGTCATTAATATAGTTCGATAACCCAATCGATCGGCGGCTTCCATTGCGTCCATGCTCGATCCGGAAGTCGAAGACCCGATAAACAGAATTGTTTCCATTTATACATCACCCTTTTATTTAAGACATTCCCCTTCTATTAGTAATATGCATTTACATGATTGCTCTTTAGGCAAAATAAATAAGCATGAAGGGCTATCCTTCATGCTTATCCATCAAGTTAAATCGATTTACTTGTTCCAATAACCCGGCATCCAATAATGCTTTCAGTTCAATTTTGCCGAACAAATCATAATGGGGATAATCTTCACGGTGGTCAATCCATTCAGGCTTTAACCCATACGTTTTTCCCCATTCAATCAATTTGGCAAGATCTGTGCAACCCGCTTTTGTAACTGTTTTACAGCCCGGAAATCGATCATCGAGCCAATAATGAGTGAGAAACGCAATCTCACCTGCTTGGACTTTTTTCTTCCAAGCTTTCAATTCCGCCCGAGTAATGCCAAAAGCCATCAGTCTGCCACCCTGCGGATTTCCGTATATTTTGCATCCCATTCTGAATCGACTTTCTTGAGAGCTATTGGTCGAAAACTATCCCGTTTCACTAAAATATGTTCAGAAGTGGCAGTTGCAGCAACCGTTCCGTCTTCATGAAGAATTTCGTAGCCGTATACCGTGCGGAGTTTTCCATGCGACTCGACCCATGTACGTACCTTTGCCGTCTGCCCATATCGCATTGCAGCCTTATATTGGATTGATAAATCAATAACAGGGGAAAGATAGCCTTCCGCTTCAAGACCCGCATATGTAAAGCCTAAATCCTGTATCAGGCTTGTCCGCCCGATTTCCATCCAGATTAAATAATTTGCGTGATATACGACCCCCATCTGGTCCGTCTCCGCATACCGGATTTCTATTTCTTTTTCACTGATAAACATGTCTTCACCTCTCTTGTCCATTATACAAAAGAGAGGTGAAGATTGCTGTTTGAGCAACTTGTCTGGATTGATGTGCAATGTTGATTTCCGCTCCAGGCGGACGCTTTCTTACCTGTAGTCAAGTGTTTACCTAAATTATCTTTCAATATAAAACAAAATTAATGGACATT
>NZ_JAROCC010000005.1 GCF_030433715.1 Sporosarcina highlanderae | reverse complement strand
CACGGAAAGCGTCCGCTCGGAACGAAAATCAACAGTTCCAGCATAAGCCCTCGTAAGTGGACTTTTTCAGTGGCCTCGATTAATTCCACAGGCTTTTTGCTTTTGCCCCATCCAGCTACGGTCGGACTCCGCTTTATATTATTGTTCAAACTTCGTTCATTGTGTTCGCACCGTATTAGTTTTATAATAATGAAAGACACTTTAAAGGAGCGATGGCAATGATGCCTTTAAGCATATTCGGATTTCGTGCATTATGGAGTCCATATTTTTTTGTAGGACTTGTACTTCTTGTTGTATTGTATTTTCTCTTAACCAAAAGGTGGAGAAACTGGTTTGAAGGGTCGGAACCAGTAACTAAACGTGAAATCAGATTTTTCCTTTCTTCGATGGTGCTCTTGTATATCCTTAAAGGGTCGCCTGTTGACTTAATCGGACATATACTGTTTTCCGTTCATATGACGCAAATGGCGCTTCTTCTGTTAGGGGTTGCTCCGTTAATGATTATTGGTATACCGAACTTTGTCTGGAAAAAGGTTTTCAGCGTAAAAATAATTGATAAAACTGTTAGGTTGCTGACAAAACCAATTATTAGCTTATTAATATTTACACTTGCTTTTTCCTTGTATCATTACCCGATGGTACTTGATTATATTAAATTGAGTGCAGTGTTGCACGCTGTGTTTACAATAACAGTGTTTTTAGCAGCTTTGGTATTATGGTGGCCTGTAGTGAATACACTGGACGATCATCCATCTCTGCATGGATTAAAGAAAATCGGCTATGTAATTTTAAGTGCCCTTTTAGTGACGCCTGCTTGTGCCCTAATCATTTTTGTGGATGTACCTGTCTATGAGACATATAGCAGTGGAGAAGCGTGGCTGAAGGCTATGGCGCTCTGTGTACCGGCCGGGACGCTATCGGGCTTATCTGGTATGGGTATTTCGGGTCCAGAGCTGTTTACCAACATGCCGACCGTATATGATCAGCAATTGGGCGGAATTATAATGAAAATTGTACAAGAATTAATCTATGTAGTTGTCATAGGTAAAATCTTCATCAAGTGGTATCGTGAAGAGCAATTGAATGCAGATGAGATTACACAGAGAGATTTGCTGGAAAGACAAAAATTTGAAATGAATAGATGATCTATTTCACTCTGAAGGGGTATTATGTATGAATGTTCCTTTTTTACCAACACTGAGCACTTTTTTCATTGTGTTATCAGCCATTTTCGTAGCAATCGGATGGAAACTGATTCGTAATAAAAAAATCGATGCTCATAAAAAAATGATGATGGCAGCTGCAGTATCGGCCATTCTGTTTTTCATCATATATGCATCCCGAACAATTTTTATCGGAAACACTGCTTTTGGTGGTCCGGATAACTTGAAGGTCTATTATACAATTTTTCTCGTTTTCCATATTATTCTTTCGACTACAGGGGCTATCATCGGTATTCTTACTATCCGTTGGGGTCTGAAAGATAGGCTTGAAAAACACCGTAAAATAGGGCCTGTAACAGCGATAGTCTGGTTCTTCACAGCCATTACTGGCATTGCTGTTTACTTATTACTATATATAATTTATGAAGGCGGCGAAACCACTTCATTGATTAAAGCCATATTAGGGACATGAAAACGCACTTCTGAATTAGAAGTGCGTTTTTTTTACAATTTAAAATTTAGTTTGATGATGCCTGCTTCTCGTGCAGTGTTAAATAAGATTACAAGCATCGGGCCGATGAACAATCCAAATACACCGAATAATTTTAAACCGATAAACATGCCTATCAAAGTCGGAAGAGGGGATAGGCCGATCTGATTGCCCATTACTTTCGGTTCGACAGTTCTTCGAATGATCAGAAGAACAGCAGCCAGGACAGCAAGCTTCGTACCGAGTCCAATATCTCCACTGACATATTGATATAATGACCATGGAGCAAGAATTATGATAGAACCTAAAATCGGAATGAGATCGATTATCCAAATAACAAGAGACATAACCAAAGCGTATTTTGGAGCTATGATCAGCAAACCTACGAAACTTACTGCTAAAATGATTAAGCTTACCAGCAATTGTGCTTTTACAAATCCAAAAATGACCGAGTTCAATTTAACTGTCATATAGCGTACTTTCTTTGAAGTTTCCTCAGTCAAATGTCTAAAAATCATTTTCTTTAACTCTGGAAGTTCCAACATGAAAAGGAATAGCGCAATCATAAAAAAGATAAAGCTGACTAAGTAGCTTGGAATTTCAGATGCAAGGGCTACAATCTTTTCTGAATTGAAGAATGCTAAAAAGGAATCTTTAAAAGACATCAAAATATCATTAAAACTATTTTGCATCGATTTTACTACATCGTCGGGCAAATCGGAGGTGTATAAAAAAATCTTACTCTGGACGTCTATCCATACATTCGATAGCTTGTTCAAGTATTCAGGAGCATCTTTTGTGAACTGAATGATTCTACCAATCAATGATGTAATCGTATAATAGATGATAACTGCTAATAGTGCAATTATGAAAATATACACTGACATCACAGATACACTTCGTTTCCATTTAAACTTGGATTCAGTCAATTTGACAAGAGGTTCAAATAGAATCGCAGTTATAAGGGCCAAAATGATTGGTATAGAAACTGGAAGAATAAAAATAAAGATTAATATGACGATGATGAGTAGGGAAAAAAGCATAATATTTTTTTTTGTAAGCCAACGGGACAACGGTCATTCCTCCAAACTGTTCATTAGTAGCATTATAACCAAATTAAATTGTAAATAATAGAAAAAAGTCAAAGAACTATAAGTTCTTTGACTTTCCTAAAACAATTATTATTTCTGGAGGTATGGCTTAAGTTCTTCCATAACCGCTTTCAATGTTGCTTGGCAGTCTTTTACAAGGCCTTCCGGGAAGTTTTCATCTTCTCCATATTCAACACCGTGTGGATAGTAGTGTTTACCAAGTGCCGGTTTTTTAAGGTGAATGATGGCATCGCGAGTATCTACATCTCCATCAGGTGTAAAACCGAATACACGAAGGTAATATGTACCCTCTTTAATTACATATTTTTTATCATATGTTACACGCTCATAATCCCATTGCCCAGCACGAACAAGATCATGCTTCAACATGATTTCATCAAGTAATGATAGGTCGGCAACAACTTCTTCAATGCCTGTATTTTCAATCCACATCGTCTAAAGTCCTCCTTCGTGATCATCCAGTCAATTGCTTATACTTATTTATAATAGAACAAATTGGTTGGAGTTGCAATGACAACATTGTGTCATGCGTTATGTGTAGACTGAATGACGCATAATTTTAAAGGTGTCTTTTGTATAAGAAATTAGTTAGAATTAGATTATATCTACAGAAAGAGGCGAGAAGAAATGAGAGTTTTATGGAAAATAGCGATATTATTGTTTATACTTCTCGCAGTATTCTATTTCTTAGACAGTCGTGTAAAAGAAAATGAGCCACTTGAATCGCCAGTAAAACATGGGACGGCTATTCCCGTGCCTGATAAAGAATTTGATGAACAACAAATTTCAGGACCAGAAAGGCCGAAAACAGGACTTTCAACATTTGTCGGGAAAAGTTCGGATGAGTTAATTGAATCTTTTGGAGAGCCTGACCGTATTGAGCCTTCCGCTTATGGATATGAATGGTGGATTTACAAAGTCGCACATAATTTTATGGCAGGTGTGAACGACGATGGAAAAGTGAATCAACTATTCAGCGCTGATCAATCCGCTGATTTAAAACCTTTTTCTGTAGGGCAGAATGTAAATGAAATTTATAGATTTTCGATTATTGAAACCGAAGTGAATGTCGTGCTTGGAGAGAATATTTATACTTTCACACTGAACAGTCAGGATCTCAAGGATAAAATCCTTTTAAAATTTAATGGCCTATATGCACAAGTTTATGTAGACGGTCAAGAAGATATAATTGAAGGTGTTCGGTTCATCGATCCAAAGACCTTAGTTGTCCACCAACCGTATGATATGGAATACATGGGTGAATTAATAATAGCCCGCCATCCATCTTCACGAGCTCAAATGGAAGTGGACCGTTCAATGGAAAGACAAATTTTCGAATTAACGAATATTTATCGTGAACATCACGACCTTCACCCTTTGGAAAATAATTATTGGTTAACGACGCTTGCACAAAATCATAGCAAGGACATGGCAATCGGAAATTATTTTTCACATGAATCTCCCTCAAGCGGGAACCTATCAGAGAGGCTGAAAAACCAAGGAATTGAACATAAAAAGGCGGGGGAGAATATCGCCTCCAATTATGTGGACGCTATAGAAGCAGTCCATGGTTGGCTGAATTCCCCCGCACATCGTAGTGTTTTGTTAGATCCCGATGCAACGGACATCGGTACAGGAGCATATGGGAAATATTATACACAAGTATTAATAAAATCTGATCATAAGAAAAAAACGGAATCCGGTCTTATGGAAAGATGAACTATGGGCTGACCCAAGTGCCGTTTTCTTTGGAAGTGATACCTCTTACATATAGGGGTATCGCTTTTTTCATTGCGTAAAGTGCAGCTCGTTTTTGAATGACGGGGCGATCTGTTTCAAGGAGAGGGAGTAGCTGATGGATGTTTATATTATCTAACTTCTTGGAGTCGTTATGATCACGGGGATCGCTTGACATGATGCCTGGCACATCTTTAAAAAACTCAACATGTGATACTCGAAGAGCAGCACCTACCGCGATGGCTGTCAAATCACTTCCACCTCTCCCAATCGTCATAACCTGACCGAACTCATTTATCCCTTGAAAACCTGGAATAATGACACAGCCGGTTTCTGTTAATGCATCTGTTATCATTGTCGGATCAACATCACTTATTGTACCATCCCCGAAATCTCCAGATGTCCAAATACCCGCTTGTATGCCATGTAAAATCCTATTCGGCGTACCTGCTTGTTGTAGTTCCGCAGATAGGATGGCTGATGCAATAAGCTCACCGCATGAAGCAGCTAAATCACTTGCTGCCTTCGCAGAACTAAAAGCATCTGTTAGACGCAATAGACTATCTGTGGAGTATGGATCATCTCCTCTACCGATGGCTGAAACGACCACTACAACATTTTGATATCTTTCCACTGCGGCTTGGATGTGTCCGATGCATAATTTTCTTGTTTGTTTGTCTTTCATGGCCACTCCGCCAAATTTTTGAACTATCATTCAAGCTCCCAACTTTCTTCGTGTCGTTCGTTTCAATTCCTTCATACGATAAAGTATGGTTCGCTCTCAATATATTCGGTAATCATGAAAATTGTTCGGGAAGGGGAGAGGGCTTTTGTTACTATCAGAGATCCTGAAAGATTGGCCCTGTACGGTTTCTGGAAGTATCGGCATGTCGGTGTGTGGCATAACCGAGCGTTCTAACAAGGTGGGAGAGGGTTATATTTTTGTTGCAAGACGAGGTGCCCGGCATGATGGGCTATTACATGTTCAGGAAGCTATTGAAAGTGGCGCAGTAGCAATTGTAATTGATCGCAATACATCTATAAATATAGCAATACCTCACAATATTACAATTATTACCGTGCCGGATGGAAGAAAGTTCATTTCATACGTTAGTGCGAAACTTGCCGGTGACCCAGCAGAATCAATGACAATCATTGCTGTAACAGGAACAAATGGCAAGACGACAGTTACACATTTTATCGGTCAATTATTAAAAATGTCCGGAAAACAAGCTGCCGTTATCGGGACGACAGGAATCTTCTTGAATGGTAGAAAAAGGACTCTCGAGGTTCCAGAGATGACCACTTTACCTGCAGAATTCTTACACCCATTATTAAAAGAATGTCTTGAAGCGGGAATGGAATACGTTGTCATGGAAGCCTCTTCATTGGGACTTTCAACTTATAGACTCGATCATTGTCGAATTGACGTAGGGGTATTCTTGAACATTGGTGTTGATCACTATGAGGAACATGGCAGTAAAGAGGCGTATCTCAGTGCAAAGAAGAGGTTGGCTGCGATGGCGAATAAATTAGTGGTGAATTTGGATGACGAGCAATGTTTGTCCCTTGTCAATAATGCCAATCGACCAACCAACTATTTCAGTGAAACAATGATGTCGGGCTTAAAGGTTTCAGATGGCCACTACTCTCATGCATTAACAGGTTGTCATAATCGGATGAATGCACTTGCCGCCGTGACGACATTGAATTCACTCGGTTTTGATAGGACGGAATTATTATCACTTTGCCAAAAGCTTCACTTGCCTGAAGGACGTTTACAACGGGTTGAAGATTCGGGGTTAACCGTCTTTGTTGACTATGCCCATACACCCGATGCCCTTCACACGGTTTTATCTTCCCTAAGAAAGGAACACAATGGCGGACTGATAACTGTCTTTGGTTGCGGTGGTGATAGAGATCATGGGAAGCGTCCGTTAATGGGAGAGGTGGCAGCAAACTTCTCGTCACAAGTAATCATTACTTCAGATAATCCAAGAAATGAAAATCCACTTCAAATAATTGATGAAGTTTTATCAGGAATTGATAGCAAGAATTCTAAAAGCGTAACTGTTGTGCCCGATCGAAGGGCCGCAATTCGTAAAGCTGTGTTTGATGCGAAAGATGGGGACGTTATTTTGATAGCTGGGAAGGGTCATGAGAAAACACAGCAAGTCGGGCAATTGTTTTTTCCATTCTCGGATTATAGTATTGCGAAAGAGGCATTGCAGGATAAAAAGTCCAAGATTAATTGAACAGAAAACATGCAAAACCGGTAGCATATTTGTTATGATTAGTTGGAATGGAGGGGAAAGCCCGATGATGATGACGGATGAATGGATGTCAATCATTGAGAAAGCAGAGACGCTCTCCGACATGTTACTCTCTTCTGAAATTATAAATGAGTATAGAAGAGCGAATCATGCCGTATATTCCGACGAGTCGTTGGCGAAAGCGATATACGATTTTAGCAACATAAAAGAGCGTTATGAGGAAGTACAACGTTTTGGAAGATACCATCCTGACTATAAGACAGTGATGAAAGATATACGTATTCAAAAGAGGAATCTGGATATGAACGAGAAGGTGGCTGCTCTAAGGGTTGCCGAGAATGATGTTCAAAACCTATTGAATGAGGTTAGTTCAATCATTGCAAAATCGGTTTCCGATTCAGTTAAAGCGCCTGCGGGTGATGGATTCTTTGCGGATTCATCTTGCGGGGGCGGATGCGGATCCGGCGGTAGTTGCTCCTGTTCAGCATAATGTTTGTATAGATTTAAGAAACGGTTGCCATTCTTATAATGGCAACCGTTTCTATTAGTCTGAATGGTGTTGTATGATTTCTGTCACCATTTCCGGGTCATCGGTTACAAAACCTGCTGCGCCAATGCTTAACAGTCTCTCAATCGTTTCTTTATCTTTAACATCATTATAGTAAACTGCAACATTAAGATTTGAAAGGAAGTTGATGAAGCTCTCAGTATTCATCGGAAAGACTCCCATCTTTTCAGGGATGCAAAAAAGATCTGCACGCGGATTATATAAATGACCAAATTTGCTTGAAAATGCTGCATAGGCCTTTCTCACTTCATCATTTCCAGCCCCGGTTGCAACTTTGTTTTGTGCATACAAATTGAAGCGATCAGTTTGCTCATCAAAAGAACTCATAACGATTACCCGATCCTCAGCACCCATCTCATCAAGTAGACGCCAAAGCTTTGAAGGCATTAAACTTCCTTCATACGTGTTTGGAGAATCTTTTAGATTAATGGCAAGGAGCATTTGCGGATAAGCAGCTAACAATTCCCGCAAGGTAATAATTTTTTCACCTGTATCACGATATGGATAGTTACCATCCTCATCGACAAACATAAATCCAGCATCCGCTTTTTTCAATTCAGCTAATGTATATTCGGAAACTTTCCCCGAAAAGTCCGTTGTCCGATCTGCTGTTTCATCGTGGAAAACGATAATTTCTTCGTCTTTAGTTAAACGGATATCTATCGCAAAACCATTAACCCCAAGTTCTGCTGATTTTGAAAACGCTGTTAGCGTATGCTCTGGGGCGTTTTTCATTCCACCACGATTGGATAGGACGACTGGATTTTTGAATTCAAGTGATTGCTTGGGAGAGCGGGGTTTCGGCTTGGCAACTACCTTGGAGGCTGCCCAAGCTGTTAAACCGGCTGCACCTACGGTAATGGCCACTTTGGTTTTTCTTCCCATTTCGTATCCTCCTCTATTATCGTAAACATGTCCTACTCTCATTATAAGGGAAAAAACGAAGGCTGTCAGCAATGTTCAGTTGCAGCCCATTTCTCACCTATGGTATTGTATGGGGTAGGAAAAGAGGGGGGAAATCATGATTGATCGACAAGGGATAATTGTTTATCTGCATCATTTGAAACAAGCGAAGTCTTTAAGGAAGTATGGTCATGTCCACTATATATCTAGAAAACTGAAATATGTTGTCCTCTATTGTGATCAAGCGGACGTTGAAGAGAACATCCGTAAAATTGAACGTCTTCCATCAGTGAAAAAAGTACTGCCATCGTATCGCCCGTTTGTAAAAACTGAATACGAGAACGTCAAACCCGATAAGGCGAAAGAATACGACTATAAAATCGGCCTCTAAAACTTTCTTTTATTGTAATGGTGGAACTAAATGGTTCAAACGAAGGATTCCTGTTATATACTGATAAAAGAGACGATGATCCGCAAATTCGGAAGAATGCTTTAATTCGATGAAGATAGGTTCCTGACCAACTTCTTCAGAAGCGTTTTCAAAAAGTAGTCTTCTTTTCGATTTTTTGTCGTCTTTCTGTATAATACCTTCCCTGCATATGTAAATTGGCATAAAATTGCTATCTTGTGCAGGGTGGAAAACAGCAGCAAGGGAGATAGCTTGCCCGCTCTTCGTATTGGAAGAAAATATGAAGGTCCGATGTAAGCGCTTTTGGTTTGTTTTTATGAGCTCCACTAACTCGTAAACGTCTCCAAAACCTTCACCTAATTCAATAAAATACTGTTGTAACATACTCATGGTGCCACCTTTCGTTAAAATAGAATACATCATATCATAGCATTGAATTTTTTAATCTGCATTTATCATACCTTTTGCAATGAGGTGCAACAATTGAAGATCGTCCTTAGGACAGTCATTCTGTTATTAATCATTAACTTCTCACTAATTTATATGCATTACAGTCAAATGGCGGATGCGAACGGTAAGACGGAAGAGGAAATGACATACTTGGAGGAAATCGAAGTTATCAATAGGACCGATGAGCTTGTTGTTAGACATCATTTCCTTAATTTGAATACAAATAGACATGAAATTGTTTGGCCAGATGAAAGCGAAGACGTGGGCTGCTTAAAGGAAGCTGACTCATCTTGTTCAAGGATTAATGAAAGTGTGACGGCAATTTTGGAAGGGGAACAAGACCGCCAGTCCATTACCTACAAAATCCCTAAATCTGACCCGATGGCTATGAATAGAATATGGAGGAAACCTTTCGTTACGTTAAAGAATCAAACACCTGAAACAACAATCTTGCATATCACTGATGAAACCGGGATAGATGGCATGTGGATTAGTGGATTAAATTTTGTAGGGAACAAAAAAACCGAAACGATCGACTACTCCTTGTACAAAGGTAATGGACAAGTAACGAACCTTTATTGGCAACAGAAATCACTGCCCTTTGCATACAGAGGGAGCAACCTTTCAGTTTTAGGTGAATCTATCAATGAAAAGGTCGCAACTCAATTAAATGATTCTTTATTGGAACTAAATGCGGATCATATCGTAGTTGCTGTTGACCCAAATGGGGAATCGTTTCAATTAGACCGAATATTACTTACCCAGCATGACTTGCCTGGAATTGTTAGTCCGGTCTTGGATATAGGAGTGCGATCACTATACTTTTTCCCAGAGGGGGAGCAGATTACCGCCGATCTAATCGTGTCAATTCTCATCGATGAACCTATTGGGAACTCAAGGTCTATGGAGGCTTTTGGGATGTTGAGAAAATCGTTGACAAAGGGTCAGTTGGAGGCATTGAAGACCAATTTGATCAATCTTCGGGGGTCTAACATGGATGCGGCTGCGTTAGATAACTTAGTCGGGGAGGTAAGTGGACTAAGGACCTCTTTTGTGCAAAAGAACAGAGAAAGTAGTTATCCTCTTCTTTTTGAAGAGAAAAGAATCATTTATATAAACGACAAAGCACAAGAGGGACTTCGAGTAATCGTCTTGAATAACAGGACACTCTATCCGGCAAGTGAAGTTCTGTCACAGAGCGGTTATACACTATCGGCAAATGATAAATCTATCTATATTGAAAACGGTACAGAGAAGATTAGGTTTTCATTAAGAGATCCTTTTTATGTATTGAATGAAAAAAGATATACTTTGAGGGACTCGCTTTTCGAATTGATTGATAATGAATATTATTTCGAAGAAGATGCGTTGAGGCGTCTATTTCATTTGTCTGTGCAAAAAAATCACGAGGCCATATACATCACAACGTTAACGGAAGGTGGAATCTGAATGAGAGTCATATCCGGATCAAGGAAAGGGATCCCGTTGAAATCTTTAGCGGGAAACTTGACGAGACCAACTTCTGATAAAGTGAAAGAATCTATTTTTAATATGATCGGCCCTTACTTTGATGGAGGGATTGTAGTCGAATTGTTTGGAGGCAGCGGTTCATTATCCATCGAATCGTTGTCTAGAGGTGCTGATGAAGCGTATATTTTCGAAAAAAACCCGAAAGCCTGCTCAATCATCCGTGAGAATGTAGCGAAATGCCGATTCACCGATGAAGTCCATATCATCCGTAATGATGCAAGGAATGCCGTGAAGTCATTGCAATCTTCTCCTACAATTAATATTGACCTGTTATTCATTGATCCGCCATATGCTGAGGAAAAGTATTACGACCTAACTTTGGAAATTGTAAAAGCAGGATTATTATCGAATCACGCGATAATTGTTTGTGAACATGAAAAGCATTTGACGCTACCGGAATCATACGGAGAATACATAAAGACGAAAAACCCGATTTACGGCAACAGTGCGATATCCATTTATATGAAATGAGTGAACATCAATGTCGAAAATAGCAGTAGTACCTGGAAGTTTTGATCCGATTACAAATGGACATATTGATATTATCGAAAGAGCATCAAAAGTGTTTCCGGAAGTCCGAGTGGCTGTTATGAATAATTCTGCGAAACGATCACTATTCACTGTTGAGGAACGGGAGGAATTGATCCGTTCTGTTACTTCGAAGTTTCCGAATGTTATCGTAGAATCATCAAGCGGTTTGTTGATTGATTATGCTCGTAGTGTCGGCGCTTCAGTAATAGTCCGAGGTTTACGTGCGATATCAGATTTTGAGTATGAGATGCAGATTACGTCTATGAATAGAATGTTGGACGAGAATATTGAAACGTTTTTTGTAATGACGAAAAATCAGTACTCTTTCCTCAGCTCTTCCATCGTGAAGGAAGTAGCAAAGTATAATGGAGATATATCAGCACTTGTACCTCCTCAGGTAGAAATTGCGTTGAAGGAGAAGTTCGAAAAATGATAAGTGGAGGGCGGAAGATTTTCCGACCCTCTACTTTTTTATGCAAATACCTCGATTATAGTAGAAAGTATAAGATTACTGGTACAGCAATGATGCTCCAAACTCTGTTAACTAAATAGGGTAGAAGAGGGGTGTTGACTGTTTTTGCAATAACGAATACTTGCATATGGATACTTAGGCCGTTCATGGATATAATAGCAGCAATAATAAAAGGGAATAGTTGACTTGTGTAAAAATGATCAGTTGCAGATTGAACGCCAGACGTCATTTCAAATATGGCTAATAAAATTGTTTTTGTAATCCCAAGGTCTACTGTAAAGGCTGATAAAATTGTTGATGTTAACACATTGCCTAGTGAAGAGAAAAATATGACTGTTGTTGCGACTAAAATAATAACATTTGTACTATCCTTAAGTGCATCCAATAAAGGTGAGCTACTTATTTTTTTCTTGTTTTCTTGTATAGGGATTTCTATTTTGGTCTGTGTTCGTTTTAATAAAAGTAAAGTGAATATGAAAAAGATGATATTGGCTATATGAATAGCAGCAAGAAGTTTCCAACCTGCAGTGGAATTGCCAAATAGCTCAGTGCCTACAAATCCTATAATGAACATTGGCCCAGGGGCATGACAAGCGGCTAACAAATAACCGCTCTCGCGCCTCGATAACTCCCCATTTTTCACCATTTCCGTAACGGTTACAGCTCCGACTGGGAAACCTCCGAAAGAACCTAATATATATGCTTTTAAATACCGTTTCCAATTTCTTTTCGAATTTGATTTCATAGGCGTTTTTAATAGCCATTGGGTTAGAATAATATAAGGTAGTAAATATGGAAGCAGTGCATTAACAAATAAACGAGCACCTGCCTCTGCCCCGTCATGGGCTATGCCTGGCTGAAGTATGAATAAGACGATTAAGCCCCAAATGATAATAAGGTTGATCATATTTTCAGCAGAGGCATTGTATGTAAGTGGCGTTTTTTCAAGTATGCTCTTCCTTTCGCGTTCAGAATTGAATGCCAAATTGCTACCGACATGCTTTATTACGGATATTTTTGGTGGTACACTATTAAACAATATTGCTGTCTAACTCAGGGCGTAAGATGCGCCCTCCGCTTTTCTTTTGTTATTTATATGCTGTATCTGTACAGGCTATTAATGGAGGTGTGGTTGTATGAACGCGAAGAGGATTGGATTGTCCGCGGTTGTTGTGCTTTTATTGCTGTTTTTATTTATTTACCCTTTAGATGCATACGTATCGAAACCGGGTGGAGCTTATGATTTAGAGCCGATTGTGGAAGTTGCTGGAGGGGATGAGAATGACGTAGGAACATTTAGTTTAATGACTATTTCAATCGGAAAGGCCACCCCTTTTTCCTATGTAGCCTCCAAGTTTTCGGATCGAATGAAAATTTTACCGATATATAAAGTGAGACGGGAAGGGGAAAATGATAAGGAATATAATATTCGGCAAAAGAAACTCATGTCTGATTCTCAATTTAATGCGATCACAGTCGCATTCGAGAGAGTAGGAATCCCGGTCGATATTACATACGATGGTGTTTTTGTCGTAAGAGTCTTGACTGGAGGTGCCGCTGACGGAAAACTTGAAGTGGGAGATAAAATCCGTAAAATTGACGGGGTACAATTGACAGAGCCTGGTCAATTAGCTGCCATGATCTCTGCAAAGGGGCTGGGCGATAAGGTCAAAATGACAGTTGACAGGGATTCTGAACAAAAGGACATTGAACTAGTGTTAAGTGCAATTCCTAATCAAGAAGGGCGAGTTGGTTTAGGGGTGGAATTCCAAGAGGATCGCGAGTTATCCACTAACCCGAAAGTAAATATTCATACAGCTGAAATAGGCGGGCCTTCCGCAGGTCTAATGTTCACCCTTCAAATCATGAATCAATTGATGGATGAGGACATAACGAAAGGGTATAACATTGCTGGGACTGGTGAAATGCTTGCTGACGGTACGGTTGGACGTATCGGTGGTGCTGATTTTAAGGTGATCGCAGCTGATCGGGAAGGCATTGAAATATTCTTTGCTCCTGACGATTATTTATCTGAGGAAATTCGCAAGGCTAATCCCGGAATCATGACGAACTATGAAGAAGCATTAAAGATGGGCAAAAAAATAGGCACGAAAATGAAAATCGTGCCTGTCCGAACCGTTGACGATGCTTTAACTTATTTGAGAGAATTACCTGAAAAATAATTGTTCATAATGGGTGATAGTGTATAATCTAACCCTATTTTGGCATTTTTGGATCCTTTTCCAATTGCCAAAGCATAACTATCGGATGCTCGAATATCCATATCGAGTGATGGGTCTGAAAAGGACGCCACTTTACTGATAAGGGGAAGTGGCAAGTCTTTTTTTATACTACTTAGGTAAGAACGACCTTTGTCCGTCATTCCAAGCAATCTTAAATAAGCTGGTTCATCCATGCCGGAACGCATTTCTGTTGTAAAACCGGTCAAAATATGTGTCAGCATTCGTTGAATCCTTGTCCAAGTGTATCGCTTGGATTTCGTGGATTCCATAAATGATTGAAATGTATCGTTTGTTTGTGCAGCACGATAAATCAGGTTCTCAATTCCTTCTGATAGATCGGCAATTGTTGCAAGTCGGACGGGACCATCGCGTAAAATACAAAATCGTAAAAATGGATAAAAACTCTCCCAGTTTCCAAAATTGATCCGTTCCCTTTGCCATTCAGTGAGAATCACTTTAGTGGTTTCGGGGATGAAATTTATTATTTCATCCAATTTTTCGGTTGAAAAAAATGATTTACGGATACCTGTCGCACTCGCCACTCTATTAACATCCAATGTCTCCTCATGATAGCCTGCACCAAGCCTTTTTATAGTAGTTGGTATCATTGAAGAGCTAATTGCATTGGCAGCTTGCATGTAGTGGAATCCTAAAATGTTGTTGGGTTTGGAGAGGTCTACATGCCTTCCACTCTTTTCTGAACCTGAACTCACTGCATCGTATGCCCTGTTTAGTGCCATTGGATAGCTAAGTCCATCTTGCATCGCGTTTTTGACTTCCTGATTGTATTCATCCGAGGTTTTGTCAAGGAGGTTCAATGTGTTTTGGAAAGGTTCGACATTCCCATCCTCACTTCCGAAACAGTACGCGGTACAACCAGCAGCATCAAGTAGACGAATTGCACCATGTGCAAAAACGGGGGCATGGGCGGTTGCAAATCGATATGGCAGCTCAAATACGATGTCTACTCCAGATGCCAAAGCCATTCTTGTCCGCGCCCATTTATCAACAAATGCCGGTTCTCCTCTTTGCAGGAAATTACCGCTCATCACAGCAATGATTAAATCAGCATTTGTAGCTGCTTTTGCCTGCTGAGCATGGTAAACATGCCCGTTATGCAAAGGGTTATATTCAACAACAATCCCTGTTGCTTTCATTATGTCCACCCCTTCGGTATAATCTAATTAAATTATACGATGCTGCGATTTAGGTGACAAGAAAATATCTTGACATCCCATTTTATCCATTATATAATCAACAGTGTTGTCTTGAGGTGATATAGACGTGAAATGGTCCATTCATCAATTACAGAAATACAGACAAGGGGCTATGCCGCTTGACGAAGCGGTGAACCTTGAAACCGTTAAAAAGCGGAATCCGGAAATCCGGGATATTAAGCCTGTCCACGTAACGGGCAGCTGTGTTATCGGTTCAAAGAAACTGAGTTGTCGTTTTCACCTTGAAGGTGTAATGACATTACCTTGTTCTCGGACATGGGAAGATGTTGAATTTCCTTTTTCCATTGAAACGAATGAGCAGTTTAGTTGGGACGAGGCCACTCTTGCTACGGACGATGCGATTCACCCAGTTGAAGGGGAAGTTGTCGATCCGACCCCACTTTTTGAAGAGCTAATTCTTCTTGAAGTGCCTTTACAAGTCTTGAGCGAAAAAGCTGAGGAAATGACGAGGGCAGAGGGGAAAGGTTGGTCTTATACTACTGAAGATGAATTCGATGCGCAGTTGAACGAAGAAAAGGAAAAGAAAGTTGACCCGCGATTAGCTGGATTAGCTGATTTTTTTAATTCGGACAAGGAATAGGCGATCGATCATAAGGAGGTGCCTCAAATGGCAGTACCAAAAAGAAGAACTTCAAAAACAGCTAAAAGACTTCGTCGTACACATTTTAAATTACAAGTTCCAGGCATGACAACTTGCGACAATTGTGGCGAAGTGAAATTGGCACACCGCGTTTGCAAATCTTGCGGTCATTACAAAGGAAAAGAAGTAGTAGGCGAATAATCTAACCTACTTAAAAAACCACCGCGAGGCCATGGCTCCGGTGGTTTTTTCTATTTATAGTGCGGAAGGCTACCGACTGGAGCTGGATTTCACAACTTGCAAAAGGGGGAATTATGTTGTCATATAAAATAGAAATCAATGATGGTGTTGCAATATTTACGATTGACCGACCTGAAATGAGAAACGCAATCAACTTTGAGGTTATGGATGGGTTAGAAGAGTTTTTGGGGATTGTTGAGAATGAGGAAAGCGTTGCTTTTGCTGTTGTAACGGGAAGTGGTGACCGTGCGTTTTGTTCCGGTGGCGATTTATCGGTATTTCATGGCTTCCGCACAGCAAAAGAAGCCTATCCCATGTTAAGTAAAATGGCCGGATTATTATACAGATTGTCTACATTGCCTGTGCCAGTCATTGCACTCGTTAATGGAACCACGGTTGGTGGTGGCTGTGAAATCGCTTCAGCTTGTGATTATAGGGTTGTATCTTCGAAAGCCAAGGCAGGGTTCATCCAAGGAACACTCGCCATTACAAGCGGTTGGGGCGGTGCTACACAGCTCTTTATGAAAATGAAAAATCATGATACAGCTTTAAAATTATTATCCGAGGCACAAATACATACAGCGCAAGAACTGAAGTCGAACGGATGGGCAACAGCTATTTATGATGGTGATGCAAAAGAAGGATTACAGAAATTTATCGCCAATATGAAAAATATCCATCCAAACGTTCATAAAGCGTATAAAAAGATTTCCATACAAGATTGGGAACGTGCTGAAGTTAATGAACGAATGCTTGAAGAGGCGTCACAATGCGCTGAATTATGGGAAAGTGAAGCGCATCATGATGCGGTTGCAAATTTCCTTAGAAAAAAATAAGTATGGATAAAACTTAGATTATCAAACTAATTCAGACTAATAGTTGAAAACGGTTTCATTCTTCGTATAAACTATAGATGGGAGAAATACAATTTTAAGCAGCTTGGGGGTTTCATTATGGATAAAATACTTATTGCGAATCGCGGGGAAATTGCTCTCAGGATTATCAATACATGCAAGCGGTTAGGGATAAAAACAGTAGCCGTTCATTCCGAAGCCGACGAGCATATGCCATTCGTGAAGGCTGCGGATGAGGCCTATGTAATTGGACCAGGACCCGTTCAGCAGTCTTATTTGAAAGCTGACGATATCATTGGGATTGCATTGGAGACAGGAGCGAAAGCGATACATCCGGGATATGGCCTGTTATCAGAAAACGCGGTATTTGCCCGGAAAGTACAAGATGCAGGCTTGAAGTTTATAGGGCCTGACTCGCAGACGATAGAATTGATGGGGGATAAAATTGCTTCCAGATTGAAGATGAGGGATGCGGGGGTTCCTGTCGTTCCAGGCACTGATGAAGGCGTTTCTTCGATTGAAGAGGCTATAATTGCTGCGAAGCAGATTGGTTATCCTATTATGCTTAAGGCGAGTGCTGGTGGCGGCGGTATTGGTATGGTACGTTGTGAAAATGAGCAAGCGCTCAGTCAACACTTCCAATCCATTAAGAGCCGTGCGAAGGCCTATTTTGGTGATGATGTGGTCTTTCTTGAAAAGTTCGTTGAGAACGCTCGTCATATTGAAGTACAAGTGTTTGGAGATTCAAAGGGAAATATAGTCCATCTGTTTGAACGTAATTGTTCTGTTCAGAGACGCAATCAGAAAGTGATTGAAGAATCTCCATCACCGGGATTGAGTGATGATGTAAGAAATAGATTACATGAGGCAGCTGTTGCCGCAGCAAAAGCTGTCGAATATGAAAATGCAGGGACAGTGGAATTCATTTTATCGAAGACTGATGAATTTTATTTCCTTGAGATGAATACAAGGTTACAAGTGGAACACCCCGTAACTGAAGAAGTCACAGGATATGATTTGGTGGAATGGCAAATTGAAGTCGCAAAAGGAAATGAATTGCCGGTAAAGGCTCAACAGCTGATCGATACATCTGGCCATGCTGTTGAATATCGGATTTATGCAGAACATCCAACGACATTTATGCCGTCTCCAGGTAAAATTGCTAAGATGGAATCACTGCACGACGAAAGTGTACGGATTGATGCGGGATATGAGGAAGGCGGCACCATAACGCCTTTTTATGATCCGATGATTGCAAAAGTGATTATTCATGGGGAAACACGCAGCGAAGTGATTGAAAAATCAAAGACATTCTTCAAATCCTATACTATAGAAGGTGTAAAAACAAATATACCGCTATTCCAACAGTTCATTGATTCTAATGAATTCTTGGATGGCAATTACAATACAAATGTTTTAGCTGAATGGCTAAAAACTAATAAGGAGGAAGTAACTAAATGACACAATTAAAAGCGGCAATGGCGGGAACAGTATTCACTGTAAATGTAGCAGAGGGTGATCAAGTAGAAGCGGGTCAAGTGATTATCGTATTGGAATCTATGAAGATGGAAATCCCTGTTGAAACAGAAATTGCGGGTAAAGTATCTTCGATCAATGTTCAAGTCGGGGACTTTGTAAACGAAGAGGACGTCCTTGCAGTAATTGAAGCATAAAAGAATGGATGGACCTAATTTTTCAGTAAAGGTCAACTGTGAGCGGAAGGGGTAGAACGATGACAAAACGAGTGGAGCAAACAGTTTACAATGAACAATTAAAAAAGAAAATAGAAGAAATTGTAGCGGGTGGCCATCCTAAATATCATGAGAGATTGAAAGAACAGAACAAGTTGTTTGTTCGTGACCGATTGAAGCTTTTATTTGATGACGGAAAATATCTCGAAGATGGTCGATTTGCAAATTGTGAGGCGAATGATTTACCTGCGGATGGTGTAGTGACCGCAATGGGGAAGGTCAATGGCCAGACTGTTTGTGTGATGGCGAATGATTCTACAGTTAAAGCTGGATCTTGGGGTTCCCGTACAGTAGAAAAAATCATCCGTATCCAGGAAGTTGCAGAGAAAAATAGAGTTCCTATGCTATACCTCGTTGATTCGGCGGGGGCAAGGATTACTGATCAGCTTGAAATGTTCCCGAACCGCCGTGGTGCGGGAAAGATTTTTCATAATCAAGTAAGATTATCCGGTTTCATCCCACAAATCTGTCTTTTGTTTGGACCTTCTGCTGCAGGAGGTGCTTACATCCCGGCGTTTTGTGACATCGTCATTATGGTTGAAGGAAATGCATCCATGTATTTGGGATCGCCTCGGATGGCGGAAAAAGTGATTGGGGAAAAGGTAACGCTTGAAGAAATGGGCGGAGCAAGAATGCATTGTACCGTAAGTGGCTGCGGTGACGTTCTTGCTAGAAGTGAGGAGGAGGCAATCAGTGAAGCGCGTCGATATTTAGAGTTTTTCCCTGCGAACTTCACTGAAAAACCATCATTAAAAGAACCTATTGCGAGAAAAGTAGGGCGCTCGCTTGAAGAAATCATCCCTGAAAATCAAAATGCGCCGTTCGATATGTATGAAGCGATTGATGCGCTCATCGATGAAGGAAGCTTCTTTGATATTAAAAAATTTTTTGCTTCTGAATTGATCACTGGACTTGCAAGGATTGAAGGGCAACCGGTTGGTATTATTGCGAATCAGCCGAAAGTAAAAGGCGGTGTCCTATTCGTTGACTCGGCGGATAAGGCAGCGAAGTTCATTAACTTATGTGATGCGTTTTCGATACCGCTATTATTCTTGGCTGATGTTCCAGGTTTCATGATAGGAACAAAAGTGGAGCGTGATGGAATTATCCGTCATGGAGCTAAACTTATCATGGCGATGAGTTCGGCAACCGTTCCAAAGATTTCTGTAGTTGTCAGAAAAGCTTATGGAGCTGGACTGTATGCTATGGCAGGTCCGGCTTTTGAACCCGATGTATGCATAGCTTTGCCAACTGCACAAATTGCAGTTATGGGACCTGAGGCGGCAGTCAATGCCGTTTACTCCAATAAGATTGAGGCAATTGAAGATCCGAAAGAAAGAATCGCATTTGTGCAAGCGAAACATAAGGAATATAAAGAGGAAATTGATATTTATAAGATGGCTTCTGAAATGATCGTGGATGAAATTATTTCACCTTCGGATTTACGTGAAGTACTCGCGGAGAGATTCAGATTTTATTCCACAAAAGATCTTCCGTTGCCACCTAAAAAACATCCTGTATATCCTGTATAATTGAATAATAGGAGTAACAAAGGGCGCCTTTTTGTGAAGGTGCCCTTTTTATACAAGGGGGTAATGAGGTTGGAAGTTGTGATCGCAGGGGCAGGTTCAATAGGTTTGTTAGTCGGTTCCTATTTGGCTGAGGCCGGATGGAAGGTTTCTTTTTTTACAAGAAGGGAAGAACAAGCCTCCGTCATTCGTCAAGAAGGAATTAGGCGCATTGATGCAGAAGGAACTGATGATACGGTTCTGGTGGGAGCTGAAACGGAAATAGAGAAATTACCTAAATCAGCGCCTTGGATTATCGCTGTCAAGTATAGCGGTGTCGGCTCAATCCTTTCAATTCTTGAAGAAAGAAAAATGGACAATGCAGTAATGTTTATTCAAAATGGTTTAGCTCATTTCAATCTCGCTGAGGCATCAGATTTACCGAATGTTTTCTTTGCAACAGTTGAACATGGCGCAGGTCGTATTGATGATCGGACTGTCTCCCACAATGGCATTGGTCTTATTAGGGTAGCCCCTTTCCGTGGAGATGAAAAGGCGTTTGATGCACTGAAATCTGTCCATTCAACGACTTTTCCCATTGAATTCGTAAGTGATGCTGGTGGAATAGTGTTACGAAAAGTGTTGATCAACTGCATGATTAATCCTTTGACGGCAATTCTTCAATTGAGGAATGGTGAATTATTGGAGCGGGAGCATGCCCGAGGGCTGTTTGATGAATTATATATAGAAATCAGTAATGCTTTTCCAGAAATGCAAAATGCCTTACCAAAGGATGCAATCGAGGAAGTATGTCGAAAAACGGCATTAAATCAGTCATCCATGCTCAAGGATAGGTTGAACGGGAATTCGATGGAAATAGAAACGATTGTAACAGCGGTAGTAGAAATGGCGGAAAAAAGGGGGACGCCCTTACCTTTATTGAAAACCCTTGAGAAAATTTTATTCGTCTTGGATGGGAGATGATTGTTTGTGATTCATGGAATCATTTCGGTTCTTATTGGGATAGTTATTGTTTTTCCTTTTTTAATAACTATCGTTTTTCTTGTAACGATGAGGAAGTTGGGGAAAGCGCCAGTTAGTGTTTTAGGACAAGCAGCGGATTGGACAACCCCGTTTCTTTTTCTATCTGTATATATCACTTCCTCGGCAATTTTCGGAGAAGGGATGGGATACTATATTACAGGTATCGCCATATTAGTCGCTATCCTTCAAGCTGTTTTTGAAAGAATGAAAGAGAAAGAATTTAAAATCACTCGTTCTGTACATAAAACATGGAGATTGTATTTCCTGATTTTGGGTCTTTCCTATCTGATTCTTATTGTGGCAGGAGTCATATTAAAAGTTTCGGAATATGTCAAATGATAGCGAACTTAGAAGGGATAAGCGTAATTTTTTCAATCCGATGGAATTCAATGTATACTTTGTTCAAACAAATAAAAAGGGGCATGAAGGATGGAACTTGAGTCATTCGTTTTACAAAATGGAAATAAGGTAATGCAAGCATATAATCATGATGAAAAATTCATACATAATTTCTTTGACTATAAAAATGAGAGTAACTCCTATCCAGAAAGGTTGGAAGAGTTGTCCAATCGTTCTTTTTTGAGGGAAGAACTGGCGAACGTTATTAAAACATTTATGGAACCGTTCGGCATATCGGACAAAGCGGCTCAACATATCGGGGAATTAGCCGAAAATGGCGTCGTCGTCATTGGTGGACAACAAGCCGGTATAATGACTGGTCCCCTTTATTCGGTCCATAAAGCAATAACTGTCATATTACTTGCCGAAATGAAAAGGAAAGAACTTGGTGTTCCTGTCATTCCTGTTTTCTGGGTTGCTGGAGAAGACCATGATCTGAATGAAATCAATCATGTCTATACGGAAACATCCGGTATGGTGACAAAGCATAAATATCGTGAAAAATACATTCTTAAATTAATGGCATCGGATGCCGAGTATTCTCATGAAATGATGACCACGTTCGTCAAAGATACATTCCGTCAATTCGGAGAAACCGAGCATACGAAAGCTTTACTGGATGAAGTTTTGACGGCCGTTAGAATGGAAACGACGCTCACTGGATTTTTTGTCAGATTGATGAATGACCTATTTAGTGAACATGGTCTTTTACTAATTGACTCGGCGTACAAGCCATTACGGGAACTTGAAAAAAGCCACTTCAGCGATCTCATCCAAGAGGCCGAGAATATCGCGAAAATGATTGCGAGCAAAGAGGAAGAATTTGACGCACTTGGTTTCGGCAAGCCGATCGAAGCGGAGTATGATGCAGCGAATCTATTTTATGTCCATGAAACTGGAAGGGTATTACTAACAAGGGACGATGGATACTTTGTTAATAGTAGTGCCGGTATCCGTTTCACGACTGATGAATTGCTGAAAGTCGCATCTGAGGAGCCTTGGCTTCTAAGCAATAATGTTGCAACACGACCGATCATGCAAGATTTGGTCTTGCCTGTTTTGGCATTTGTCGGGGGTCCTGGAGAAATTGCCTACTGGGCTTTATTGAAAGATGCCTTCCATCATTTGGGTATCAAAATGCCAATTCTTGTTCCAAGAATTTCTATAACTTTAATTACCCCGCAGGCTCAACAAGCGATGACCGATGTTTCAATGTCTCTCTCGGATGTTTTGTCTGGTAAAGTACAAGAAGAACGTGAACAGTTCATTGGAACATTGCATAATGAGCGTTTTGAGGATCTTATCCGAGAAACTGAAACATTATTGGAAAGTAAATACAGTGAACTGGCGTCAGCGACTGATCGTTCAATGGAGCAACTGCTACAAAAAAACCTCGAATTCCATAAGAAACAACTGGATTTCTTAAGAAATAAAGCCGAAGAAAGCATATTGATTAAACACGATGTCGCCTTACGTAAATATCGTATACTTGAAAACGAACTCATTCCTGAAGGATCGCTGCAAGAGCGAATTTACACACCTTACACTTTTATGAATCAATACGGTACCAAATTGGTCCGGGATTTGCTTCGTCAGCCATTGAAAATGGACGGTACCCATCAAATCGTTTATCTTTGATAATTCTTCGCTTTTTCAGTCAATAATCGACTGAAAAAGCGTTTTTTATTTGCCGAAATTTTAGTGAGTTCCCATAGAAGCCCCGAGACTTCCCGTAGAATCGTCAAGAGTTCCCAAAGAACTCCATGTACTTTCCATGAACATTATGTACTCACGAAAATTGGAGTAAATTAGCATTATCTCAATAAAACAAGTACTATCGACACATTTTAAAATGAAAACGGATTATTGGTGGAGGAATGTGGGGGGATGTGGTACATTAAAAACATATAGTGGGGTGAAGAGTATGTTCATGGGTGAATATCAGCATACCGTCGATGTAAAAGGCCGCTTAATTGTCCCGTCTAAGTTCAGGGAATATTTGGCGGATGGCTTTGTGCTGACTCGTGGATTGGATAATTGTCTCTTCGGTTACCCTATGGAGGAATGGAAGCGATTAGAGGAAAAACTAAAGGCACTGCCCGTTACTAAAAAAGATGCCAGGGCATTTGCAAGGTTTTTCTTTTCAGGTGCCACAGAAGTTGAAATAGACAAGCAAGGTCGCGTAAATATTCCAACCTCTCTTCTGGATTATGCAAAAGTGGAGAAAGATTGCGTCGTCATCGGGGTTTCCAGCCGAATCGAAATCTGGTCGAAATCATTATGGGATGCCTATTATGATGAATCCGAGCAATCCTTCAACGAAATCGCAGAGAATATTATTGATTTTGACTTCTGATACAAAATAAAGAAAGGATGACGGTTTCAAATGTTCGATCATATTACAGTATTACTTCACGAAGCCGTCGAAGGGCTGAACATCAAGCCTGATGGTGTCTATGTTGACTGCACGCTTGGCGGTGCCGGACATAGCCTTGAAATTGTAAAAAGATTATCACCTGATGGTAGACTGATTTGTTTTGATCAGGATACGACTGCTATTGAAGCAGCAAAAGAGAAGTTGAAAGACTATTTATCCCAAGTGACTTTCATCCATTCCAATTTTAGAAACTTGAAAAGTGAGTTAGCGAATATTGGAATCTCCACTGTTGATGGAGTACTGTACGATCTTGGTGTATCTTCACCTCAACTTGATACCCCTGAACGAGGTTTCAGCTACAATCATGATGCGGCTCTCGACATGCGAATGGATACAAACGCACCATTAACAGCCTTTGACGTTGTTAACGAGTGGTCCTATGAAAACTTGGTCCGTATCTTTTTCAGATATGGGGAAGAGAAGTTTTCAAAAGGGGTCGCGCGTAAAATTGAAGAGTCAAGGAAACAAGCTCCCATTCAAACAACAGGAGAACTTGTTGAACTGATCAAAGATGGTATCCCGGCGGCGGCTCGCAGGACAGGCGGGCATCCGGCAAAACGAGTATTCCAAGCGATAAGAATAGCAGTAAATGATGAACTTGGAGCAGCGGAAGACTCACTAACTGACGCATTAACAGTAATGAATCCAGGTGGACGGATTTGTGTTATAACATTCCATTCATTGGAAGACCGTTTATGTAAAACCATTTTTAAAGAGGTTACTTCATTACCGGAATTACCACCGAATTTGCCGGTCATTCCCGATAATATGGAACCGGAATTCAAAGCGGTTACAAGAAAACCAATTGTGCCAAGTGAAGAAGAAATTTCAGTAAACAAAAGATCCAGATCGGCAAAGTTACGGATCATCGAAAAAAAATAAAAGGAGGAATTGTTAAATGGCATTGGAACAAAGAAAATTCCAGATGAATATGGTACATGAAATTGAGACACCGCAAACACCGAAGACACAAGAATTACAGCCGAATAGGCGTTCCAAAAAACTGATTTCCAAAGGGGAAAAGTTTTTGTTCGTGCTGTTTACAGCAATTCTTGTTCTTTTTTCTACGATGATTTTGCATACACAGGCACAAATTAACGATACAAATAAGGAAGTGCAACTTCTTAATAACAAAATTGAAGAAACAGTTAAACAGAATACGGAATTGTCCAATCTTGTGAGCGAGAAATCTACATATGAGGTGATCATGAATAAAGCGAAGGAGCTCGGCTTGAATCTAAACGAGAAAAACGTAAAGGTCGTGCCTGGACGATGAAAAAGAAGAAGTTTCGATTTCAATGGGGAGCCTTTCTGATGTTCGTTTTTTTCGGAGGGCTCTTTTTCCTATTGTTTGGACGTTTGCTAAGTATTCAAATCACCGGACAGGCAGAGGGTAGACAGATGGCTGTCATGGCGGAGGCAAAATATGCAAGAGAAGCGATCCTTCGGGCCGATAGGGGCAAAATTATCGACCGAAACGGTGAACTGATTGCATCTGATACTTTGAGTTACCGGCTAATTGCGGTACTGAACGAAAAAGCGACTGAAAAGGGTGCGAAGAAACCAAGACATGTCGTGGATTTTGAAAAAGCCGCGGATCTGTTGAGCAGATATATCCCGATGGAAAAGAACAAGATGATTGAAATAAGGAATTCGGCTGTGAAAAACAACCCAAATGTCTATCAAATGGAATTTGGTAAAGCAGGACGAGATATTAGTCACGAAACGATGTTAGCCATAAAAGAGGCGGCTGAAGAAGAAGGCATAACAGGTCTGCAGTTCATCGAAGATAAAAAAAGATTTTATCCAAACGGCGATTTTGCATCCTACTTAATCGGTTTTGCGATGAGGGAAGAGGATGAGAATAAAAAAGTTTCCACTGTTGGTAAAATGGGCCTTGAACAGACGTATAACAAGGAATTGACCGGTATTAACGGTAAGGTAGATTTTAAGACGGATAGATGGGGCTTTATTTTGCCGAAGACTGAAAAACAAATTGTTGCAGCCCAAGACGGTATGACCATTCAGTTAACGATTGATAAGACTATACAAAACTTTGTCGAGGATGCAATGAATCAAGTGAATGAAGAATACTCGCCGGAAAAAATGCTTGTTATCGTAACAAACCCTAAGACTGGTGAAATCTATGCGATGAGCCAGCGACCTTCGTTTCATCCTTCAACACGTGTCGGCTTGACTGAAAACTGGTTGAACGATGCAATACAAAATACGATCGAGCCAGGTTCTACAATGAAAATATTTACATTGGCCGCAGCGATTGAAGAAAGAAAATGGGATCCATTCGCAGAATTCCAATCTGGACAGTATACAATTTTTGATAAGACGATTCGAGATGTTAATAGAACCGGTTGGGGTAGGATTTCCTTTCTTGAAGGCTTTCAACGGTCATCCAACGTTTCGATGGCCTACCTTTTGGAAAGGATGGGCGACCGCACATTCATCGAATACTTGAAAGAGTTCGGCTTTGGTGAAAAGACTGGAATTGATCTGCCGCGTGAAGCATCTGGCATCATATTGGATATTAATCCAAGTGAGAGATTGACAACTTCATATGGTCAAGGGTCAACCGTCACTCCAATTCAAATGATTCAAGCAGCTACAGCCATAGCAAATGATGGGAAAATGATGAAGCCTTATGTCATTGATAAAATCATCAATCCAAATACAGATGAAATAGTGGAAGAGCATAAATCGGAAGAACGGAAATCACCGATTTCAGCGGAAACCGCAAAACAAGTTCGAGAGGTTCTTGCCTCAACCGTAACATCCGAGAAAGGGACTGGTAGAAAATTTGCTCTCTCAGGTTATCCTGTCGGGGGAAAAACGGGAACAGCAGAAATTCCTAGGAAGGATGGTCCCGGTTACCTCTCGGGGGATGGAAATTATCTGTATTCCTTCCTTGGGATGGCTCCAATTGAGGATCCCCAATTATTGACATATGTTATTGTTCAGCAGCCAAAACTTGAACTTGGACAATATGGTTCAGATCCGGTTGCAAAACTGTTCACGTCCATTATGGAAAGTAGTTTGAAATATATGAATATCATACCAGAAAATAATGAAAGTCCCTCAACAGTATCCATATCGGAATTTGTTGGAGAAGATTCATCTTTTGCAATTGAAGAACTTCGTCAACAAGGTTTTTCTCCGGTATTAATTGGAGAAGGTGGCAAAGTTTTAAGCCAATACCCTCAAGAAGGTACCAAGATGAATAAAGGCTCTATTGTTTTATTGGTAACTGAAGGGGATACCATTTTGCCAAATTTTTACGGGTGGTCGAAAAAAATGGCATTATCATTTAAAATGTTATCAGGGCTTGATATCCGTTTGAACGGTGATGGGTATGTAACAGAACAAAGTTTATCTGAAGGGGCTGTCATTAGTAAGGATGACCCTGTAGTTCTTCAACTGATGACGCCGGCCGATCAGCACACACCAACTCCGCCGGATGAAGAAAAAGAAGAGGAGATAATTGGTGGATGATGTATAGCAATCCACATCTATTCATAGGTTGATAGAAAACGAAAGGTGTGGGGCGCTGCGTAAATATGCCGATCTTCAATCCAAAAAGAGATTGCGGGCTGTCTATATTATTTTTATAATTGCAATCGTCATGGTCGTAGGAAAGCTCTTCCACGTTCAAATCATCAAGCATGAATGGTTAAAGGCGCGTGCTGAAGAGAACTGGGATAGGGAAATCCCTTTCGGGGCATTAAGGGGGGAAATCAATGACCGTAATGGTCAGTTGATAGTTGGCAACCGCCTATCTCCAACGCTTTATTACATGCCATCCCAGAACAAGGAACCAGAAAAGGCTGCAGCTGCAATTGCGGGTATCATCGGAATGGATAAAGAGAAACTGCTTGAAAAGATGACTAAGAAAGCCTATATGGTCAAATTGGCCCCTGAGGGTAAGAATATTACCCAAGAACAGGCGGATGAAATTGCGAAGCTGCAAATTGACGGATTGTATACCGGAGTGGATTTTGTCAGGAATTATCCGAACGGGGAATTATTATCAAGGCTCATCGGGTTTACGGGTTATGATGGTGATGGCCTCGCAGGAATTGAATATGCATATGATGAGATTTTAAAAGGTACAGGCGATAAAATACGCCTCTATACGGATGCGCGGACAATTCCTCTTCCTCATGTAGACGACAGTTTCGAAACTGGTGACAAAGGTGCAAGTGTTTTATTGACAATCGATCTTGAAATGCAAAAAGCAGTTGAGCGGGAATTGCAACAAGCGCTTGAAAAATTTGATGCTACATCAGCGCTTGGTATTGTCATGAATCCTAAAACCGGAGAAATACTTTCCCTTGCTTCCATGCCATCTTTCGATCCCGCCAATTATCAGAATACAGATCCTTCGATTTACAATCGGAACTTGCCGGTTTGGATGACATTTGAACCCGGTTCCACATTCAAAATTGTGACTCTTGCCGCCGGACTTGAAGAAGGTCTTATCGACCTGAATCATGAACATTTTCATGACCCCGGGTATACAATGGTTGCAAATGCAAGGTTACGATGCTGGAAGAGGGAAGGACATGGTCATCAAACTTTTTTGGAAGTCGTCGAAAATTCCTGTAACCCGGGATTCATCGAAATCGGCAGGCGCTTAGGCGGCGAAAAGTTGGATAAATATATTAGAGACTTCGGATTTGGAGAAACGACCGGATCGGGAATTGCAGGCGAGGCAAAAGGTATTCTTTTCTCGCAAAAGGCATTCGGTCCAGTCGAACAAGCAACTACCGCTTTCGGCCAGGGGATATCAGTTACACCAATCCAACAGGTTCAGGCGGTAGCGGCGGCCATTAACGGAGGCTATCTGTATAAGCCGTATATTATTAAGGAAATTAAGAATGATAAAGGTGAGACAATAAAGTCTTTTGAGCCAGAGATGAAACGCCGAGTGATTAGCGATGAAACTTCAGCTAAGGTTAGAGAAGCTTTAGAATCGGTTGTCGCAAATGGTTCAGGTCGGAATGCATTCAACGACGGTCTGCGGGTTGGAGGAAAGACCGGGACTGCACAAAAAGTTGTAAATGGAACTTATGCGGATGGAGACTATATCGTTTCATTCATAGGATTTGCACCGGCCGATGACCCTGAGCTTCTTGTCTATATCGCTGTTGATAGCCCTAAAAACTCAATCCAGTTCGGTGGAGTAATTGCTGCACCAATCGTTGGTCGTATCATTGAGGAAATCGCACCTCTTGCAGGAATTGAAAAGAGGGAAGGGCAAATTGAAAAGGAGTATCGATGGGGTGATCCTTTAACACATCGTGCTCCTGATTTGACAGGAATGACAAAAGGTATGGTCGCGCGCCAACTTCACACATATCGCATACAATGGCATGGAGATGGAGAAGTGATTAAATACCAAATGCCTGCACCTGAGTCCTTGATAATGGTGGACGATATCATCCACGTTTATACAGAGGAATAGATAGACAACAATAATTCGTTTTTATAACAATTAAGGAGAAATATTATGACACTCGCCACTACAATTACGGTTATCACCGTTTCATTTATACTAACAGCACTTATCGGGACCGCAATCATACCGTTGCTAAGAAGATTGAAGTTCGGGCAAAGCATCAGGGAAGAAGGTCCGGAAGCCCACAAGAAAAAAGCAGGCACGCCCACTATGGGCGGCCTGATTTTCCTGAGTTCTATCATCATTACGATGCTGATCCTATCATACATATATGAAGATGTACTAACAACACAGACAATTGTATTGATGATTGTGCTTGTAGGATTCGGTGTTATCGGATTCCTTGACGATTTTATCATTGTCGTCATGAAACGGAATTTAGGTTTGACATCCATTCAAAAATTAATAGGGCAGATTGTAATTGCTGTTCTTGCTTATTTTCTATTAAAAATGGGACCTTTTGAAACAACGCTTCTCATACCATTTACGAAAATTACTATTGACCTTGGTGCCTTCTATGTAGCATTCCTTATTTTCTGGCTTGTCGGTTTTTCAAACGCAGTCAATTTATCGGACGGCCTTGATGGTCTTGTTGCTGGTACTTCAACCGTGGCATTTGCTGCTTTTGGTGTGTATGGCCTCATCTATGAGCAACATGACATCGCGACGTTCGCATTTGTCGTTGCTGGGGCAATGTTAGGCTTTTTATTATTCAATATGAAGCCGGCAAAAGTATTCATGGGCGATACCGGCTCTTTAGCTTTAGGCGGTGTTCTTGCGATGCTTTCAATCCTTGTGAAGCAGGAACTATTACTTGTTATAATTGGAGTCGTGTACGTAATGGAAACATTATCGGTTATGATCCAAGTGACAAGCTTTAAGCTAACAGGAAAACGGGTATTTAAAATGAGTCCGATCCACCATCACTTCGAACTCTCGGGTTGGTCAGAGTGGAAGATTGTAATTGTTTTTTGGGGAATTGCTTTCTTGGCTGCAATGCTGCCCGTATTATGGGAGGTGATGTAAGTGGAAATTCGGAATCAGTTTAAAGGAAAGAAAGTGCTTGTGCTTGGTCTTGCTAAAAGTGGCTATGCGGCTGCTGATTTGTTACATTCCCTCGGTGCAAATGTTCTTGTTAATGATTTCTCACCTGAAGAAGGAAACAAAGAAGCTCATGCTCTACGTGCAAACGGTATAAACGTTATCTGCGGTGGACATCCCGAAGGAATCTTGGATGAAGGCTTTGATTTCATAGTGAAAAACCCAGGGATTCCTTACAAAAATAAGGTTCTTCAACAAGCCATCAAGAAAGACATACCGATTTGGACTGAAATCGAATTAGCTTACTTGGTTAGTAAGGCTCCTATTATTGCAATCACCGGCTCCAACGGAAAAACAACAACAACAACCCTTCTCTATCATATTTTGAATATAGGTGGGAAGAAACCACTGATTGCGGGAAATATCGGAACTGTGGCATGTACAGTGGCTGACGCAGCAACCGCTGATGAGGTCATTGTTATGGAAGTATCGTCATTTCAGTTAGCCGGGACAGAAAAATTCCGTCCAAGAATATCCGTTTGGACAAATTTATACGAAGCCCATATTGACTATCATGGAACGTCTAAAGAATATGCCATCGCAAAGTCAAAAGTAGCAACGAATCAGACAAAAGATGATTTCTTCATTTACAATGCTGACCAACCGGAATTACTCCCGTATGTAGAACGATCAGCTGCAACAAAGATCCCTTTTTCCCTAAAAGGAAGAACGGCGGATGGAATTTCCGCCGATGAAGAGATGATTTATTGGCAAGGTGAACCTTTTATTAACCGATCTATCATAAAGCTCTTAGGTCAGCATAATTTGGAAAATATTTTAGCAGCAACTGCATCGGCAATCTTAATGAATTGCGATAAAGAATCAATCGAGAATGTATTAAGTTCATTCACAGGTGTACGACATCGGATGCAATTCGTGAAAGAACTTAAGGGCCGAACATTTTATAACGATTCAAAAGCCACAAATACATTAGCGACGAAAAGTGCTCTTTCCTCGTTTCAGCCTCCTGTAATTTTAATAGCGGGTGGATTGGACAGAGGACATTCTTTCGAAGAACTGCGACCATACATGGATAGGGTAAACGCACTTTTTGCTTTAGGCGAGACCGGGAACCGTTTAATTGAATTTGCGAAATCCTGCGGTGTCCCTTACGTCAAAAAAGCGGAAACGATGGACGAAGCAGTACAAGGAGCTTTTGGCATTTCCCTTGAAGGAGATCAAATCCTACTTTCGCCAGCCTGCGCAAGTTGGGACCAATACCCTAACTTCGAAGAACGCGGAGATGCATTTATAAATGCAATCGACAACTTGTAAGCCAAATAGAATGCTTTTATGTGGCCTGGATCGGAAAGCAACTGCTCACATTTAACACTAAGACGGAAGGATGCGTTCACTGGATCAGAAATTGAAAGCTGCCTTCATCATATCGGCAGTATCGTTATCACTTATCGGATTGGTCTTCGTCCACTCTGCTGGATCATATTGGGGACAAATTCATTATGCGGATTCACCCCCGTTCATAGTAAAACAAGGAATTTACATGGGAATATCGATTTTTGTCGCCCTAATGTTAATGAAAGGAAAGTGGGTTTCCCATGAATCTTTCTGGACTGCCTTTTATTACATAACAATTATCTTGTTAGTTGCAGTTATGATTCCGGGGATTGGTGCAGTCAGGAACGGTTCGCAAAGCTGGATTGCCCTTGGTCCATTCAGCATACAGCCAGCAGAGTTTGTCAAAGTTGCCCTTATCGGAAAACTTGCCTGTAGTGTAAAAAACTCCGCAGGAAGAAGTCCCTTCAGGTTGAACCATTTTGTACTAATTCTATTGCCAGCAGGATTAATCATGTTGCAACCGGATCTTGGCTCAACGGTGATTATGATTGTTTCAGCGTTTGTCATCCTATTCCTTGCAGGTTATCCTTTGTCCTTTTTTGCCGTATTAGGTATGACTGGAGTGGGAGCTTTTGTTGCCTTGATTATTTCAGCTCCATATCGGATTGATCGTATTAAATCGTATATCGATCCGTGGAATGATCCCCTTGGGAAAGGTTTTCAAGGAATCCAGTCCTTATTTGCCATAGCGCCAGGTGGATTATTTGGTCACGGGTATGGAAACAGTCGACAAAAGTACCTATATTTACCGGAACCGCAAAATGATTTCATATTTTCGATCATTGCCGAGGAAACGGGTTTTATCGGGGCGACTTCCATTCTGTTGCTATTCTTGGTATTGTTGTTTTCGGCATTTGGAATTGCGATACGTACGTATGATTACAAAGCATTTTTAATAACCGCTGGAATGGCTTCTATGATAATATTTCAAACGTTCCTTAACGTCGGAGTTGTCTCCGGATTATTGCCTGTAACCGGCGTGACATTACCCTTCATCAGTTATGGGGGTTCTTCATTGCTTACGACCTGGATGGCAGTAGGGACTATTTTACACTTCGCATTTTATAGAAAAACTTAGGAAGGGAGGGCTACCATATGGATAAAGTGATCGACATCGAAGAACGCATACCATCCATGCGTGAAAAACGGCGTAGGAAAACGAATAAAAAGTTCATTTTCATTATTGCCGTATTCTGTATAGCCCTCCTTGTGCTACTATACTTTCAATCTCCATTCAGTAAAGTCGGTGCAATAGAAATCCATGGTGCGCAACTGTATGATGACGAGTTTTACTTCGAAAAGAGTGGTATTCCAATCGGTAGTTCGTATTGGGGATTCGTCACAAAAGAAGTTGAGAAAGAACTTTTAAAAATCGAAGGCGTCAGTAAAGTATCCGTAACAAGAAAACTGTTAAGGGATGTTGAAATTTCCATAACCGAGTGGAAAATGGTTGCCTATATGGAGAATGATGGTAATTTTGATTTATTGCTTGAAAATGGCGAACTAATTTCAAGTGATATCAATTATCCGAATGTCCCTATATTGAATCATGTGGACAAGCCCGACTTAAGGAAAAAGCTGACGAAACAATTATTGAAGATGGACAAGGATGTCCTGCATTTGATCTCTGAAATTATTTATACTGGAACTGAGGAAAACCCCGATACAATAACGGCCTTTATGGATGATGGTTTTGAAGTCCATGCAATCATTCCAACTTTCGCAGAGAAAATGGATTATTATCCAGAAATTACATCTCAATTAGAGGACATGGAAAAAGGTATAATCGACATGGAGGTTGGTACATATTTTTCTCCCTTTAACAAAATTTACGGTCAGGAGAAGGAATTGGAAATGGAGGGGGAAGGAGAAGGAGAAGGTGATGTAGATGGCGAAGAAAATGAATGAGGAAAATAAAAATAAAGGCAGGTATATTTTGTACTCACTTGTCTTTTTGGTCCTTGGATTTATTTTCGCATTTTCTTATCGCACTTTGGGGAAAGACAGTGGAGAGACAGCGCCGTCACCCACATTCCAAGAGGAAGAACAATATCGTGCGGATCTGATCGTCCAAAAGGAAAGAAATAAGGAATTAGCCGATGAAATTCGATCTAAACAAGCTGAAATCCGTGAATTTGAACAATCTTTCTTGAGGAGCGAAGAGAATCATGCAGAGCTTGTAAACGAAGCAAAAGATCTTCGTTTACTCTTAGGGGTTATTCCGGCAGTTGGTCCAGGCGTCCGTGTTACATTGAAAGACGGGGATTATGATCCTGTTGAACAAAATCCCAATGACTATATTGTGCATGAGAGCCATGTTCTTCGGGTGGTAAACGAATTGAAAATATCCGGTGCACAGGGCATCTCCATTAATGGCCAAAGAATATCTTCTAATTCATATATAAAATGTACAGGCCCCGTCATTACTATTGACGGTCGAACGTTTCCTGCACCTTTTGTAGTAGAAGCAATTGGAGATCCGGAAATCTTATCTCCATCGTTGAATCTCACTGGCGGAGTAATTGATAGTCTGGTCCACGATAATATTGTAGTAACCCTTGAACAGTTGAAAGAGCTAAAACTGCCTGCATTAAGGGATGAATCGTAAACTGACTGCTTTAAAGGGAGGGGGGTTCCGTGAAGAAGGCGATCAATTGGAAATTCACTCTTATCCTTCTGTTAATTGGATTCATGATTGCTGTTCAGTATAATTCAGTGAAAAATCCTAAGATACGTGATACGAGGGATATATGGGCAATTCGACAAGAGTTGGCAGAGGAAAAGAAACTTCATTCAGAGCTTTTATCAGAAATCCGGGAATTGGACAACACAATATCCACGTATAAGTCACTCAGTGAGTCAAGTGCAGGGCAAGCATTAAATGACACGGTCGAGAAATTAAACCGTAAAGCAGGGACAACGGATATTACAGGGCCCGGCATTGTTATTGAAGTCAAGCCATCACCTGAAAGTGTAGCGTATGGAATACCAATCACGAGTATTTCATCAGATTTATTGACACGTTTTGTCAACGAGGTGAACCGATTTAAA
This sequence comes from Sporosarcina highlanderae, assembly GCF_030433715.1. Classification (GTDB taxonomy): domain Bacteria; phylum Bacillota; class Bacilli; order Bacillales_A; family Planococcaceae; genus Sporosarcina; species Sporosarcina highlanderae. The sequence goes on along the minus strand of NZ_JAROCC010000005.1, from coordinate 234,366 downwards.
GGGATTGCCATGGAGATAGACGGTAAACGGAATACGGTAATGAGCTCAATTAGGGTCATAAATGGTTTTACGTCTGTAAATGGCCTTAATGTTTCGACACCACCCTTTAAGATTAAGATTATTTCACCTACACTGTCTGAAAGTGAAAAACTTTATAATTATTTATTGGCCTCCTCCATTCATGATGATTTTTATCTTGATAATTTAGTTTTAGATATTAGTAAACCAATGAATGACGTATCTATGCGTGGATGGCCAGAAAAATTTGAAAATCTGTATTTGCAGGAACTGCCGAAAGGGGAATAACAATGTGGTTGCCGTTGCTTGGCTTAATACTTGGAGTTTCGCTTGGTCTGTTATCAGATATTCAAATTCCACAACTTTATAGTAATTATTTATCAATAGCTGTATTGGCCGCACTGGATACATTATTCGGTGGCATAAGGGCCTATCTTCAACAAATTTATGATGATAAGGTTTTCATTTCAGGCTTCTTCTTTAATATCGCGCTTGCTGCCGGTTTGGCTTTCCTTGGCGTGCATTTGGGAGTAGATCTATATTTGGCAGCAGTATTTGCATTTGGGGTAAGGCTTTTCCAAAATATTGCAGTCATAAGAAGGATATTGCTAACGAAATGGTCAGATCGAGGAAAGGTTTCTGAAAAGAAATTTCAGGAATGAAAGGAATTGAGGAGAAGATGGCGAAAATATTTAGACAATATGACTCTAATACAATAGAATGTAAGATAAGGATAGCAATGGGAGGTGCCGGGAATTGAATCAATCTACAACTTACGTTTCACTTGATATAGGATCTTCGTCAGTCAAAGTACTGATTGGCGAAGTAGATAACGGATCCCTCCATGTAATCGGAGTTGGTAACGTCCAGTCAGCTGGAATTCGAAAAGGGACGATAATCGACATAGATGCAACCGTCCAGTCAATCCGAAAAGCGGTGGAACAAGCCGAGCGGATGACGGGAATGCAAATTCGGGAAGTCATTTTAGGTGTTCCCGCTAACGGCGTTCATTTACAGGACGTCAAAGGTGTTGTCGCCGTAAATTCCGAGAATAGGGAAATTACGGATGATGATTTGGGTCGTGTTATGAAATCTGCTCAGGTCATGTCGGTTCCACCAGATCGGGAGATTGTCAATATCATCCCGAAACAATTCATCGTTGATGACTATGATGAGATTAAAGACCCGCGTGGGATGATTGGTGTTCGTCTTGAGTTGGATGGTACACTGATTACTACTTCCAAAACATTAGTGCATAATATTTTACGATGCGTTGAAAGGGCAGGACTTGTGATACGTGAAATTTATCTTCAGCCTTTGGCGTCAGGTACATTTGCCTTAACTGAAGATGAGATGAATCATGGCACGGCTTTCATCGACATTGGTGGAGGTTCCACAACTATCGCCGTTTTCGGTGATAACCGTTTCATTTCGACCGCAGTAATTCCAGTTGGAGGAGACCATATTACAAAAGACTTGTCCATTATTTTAAAGACTCCTACTGAGCAAGCTAGGAAGATTAAGCATCAATTTGGACATGCCTTTTATGATGATGCGTCAGATGATGAGCTATTTGAGGTTCCTGTCATTGGTGCTGATTCAAAAGACCAATATAGTCAAAGATACATATCGGAAATCATCGGTGTCCGATTGGAAGAATTATTCGAATTGGTGCTTGAGGAGCTTTACCGAATGGGGATCCGTGATTTGCCTGGAGGAGTCGTATTGACTGGCGGGACAACCAAGCTTGAAGGGATTCTGCAGCTTGCAAGACATGTTCTGAAAACAAGGGTCCGCGTCCATACACCTGAGTATATCGGTGTCCGCGAACCAATGTATTCGACTGCTGTGGGTCTTATCCGTTATGCTAATATGGAAGATTCCTATTTTGGTATTTCAGCAGAATCTCAAACTGCAGCAGCTCATAGTGACATGGATTATCCTTCATCACCAAAAAAGAAGGCTACTGTTCAAACAAAAGAGAAAAAATCAAGCTTTATGAGCAAGACTAAGAAATTTTTCGATGGATTTTTTGAATGACCCAAAAAAACGGTCTGATTGGGATTAGGAGGAGAGACAATGCTGGATTTTGATACGAACGTTGATGCACTTGCAGTAATTAAGGTAATTGGTGTCGGTGGTGGAGGCAACAATGCTGTTAATCGGATGATAGAACATGGAGTGCAAGGTGTAGAATTCATTGCAGTTAACACTGATGCCCAAGCCTTGAACTTATCATTGGCTGAAGTGAAATTGCAAATTGGAGCTAAATTGACTCGCGGACTTGGTGCCGGAGCAAACCCTGAAGTAGGGAAGAAGGCAGCGGAAGAAAGCCGTGAGCAAATTGAAGAAGCTCTTCGCGGGGCTGATATGGTTTTCGTAACAGCTGGAATGGGAGGCGGAACTGGAACAGGTGCGGCTCCTGTCATCGCTCAGGTGGCAAAAGATCTTGGAGCACTGACTGTTGGTGTTGTAACACGTCCATTCACTTTTGAAGGTCGTAAGCGTCAAACACAAGCAATTGGTGGAATCGCAGCGATGAAAGAATCGGTCGATACGCTAATTGTGATTCCTAATGATAAGCTTCTCGAAATTGTCGATAAGAACACTCCAATGTTGGAAGCTTTCCGTGAAGCTGACAATGTACTTAGACAAGGGGTTCAAGGTATTTCGGATCTGATTGCAGTACCTGGACTGATCAACTTGGACTTCGCTGACGTGAAAACAATCATGTCGAATAAAGGATCTGCACTTATGGGTATCGGTATGTCCACTGGTGAAAACCGGGCTGCAGAAGCTGCTAAAAAAGCAATTTCAAGTCCACTATTGGAAACATCAATTGATGGAGCAAAAGGTGTATTGATGAATATAACAGGCGGTTCCAACCTAAGTCTATTCGAAGTTCAAGAGGCTGCAGATATTGTCGCTTCCGCTTCAGATGAAGATGTTAACATGATCTTCGGTTCCGTCATCAATGATAGTTTGAAGGATGAAATTGTTGTAACGGTAATTGCTACTGGATTCAATGAAGAACAGTTAAGCCCTTCAAAGGCGACAAGAAACCCAGGATTCGGCGCAACACGTCAACGTGAACAGCAACAACAACCTGTATCAACAATGCATTCACGTAGAGAAGAGCCACAACAACAATACCATCAACCTGAAATGTCAAGGCAACAATCAAGCAACCAACAGGATGATGCATTGGACATTCCAACATTCCTACGCAATCGTCAAAGAAGGTAATAAAATGAATATAAATTCCCCGGCCGTCCAAATGGACAAGCCGGGGATTTTTTTATTTATATCAAATTTGATTTGTGCTGGGATGCTCCAGTTGCTTGAAGTGGAGGGCGGCGACTCCTGGGGGATTAGCGGGACAGGTGAGACCCCGCAGTGTCGCGTAGCGACCGAGGAGGCTCACCGCCCGCCCCCCGGAAAGCGTCAGCCCGGAACGGAAAGCAACGGTTTTTGTCGTATTTTTACTCAAAATTCCTCCTCATTCCGACAAACATTGCAGAATTAGAGTGTTATCCTTACGTTCAAGGAGGGTGGGCTGATGTATGGCGAAATCATTATTGGCATTAATATGGTATTCAACTACGCGATTCTATCTTTCGCCAATCGAATGGCCAAGTCGCAGACAACCTCGAAGCGCCTTTTACTCGCTTCGTTCGTCGGAGCATTCCCAGTTACACTTTTCCCTAACTCCCCACTCGCAATTGTAATCGCTTTTTTGGGAATGGTCATATGTGCCTTTGGAATCTCATTTAAGGCTTGGAAAGGTCCTTCAATCCTTGTTCTCATAGGAGCTCTTTTCGCGGGAGGAGTACTAACCGTATTCACTGACAGATTCATGTTTTCCAATGCAAAGGCAACAGTCTTTGTATGTGCACTAGTAGCGTATATATCCTTATATTTATTAAAAACAAAATGGTTGGATGTAAGAACTGCCCGTCAAATGTCGTCGTATTCATTCGATTCGGTTTTATCAATTTGGGGAGGGACTACACAAATTCAAGTCTTCATTGATACAGGAAATCGATGTGTTGAACCGTTGACAGGAGAAGCTGTTCACTTCATATCATTCGAAGCTGTTGAGTCAATTATACCCAAGGAGCTTATAGAGCCTTTGCATACATGGAACACAAAAGACATGCATCAACTTTCTAAGATCCCGAAACAGTACCAAAAAAATGCACGTCTTATTCGGCTTCAAACGGTGCAGGGTGCTTCCTGGGCAGTTGGTTTTAAATTCGACCAATGGGTCATCGGGAAAGGAAGTGAGTTGCCAACAGGCTATATCGTTCTTACAAAGGAAGATAATCGTTATCCCGAAGGCGCAGCTGCCATTTTGCATGCCTCCGCATTGGAATCAATAACGGAAGAAAGGGGAACAGATCATGTGGCATAAAATGAAAAATTGGTTATCAATTATCAAAAGCTTTTTTTCAAGAAGAAAAAGTGGCACATATTATATTGGGGGACACGAATCACTGCCAAAACCTTTAACAAGAGAAGAAGAGGCTAAGGCAATTAGAGCATTTATGGAAGGTGACATGGATGCTAGAGATACGCTCATCGAAAAGAATTTAAGACTTGTCGTTTATATCGCAAGACGATTTGATAATACGAATACACATATTGAAGATTTGATTAGTATTGGCACAATTGGACTTATAAAAGCGATCGAAACATTTAAAAGCGATCGCAATATAAAATTAGCAACATATGCTTCACGTTGTATTGAAAATGAAATTTTAATGCATTTACGTAAAACAAACCGGACAAGATCGGAAATTTCCTTTGATGAACCACTTAATTCAGACGCCGACGGGAATGAATTATTGCTTTCTGATATATTGGGCACGGATGAACATATTATTATTGATGATGTAGAAAAAAAATTAGAAAGACAACATATGATTGAGGCAATTAGTACATTGGACGAAAGAGAACGATATATTATGGAATGTCGCTTCGGATTAACCGGCCATTTAGAAATGACGCAGAAGGAAGTAGCGGAATTACTGGGTATTTCGCAATCCTATATATCACGTCTTGAAAAGAAAATCATCTCGGAATTACGGGATAGATTGAATCATCCGATTGCCTAATGGTTGAAATTGGAGAATCGAATTTCGCATATTCTGCAAGACTGAGGACAAACTATTTTCTACAGTCATCTACAGAATGCGGAGGAAAAGCGAATGATGCGTACAAGAGTGGAAATTTGCGGAATCGATACGTCCAATTTGCCATTACTGACGAATGAAGTGATGAAAGAAACGTTTATCCGGCTTCAAAATGGTGACGAATCTGCAAGGGAAGAACTTGTCGTTGGGAATTTACGATTGGTACTCAGCCTTGTCCAAAGATTTGCATATAGGGGTGAACAAGCGGACGACCTTTTTCAGGTAGGTTGTATCGGTTTATTAAAGTCAATTGACAATTTCGATTTGAAACATAATGTCCGATTTTCAACGTATGCCGTACCAATGATTATTGGTGAAATCAAAAGGCATCTAAGAGATCACCACGCCATTAGGGTATCCAGATCTCTTAGAGATATCGCTTATAAAGCAATTCGAGCCAAGGAACAATTTGTAAACGATCATCAAAAAGAGCCGAGAATATCTGATTTGGCTGAGATTACAGGTATACCTGAAGACGATATATTGTTTGCTTTGGATGCAATTCAAGACCCGATGTCCCTTCATGAACCAATGAATGGTGATGGTGGCGATCCAGTCTATATTATGGATCAGTTACAAGATAAAAAAGTATCGGAAGAACGTTGGCTCACTTATGTGTCAGTTAAGGAAACAGTTTCAGGGATGACGGAAAGGCAACAATTGATTCTTTCAAAACGTTTTTATTTAGGACAGACGCAAACTGAAATAGCAAAAGAATTAGGTATCTCCCAAGCACAGATTTCTAGATTAGAGAAAAATGCAATTCAAATTATCAGAGAAGGCATGGAAAATAAATGATGACGGAAGACGCAATGCAGATGCATTGCGTTTTTTTCTTATTACTTTACGCATATCCTAATTAAAAGGAGGAATGACGATGAGATTTTCAGATTTGCAAAAAAAAGAAGTAATTGAAGTGAAAAAAGGTTCATTCTTAGGATTTGTTCAAGACGCAACAATTGATATGAAAAATGGGAAAATCGCAATTCTACAAATTGGGGGAGCGGAAAAATCGCTTTTTTTAGACTCCAAAATTAAAGATTTAAAGCAAATAAAATATGACGATGTGTTAACAATTGGAAAAGATATCGTATTAGTTGGTAAAAAGACTGATACATGAAGACTTATCATTGATATGTGAGCATTCACTTGATACAATAAAGCAAAGTAACCAGAAAAGTAGTGATTGCATTGGAAACACTTCAACAACGAATGAAAATTATAGAAGAAGAGATTCAAGCGGCCTGCACACGTTCTGGACGGAAAAGACAAGATATTACCGTTATCGCCGTAACAAAGCAAGTTTCAGCTAAAAGAGCGCAGGAAGTTATTGAAATCGGAATTACTGACCTTGGAGAAAATCGACCAGAGGGAATCCTCAATAAGCAAAAAGATATTAGTTTGGATACGATCAACTATCATTTCATCGGTAATGTCCAAAGCAGGAAAGTGAAAGACTTCATAAATAAAGTCGGTTTTCTCCATTCCCTTGATCGCATAAATATCGCTAAGGAAATCCAAAAACGGGCAACAGCTCCTGTTGAATGCTTCATACAAGTGAATGTTTCGGGAGAAGAATCTAAATCGGGTTTACATCCTGAAGAAGTGGAAGGGTTTATCCAAGAGTTGGCTGAGATTGATAAAATCCGTGTAATTGGTTTAATGACAATGGCGCCATTTACACAGGATGAGGAGTTAATCCGTTCGGTATTCCGATCATTGCGTGTCCTTCGTGACCAGATATCAGCTCTTAACTTGGAGAATGCACCATGTACCCAATTATCAATGGGAATGTCAAATGATTACACAATCGCAATTGAAGAAGGGGCAACTCATGTTAGAATCGGAACCGCTTTAGTCGGAACGGAAAGCGAGGGAGACGAATGAGTATAAAAAGAAAATTTGAAAAATGGTTCTATCTTGATGATGAAGAAGAAATCCAGCAAGAGCAACCTGTTCAAAAGCAGCCGCCTATTCAGGAACAACAGCCGAGAAAAGTTGCATCAAGAAAGCAGCAAGTGGCGGAAACACAACCACCTGGAACAGTCGTCAGTTTGCAAAGCCTACAAAAGTCATCAAAAGTTGTTCTTTTTGAACCGCGGGTTTATGCGGAAGCTCAGGATATTTCCGAACACTTGAAGAATAAAAGGGCAGTAGTTGTTAACTTGCAAAGGATTGAAAGGGACCAGGGGATACGCATTGTAGATTTCCTGAGCGGGACAGTTTACGCGCTTGGGGGAGATATTCAACGTATCGGAACCGACATCTTTTTGTGCGTGCCCGAGAACGTCGAAGTGGCAGGGACCATTTCGGATTTTTTTGAAAGATAGAACTGGATGAGGTGTAGAAGCTGATATGATACAAGCAGTTGATTTGATTTTTAGTTTAGTGTTTAAGGGAATACAACTTTACATGATACTCCTCATTATATATATTTTAATGTCATGGGTACCAGCATCAAGGGAAACTAAATTCGGCATTTTATTAGGTCGGATAACAGAGCCATATTTAGCCTTTTTCCGAAGATTCATACCGCCACTTGGAATGATTGATATTTCGCCGATCGTTGCCATATTTGTGTTGAATTATTTGATTACAAGAGGCGTATTAGAAGTTTATAGATTAATCAGGGCCTCACTAATGTGAGGTTTTTTCTATAAGGGACCATGCTCCCACCGTACAGTAAGGAGTCATACACAATGGAATCCATCATACAACATTTTAGAAAAGACGAGCAGCCCTTCATCGAAACAGTAGTTGGTTGGACGCGGGAAGTAGAGGATACATATTCTCCGAAGCTGACTGGTTTTCTTGATCCCAGACAACTATTTATTTTGAGTTCCATTGTTAGAGGTTCCGGTCTGCAATTTGCAGTACATGGTGCCTTCCTTGAACCGGAAAGGCAACGGGCTTTAATCTATCCGGATTATTACGAACCTGAAACTGATGATTTTCAAGTAACTGTTTTTTCTGTAAGGTACCCTGCGAAATTTATGACGGTTGAACATCGTGATATATTAGGATCGATTATGGCACTTGGTATCGATCGGTCAAAATTTGGTGATATCCGCTTAATGGATGGTGTCGCTCAATTTGCCGTTGCAGCAGAGATGAAAGATTATCTTGTCGCAAATTTGACGTCTATCGGCAAGTCAAAAGTCCGAGTCGAAGAAATCGCTTCTTTAGATGCCCTGATTGTAATGGCGGAATCCTGGAAAGAGGAGCTCCATACGATCAGTTCTTTAAGACTCGACACACTTGTTGCTTCTTTAGTGAATTGTCCGCGTCAAAAGGCAGTCGCACTCGTACAGAACGATAAAGTGAAAGTGAATCACGTAGTTCGTAATCAGCAGGCATTCGAAGTGAATGAATCGGACATCCTTTCGATTAGAGGATTTGGTCGTTTCAAAGTAATATCGATTGAAGGCAGAACACGAAAAGATAAAATTCGGTTATTGATAGGGAAGTTAGAATGATTTTTCAGACATCTATTTAAAAACTACTGTTTTATCTTTTATGTACATGTATAATAAGAATAAGAAGATTTTAAGGGGAGGAAACAGCTGATGGCATTATCACCGCTTGATATACATAATAAGGAATTTAGCCGTGGCTTCCGCGGGTATGATGAAGATGAGGTCAATGAATTCCTTGAACAAATCATGAAGGATTATGAAAATGTGTTAGAAGAGAATAAGGCATTAAAAAATAGTCTCAAGGAAACTAACGATCGGGTTTCCCATTTCAACTCTATAGAAGAGACTTTGCAAAAATCAATCTTAATCGCACAAGAGGCGGCAGAGGATGTACGGAGGAATTCACTCCAAGAATCTAAGCTTATTGTCAAGGAAGCAGAAAAAAATGCAGACCGCATTGTGAATGAGGCGCTCTCCCGCGCAAGAAAAATTGCGATGGAAATCGAAGACTTGAAAAAGCAATCTAAAGTATTCAGAAATCGCTTCCGAATGTTAATCGAGGCTCAACTCGACATGATTAAAACGGATGACTGGGAAAGGCTTATGGAATATAAACCCGACGCAGAACAACTTGAGGCTGCTTCAGACGTTGAATGACAAGGATGCTTGACAAACCATTTCAATCACACATATAATAATAACCATATAACTAAAAATAGGCGTTGACAGAGAGAGTACTTTCCGTATACACGTGAAGCGAGCCGGGGATGGTGGAAGCCTGGTCGATGAACGGAAATGAAAATCACTCCCGAGCCGGATTGACGAAAATCAATCCCGGACGCACCCCGTTATGGTGTTCTGAGAGGCAGTATGATTATTTATGCTGCAACTAGGGTGGTAACGCGAGAACTATACCTCGTCCCTTTTTTAGGGACGGGGTTTTTATATTTTGAGGAGGAAATTAAATGGATTACAAAGACACATTGCTAATGCCGAAAACAGAATTTCCAATGCGCGGAAATTTGCCAAATAAAGAACCGGATATGCAGGCGAAATGGGAAGAAATGAATATTTATGAAAAGGTACAAGAACGAACTAAAGGTCGACCATTCTTCGTACTTCACGACGGACCACCGTATGCAAACGGTGATCTCCATATGGGGCACGCTTTAAACAAAGTTTTGAAGGACATGATTGTTCGTCATAAATCAATGACAGGTTTCCATTCGCCATACGTACCGGGATGGGATACTCATGGTCTTCCAATCGAGCAGGCACTTGTCAATAAAGGAGTAAACCGCAAAGATCATTCCGTTGCGGAATTCCGTAAAATGTGCGAGGAATATGCCTATAGCCAAATCGATAGCCAACGCTCACAATTTAAACGGATTGGTGTCCGTGGTAACTGGGATAATCCTTATATCACTTTAAAACCGGAATTCGAATCAAAACAAATTGAAGTATTTGGCGAAATGGCGAAAAAAGGCTATATCTACAAAGGCTTGAAGCCAGTTTACTGGTCTCCTTCAAGTGAGTCTGCACTTGCTGAAGCAGAAATTGAATATAAAGATAAAAAATCACCTTCCATTTACGTCGCTTTCCCGATTAAAGATGGCAAAGGTGTAGTAGATGAAGACGTTCGTATCATTATTTGGACGACGACTCCTTGGACGATTCCTGCGAACTTGGGAATCTCGGTTCATCCGGAATTTACGTATGCAATTGTTGAAGTGGATGGAAATAAATATCTATTGGCAAAAGATCTCGTTGAATTCGTTGCCAAAGAAATTGGCTGGGAATCGTACGAAGTTGTACAGGAATTGAAAGGATCAGATTTGGATCGGGTAATTGCAAAACATCCTTTCTATGATCGTGATTCACTTGTAATGCTTGGTGAGCATGTAACCGCAGAGGCTGGAACAGGCTGTGTCCATACTGCACCAGGTCACGGTGAAGATGACTTCTATGTATCAAAACAATATGGAATTGATGCATTATCTCCGGTCAATGACAGAGGTGTCATGACAGAAGAGGCGCCAGGTTTTGAAGGCTTGTTCTATGAGGATGCGAATAAAGAAGTAACGAAAAAGTTGGATGAACTCGGAGCGCTTTTAAAACTTTCATTCATCACACACTCCTATCCACATGATTGGCGTTCCAAGAAACCAGTCATCTACCGTGCAACAGCTCAATGGTTTGCGTCCATCAATTCTTTCCGTAATGAATTGCTTGAAGCAATCCGAAATACAAAATTCACTCCATCTTGGGGTGAAACACGTCTATACAATATGGTGCGTGACCGCGGAGATTGGTGTATTTCTCGTCAACGTGTATGGGGTGTGCCGATTCCGGTATTCTATGCGGAAAATGGAGAAGCTATCATTACAGATGAAACCATTTCCAATGTATCTAAGCTATTCCGCGAACATGGTTCGAACATTTGGTTTGAACGTGAGGCAAAAGATCTTCTTCCTGAAGGTTTTGAGCACTCAGGCAGCCCGAACGGTCTCTTTACGAAAGAAACGGATATCATGGATGTTTGGTTCGATTCAGGGTCAACACATCAGGGAGTGCTTGTAGAAAGGGACGATCTCGTCTATCCTGCAGATCTTTATCTTGAGGGTAGTGACCAATACCGCGGTTGGTTCAACTCCTCATTGACTACAAGTGTTGCTATCAATGGAATTGCTCCATATAAAGGCTTGTTAAGCCACGGATTCACTTTGGATGGCGAAGGGCGCAAGATGAGTAAGTCACTTGGAAACGTAATCGTACCATCAAAAGTAATGAATCAATTAGGTGCTGATATTCTTCGTCTATGGGTATCATCTGTAGATTATACTGCAGATGTCCGTGTATCCGATTCGAACTTTAAGCAAGTATCAGAGGTATACCGTAAAATCCGGAATACTCTTCGTTTCCTACACGGTAATGTATCCGACTTCAATCCATCAGCGGATCGTGTTGCATTTGAAGATATGCGTCCGATTGACCAATATGTCTATGTGAAACTTCAAGATCTGATTAAGGAAGTATTGGAGTCGTATGAAAACTATGAGTTTGCAGGCGTTTATCATGCAGTGAATAATTTCTGTACAGGTGACTTAAGCTCATTCTATTTGGATATCGCTAAAGATGTCGTGTATATCGAAGGTGCTGATCATCCTCATCGTCGTGCGATGCAAACGGTTATGTATGATTCACTACTTGCATTATTGAAATTGTTGACACCAATCATCCCACATACTACGGATGAAATGTGGGCATTCCTTGAAAATGTCGAAGAGGAAAGCGTTCAATTGACAGATATGCCTCGGGCAGAAGACCTTGGTGATGTTGCAAATACACTTCGCGAGCGATTTGCAAAATTGATGCTTGTGCGTGATGATGTATTGAAGGCTCTTGAGGAAGCCCGTAACGCGAAAGTAATCGGGAAATCACTTGAAGCTAAAGTGACCGTTGCATTGCATGAGAAATTGACTGGTGTATTAGCGGCGGATGATATCGATTTTGCTCAGTTCTTTATTGTTTCCAAGTTCGTGGAAAGTAAAGAAGGAGAAATGCAGGCGGATGCACTTAAACTTGATGCTGCAACAGTCCTTGTTGAAAAAGCGGACGGTGAGAAATGTGATCGTTGCTGGACAATTTCGGAAACTGTCGGCAATGACGCTGAACATCCAGAGTTATGTACCCGTTGCGCTGATGTTGTAAAGAAATACTATTCATAAGCAATTTGGTTAAGGCTGTTTGTAACAGTGGCTGAATGCCATCGTTACGAACAGCCTTTTCTTAGATTGTATGAAGACGATGCTTTTATGGTAAAATGGTACGGAAACTGTCGGACGGGGGTTTTGGAATGATCATTTATTACGGGATAGCAATTATTTTAATACTGTTAGATCAGCTGACAAAATGGCTTGTTGTACAAAATATGACTTTAGGTGAAAGAATTCCCATTTTGGACCCTTACCTTGCACTCCTATCTCATCGCAACAAAGGAGCGGCTTGGGGAATGTTAGAAGGGCAAATGTGGCTCTTTTACGTTGTTACAATAGTGGTCGTCGGTGGTATTATTTATTTTTTCCACAAGGAAAGCAAAGGACATCCCTTGCTTAGTATCAGTTTAATGTTTTTATTGGGTGGGGCACTTGGCAACTTCATCGATCGATTATGGCGTAAAGAAGTCGTCGATTTCGTCGATGTACTCATCCCGGTCATCGATTATGATTTTCCTATATTTAATGCGGCAGACGCTGCACTAACAGTAGGTGTAATTCTGATGATCATTCACGTTATCCAAGATGAAAAAAAGAATAAGAAAAAGGTGACATAATGGAACCGATTGAAATTGTAATAACAGAAGAGCTTGAAAAAGGTCGAATCGATAAAGTACTTTCGACATACAATCCAGAATGGTCTCGGACACAGATTCAGCAATGGGTTAAAGATGGGGCAGTGCTTGTGAACGAAGAACAAGTTAAGCCGAATTATAAGGTTAAAACAGGGGATATCATTGAAGTGGTAGAGCCTGAGTTGGAAGAACTTGATATCGTGGCGGAAAATCTTGATTTGGAAATCGTTTACGAAGACAGCGATGTCCTTGTTGTCAATAAACCGAGGGGTATGGTCGTACATCCTGCGCCAGGTCATAATGGCGGTACGCTCGTAAACGGGCTGATGCATCAAGTTAAAGACCTTTCGGGGATTAATGGGGTTATGCGCCCTGGTATCGTTCATAGAATCGACAAGGATACCTCGGGTTTATTGATGGTCGCAAAAAATGACCAGGCACATGTATCCCTTGTCAATCAGCTTGTCGATAAATCCGTTACACGTGTTTATACGGCACTTGTGCACGGCCATATTCCACATGACCAAGGGACGATTGATGCGCCTATCGGAAGGGATCCGAAGGACCGTCAAAGTATGACGATTATAGATAAAGGTAAGGACGCGGTTACACACTTCAAAGTGCTTGAACGTTTCGGGAACTTCACATTAGTCGAATGTAGGTTGGAAACGGGTAGAACTCATCAAATCCGCGTGCATATGAAGTATATAGGGCATCCGCTTGCAGGCGATCCCAAATACGGTCCGAAGAAAACGATCGAGTTCAATGGACAAGTTTTACATGCTGGAACAATCGGCTTTAAACATCCTCGAACTGGCGAATATCTTGAGTTTACACAACCATTGCCTGAAGACTTCCAACGCTTGCTTGAAAAAATGCGAAACGAAAAACATTGACAAAGTATTTCTATGAGTCTATACTGAACAAAGAAATTGAATAGCGATACCTTTAATAACAGTCCAGAGAGGCTGGGAAGGTTGCACGGAAAGTATTTATGAACAGCTGCGCGCTGTCCCTAAATACGCTTATTTCTGCACGTAAACCTCCCGCCATAAAGGCCGGGAGGTTTTTTTTATCTAGCGCCTGCAGCTGGATATATGCAGATAGTGCGACAGAGCCGTAGATTAAATCATAGGAGGAGTTTTTATGACGGAAAAAGCGATCATTCTTGACGAACAGGCAATATCACGTGCGGTGACTAGAATCGCATATGAAATCATCGAAAAAAACAAAGGGATTGATGGTTGTATCCTTGTAGGCATCAAAACAAGAGGAGCAGTTCTTGCGAAACGTCTTGCAGAAAGGATCAAGCAAATAGAAGGAAAACCAATCTTGACTGGTGAGTTAGATATAACTCTTTATAGAGACGATCTTCAACATAAACATGGTAACCATGAACCTCTTGTCCACCAAGTCGACATTGAACACGATGTAACGGAAAAGAAAGTGATTCTTGTTGACGATGTGCTTTACACAGGAAGAACGGTGAGAGCGGCGATGGATGCAGTTATCGATTTAGGTAGACCTGCGGCAATTCAGCTTGCAGTACTTGTTGACAGAGGACACCGGGAATTGCCAATCCGACCGGATTTTGTCGGTAAAAACATTCCGACATCGAATGAAGAGCGGGTAGTCGTCAATGTCGTTGAAGAAGATGGCTCGGACGGCGTAACGATTCATGCAAAATAAAGAAAAATCCGGATAGGAACAGGTGAGAAATGATGAATGACAACAAAGTGTTAGATGTACTTGATAAACCAGATGCCGGTAAATGGCTCGCCCTTAGTTTGCAGCATATGTTTGCAATGTTTGGAGCAACAATCCTTGTTCCGCAATTAGTCGGCTTAAGCCCAGCAATTGCGTTACTCACAAGCGGACTTGCGACAATCGTCTTCGTCCTTGTCACACGGTTCAAAGTTCCGGCTTACCTGGGTTCATCTTTCGCTTTCATTGCGCCGATCATTGCTGCTACAGAAAATGGCGGAATCGGAAGCGCGATGATTGGAAGCATGTTTGTCGCCCTCGTGTATGCACTCGTATCTTTATTGGTCTGGACGACTGGCCCCGAGTGGATTATGAAATTCCTTCCGCCAGTAGTAGTCGGACCAGTAATCATGGTAATCGGATTAGCTTTGGCACCGACGGCGGTGAGCATGGCGAGTACAATCCAAGTGGATGGTGTAGCGGAATATAATCTCTTGCATTTCTCGGCAGCGATTGTCACATTGGCATCAGCCATCATCTGCCTCATGTTCTTTAGGGGAGTGATCAGCCTCATGCCTGTCCTGATTGGAATAGTCGTAGGTTACATATACTCTGCGGCAATCGGAATATTGGACTTCACCAAAGTGCATGAAGCTGATTGGTTTGCAATTCCGGAATTCCTAATTCCTGGAATAGATTATGACTTTGTCGTTACTCCAACATTGCTTGCAATCATGGTTCCAATATCAATCGTTACAATTTCGGAGCATATAGGTCACCAACTTGTACTTGGCCGCGTCGTCAATAAAGATTTTATTAGAGACCCTGGTTTGAACAGGTCATTACTTGGAGACGGGTTAGGAACACTCCTGAGCGGATTCCTTGGCGGTCCACCGAAAACTACTTACGGTGAAAACATCGGGGTTATGGCAATTACACGTGTCTATAGCATCTACGTCATTATTGGCGCGGCGGTATTCGCGATTGTGTTCTCTTTCATCGGCAAACTGATGGCGGTCATCGCAACGATTCCGACCGCGGTGCTTGGTGGGATATCGATTCTACTGTTTGGGATCATCGCTTCATCAGGATTAAGGATGCTCGTTGATCACAAAGTGGATTTTGGACAGCAACGAAATCTCGTTATCGCCTCGGTTATTCTCGTAATCGGAATCGGAGGCGCTTCCATCCAATTCAGTGATACATTCCAAGTCGAAGGAATGGCGCTTGCTGCAATCATCGGCGTGTTCCTCAACATGGTATTGCCAGGCAGGTCGAATGATAGTTTAGCTGATAGTAAAACAGAATAGAAAGACCTTTTAAAATTGTACTGAGAGACAAGGAAAGGTTCAGTAGACTGATAGTCATTCAAACTGGATGACGATTGTTCAGTCATGCCCACTGGCCTTTCCATTTAACGGAAAGGCCATTTTTTTATCCAAAACGGAAGGGGATTTTCAACATGAAAAACCTATTATCAATGAAAGATCTAACAATCGACGAAATTTCAGCTATTTTGGATCGTGCCGCAATGTTAAAAAGATATGGAATCCGCGCATTACCTCAAAAATATATGGTTAGCAATCTCTTCTTTGAGCCAAGCACACGAACAAAAATGAGTTTTGAAGTGGCGGAAAAGAAATTGGGTCTTGAAACGATTCCTTTTGAAGCTGGTTCTTCAAGTGCGGTAAAAGGGGAGACGTTGTACGACACGCTTCGCACTCTTGAAGAAATCGGGTTGGATGCAGTCGTCATCAGACACCCGGAAGAGCGTTATTATGAGGACCTCGTCGGAAAAATGAAAATGGCGATCATCAACGGCGGTGATGGCTCAGGACAACATCCAACACAATCCTTGCTTGACTTGTACACGATAAAAGAAACGCTCGGCGGTTTCAAAGGGCTCAATGTGCTTATCGCTGGTGACATTTCCCATAGCCGAGTAGCCAAGTCAAATGCGGATGCTCTTACAAAGTTAGGGGCGAATGTGAAATTTCTATGCCCTCCCGAGTGGGCAGGAGATTTTCCGTACGTGAGTGACTGGGAAGAAGTGATCTACACAAGCGATGTCGTCATGCTTCTAAGAGTCCAGCATGAAAGACATGATGGCAAAATGAGATTTACAAAGGAAGAATACCACGAGAAATACGGTCTAACAGTTGAACGGGAAAGGGAAATGAAGCCTGGATCGATCATCATGCATCCTGCACCGGTTAACCGGGACGTAGAAATAGCAGGAAGCCTTGTGGAATGCAGCCGATCAATGATTTACAAGCAAGTTGAAAATGGTGTTTATATACGTGCGGCTATCTTAGAAACGATTTTACAAAAGGAGGAATTGGCATGGGAAAGATCATCAAGAGTGCATATGTTTTGAACGACGAAGGTGAAAAGGTTTTAGTCGATGTCAGAATTGATAGGGACCGGATAACTGAAATTGGCACCGATTTGGATACTGGTGATTCTGAAGTGATTGACGGCAAAGGACTGTTGCTTGCACCGGGTTTCATCGATGTCCATGTCCACTTACGCGAACCTGGCGGCGAACATAAAGAGACAATTGAAACAGGAACTCTTGCGGCAGCTAAAGGCGGCTATACGACAATCTGTGCGATGCCGAATACACGACCGGTTCCAGATACAAAAGAAAACTTATCCTTGGTCAATAAATTAATCGACGAAAAAGCACATATACGTGTTCTCCCTTACGCTTCCATTACGATTCGGGAAGCCGGAAAAGAACGGACGAATATGAAAGAATTGAAGGAGAACGGTGCATTCGCATTCACAGATGACGGCGTCGGCATCCAGCAAGCGGGAATGATGTTTGAAGCGATGCAGGACGCGGCGGAAATCGGAATGGCAATCGTTGCACATTGTGAAGACAATACATTAATATACGGCGGAGCAATGCATGAAGGGAAACGGAATAAAGAACTTGGACTTCCGGGAATCCCTTCAGTTGCGGAATCGGTTCATATCGCCCGCGATATTCTACTTGCAGAAGCTGCCGGTGCCCATTACCATGTTTGTCACGTCAGCACGAAAGAATCTGTACGGGTAATCCGTGATGCGAAAAAAGCGGGAGTTCATGTAACTGCTGAAGTGAGCCCGCACCATCTGATTTTATCGGAAGATGATATACCTGGTGACGACGCTGATTGGAAGATGAATCCACCACTTCGCGGAGTAGAGGATCTGCTTGCATTGCAAGAAGGGTTGATGGATGGCACACTCGACTTCATCGCAACTGATCACGCACCGCATACAGCAGAGGAAAAAAATGCTGGTTTCGCCAAAGCGCCTTTCGGGATTACAGGATTTGAAACGGCATTCCCACTTCTTTACACGCACTTTGTGAAAGAAGAAAAATGGACATTGAAGCAATTGGTTGATTGGATGACAATCAAGCCCGCTACTGTATTCGGTCTTCCATACGGAAAAATTGAAGTCGGTGCGCAAGCGGATCTTGTGCTTCTGGACTTGAATAAAGAACAAGTAATCGACCGTAATACGTTTTTATCCCAAGGGAAGAATACGCCTTTCGACGGCTGGAACTGTGCCGGATGGCCTGTAACAACAATCTATGGGGGGAACATCGTTTGGCAGGATAGTGAAGGAAGCACTCCAGAGAATATGTCAAATCAGCAGGTGATAGTATGATCATCCAAGATAGGATGAGAGTGACAGGACAACAGGAAATCGCAAAGAATATATTTGAAATGAAGTTAACTGGCAAGCTTGTAGGGGAAATTAGTTCCCCTGGCCAGTTTGTCCATATACGAGTATCGGATTCATTTGAACCTTTGTTAAGAAGACCGATCTCCATCGCATCCATTGATAAAGAAAAGAATGAAATGACAATCATCTATCGCGCTGAAGGTAGAGGTACCACAATGCTTTCCCTGAAAAGGGAAGATGAGGAAGTGGATGTGCTTGGTCCATTGGGCAACGGATTTCCAGTAAATGCAACAGCATCAGGCGAGACCGCTATTCTGATTGGTGGCGGGATTGGGGTACCTCCGTTATATGAGCTGTCAAAACAATTGACTGCGAACGGTGTAAAATGCATTCATATTTTCGGCTTTCAAACTTCAGATGTTTCCTTTTACGAAGAAGAGTTCACAAGATTGGGCGAAACATATATCGCGACAGTTGATGGTTCAAAAGGAACTGAAGGGTTTGTCACTGATGTCATGAAGAAAATCGGCGATGAATTTTCTACATATTATAGCTGCGGCCCAATGCCGATGTTGAATGCTGTACAAACAACTTATGCCGGAAAGAAAGGCTTCCTTTCATTTGAACAACGGATGGGGTGCGGAATTGGGGCTTGCTTCGCATGTGTTTGTCAAACAACCGAGGGAACAGAAAAACCTTACGTCAAAGTATGTTCAGACGGACCAGTATTTTTAGCAGGGGTGGTGTCGATATGAATAGATTAAAAGTTGAATTGCCTGGCTTGCAGTTGAAAAATCCGATCATGCCGGCATCAGGTTGTTTTGGATTTGGCAAGGAATACGGGAATTTGTATGACTTATCGCTTCTTGGCGCAATCATGATCAAAGCGACAACGCTTGAAACGCGTTTCGGTAATCCGACACCTCGTGTCGCAGAGACAGCATCCGGCATGTTGAATGCGATTGGTCTGCAAAATCCCGGCTTACAAAGTGTAATGGAAAATGAATTGCCTTGGTTAGAACAGTTTGATGTTCCAATCATTGCGAATGTAGCTGGAACTGAAACAGCTGACTATGTAGAAGTGGCGAAAACAATTTCAACTGCTCCGAATGTGAAAGCGTTGGAACTGAATATTTCATGTCCGAACGTAAAATGCGGCGGAATCACTTTTGGAACGGATCCTCAGCAAGCGCATGATTTGACGGCTGCTGTTAAAGAAGTTTCCGAGGTGCCTGTGTACGTAAAGCTTTCCCCGAACGTTACTGACATTAAAGAAATTGCGAAGGCAGTTGAAGCAGGCGGCGCAGATGGAATTACGATGATCAACACACTTGTCGGCATGAGACTTGACCAAAAGACGGGACGTCCGATCATCGCGAATATTACAGGCGGTTTATCAGGACCAGCAGTCAAGCCGGTTGCGATTAAGATGGTATACGAAGTAAGCCAAGTAGTTTCGATTCCGATCATCGGAATGGGCGGCGTCGCGGAAACAGCAGATGTCATTGATTTCTTATCAGCAGGGGCAAGTGCTGTAGCTGTTGGAACTGCAAACTTTGTAGATCCATTCATATGCCCTAAGATCATCGAAGAGCTTCCAGCTAAATTGGATGAATTAGGCGTTGATCATATTTCAGAGCTTGTCGGAAGGAGCCACCGATTATGAAAACATCCCCAATTATCGCATTGGATTTCGATTCATCCAAGAAGGTTTTCAATTTTTTAGAACCATTTGAAGGCGGCATCAATGTAAAAGTTGGCATGCAGCTTTATTACAAAGAAGGACCGGCAATTGTTGCGAAATTGAAGGAGCTTGGATATGACGTGTTCCTTGATTTGAAATTGCATGATATTCCGAATACTGTCATGTCAGCAATGGAAGTGTTGGCTACTTTAGGCGCGGATATGGTGAATGTCCATGCGGCTGGCGGAAGATCGATGATGGAGGCAGCACTTGAAGGTCTTGATAAAGGGACGGCTACAGGAAAGAAGCGCCCTTCGATTATTGGTGTTACGCAACTTACATCGACTGATGAGCAGCAAGTCAGGGATGAGCAACTTATTCGAGCATCACTTCAGGAATCCGTCCTTCATTATGCGCAACTTACGAAAGACGCGGGACTTGATGGGGTCGTTTGCTCCGTTCATGAGGCGGCAATCATTTCAGAAGTTTGCGGACCTGAATTCTTGAAGGTTACTCCTGGGATCCGTATGTTGGGCGGCGATGTCCAAGACCAGAAAAGGATTGCAACTCCTGAGGAATCGAGAAAAGAAGGATCGACTCATATCGTAGTCGGAAGAGCGATAACAGGAGCAACGGATCCACGTGCGGCTTATGAGGAAATTAATGCTTTATGGAAAGGGATGGAGTAAATTGGGTAAAAAAGAAATCGCAGAAATACTATTGAATGTCGGAGCTGTGGAACTAAGTCCAGAAGATCCATTCACTTGGGCATCAGGCATACAGTCCCCAATCTATTGTGATAACCGTTTGACGATGTCTGACCCAGTGGGCCGTAAGCAAATCGCTGAAGGTCTTGCCGGGTTGATCAAAGAACATTACCCAGAAACTACACTCATCGCTGGAACTGCAACCGCAGGAATTCCACATGCTGCTTGGGTGGCTGACATTTTAGGATTACCTATGGTCTATATCCGTTCAAAAGCAAAAGGTCACGGTCGAAGCCGTCAAATTGAAGGTAAACTGAAGCCTGAAGATAAAGCGATCATCATCGAAGACTTGATTTCCACAGGCGGAAGCAGCCTGAATGCAGTAGAAGCCCTTCGCTCAGAAGATGTTGAGGTTACGGGCGTTGTTTCAATCTTTACATACGAACTCGAAAGTGCCGATAAGGCATTTGAAGAAGCAGCGTTAACATACCACAGCCTAACGAATTTCGGTGCCTTGACAGAAGCCGCAAAAGACGCCGGATCTATTAACGAAGAATCCATTAGTGATTTGCTTGAATGGCATGGGAAATTAAAGACCGGGGCACTGTAAGGGATTGTAAAGGTACCTGTGCAGCGAACTATTCAGTCAATACACTGCAATTGTATAAATATACAATAAGATTGCTTGGTGTATTGGTGTTTTGAGCTGAAGTCGTGCATGTTTATTCAAATTGTTTGAATCATCTTGAATGTTTCGTGCACAGGTACCGAAAAAAAGGTATCGAAAAAAGGATTGCCATCATTTTTACACATGACGGCGATCCTTTTTTTCATTTCTTCAATCTACGCACAACATCCTCATCTGGAGTAACGTACAACGTCTTCTGTTCAAAATAAATAACAAACCCGGGTTTTGCGCCATTTGGCTTCTTAACATGCCTAATTTCAGTGAAGTCAACAGGAACGGAGGATGAGCCTCTTGCTTTACTAAAGTAAGCTGAAAGAATCGCTGCTTCTTGAATCGTTTCCTCATCCGGGTCTGTCGAGTGGATGACAACATGTGATCCGGGAATGTCTTTTGTATGCAGCCAAACATGATCCCTTGCAGCAATCTTGAACGTCAAATAATCATTCTGTTTATTGTTCTTACCAACTGAAATCGGAATCCCTGATGAGGAAACATAGGCTTCAGGAGAAGGTTTTTTCGGCTTTTGTTTTTTCTTGCCTTTCCTTGCCTTCATCAATCCCGCTTCCGCCAATTCCTCTCGAATCTCATCGATATCTTCCGGAGAAGCTTGCATGACCTGCTGCTTGATCATTTCAAAATACTCGATGTCTTCTTGCGCCTTCGTCAATTGATCCGCAATCATGATCAAAGCATTTTTTGCCTTCGTATAACGGGAGTAATAACGCTGTGCGTTCTCGATAGGTGTCTTTCTTGCATCAAGTGGAATGGTGACTGTCGTTCCTTCCTCATAATAGTTGTCGACAACAGCCTCAGTATCACCTTTTTGAATGGCATAGCTATTCGCCGTCAACAATTCACCATATAATTGGAAGGTATCCAACTTTTCGGCAGCTTTCTGCTCCTTGCCCAATTTGTCCATCTTTAATTTCAACTTTGCTATTTCGTTATCAAGCCAACGTTCCAAATCAGCCGCTTGCGATTTCACACGTTCTCGTTCAGCCCGTGCAAAATAAACCTTATCAAGTAATTCGCCAAGTGTCCCAAACGTCGCAACGATTTTATCAGCATACGTCAATGTTGTTGCCGAAAAAATCGTCTTATTCCCAACCTCTGCAATAGTTGGTGATTGAGAAGCCCCTTTGAATGAAGAAAGGAAAGTCTTATAGATTTGATAAGCTTCTTCCTCGCGAATCCCTTTCAAACGGTGCAATAGC
Source organism: Sporosarcina highlanderae (assembly GCF_030433715.1). Taxonomy (GTDB): domain Bacteria; phylum Bacillota; class Bacilli; order Bacillales_A; family Planococcaceae; genus Sporosarcina; species Sporosarcina highlanderae. The sequence goes on along the minus strand of NZ_JAROCC010000005.1, from coordinate 211,708 downwards.
TCTTCACCATGTATCGGGGAGAAACCTGAAAGTTTACCAACAATCTGTTTGGCATTCTCCCATTCTGGTAATAATGAAAGAAACTCTTTCTTGTCCAACTCAAAAGGATCCAGCTTCTCTTGTGGCGGTGCCGGAACATAGGGCTGTCCAGGCAATACCGTTCTATAACTATTTACAGAAGGCGGAAGATGCTTCAAACTGTCGATGATCATATTTCGCTCGGGGTCAATCAATAGTAAATTACTATGCCGCCCCATAACTTCTACGATCAACTCGCGGTGGATATCATCCCCGATTTCATTTTTTGCCTTTATATCAAAAGATATGATACGATCATTGCCTGACTGCTTGATCGATTGAATCACACCGCCTTCAAGATGCTTCCTCAGCACCATGCAAAACATAGGTGGTTCCGCGGGATTCGCAATCGTTTCATCAGTCAATTGAACCCGTGAGTACGATGGATGGGCTGAAATGAGCAGCTTGTAATTATTTCTTCCAGCCCGCACCATCAAAACAACTTCTTGAGCATTTGGCTGATGTATTTTCGATATACGTCCATCTTTAATTTGTTGCAGCTCCGTAACTATCGCTGCGGTGAATAAACCGTCAAATGCCATGATAATTCCTCTTTCAAACGTTTTGTTCCATTTTAGCACTCCACGGGTAACTTATGTTATAATATGATGAGATTCTTTTACCGTTTTGAACAAAATTCTATATATAGTAAGTATTAAGGAATTAACACGCTCTAAGTTGAGAAGGAGTAGTTGCTTGAAGTGAAAGGCGGCGACTCCGAGGGGATCAGCACGAGCTGAAGACCCTGGACTGAGCGAAGCGAGGGAAGCGGCTGAAGCCGTGCCCCCCGGAAAGCGTCCGCCCGGAGCGCAAAGCAACGGTCTATTATAAGTTTTATTCTTTTTTTACTTCTATATAATACATAAGAAGAGGGATGGCATGTACAAAAAACGTGGATTATTAATCGTCCTGTCCGGTCCATCCGGTGTAGGAAAAGGAACCGTCAGGAAAGAACTATTTCAACAACCTGACACAAACTACGAATATTCAATATCGATGACAACAAGAAGCCCGCGGGAAGGCGAACAAGACGGCGTCGATTATTTCTTCAAATCCCGCAGCGAATTCGAAAGCCTAATTAATGAAGGAAAGCTATTGGAGTATGCCGAGTATGTAGGCAACTATTACGGAACACCATTGGACTACGTCAACGAAACACTCGACGCGGGCAGGGACGTATTTCTTGAAATAGAAGTCGTCGGTGCGGCTCAAGTCCGGGAAAAAGTTCCTGACGGTCTATTCATCTTCCTTGCACCGCCAAGCCTATCCGAATTAGAGGATCGTTTGGTAGGAAGAGGTACTGAGGAAGCCGATGTCATAGCAAGTCGTGTATTAAAAGCACGTGACGAACTTGAAATGATGAATCTATATGATTACGTAGTCGAAAATGACGAGGTATCGAAAGCTTGCGATCGCATCAACTCAATCGTTACAGCAGAACACTGTCGTCGTGAGCGTGTCGAAAAACGTTATTTACAAATGTTGGAAGGGGAATAAAATATGTTATATCCATCAGTGGATTCATTAAAAGGTAAAATTGATTCGAAATACACTTTAGTTACGCTTGCTGCAAAACGGGCGCGTGAAATGCAAGAAAGTAAAAATGAGTTGCTTCACAAATACACATCCCATAAAAATGTAGGGAAAGCTTTGGAAGAAGTGGCGGCTGGTGCACTTTCAAAACAAGTGCAAGATGCTTCCATTGTCTATGAAGACGAAATCTGATTGTCATTGCTTGCTGTAAGAATTTAATAAGCTCTTATAACTCCCTTGGAAACAAAATTTCTTAGGGAGTTTGTCATTTTAACTGAAAAAGGGTGAGACGTTTGTTGAATAAAAAAATTCTTGTATGTGTCACTGGTGGAATTGCTGTATACAAAGCCGTAGCGTTAGTAAGTAAGCTATCCCAGGCAGGAGCAGAAGTAAAAGTGATTATGACGGCTTCAGCTATGGAATTCGTTCAACCGCTTACATTCCAAGTAATGTCACGGAATGATGTCTATTATGATACGTTTGACGAAAAAGATTCCCGGGTCATTGCTCATATTGACCTTGCGGATTGGGCGGATCTTATTATCGTTGCACCTGCCACGGCTAATACTATCGGGAAGATTGCGAACGGTATTGCGGATGATATGGTCACCTCGACATTACTTGCAACGACATCTGAAGTCTGGATCGCCCCAGCGATGAACGTTCATATGTATGGAAACAAAGCGGTCATCCGTAACATCCAAAGACTTCATGAAGACGGTTTCCGCTTTATTGAACCTTCTGAAGGTTTTCTCGCATGTGGTTATGTCGGGAAAGGTAGACTGGAAGAACCGGAACGAATTGTTGAACTCGTGAAACAAAGATTTATGAAATCAACTGAGAAATTACCGCTTTTAGGTAAAAAGGTTGTTGTTACAGCAGGTCCTACAAGAGAACGGATCGACCCTGTACGATACATCTCGAACTTCTCAAGTGGAAAAATGGGGTATGCGATGGCCGAAGCTGCTGTTTCCCTTGGTGCTGATACGGTGTTAATTTCAGGGCCAGTTGATTTGCCTAGACCAGTGGGTGTCCAACTTATTCAAGTGGAAAGCGCGGCTGATATGCTTGAGGCAGTCCTTGCGAATTTCGGTGATGCATCAATGGTAGTTAAATCTGCGGCGGTTGCTGATTATCGTCCGAAAGAGCAACATTCGCAAAAAATGAAGAAAAAAGATGGTGATTCGTCCATCGAACTTGAACGAACGACAGATATTCTCAAAACAATTGGCGACAACAAGGAAGACCAAATCCTTGTTGGTTTCGCGGCGGAAACAAATGATGCGATTTCGTATGGCATGTCTAAACTGATGAATAAGAACTTGGATTACATCATCGTCAACGATGTAACAGATCCCGGTGGCGGTTTCGGAAATGACACAAATGTTGTCACGCTGTTGACTGGTAAGGGAAAGCAGTTTCCTTTTGATGCGATGAATAAGAAGCAACTTGCGAAAGTTTTGCTTGAAACGATAATGGCAGAAGAAAGGTCAATTACAGATGATCGCTGAAATCATTGTAGATGTTTCAGCCTATCCGATTGACCGGCCTTTCGATTACAGAGTCCCGAAACACCTTGAATCGGTTATGGAAGTCGGATCGCGTGTCAAAGTCCCATTCGGACCGAGGAAAGTGCTTGGGTATGTTACAGGATTGAAATCGGAAAGTGAGGTTGATGAGGGTAAATTAAAACCGATTGATGAGTTAGTCGACTTAGAGCCTGTCGTGTCTACGGAGCTTTTATCCCTTTCGAAAAAGATGGCGAGGGAAACACTTTCATATGAAATTGACGCCTTGCAGGTCATGTTGCCAGCAGCCATGCGTGCGAAATACGAGAAGTTCGTAATTATTGAGCAGCCTGGTGAGATTGACGATGCAACTTTTTTCACTTTTTTGAAAGGGAGGACAAGGATCCCTTTAAAGGAACTCGATGATTCATATTTATTGAAAGTAGTAAAAGACTATGCAGCAAGAGGTATTGTTTCTGTTGATACTGTAGTTAGCCAACAGACAAAGGTAAAAAAAGTAAGGACAATCAAAATCGCCGAATCTTCCACCTTAAGAGAGTTACTGCAATCGGTACATCCAAATGCAAAAAAGCAGATGGAATTGTTGGAGTGGATGCTGCATCATGCCGGGGAAACAATGGAAGCTTCAAAACTTCTTAAGGACTCAGGCATACAGAACCCTGTCTTGAAAGCGATTATTGAAAGAGGCGGGGGGACTGAAGGATTGGCGGAAGTCTATCGGGAACCCGATGCCCCGAACTTAAAGGATACACCCATTCCAATTCAGCTGACGGACGAACAACAAGTTGCACTTGATGCCGTCAATACGGCCTCGGATGGCGGAGAGGCAGAAACTTTTCTTCTGCACGGGGTTACGGGAAGCGGGAAAACGGAAGTATACCTGCGGGCTATCAAGCATGTATTGGAAAAAGGGAAGGAAGCAATCGTCCTCGTTCCGGAGATTTCTTTGACTCCTCAAATGACGGCCCGTTTCCAGGAGAGGTTCGGAAGCCTTGTCGCAGTCATGCATAGTGGCTTATCTGCTGGTGAGAAATACGATGAATGGCGTAAAATACATCGTCGTGAAGTGAAAGTCGTCGTTGGTGCGAGGTCAGCTATATTTGCTCCCTTTGAAAACGTAGGGATCATCATTCTTGATGAAGAGCATGAATCTACATACAAACAAGAGGATACTCCCCGTTATCATGCAAGGGATGTTGCGATTTGGCGGTCGGAATATTACGGATGCCCGGTTATCCTTGGAAGCGCAACCCCGTCGCTGGAATCTTTTGCGAGAGCGAAAAAAGGTGTGTATACACTTCTTGAGTTATCGAAAAGAGCGAAGAACCAATCATTACCTTCTGTAACAGTTGTCGATATGCGGGACGAATTGAAAGAAGGAAATCGCTCGATGTTTTCTGTAGCCTTGGCGGATGCAATCCATCAGAGGCTCGAAAGGAAAGAACAAATTGTTCTCTTCCTTAATAAAAGGGGTTTTTCTTCATTTGTATTATGCAGAGATTGCGGTACGGTAGTCCAATGCCCGAATTGCGATATTTCATTAACATACCATCGGGCAAATGAGCGGTTGAAATGTCATTATTGTGCTCATGAGGAAGGGGTGCCCCTTGTCTGTCCAGAATGCGAGAGTGAACATATCCGTTTCTTCGGGACAGGTACACAGAAGGCCGAAGAAGAAATTTATAAGCTATTCCCTGAAGCAAGGGTGCTCCGGATGGATGTGGATACGACTCGCCAGAAGGGCTCACATGAACGACTTCTTCGTCAATTTAGCGAAGGAAAAGCCGATATACTGTTAGGTACGCAAATGATTGCAAAAGGATTGGACTTTCCCAATATTACACTGGTTGGTGTGCTTGCGGCTGATACTACTTTGCATTTAGCGGACTTCCGGGCAGCGGAAAAGACATTCCAATTGATGACGCAAGTGAGTGGACGGGCGGGCCGCCATGAATTGGCCGGGGAAGTAATCATTCAGACATATTCACCAGAGCATTATGCGATAGAGCTTGCAAAGACGCAGCATTACGAAACGTTTTACAATTTGGAGATGGCGTCGAGGAAACAATATGGGTATCCTCCGTTCTACTATATAACACTTATCCAATTTTCCCATAAGGACTTATTGAAAGTGGCAGACTTTGCTGATAAAGGTACGAGGTATCTGAAAACTTCACTCTCACCGGAAACTGTGATTATCGGCCCAGCTGCTGCTGCCATCAGTCGTGTGAACAATAGATATCGGTATCAATGTTTGATAAAATACAAAATAGAGCCAAGGCTCACTGATACACTACAGCAATTGATTAAAATGTATCGGACAAACTGGATGAAGGAAGGGTTGCTCATGACAGTCGATGTGGACCCGACCTCGATTTTTTGACCAAAATCCGGTATGTATATACACCTAGAAAAGAGGAATTGACTTGGCGATACTTGAAATTGTGAAAAATCCTTCACCACTGCTTACACAGCGCTGTAAGGAAGTGGACAAGTTTGATGAAAAGCTTGCAAAACTATTGGATGATATGTATGAAACGATGGTGGCTGCTGACGGAGTCGGAATTGCAGCTCCGCAAGTAGGTGAACTTGTCCGGGTAGCAATCGTCGATTTAGGTGAAGGGGACGAAGTCATTGAAATGATCAATCCCGTTGTCACCGCAATCGGTGGTTCCGAAATAGATGTAGAAGGTTGTTTAAGCTTTCCAGGCCTATATGGGGAAGTTGAACGTCCTTTCTTCGTTCGGGTTGAGGCTCAGGAACGTGATGGTTCTTTATATGAACTTGAAGCGGAAGACTATGAAGCACGAGCGATTCTTCATGAAATCGATCATCTTGACGGAATTCTTTTTGACTCGAAAATTAAACGTATTGTAGATCCAAGTGAATTTGAAGAGGTTGAAGGAGAGGAAGAATAGGAATGACAAAAATCGTTTTCATGGGGACACCTGACTTTTCAGTACCTGTATTAACGATGCTGCATGAAGAAGGATTTGAAATTGCAGCTGTTGTTACACAACCCGATCGACCGGTTGGTAGAAAGCGGGTCCTTACACCCCCACCAGTTAAAGTGGAAGCTGACCGTCTTGGTTTAACGGTTTTGCAACCCGAAAAACTGAAAAACTCTGATGAATTATCTGAACTTATTAATATAAACCCTGATCTGATCGTAACTGCTGCATACGGGCAAATTCTGCCAAAGGATTTGCTTGATGTTCCCCGGTTAGGTTGCATTAATGTCCACGCATCGCTTTTACCGAAATACCGGGGAGGGGCGCCGATTCACCAGGCTGTTATGGATGGGGAAGCCGAAACCGGTGTCACGATTATGTATATGGTTGAAAAATTGGACGCAGGCGACATCATTTCGCAAGTGCGAGTTCCGATCTTGGAGGAAGACAATACGGGAACGATGTTCGAAAAACTGTCCATCGCCGGCACGCAGTTATTAAAGGAAACATTGCCTTCGATTGTAGCAAAGACAAATGAGCGAATCGCTCAAGATGAAAAATACGTAACATTTGCTGGGAACATTACGCGTGAACAGGAACGGATCGACTGGACACGTGGAGGCAACGAGATCTTCAATCAGGTACGTGGATTATATCCTTGGCCGGGAGCATATTCCGTTTTTCAGGACGGTAACGTAAAAATATGGCAAGCGGAAAAGTGCGATATTGTCACAGATGCCTCGCCAGGTACAATCATCAAGCGATTAAAAGACAAACTTGTCGTAAAAACCGGCGATGACATTTCCATAGCTATCACAGAGCTGCAACCTGCCGGAAAGAAACGAATGTCCGCTGAGGAATTCATGAACGGGGCAGGTTCCAATTGGCATGAAGGAGACCATTTCGAATGACAAATAAAGCCAAAAAGAAGATTTGGAACGGAAACGTTCGGGATGCAGCTCTTTCGATTTTGATGGAAATCAATGAGAATCAGGCGTATAGCAACCTACTCTTAAACAGGACGATAAAGAAATACGCCATTGATCCAAAAGACCGTGGATTATTGACTGAGTTAACCTACGGAACATTACAGCATCGAATGACTCTGGATTATTATTTAGAGCCTTTTGTTAAAGGGAAACTTGATGCTTGGGTTAGGGAATTATTACGATTATCGATTTACCAAATTGTCTATTTGACGAAAATACCACCCCATGCAGTAGTTCATGAGGCGGTGGAAATCGCAAAAAGACGTGGTCATAAAGGTATTTCGTCAACTGTGAATGGCATTTTACGATCCGTTTTGCGTAAAGGCGTCCGATCAATTGAAGACATCAAAGATGATATAGAACGAATTTCCATCGAAACAAGTCACCCCGAGTGGTTGATCAAACGATGGGTTGAACAGTTCGGCAAAGAAGAAGCATTGGCGATGGCCCATGAAAATAACCATCCTGCTCGTATGACAGCGCGGGTCAATTTATTGAAAACGACAGTCGAAGATGCGTTGAAGGAATTGGCTAAAGAAGGCATTGAAGCAACAAGGGGAGAAGTCGTTCCGGAAAGTATCCAGACAGCTATCGGAAGTTTAGCGAATACATCGGCATATGCGAACGGCCTTCTGACAATCCAAGATGAAAGCTCCATGTTACCGGTTCTTGCCTTAGATGTGAAACCCGAAATGAAAGTGTTGGACATGTGTGCGGCACCTGGAGGGAAAACGACATTCATTGCGGAGAAAATGAATAATAAGGGTGAAGTTTATGCACATGATCTACATGAGCATAAACTGTCGTTGATCGAATCAAATGCAAATCGTCTTGGAATCGAGTCGATCAGGTTAAGTAGTGGAGACAGTAGACAATTAGGCACCATTTATGAACCTGCCTCTTTCGATAGGATTTTGGTTGATGCGCCATGTAGCGGTCTCGGGGTCATCCGCCGCAAACCGGAGATAAAATACAATAAGACAGAGCAGGACCTTGTAAACTTGACTAAAATTCAAGAAGAATTGCTTGATACAGCATACGGATTAGTCAAAGAGGATGGCATTATAGTCTATAGCACATGTACTGTTGAATATAGTGAGAATGCCGGAGTTGTACATAAATTCCTTGAAAAACATCCGGATATAGCGATGGTTACACTTGATTCATACTTAACTAATGAATCATTGGCAATTAAAGATAATATGTTGCAAGTATTACCTCAACATTTTGGAAGTGATGGTTTTTTTGTAGCCGCCTTTCGTAAGAAGTAATTGCCACGCGCTTAAAGATAAAAGGGGGGGGACAAGTGTTGCGATTTGAAGTGCTTTCGGATATTGGGAAGAAACGTACTGTGAATGAAGATAGCGCTGCAGTCTTTACCATTCAGAACGGCCCAACACTGGCCGTGATTGCAGATGGTATGGGAGGCCATCGTGGTGGGGATTTTGCAAGTTCAACCGCAGTTCAACTATTAGGGGAAAAGTTTCAAGGAGTATCCAATTCAACCAAAATGAATGAAGAAGACTGGAAAGAATGGCTTTTGGAGACGGTTTCGTTCATCAACCATACTATTTTTGAGATTGCTGAAAAAGATGAGAACTTTAAAGGTATGGGGACGACTCTTGACGCTGTGCTTGTTGATGGGAATGATTGTCTAATTACACATGTAGGCGATAGCCGTGTTTACATTATTAATGAAGCAGAAATCATTCAAGTAACGAAGGATCATTCATTCGTTAATATTTTGCTTGATTCAGGTGAAATAACGGAAGAAGAAGCTGCGACTCATCCCCAACGAAATTGGATCATGAGGGCGGTAGGATCAGAGAAATCCATCACACCGGATTTTTATCATCATCAACTGAAGGAAAATACCTACTTATTGATCTGCACGGATGGATTAAGCAATAAAGTCAGTCGTGAAACAATCCATAGTATTGTCACTTGTGTTGGGGATCTTCACACGAAGGCAGTTGAATTAGTGAAAATAGCCAATGATATGGGTGGCGAAGACAATATTTCCGTAGTTTTAGGATACTCCGATTCGGAGGTGAGTTCATCATGATTGGAAAACGGATTGGCGGACGTTACGAAGTCATCAAAGGCATCGGCGAAGGGGGAATGTCAAAGGTCTATTTGGCTCATGACATAATTTTAGGTCGCGATGTAGCAATTAAAGTGCTTAACTATGATTTTGCCAACGAGCAAGATATAAAGAAAAGATTTCAAAGGGAAGCCCTGTCTGCCACAAGCTTGACGCATCCTCATATCGTTAATATTTATGATGTCGATGAAGAAGGAGAACTTCATTATTTCGTAATGGAGTATATTGAGGGGCAGACATTAAAAAAATATATTTTGTCAAACGGGCCATTGCCTGTTGCAAAAGCTGTCAATATCATGAAACAACTTGTTTCGGCCATTGCAAATGCGCATCATAATGGTATTGTACATCGGGATATCAAGCCGCAAAATATTTTGATGGACGCCGACGGTGATGTAAAAATAACTGATTTTGGAATTGCGATGGCATTACATGCAACCGCACATACAAAAACAAATTCGGTTATTGGTACTGTTCATTATTTATCCCCCGAACAAGCAAGGGGTGGAATGGCGACTAAAAAGTCGGACATTTATTCCCTTGGTATCGTCTTTTATGAATTATTGACTGGCGAATTGCCGTTTTCGGCGGAAACAGCTGTCGCAATTGCAATAAAACATTTGCAGGAGGAAACGCCTTCTGTACGAAATAGATTTCCCGGAATTCCGCAGAGTGTTGAAAATGTGATTTTAAAGGCTACAGCAAAAGATGCTACATACAGATATCAATCAGCGGATGAAATGTATGACGATTTACTGACGGTTCTTTCCCATGAAAGACAAAATGAACGTAAATTTACTTTACCGTTCGATGATGATAAAACCCGTATAATTCCAGTAATCACAGATCCACCAAAAGTGGCTAATCATGACACAACTAAAATTATCGAACCTGTAACGCCGGAATCTAAACCGCCGGTGAAAAAGAAAAGGAAGAAATGGCCGATTGTTTTAGGCATTTCGATAGCTGTCATTGCAATTGCGTTACTGGCACTATTCTTGCCTTCATTATTGGGGCCGAAAGAAGCTTTAATCCCAGATGTTACAGGATTGGATGAAGCGGAAGCAAGGGACCTCATAAATGAAAGTGGTTTTGTTGTAGAAGGGATTGTTGAGGATTTCTCGGATGAATACGAAGCAGGAAAGGTATTCAGAACGATACCTGAGGCCGAAAAAAAGCGAGAGCTTGGTACAGCGGTCACGCTTTATGTAAGTAAAGGTAAAGACACGATGGAAATGACGGATTTCACAACTAGAGATTATGACGAAATCTATAATTACCTGTCAGGATTTAACTTTAAGTCAATTACCCCCGAGTATGTCTACTCCGACCAGCCGGAAGGTCAAATTCTTGGGCAAACACCTGCTGAGGGCGAGCATGTCGTTCCCGAGGAGACGGATATTGTATTCAAAGTCAGCCAAGGAAAGAAATTGGTCAAATTAGGTGATTTGACGAATTATGATAAAAAACAGTTGGATGATTATGCGGAAACCTCAGGGTTTGATATTCGTGTAGTAAAAGAAGAGTATCATGATTCAATTCCGGAAGGGAACGTTATTTCTCAAGATCCGACCGCAGGAACCGATTTGCCAGTCGGTGCAAAAGTTGGAGTTGTACGTTCCAAAGGACAAGAGAAGAAACACGTGAAAGTTTTTGTAAGGACTGTGGAAATTCCGTATGAGGCTACAACTGACGATGATGAGGATGAAACGGCCGAGCCAGAACCACAAACAGTAAAAATTTACATTCAGGATAAAAAACATTCGATGACAGATCCAGTATTGGTATTCGAAATTACTAAAGATACAAGTAAGGTAATTACAGTTGAGCTCGAAGAAGGACAACGGGGCGGATATAAAATTCTTGTAGGTACAACAGTCATTGAAGAGAATTTTAATTACGATGATAACGTCGAATAAGAAAGAGGGATTGGATGCCGCAAGGACAAATCAGAAAAGCGATTAGTGGTTTTTATTATGTGCAAACGGGAGATGGAGATCTGGTCCAATGTAAGGGAAGGGGAGTCTTTAGAAATAGAGGGATCTCCCCTCTCGTAGGTGACTTTGTAACGATTGTAGAAGACGGCGATAATGATGCGACGATTACAGAAGTTCATGAGAGGAAAAATGAGCTGGTAAGACCGCCGGTTGCAAATGTCGATCAGGCATTGCTTGTATTCTCCATCGTTGAACCTGATTTGAGCCTTCATTTATTGGACAGATTCCTTGCTGTTATTGAATCTGTCGGCATTAAACCTATCATCTGTCTCACCAAGAAGGATATTGCGGAGGAATCAGACCTTCAAATAGCCAATTCCGCAATTGATTACTATAAGGGCATTGGGTACGACGTCATTAAAACATATATTGATGATCCTAATTTGCACGATTTGCTTTATCCTATTCTTAAAGGGAATACGACAGTCCTTGCCGGTCAATCAGGCGTAGGGAAATCAACGTTGTTAAACACGTTGATTCCTGAATTGCTTTTGAAAACGGGTGAAATTTCAGAGGCGTTAGGCAGGGGAAGACATACAACCCGTCATGTTGAACTAATGGAAGTCGCCGGTGGACTTGTAGCAGACACACCTGGCTTTAGTTCGTTAGATTTCGATCATATCGAAAAAGATGAACTACGTGATTACTTTGTTGAAATGGAGCAGGCGGCGCAACTTTGTAAATTCAGAGGATGCCTGCATCTTAAAGAACCTAAATGTGCTGTTAAAGCAAAGGTTGAAACAGGCGAAATATTATCCACCAGATACGATAATTACGTACAGTTTATGCAAGAGATAATTGACCGAAAGCCGAGGTATCCGAAAAATGATTAAAATTGCACCATCCATACTAGCAGCAAACTTTTCAAAGCTTGCAGAAGAAGTTAAAGAAGTAGAAGCAGCGGGTGCGGAACTGATCCATATAGATGTTATGGATGGACATTTCGTTCCGAATATTACGATGGGACCGATTGTAGTTGAGGCGTTACGACCAGTAACCGATCTACCACTTGATGTTCACCTCATGATTGAGAATCCTGATGCATATATTGAACAGTTTGCTAAAGCAGGGGCTGATTATATAACTGTGCATGTGGAGGCTTGCAGGCATTTGCACCGTACGATCCAGTTGATCCGATCGTTCGGTGTGAAACCCGGTGTTGTGCTAAATCCCCATACACCGATTGAGCATATTCTTCATGTTTTGGAGAATGTGGACCTTGTCTTGTTCATGACTGTAAACCCTGGGTTTGGCGGGCAAAAATTCATTCATTCAGTAGTGCCGAAAGTGAAGCAGCTTGCTGACATCATTAAAGAAAAAGGGCTTGAAATCGAAATTGAGATCGATGGCGGCATTAATGAAGAAACGATTGTCACATGCGCCGAAGCAGGGGCTACAATTTTTGTAGCAGGATCTGCAATTTACAATGCCGAAAATCGTGCAGAGGCGTTACAACGGATCAAGGCTGCAGGGGAAAGCGTGCTGAAGTAATGAAGAGAGTTGTTATTTGCGCTGGGGGACCAGCCGAAGATTTACCTGATTTACTCTCCTTGAAAACGGAACAGACAATTTTTATCGGGGTGGACCGTGGTTCCCTTCATCTTTTGGAAAGAGGAATCGTTCCTGTAGAAGCGGTTGGTGACTTCGATTCGGTGAATGAAAATGAATTCGCTATGATCCAATCTGCTGTGGAACGGGTAGATTCATTCAATGCCGAAAAAAATGAGACGGATACGGAATTGGCAATCACAAGAGCAATTGCCTATCTACCAGATGAAATCATCCTTACGGGTGTTACGGGCGGTAGATTGGATCATTTCGAATCAGCATTGCATTTATTGTATCGGATTCAGGTCGAGTATGAAGATGTGTTATTCACCATTAAGAATGTGCACAATGAATTATCCGTTTTAAGTCCAGGGACCCATCTTGTGAATAAAAATGAAGGTCTGCCTTATGTATCATTTTTTCCTTTTGGGGGAGCGGTTGAGGGAATTACATTGACAGGCTTCAAGTATGAGACGGTGAATGCTCGGATGGAAATGGGTATGACAAAATTTACAAGCAATGAACCAATTGCAGAAGTTTGTACTATCTCGTTCCTGAAAGGCATATGTTTAATGGTAAGGAGTTCAGATTCCTGAAAGGAGCCGGGGAATTGAGAGTCTATACATTTACAATGCCAAAGTTTCTCAGTAGTTTTGTCCGAAAGTGCATGGTCGTCTTCCAAAAAGATGATAAGCAGAAGAGCCAGGCAACCGCAAGTGCGAGTCAGCGTAATCGAAAAAAGAAAAAAGAAAAAACGTCAGGCTGAACTTATCGCCTGGCGTTTTATTTCTTTTTGAAGTATAGTCGGAAAGCACAACGGTCAATTAAACTCGTTGAACTTTACCTGATTTAAGTGCTCTTGCAGATACCCAAACACGCTTTGGTTTACCGTTAACAAGAATACGGACTTTTTGAAGGTTAGCTCCCCAAGTACGTCTGTTAGCGTTCATTGCGTGTGAACGAGCATTTCCCGTACGAGCTTTGCGTCCAGTAATAACACATTCTTTAGCCATTTTTATGACCTCCTCGCTAATAATGATTAAGCGATTCACTATCTAATTCGCATACCATAATACTTTATCACAGGAAATAATGGCTTGCAACCTTTTTTAATGGTGCTTTCAAGGAGAAACCCTTTACAGATTTAATGTGTGCGGTTACTTCTTCTTTAATAAATCAATCGTGTATAGTACAATAGGGGAAGCTATAAGGATGCAGGAGGGGAAGCTTTCATGTCAATCGAGTTAAAAAACGATTACGGTAAAATAGATATTACGAATGACGTCATTGCCCAAGTTGTTGGAGAGGCGGCTATCGAATGCTACGGAATTGTCGGCATGGCTTCACGTCACCAGATCCGGGATGGGCTGACTGACATCCTTGGAAAAGAGAATTATGCAAGAGGAGTCATTGTGAGAACAATTGGGGATGAGACACATATCGATATGTATGTCATCGTCGGTTACGGCACTAAAATCTCCGAGGTTGCGTACCAAGTGCAATCCAAAGTTATGTATACATTAAAAAAGACATTATCGTTGACAGTGGATTCAGTGAATATATTTGTTCAAGGGGTTCGGGTGACGAGTTGATAGAAGGAGGAAAACATTTCAATGAAGTTTATTGATGGTGTAAAATTTGCGGACATGGTGAAGATAGGTGCTCATCACCTTCATCTTAATGCAGACTATGTCGATTCATTAAACGTGTTTCCAGTACCCGATGGGGATACAGGGACAAATATGAATCTATCCATGTCATCAGGTGCAAAGGAGACGGCTGTACATGCGTCCGAGCATTTAGGTAAAACAGCACAAGCATTATCCAAAGGTCTTCTGATGGGGGCACGCGGCAATTCAGGCGTCATTCTGTCCCAATTGTTCCGCGGTTTCGGGAAAGCGGTGGAAGAAGAGGCGAAGCTTGATAGTGTCAAATTCGCAGGCGCACTTGAGTATGGTGTGCAAACAGCCTATAAGGCAGTCATGAAGCCAGTGGAAGGTACAATCTTAACAGTTGCCAAAGATGCTGCGAAAAAAGGTGTCGAAGTGGCTAAAACTACAGAAGACCTCATCAAAGTAATGGAAGCGGTTGTTGAAGAATCAAAAGCTTCATTGAAAAGGACTCCCGATCTTCTGCCGGTATTGAAAGAAGTCGGTGTCGTCGATAGTGGTGGGCAAGGCCTTGTCTATGTATATGAAGGCTTTTTGGCGTGTTTGAAAGGCGAAGCTCTCCCGGAACGCACACTATTTGAATCGATGGATGATCTCGTGAATGCCGAGCATCATCGCGGCGTTCAAGGTTTCATGAACACAGAGGATATTGAATTCGGTTATTGTACGGAATTCATGGTGAAGTTCGAAGCTGACAAAGTCAAAAATCATCCTTTTGAAGAAGGGGATTTCAGACAGGACTTAAGCGAGTTCGGTGATTCACTACTTGTAATCTCTGATGAAGAAATCGCGAAAGTACATATCCATACCGAGGAACCGGGGAATGCGTTAAATTACGCACAACGGTATGGCTCCCTTATCAACATTAAAATCGAGAACATGCGACAACAGCATATCGATATCGTCGGTGAAGGCTATTCAACGAAGAAGGAAGAAAAGGCTGTTCATCCTTATGCTATCGTAACTGTTGCAATGGGATCCGGTGTAGCCGACTTGCTGAAAAGTATAGGGGCTTCCGCAGTAATCGAAGGCGGTCAGACGATGAACCCTTCAACTGAGGATATTGTCAAAGCGATCAAAGATGTCGGAGCGGAACGTGTAATTATCCTACCGAATAATAAAAATATCATTATGGCTGCAAAACAGGCAGCAGAAGTAATTGGTATAGAGGCTGCCGTTGTGGAAACGAAGTCGGTTCCTGAAGGGTTATCCGCAATTCTTGCATTCAATCCTGAAATCGGTGTAAGCGAAAACGAAAAGGCAATGTCCAAGGCCGCTGCAGCAGTCAAAACAGGACAAGTCACTTATTCAATCCGTGACACATCTATTGACGGGGTAGACATTAAAAAAGATGATTTCATGGGTCTAGCAGGAAGTAAAATTGTGATTTCCAAACCTTCATTGGATGATGTTATCAAAACATTACTATCTTCTTTGATTGATGAAGACGATGAAATCGTTACAATCATCTATGGTGAAGATGTGACTGAAGAAGAGGCGAACGAAATTGCAAGCTATGTAGAAGAGAATTATGACCATACGGAAGTTGAACTCTATAATGGGAAACAACCATTGTATCCATATATTCTCTCTGTGGAGTAAAAATAGAAATGACGGTGTGCTCTTGACGAGCGTGCCGTCTTTTCTATTTTGTCTTTATCATGTAAAATGAATTCATGCTTGTCTTTTAACTAGGGGGTATTTTGAATGAAATACAGATCTGTTTTTGAAATAATCGGTCCCGTCATGATAGGACCTTCATCTTCACATACCGCTGGTGCTGCCCGCATTGGCCGTGTAGCAAGAGATTTGTTTGGAAGACAACCGGAATGGGCGAAAATTTATCTCTATGGTTCTTTTGCGGAAACATATAAAGGCCATGGAACTGACGTTGCAATTATCGGTGGATTATTAGATTATGATACATTTGATGAAAGGATCAAAACGTCTTTTGAAGATGCGGCGGCACTTGGAATGACATTTGAATTCATTCCTGAGGAAGAGGAAGCCGAGCATCCGAATACGGCAAAAATCGTAATTGGGGATAGCCAAGGTGAGATGGAGCTCGTTGGCATTTCAATTGGTGGGGGAACAATGGAAGTGACGGAGCTAAATGGTTTCCCACTTCGCCTATCTGGCCATTTCCCAGCGCTACTTGTTGTACATGATGACCGTGCAGGTGTCATTGCAAACGTTTCCAATGCAATTGCTTCTCAAGGCATGAATATTGCCCATATGGAAGTTGGCCGGAAAGAAAAAGGGAAAATGGCACTTATGGTCATCGAGGTCGACCAAATGTTTGATGAAACATTATTAGATGAATTGAAATCCTTGCCGAATGTCACTCAAGTGTCGACATTGGCAAATTAAGGAGGAATATAAATATGGAAGTACTATTCAGTTCAGTTAAGGAACTTGTTTCATTGGCTGAGACACAAAACAAACCTATTTCTGAAATCATGATAGAGCAGGAAATGCTTATAACAAAACGGTCACGTGAAGATATTATCGCGCAGATGGATAATAATCTTACTGTGATGGAAAGTGCTGTCGAGCAGGGACTTCAAGGAGTGAAATCTACCTCTGGTTTAACTGGTGGAGATGCAGTCCTCATTCAAAACTATATTAAATCGGGGAAATCTCTATCCGGCGACCTCATTTTAGACGCGGTCAGCAAAGCTGTTGCGACAAATGAAGTGAATGCCGCAATGGGAATGATTTGTGCAACTCCGACAGCTGGAGCTGCAGGCATTGTGCCAGGAACACTTTTTGCGGTGAAAGAGAAGTTGAACCCAACAAGAGAGCAAATGGTGAACTATCTATTCACTTCAGGTGCTTTTGGTTTTGTCGTCGCCAATAACGCATCCATCTCTGGGGCAGCTGGCGGATGTCAGGCAGAAACTGGGTCTGCAGCTTCCATGGCTGCAGCAGCAATTGTAGAAATGGCTGGCGGAACACCACAACAAAGTGCAGAAGCATTCTCAATCGTAATGAAAAACATGCTTGGACTTGTTTGTGACCCTGTTGCCGGTTTGGTTGAAGTGCCATGTGTGAAACGGAATGCGATGGGGGCAGCAAAAGCACTTGTCGGAGCAGACATGGCCCTTGCAGGAGTCGTCAGCAGAATCCCTACCGACGAAGTAATTGAAGCGATGCACAGAATCGGACAAACGATGCCGTCTGCTCTAAGAGAGACTGCGAAGGGCGGTCTTGCCGCTACACCTACCGGCAAATGGCTTGAGGCTAAGATATTCGGGAAGGATAGAGCGGTCAATGACACCGTCAATTCATGACGCGGTCACTTCATTAAATGGTGTAGGGAAGGCATCTGCCGAACGGCTTGGAAAATTAGGGATTGAAACGATAGGGGATTTGATCAATACCTTTCCCTATCGACATGAAGATTTTAGATTGAAAGATTTGGCGGATACACCGCATAATGAACGGGTTACGATTGAAGGAAGGGTCGAAAGCGAGCCTTCCGTTCTTTTTTTAGGGAGAAACCGTTCGCGCTTGCAAATCAGACTCCTCTCAGGCCCTCATCTTGTCAAAGCGGTATTCTTCAATCAGCATTATTTAAAAGAACGCCTCTCAATTGGAATGATCGTAACTGTGACAGGCAAATGGGATCGCGGCAGGCAAGTGATCAATGTCAGCAATTTCAGCGAGGGACCTAAAACTGACCATGCGGATTTCGAACCTGTTTACAGCTTGAAAAATGTGATGCACCAAAAGACATTCCGGAAATATATGAGAAGTGCGCTTGACTTGTGTGCAGATGAAATGGAAGAAGTATTACCGGCTTCCATCAGAGAGTCCTATATGCTGCCATCCATCAGTGAAGCTTTGGAAATGGTACATTTTCCGAAATCACCAACAGATGTAAAACAAGCAAGAAGAAGATTTGTCTATGAAGAATTGCTTAAATTCCAATTGAAGATGATCGGGATGAAGAAAATACGGAAGGATGCCGAAAAAGGGACATTCATCCACTATGATCTTGACCGTTTGAAAGCATTTATTTCTTCATTGCCGTTCGAGTTAACTGGTGCCCAAAAGAGAGTTGTCAATGAACTATGTGCCGAATTGAAAAGCTCAAGCCGGATGAATCGCCTTCTTCAAGGGGATGTTGGTTCCGGGAAGACTGTCGTTGCGGCGATTGCACTATATGCTGCCATCACAGCGGGTTTCCAAGGAGCGCTGATGGCCCCAACAGAAATCCTTGCTGAACAGCATGTCAATTCACTTTCTTCCTGGCTTGAACCATTCGGGGTGCGAGTCGCCTTTCTTTCGGGATCTACAAAGGGGAAGGCCAGAAGACATATATTGGAGAATTTAGCGAACGGGGAAATCGATTTATTGATCGGGACACATGCCCTTATTCAACCGGATGTCAGTTTCTCCAAATTGGGTCTTGTCATAACAGATGAGCAACATCGGTTCGGTGTAGAGCAACGCCGTGTGCTAAGGGAAAAAGGGTTGAATCCGGATGTTCTCTTCATGACAGCCACTCCAATCCCAAGGACTTTGGCAATCACGGCATTTGGTGAAATGGACGTTTCGATTTTGGATGAAATGCCAGCAGGGCGTAAACAAATCGAAACGTATTGGTTGAAAGAAGAGTCGTTACTACCTGTATTAAGGAAAATGGAGAAGGAATTACATGCGGGTCGCCAGGCTTATGTGATTTGTCCACTAATAGAGGAATCGGACAAGCTTGATGTGCAAAATGCTGTGGATGTCCATGCGCAGCTCACCCATCATTTTGCCGGACGGTATACGGTCGGACTTATGCACGGTCGTCTGCATCCTGATGAAAAGGACGAAATCATGCGTGATTTCAGCGACGGGAAAATCGACTGCCTCGTTTCAACAACAGTTGTTGAAGTTGGTGTAAACGTTCCAAATGCGACGTTTATGCTCATTTACGACGCAACCCGTTTCGGATTAGCACAACTCCACCAATTACGAGGAAGAGTAGGGCGGGGTGCTAATCAATCATACTGTGTACTTCTTGCCGATCCGAAAAACGAGGAAGGTAAAGAACGGATGCAATCGATGACGGAAACAAATGACGGATTCCTCCTTGCAGAAAAGGACCTCGAACTAAGAGGAGCGGGCGATTTCTTCGGCAAAAAGCAAAGCGGAATGCCTGAATTCAAGATGGCGGACCTCGTCCATGACTACCGTGCTTTGGAAACCGCCCGTCAAGATGCTGAGAAAATGCTGTCATCCGACAGTTTCTGGACCTCCCCGGAATATAAATTCCTAAGAGAAGACTTGGAGCAATCCGGTGCGCTTTCTCAAGAGCGAATGGATTGAAGGAACAGTTGTTTCTCGAAGATAAGTTTCTAATACTAAAGGCGAGCCTCCATTTAAGGAAGCTCGCCTTTTGAGTTGAGTTATGCCTGTGTTACCTTTTCCGCTAAATTCTGTTCAATATAACCTACTTTCCCATCTCGCACATGAATAATGGAATCCGCTCTGGCTGCGAGATCCAAATCATGTGTCACTAATACGATAGTCATTTTTTGCTCTATACGTAGACCTTCAATTAAATCGATGATCCGCATTCCTGTTTCAGAATCCAAATTTCCTGTCGGTTCGTCCGCCAACAATATCCTTGGTTGAATGACCATCGCGCGGGCGATTGCAACCCGCTGTTGTTCGCCACCAGAAAGTTTACTTGGCAGGTGATTCATCCGGTGTTCAAGACCGACGCGCTTGAGTGATTCTTTTGCAAGTTCGACAACCTCTTTAGAAGAGGTTGTCGATAACAGCGGCATCATAACATTTTCCAATGCGGTGGCTGTCGGCAACAGGTGAAACTGTTGAAACACATAGCCGATGATACTCGCACGCATTTCCGCCATTTCATCGTCATTCAATCGATGGACGGGATCCCGGTTAACGTAGATTTCTCCGGCATCTATCGGTTCAAGCCCGCCTATAACATTGAGTAACGTAGATTTACCAGAACCCGATGGACCGGTGATCGCAACATAACTACCGCGTTCAATGGAAAAGGTAACATCATTTAAAATTGTTGTCTTGCTATTTCCGGTTATAAAGCTTTTTTTGACATTCTTCACATCAATCATTTCTATCATCTCCTTACCGGCATTCAGGCTTCCTTCAGCATGGAAGTTCCTTTCCGGTTCATCATCGTTACAAGAAATAACGTAAATATCAACTGTTGCAGAACGGGCATAGCTAAAACAAGGATGCCGATCCACCAAGTAATCTGAAAGGAGGGTACCTGCAACAAAAGGATGAGCGCTGCTGTACTTCCAACAATTGTTCCAATTGCTGATATGCCAATCGCTTCGATGATCAAATAAGTGCGCACCAGTTTGAACTTCCAGCCGATTGCTTTTAACACGTGAAATTCCTTTTGCCGTTCAGACAAGTTCAAGTAAATCAATAAAAGCATGACGGCGGTTGTGAGGATGACCCCCATTGCCACATACAGGTTTTGAAGTCCGGAAAGTTGCATGTTTAACGTTTCCCCAACAAAACTTACATGCAATTCATTCTGCAATGATTGTTGTGTCGATAGGATGATGAAAATCATGAACGATGTCATTGCAATTACAAGGGCAAGTAGTAAAAAACGTGCCGGCCTACGGAACATTTGATTGTATGCAAATCCGGTAATGCTTCTAATATTCAAAAGTCGGAAAGCACTGCTGTCCTTCACTTCACTGTTCAGCGCCTGCCGCGGTGTTTGTAAAATGGAGTGGCGGCTGCCCGAATAGTAGCTAATTCCAGTGATCAAGAATAAAATCAGGAATAAGAAAATGCTTTGGTAGCCATCCCCAATTGCAAAAGAACGATTCACAATTGAAAATGGAATGACTGGAAGTATCGAAATAAGCAGTACTTCAACGAGCAGAATACGAATAATCTTTTTCCGCTTCCAACCAACCGATCGAAGAATCGCAAAATCAGCTGACCGTTTCAACAGGCTATGGGTGATGATCGTATAGATGAATACAAAACTAATGATAGCCAAATAAGTGAAAAGGATCATGCTGCTTCGGTTCATCGTCCTCTGCACATCCCATGAAAATCCTGTCATTTGCCAAGACTCTTCCAAAACCATTGGCTGATCCCCTGAAATCGTCGGAAGTGTCACATGCACTTTTGCTGCACTTGAACCGATCATGATTTCTGCATTATGTCCTGTTTTTACACGTATTTCATCGGCGATGCGCTGTACTTTTTGAAGGTTTTCTTCACTGCGTGTTTCTACACCTTCGACAACAACTCGAATGGAAGAAAGAGGCTTTTTTACATCTGGCCTTAAAGCGATTGCGCTTTCAATGGACGTAACAAAGTCGGGTGGTTGCGGAAAATAGGATTGTCCTCCCCAAGTAGGGTATAGCCATTTGTCTGTATACGTATTGCCATCTCCATCCTGTACGATGCGAGGGCGCATCGGATTCCAAATTTCGATAAAACCGCCTCTTTCATAACTATCCGCAAAAACAGGGGAGATATCGTCGGGCATATACTTTCCCCGTGAATTGAATTGGATATAACCCGATAATCCAGGTTCATAATGTCCAAGTCCAATAGTGCTTGACGCAAGCTCGAACATTGGTATTTTTGAATCAAGAGTGTTCGTAACGGATTGAAACGGGATGGGAGACGTTATTCCAAAGGATAGGGATGTAATTTGGGGGGTCACGCGATTTTCCCTTATGCGTTTCCCATTCTCAATGTTCAGGCTAATTGATTCATATTTATAGGCTGCATCCCTTGGATTGACAGACGCTTCTATGATTGAACGATGGGGGACTTCCCTTTCAAGATAGGAATAGAGGTTGGCACTATGCCTTTTTAACTCCTCAACATCATTCGGAACATTATACTCCTCAATCAACACATTGAATTTTGCCTCGTCAACCGTTTTCCCTAACCGAAGCACTGGTATATTCGTGCGTTCGAAAAATTGATTGGAAGAAGAAGTAGGTTCAAACAATTTGGGAGCAAGTGTAGTCTCCATTCCATCAGCGCTAAAATTATAAAGTTTCGTTTCTTGATCGAAATCAACTCCAACAATCTGTATGGCCTGCCAATTCATGCCTGGAATGGACGCTTCACCCATGATATCGCTATAGAAAAATTTGGTTCCCCCATGGATAATGGATGATAAATAATTTGAACGCTCGCTGTAGTTATTTAAGTTGAATTCACGAGGTTGGTCCGATTTTGCAATACGTTCCCAAAAATGCCAAAAGATGTTAGGTTTTCCTGTCACCCAGTTAAGTCCATTGAATTCATCATATTGTGTTGTGATTTTGTAAACGGTATCGGGAGCGGGTTCATAAAAAAGTGATAAATTGTTGTAGTAGACATACCCTAAATTGACAACTGGTGCTGCGACCTGAATACCTTCAATGGATTTGATTGTTTCCCAGTCACTCATTGAAATTCCATTGTGGTTCATAATTGAATTATTAGGCGGCATATAATCTTGTTTAAATTCGGAATACGAATGTCCATCTTTCGGTAAAACTAAGATGTCATAATCATATCTCCAATGCTTATCCAAACTCGCTTTTACGATCAAATCCCGCTCCTCTGTAATTTTAACCGCCCCAAGGAAACCGACTGCAAGTAGTGTTAATACGGTCACTATGACAAGATATAAAGGCCATCGTTTCCGGATGGATAATTGCAAATATGTCCTCATACACATCCCCCTAAATATCAGATAGAGAAAATAATTCTACTAAGTGTTTTTGAAATTTTGTTGGTTTGCTATATCTATCTACCGCTATTGCAACCCCCAAGAATTTTCCATTAAGGTACTATAATAGTACCATATAGGAAAATTTATAAAAGTATGAACTTTCGACAAAATAAAACATGCACTCTTTCAATATTCAGTCTATTGGTGTTTACAAAGTATTAATTCTATTATATGGTTACTATAAGAATTAATAGATTATGGATTAGGGGGCTGTAAATTGAGGAAACGACTAAGAGGAGATTCAAAATGTTCCACTATATAAAAGCAACGATAAGGGAACGCTGGCCGCTTTTCTTGACGGTTGTTTTGATTTTAGGTTCGCTTGGGCTTGGATATATGGGGGCGCAATCTGTCACGGACCGAATAGTCATCCAGGCAAAAGATGACTTGGAAGAAAATTGGCGGTACCAGTATGATATTTTAGTCTTACCCGAATTGGACACGGAGACGGCAGGACTTGAAGATGGATGGGTAGCTCCACAGTCAACCGTTGCCAATTACGGTGGAATTTCGATGGATGACTTGGAAAAAATACGTGGTATATCTGGTGTGAAGACAGCAGCTCCATTATCGCTAATAGGGTATATTCCTATGGACGGTATTGGAGCCTATTATAAGGAAGCTGAAAAAGGAAGCTTCCATGTAATCCAAATGCAAACAACTGTGTTTGATGGAATCTCACATTATGAAATTCGGAACGATCGTCATATTACGGAATACAACGAGCCTGATATGGATTTCGGCCCATTATCCGAGAAATTCAGCGAGGAAAATGGCATGTTCAAAAACTACATGCCGCCTGGATATGCCTTTAGATTTCCGAACGAGTTAATGCTTATCGCGATTGACCCTAAAGCTGAAGAGGAGCTGTATACTTTATCGGACAGCCTTGTCATAGGCAATAAGTTGAGCGAAGCGAGTAGCCTAGAGGGGGATGGAATTACAGGAATTCCAATCATTGTACTCGCGAATCAACGTTCTGAGATGACTGAAACATTGACAATCTCTGAAATTAAAGTACCTGAAAATGTAGAAGAAAAAGACTTTACGCAAGGAGCGCGCAAATATTTATCTAACTTGCCGACTGAAGAGATCGTAAAGCTGACATTGCCTTCGTTTTCTGAGGAGTGGCGCTACAAAAACGTTGAACTGTCATTGCTTGGAGGAGACGAATTTACCGAGGAACCCCGTGGGATTGCGTACTCAAACCAAAATGATTTATTCAGATACTCCCCGATTTTCTACAAAGATACAGCGCAGGAAAAGGGAAGTATCCCGACATTGGAAGTGCAATCTTTCTTTAAAACAAATGAATTGCATTCGGCACTGAGCGAAGATTTGCCGAGATATCGGAAAGAAGCCGAAAAACGGGAAAGTCGTGCTTACGGATTAAACATCATCGATATGTATGATACGGATAAAATCGAGCCTGTTTTTAAAGGAGCTTGGAAAAAAGGAGATCCCCTTGATATTTACACACCTCATTATAGTGTGATCATAGAGGATGGTGCGGGGAATCCAGTCGATAGGAAGCCTCTATTGCCGCTGCCGTACAAAGATACGTATTATACGGGTTCGCCAGATGCAATCATGCCGCTTCATAATGCGAGGATTTTTTATAGGGATCGTCCACCGATTTCATCCATTCGTGTCATCGTAGATGGAGTGGAAGAGCGATCTGATGCAAGCCAACGTAAAATTGAAGACGTTGCTAAACGAATTATGGATGAAACAGGGCATCGGGTGGAAATTATGTTAGGCTCGGCTTCAGGGAAAGTCCATGTGAATTTAGGAACAACAAAAGAAGGGATGCCTGGAGTCGTCGAAGAAGGGTGGCAAAAAGCAGGTGTCAGTTGGTCAATAGAAAAACAAATAGAAAAAACGAATGTACTATTATTCGCTTATCTTCTACTCATTAGCTTTGTATTTTGTTATACAGTCATTACTCATAGCTTGTTGCGTCGCTCTACCGAATTTGCGATGCTCCGTGCAATTGGTTGGTCAAGACAAAAGATTATGGCGATCTTAGGCATCGAAATCATTGCATTAAGCATGCTTGCACTCATTCCGATTGCAATAGCGAATATTTGGTTGAAGATACTGGCATGGCATGAGTTTTTAATCGTTTTAGTCATTATCCTGCCGATTATTGCAATCGGCTATGTAACGGGAAGTCGGAAATCATTAAAGTTATCACCTCGGGCTGGGCTTGAAGGTGAAGGGACACAATGGAATTTCATGCGCCTCTTCTCGATTAACGGACTGTTTTCGTACGTCACGCATCAATTGATCAGACGGCCGTTACGATTCGGTCTTTTGACAATCGTTCTTGCATTGACGGCATTTATGTCAATTCTATTCATTGCAACGCAGCAAAGCTTATCAGATTTTCTGCTTCTGAGCTTTTTAGGAGAAACGATCGATCTGAACTTGAAGGGGTTTCAGACAGTATTTCTCATTGTAGGACTTATACTAACGATAGCAATTGTGTTTCTACTAATCTATTTAAATATTACAGAACGTAAAAAGGAGTTTTTCATCTTACGTTCGATAGGTTGGTCCTTACGACGAATTCAAATGTACTTAAGTATTGAGGTTACGTTGGTTGCCGTAATCGGCTCTGTACTTGGAGCATTTGGTGCATATGCGTTGCTGACGTTCTTCTCCACATTATGGATTCCTGTCTGGATGCTTATGCTCATTATTGTCACGCCAATTGTTCTGTTATTGGTATTTTCATTATCAATAGTTCAGAGTATGAAAATGAGCGGTGTTGTAAAGGATCATGCTGCGTAATGAAGGGGTGGGGGATTTGATTACATTAAAATCTGTACGTAAAAGTTATATGACAGGTGGAGAAAAGGTCGAGGTTTTAAAAGATGTATCCTTATCAATTGATAAGGGGAAGTATGTCTCGATTACGGGTCCATCGGGTTCCGGGAAATCGACACTCCTTCATTTAATCGGAGGATTGGAACCGATTGACGCAGGAGAGATTTGGGTCGATGATCAAGCAGTCCATAAGATGAAAGATAATGAACTTGCCAAACTTCGGTTAAAGAAAATCGGCTACGTATTCCAGCAATTTCAGTTACTTTCAACAGCAACGGCACTTGAAAACGTAATGATGCCCCTGTTAACACTGTTTTCATCTGCGGAAATTAAGAAAAATGCAGAAGAGGCATTAACAAGAGTCGGCCTTGGCCATCGCCTCCATCATTTGCCATCACGCCTTTCCGGCGGAGAGCAACAGCGCGTCGCCATTGCAAGGGCACTTGTGACAAAACCGGAGATTATTTTGGCGGATGAACCTACAGGGAACTTGGATTCCGAAACGGGAAGTACGATTATCGGATTACTTGAAGAAGTTCACGCGACAGATGGGGTGACAATTGTATTGATCACACATGATCCAGCTCTTGCGAAACGGGCTCAGGAGACAATTCACGTTCTTGATGGATCAGTGAATAAATTTGTGTCGGATACGTTAGAGGTTGTTAAATGATGAAACGGTTAACTGCCTGCGTACTAATCATCCTTTTCCTTGTCGGATGCAATCCAAAACCCCAAGAGAAAGTTGAAGAGATACTCGAGGATGATATCGTGACAATCGAAAATTCGGAAAAACTGATAGACGTTGAAACGTTCTTTGAAAACGGTGACCTGTTGGAAGGATTGGAAAGAATTTACCGTTATTATGGAAATGACTTTCCTGCTGAAGAGCAAGAAAAGGTAGGAGTATACGAGGATTTTGGAGAAGTATCCAAGGTTGATCTCATGAATCTCATGGCTGAAAAAGGAATCGATACATTGCCCTCAAACAAAAAAGCTGAAGATATTGATCAAATGCTCAAAGAGGGAAAACCGGTGTATGCAAGTTTCACATTGATCAATGCAGAAAACTGGTATGTTCTCTTTTATGGTTATTCAGCGGAGGAATTCGCCTATTATAATCTAAAGACGGACGAGACAAAGACAATCGGGAAAAAGCGAATTGAGGCGCTTGGCGAATTCTACACGGTTATTCCGTATAAAGTGGGGGAGCTTACAGAGGACGAAAAGGAGCAATCCCATTTGTACGTAAGGCTAAAGCTAGCAGATGCCTATTGGAAAGATGATCCGACAACGTTGAAAAAGTACGTGGATATCGCGGAACAAAACGATTGGTTAGATGGACTTAACTACGGATACTTTTATATCTATCATTATTTGTTTCACGATCCACAGCCGGAGCGCGCCGCCAAATATGTTGAAGCGGAACTGGAAAGATGGCGGGAACCATTCACACTTGAAGCTGCTTTAAAATATTACTCCTTGCAAAATGAAGAGGTGGAAATTAAGCGGACCCTCCGTGACATTCAAATCATGCAAGGGTTTCGTAGAGAGACTCTCCAATTCATTATCGACAATGGTGAAGACTACGGCTATCCGGAAAAAGCGACGGAAGCGGCGGAAGTGTTGAAGAAAAAGAAACAATGAAAAAACACAGACTTTCCCTTGGGAAGGTAGTCTGTGTTTTTTTGTTTATATATGTTTTGCACTCGGTTTAATCATTTTTATATACTTGATGAAATAATAATCTGATATTGTTGGCCTCTTATGCACGCAGCGCTGGTTGTGTGATATTATTCCCGATTTGCATACTTTAGTTATAGTGAGGGAAAGTATTTAAAGACAATATGTAAGCGTGGACATAGTCCCGATAGCCCTGAAAATAAAGGAAAGGTGATGAAGAGGATGGGGGTACATCAATATTTTAAAAGCTTATCTGATTTGGAACAAATTATTCGTTGTCCAGGAAAGTTCAAATATCAGGGGCATTCCGTCGCCAGTCATTCATTTAAAGTAACCAAAATTGCTCAATTTCTTGGTACGGTTGAAGAGCAATCCGGTCAGAAAGTGGATTGGAGAGTCTTGTATGAAAAGGCATTGAACCATGATTATGCGGAACTTTTTACAGGAGATATAAAGACACCTGTAAAATATGCTTCGAAAGAGTTGAAGCAATTATTCAGTGAAGTGGAAGAAGAAATGACGAGGAAGTTTGTAGAAAAAGAGCTTCCAGCTGAATTTCAGGCGATTTATTTGGAGCGATTTAAGGAAGGGAAAGACGAAACATTGGAAGGGCGCATTTTATCTGTTGCTGATAAAATTGATTTGCTTTATGAAGCATTCGGTGAGATTCAAAAGGATAATCCAGAGCCCTTGTTTATAGAGATATACGAAGAAGCATTACGGACAATACTGCTATTTCAAGATATGAAGTGTGTGAAATATTTCCTAGAACATATTCTTACGGATATGCTCGGCGAACGATTTACTGAACATGATGAGTTGACGGGCATTGCCATGCAAATAATTGAAGAACATAGAGGATGAATGATTTTTACAATTTAAAGTCTATCGGCATCATATGCTGATAGTTTTTTAAATTTTAACAAAGTATGATGTTGGCATAAGTTGCGGTTTCATCTTCCCCAATCCGGAGTCCCAATTAAACGAAAATCAATTTGTATAGTTTTAGGATTGCCTAATTTTTGTAGAAATCAATGTTGAACTATGATAATATACTGGTATTAGTACCAAGTGCTAATCCGGAAGGGTGAAACAATTGAGAGTGCCAAAAAGGGAGAGGCAGCGCCAGCTTGAAATGAGCCTCGAACAAAATCCTTTTCTGACAGACGAAGAATTGTCCAAGCAATTTAAAGTAAGCGTCCAGACGATTCGCTTAGATCGATTGGAATGTGGGATTCCGGAATTACGTGAACGATTGAAAACGGTAGCAGCTCGAACGATGGATGCAGAGGTGAAATCCCTTCAGTCCGATGAAGTCATCGGTGAAATCGTTGACATCGAGTTGGACAAGAGGGCAATTTCCATATTCGATGTCACTGACGATCATGTCTTCCGAAGAAGTGGAATCGCTCGTGGCCATCATTTATTTGCGCAGGCGAACTCTTTGGCCGTAGCAGTATTAGATGATGATCTTGCCTTGACAGTCACATCGACACTCAATTTTTTGAAGCCTGTTAAATCGGGTGACCGCGTCATTGCACGCGCTACTGTGGATAAAGAGCGTTCAAATGAGAAAAGGACATACGTCGATGTCGTTTCTACAGTTGAAAACGAAACAGTTTTCACAGGTGAATTCCAGATGTACCAGACTACGAACCACAGTAGGAGTGAAGTGAAATGATTATTGCATTAGACGGAATGGGTGGAGACAACGCACCGGGTGAAATCATTGCGGGCGCTCTCCAAAGTCTAAATGAATTTGAAGATATACATATACATATTTATGGAAATGAAGAAATGATGGCTCCGTATTTAAAAGAACATGATCGGTTAAAAGTGTTTCATTGCTCAGAAAAAATTGAAGCAGAAGATGAACCTGTTCGTGCCATTAGAAAGAAAAAAGATGCGTCAATGGTGAGGATGGCACAAGCAGTAAAGGACGGAGAGGCCGATGCATGCGTTTCGGCTGGAAACACAGGCGCACTCATGGCAGCGGGTCTATTCGTTGTCGGGCGTATAAAAGGTATTGACCGTCCTGCATTGTCACCAACACTTCCTACAATAGACGGTCAAGGTTTCGTCTTTTTGGATCTTGGCGCAAATGCCGATGCCAAACCAGTCCATTTACAGCAATACGCGATTATGGGAAGTATTTATGCCGAAAAAGTCCGTGGCATTCAAAAACCACGTGTTGGACTATTGAATATTGGGACCGAAGAAGGCAAAGGAAATGAATTGACGAAAGCTGCATTCGATCTACTTGCTGAAGCGCCAATCAATTTTGTCGGTAATGTGGAGTCAAGGGATTTATTGAGTGGAGTGGCAGACGTCGTTGTCACGGACGGCTTTACAGGAAATATGGTGCTTAAAACGATTGAAGGCACAGCCGGCAGCTTCTTCACGATGTTGAAAGAAGTGTATGGCGCTTCCTTGAAATCAAAACTGTCCGCTGCAATGGTCAAGGATGGCTTGCGGGGATTAAAAAAGAAGATGGATTACACTGAGTACGGGGGTGCTGGCCTTTTCGGTTTGAATTCTCCTGTGATCAAAGCGCATGGTTCATCTAATGCAAATGCCATTTTAAATGCAATTAGACAAGCTAGAACAATGGTCAAATACGATGTCTGTGGAACAATTGGAAGGACAGTTGGAAAGGTGGAGGCGGAATGACGAAAATAGCGTTTATATTCCCGGGTCAAGGTTCACAATCCGTAGGAATGGGAGCAGAGCTCTTCAACAGCGGCGGAAACTTCCTTGAACGCGCCGATGAAGTTTTGCAATTCGAATTAAGTAAGCTGATTACAGAAGGACCTCAAGAAGAACTGACTTTGACGTATAATGCACAGCCTGCGCTGTTGACAGTTGGCGCTATGATCGCCTCGAAACTTGTAGAAGAAGGCATTACTCCTGACTATACGGCAGGGCACAGTCTTGGTGAATATACGGCACTTGTTGCTTCAGGAGTTCTATCATTCGAAGATGGAGTTTCAGTTGTCCATCAACGCGGTCTCTTCATGAATGATGCGGTTCCTGCTGGAGAGGGCGCGATGGCAGCCATTCTTGGTTTGGATAGCGAGAAGCTACAAGAAGTGACGGACGCCATAACGGCAGAAGGGGATTCCGTCCAACCGGCGAACTTGAATTGCCCTGGACAAATCGTCATTTCAGGCACAAAAGCGGGCGTCGAAAAAGCTTGTGTGGCACTTAAAGAAGCAGGGGCGAAAAGAGCGATTCCGCTTGATGTGAGCGGGCCATTCCATTCATCCCTCATGAAACCAGCTGCAGAACGTCTGAAAAAAGCTTTGGATGAAGTGGAAATGAAAGACGCTTCTATCCCGGTCGTAGCGAATGTGAATGCAGAAACCGTTTCTGATCGTGAAGAAATCAAGCAGTTGTTAGTCGAACAACTTTATTCTCCAGTTCGTTGGGAAGACTCTGTCCGTGAACTGATCAACCTTGGCGTTACGCATTTCATCGAATGCGGCCCAGGAAAAGTGCTTAGCGGCCTTGTGAAGAAAATCGATCGATCTGTAACAGTTCTCCCTGTCTATGACGAAGAGACATTACAAGCAGTCATCGATGCATCGAAAGGGTGGGAGTAAGATGGGAAGATTTGAAGGGAAAACGGCAATTGTCACAGGCGCTTCAAGAGGAATCGGACGTGAGATTGCTATATTATTAGGTCGCGAGGGAGCTCGCGTTGCCGTGAATTACAGCGGCAGCAAAGAGAAAGCTGAAGAAGTTGTCCAACTGATCAAGGACGCTGGTAGCGATGCATTTGCAATTCAGGCGAATGTTTCAGACGCAGATCAAGTGAAACAAATGATCGACGCAACAATGGAAAACTTCGGTTCGATCGACTTTCTCGTTAACAATGCCGGCATCACAAGAGACAATCTCTTAATGCGCATGAAAGAGGACGAGTGGGACGATGTAATCGACATCAACCTAAAAGGCGTATTCCTTTGTACGAAGGCTGTCACTCGTCAAATGATGAAGCAACGCGCAGGAAAGATCGTCAATCTGGCATCAATCGTCGGAGTCATCGGCAATCCAGGTCAGGCGAATTATGTAGCAGCAAAAGCAGGCGTAATCGGATTGACAAAGACGACTGCAAGGGAATTAGCAACCCGCAATATCACTGTTAACGCCGTCGCACCTGGTTTCATAACAACCGACATGACAGACGCTCTTCCTGAAGAAGTAAAGACACAAATGTTAGGTTCTATTCCTTTAGGCAAATTAGGCTCAGCCGAAGACGTTGCCGGAGCAGTAGCTTTCCTACTATCCAACGATGCAAACTATATTACAGGACAAACTGTCCATGTCGACGGCGGTATGGTAATGTAATAACCTGTACAGTGGTAATTCTGTTGCTCGGAGTGCAAGGCGAGTAATTTTCATTGAGAGGAGGTGACTATGTTGTCAGTACTTGAACGCGTAACGAAAGTGGTTGTCGACCGTCTTGGTGTCGATGAAAGCGAAGTAAAACCTGAAGCTTCTTTCAAAGACGATCTCGGCGCAGACTCATTGGATGTCGTTGAGCTTGTTATGGAATTAGAAGATGAATTCGATATGGAAATTTCCGATGACGATGCTGAAAAGATCGGAACAGTCGGTGACGCAGTGAAATATATCGAAGAAAAAGTAAACTAATCCACTTTATTCGTAAAACCGAAAAAATGGGCTCATTACTACTTCAACTTATAAGAATGAATTACCATCGAGATGCTTTCTTCCTTTCTTGAACAAAGAAAAGGAACGGAAGTATCTCTTTTCGGTTTTGCATGTAAGGCACGAACCATGTAAAATTAAGAGAACTATGATGTGAAAGGCAGAATCGCGATGAACAATAAACAGAAATACAAATATGCCTCCTCACTACTTCCAGTCGAGGTGAAAAAGAAATTCAAA
This sequence comes from Sporosarcina highlanderae, assembly GCF_030433715.1. Lineage (GTDB taxonomy): Bacteria > Bacillota > Bacilli > Bacillales_A > Planococcaceae > Sporosarcina > Sporosarcina highlanderae. The sequence continues at coordinate 179,119 of NZ_JAROCC010000005.1, read as the reverse complement.
GGACTCCAAGAGCGACTCTCTATTCAATTCAATGATGAATCGCTTCTTTACAACGCATTTACACATTCTTCTTATGTAAATGAACATCGACGTAAAAACTTCTCAGACAATGAAAGGCTTGAATTCTTAGGCGATGCTGTTTTGGAGTTAGGTGTTTCCCGTTTTCTTTTTGCGACTGAACCGGATATGAGTGAAGGTGAGCTAACTAAATTAAGGGCGGCAATAGTCTGCGAGCCCTCATTGGTGAAGTTCTCAAATGAACTTCATTTCGGTGATTTTATTTTACTTGGTAAAGGTGAAGAACAAACAGGCGGTAGGACGCGTCCGGCTTTGCTTGCAGACGTATTTGAGGCGTTTATCGGAGCGTTGTTTTTAGATCAAGGGATGGAATCGGTAATTAAATTCCTTGAGCAAATTGTATTTCCAAAAATTGGAAACGGTGCTTTTTCGCATGTGATGGATTATAAGAGTCGCCTACAGGAGATTGTTCAACAGACCAATCACGGCAACTTGAATTATGAGATTATCGAAGAAAAAGGTCCAGCGCATGCGAAAAAGTTTGTCACCGTCGTTAGATTGGAAGAACGTGAATTAGGAACAGGTATTGGAAGGTCGAAAAAAGAAGCCGAGCAGGATGCGGCCCGTCAAGCCATTCAAGTATTAAAAGGCATTGAGGCCGAAGGAGAGAACTGATTGTGTTTCTTAAAAGAGTTGAGATTATTGGATTTAAATCATTTGCCGAACGGATCGGAATCGATTTTGTACCAGGTGTGACTGCTATTGTCGGACCGAACGGCAGTGGGAAAAGCAATATTACGGATGCAATCCGTTGGGTGCTTGGTGAACAATCGGCAAAATCCCTTCGGGGTGCGAAAATGGAAGATGTCATTTTTGCGGGTAGTGATTCAAGGAAGCCGCTGAATTACGCGGAAGTTACGTTGATTCTTGATAACACAAACGGGCTTTTCCCGTTAGATTACACGGAAATCAGTGTAAGCCGACGGGTCTTCCGTTCGGGGGAAAGTAATTATATATTAAACGGACAACAATGCCGCTTGAAAGATATTAACGATGTCTTCATGGATTCGGGGTTAGGAAAAGAAGCTTTCTCAATCATTTCCCAAGGTCGGGTTGATGAGATTTTAAATAGCCGTCCTGAAGACAGAAGGAATATCTTTGACGAAGCAGCAGGTGTTTTGAAATATAAGACAAGGAAGCGAAAAGCGGAACATAAGCTTTTTGAAACCAAAGATAATTTGGATCGTGTCCTTGATATTTTAAAGGAATTGGATAATAGAATCGGACCACTTGAAAAAAATGCCAAGGCAGCTGAGAAACACGGGATTCTATCCTCAGAAATCAGGGAAGCTGATGTCCGACTACTAAATTATGATGGAGCTAAATTACGGAATGAGATTATTACAAAGTCCAAATCCCTTGAAGAGAAACGGCTACAGCGTGAGGAATTTGAAGAGGAAATTTCAAAAGCAGAACAACAACTAAATTTATTGAAATCTCAATTGGCAGATACCGATCTGAAAATTGAAATGCACCAAAAACAATTAGTTGAAATTAGCGCTGAAACCGAGAGATGGGAAGGACGCAGGCTATTAACTCTCGAAAAACAAAGGAACACTAAAGAACATATTAACCGAATCAACAATGAATTAGGGATCGCCCAAAGGGAAAAAGAGGAACTCGTCATTAAACAAGGCGCGATGAAGGAAAAAATGGAAATTACCATATCCGATTTGAATAAAATACAAATCGAAATGAATGAGATTTCCCAAATCCTGAAAAGATCTGTTAAAGAAACTGAAGAAGAAATTAATGAGTTGAAATCTTCTTATATCGATCTTCTAAATGAAGAAGCGACTGTAAGAAACGATCTAAAACATATCGATGAACGTTTGATAGGAGAAAGGACTTCGGCAGATCGAATAGTTGAGCAAACAACAGTTCTAAAACGTAAACTTAGTGAGTTGACTGAAAAACGATCGAGCCTATTGACCGTTATGGCGTCATTGAAAGAAAAAAGAGCACAGGCTGAAGCTGCATACAACAGTTCCAATGAACTTTCCCGGGCAACAGAAAATGATTTGAGGAATCAACAGCAATTCATGCAAACCGCGATGAACAAGCAGTCCGAAATGCAAGGAAGATTACGCGCCCTTAAAAGCCTGGAAGCTGACTTTTCAGGTTTCTATTCAGGTGTAAGGGCCGTATTAATCGCAAATAAAGAAGGCCGATTATTAGGAGTGGATGGTGCAGTCGCGGAACTTATCAGTGTTGAAGATACGTACATCAAAGCGGTGGAGACTGCTTTAGGCGGTGCCATGCAGCATATTGTAACGTCATCCGAAGCGGAGGCGCGAAATGCAATCAGTTATTTGAAAAAGAAGAACGCGGGCCGTGCAACATTCTTGCCGCGTGATGTTATTAGATCGAGAAAACTTTCACCTGCATCTATTCGAATTGTTGAAGGGCACCCGGAATTCATCGGAGCAGCAGATCAACTTGTGAAAACAGAACCTATTTTTTCAGCCATCATTGAAAACCTTTTAGGTATGACGTTAGTCGCAAAAACATTAGCTGGAGCATCTGCCATTGCGAAAACGTTAGGATATAAATTCAGGATCGTTACACTTGACGGTGATGTCGTTAACGCTGGCGGTTCCCTGACAGGTGGCGGAGCGAAAGGGCAGTCAACCGTATTTTCAAGGAAAGCTGAGTTGGAGGCGTTAAGTGCGCAACTTGCCCGGATGGACGCTTCCATAAAAACTGCTTCCGAAAAAATGGGCGATTCCAAAATGGCGGTCGCACAACATATGCATGACGCGGAAAAATACCGCCAACAGTTGGAGGGCATCCGTGAGGAGATGTCTTCAATCGATTCCAGTATCCGGGAATTGGACATAGAAGTAAGAACAATTGAATCGGAAATTTTCCTTGCTGAAAAAGGTATAGCTGGTGCAGAAAACAGTGGTTCTGAATTAACTAAACGAAAAGCGGAATTGCTTGAACAGCATGTTGCTATTAAATCTTCTCTTGAGTCGATTCAAAAGGAAGTGGAGACATTAGAGCGCTTGGCTTCTGATAGACGGAACGAAGAAGCTGCGTTCATTGCGAGGAATGGAGAACTTCGGGAGAAGGCGGCAATCCTTCGAGAGCAAAAAGGGCATCAACAGTCATTGGTAGAGGAAATGGACCGGACGTTCGCTCAATTAGATCAGAAAATATCCACTCTTGTTGCGGACCAACTTCTATATTCAGAGGATGGAAGTGGAATTGAACTAACGCCGGAGGAGATATCATCACGTATCGAGCAAGCTACATTGCAGAAGTCGACAATTGAACGCGCATTGGCAAGTGAAAGGGAAACAAGGAGTCAGCTTGCCGATAGTTTGGATCAACAAGAGCATTCATTGAAAAGTCTCCGGATTGAGGAAAATAAAGCTTTTTCCGCGTTCAATGAAATTAATGTGTCAGTTTCACGCCTTGAAGTAAAATATGAATCTATCACAAACCGTTTATTGGATGAGTATGGGCTCTATCCCGATTTTGAAGCCGATGACGATTTTGACGTGGACCTGACGAGAACCCGTGTGGAGCAACTGAAAAATGAACTTGAATCGATAGGTTCAGTAAACCCGGGTGCCATCCAAGAGTTCCAAGAAGTTTCAGAACGTCATGCGTTTTTGACGGAGCAGAGGAATGATCTTTTAGAGGCCAAAAACACATTGAACGCAGCGATGTCAGAAATGGATCAGGAAATGGAAATGCGATTCGGTACGACCTTTAATGCGGTCAGAAATCGATTCCATACTGTTTTCAAGGAGATGTTCGGCGGAGGGGATGCAGATTTGATCCTCACCCAGCCAGATAACTTGTTGGAGACGGGTGTTGAAATTGTTGCAAGACCACCTGGCAAAAAGCTTCAGAACTTAAGCCTTTTATCCGGCGGAGAACGTGCACTTACAGCGATTACATTGCTGTTTTCCATTATTGAAGTGCGGCCGGTTCCGTTCTGTATTCTGGATGAGGTTGAAGCGGCACTCGATGAAGCGAATGTCATTCGCTACAGTAAGTATTTGAAGAGGTTCTCGGATAATACACAGTTCATTGTAATAACCCATCGGAAAGGTACCATGGAAGGTGCGGATGTCCTTTATGGTGTTACGATGCAGGAATCTGGCGTCTCTAAATTGATATCTGTACAATTATCGGAAGTTCCTGCTGAAATATCAGGATAGACAAGTTGAAAAGGAGAGAGTGGATTGTCATTTTTCAAGAAACTGAAAGAGAAAATTACTGGAACAAACGAAACTGTAACTGAGAAATTCAAAGATGGGCTTACGAAGACGCGTGATTCATTCACATCTAAAGTCAATGATCTCGTAGCTCGCTTCCGTGAAGTGGATGAGGACTTTTTTGAAGAGTTAGAAGAACTTTTACTGCAAGCAGATGTCGGTGTGGAAACAGTGATGGAACTTGTTGATCAGCTAAGATGGGAAGTTAAAAGGAAAAACATTAAGAATACAGACGGCATTCAATCGGTCATTTCCGAAAAATTGGTGGAAATCTACAAAGCCGGTGAGGAACTTGATGCGAATCTGAATATGCAAGATGATTTGACAGTTATCTTAATGGTCGGAGTAAATGGTGTCGGTAAAACGACGACAATCGGTAAACTTGCAGCCCGTCTAAAAGAAGAAGGGAAAACAGTCATGCTTGCGGCGGGGGACACATTCCGTGCCGGTGCAATTGACCAACTTGTAGTTTGGGGCGAACGGGTCGGTGTGGAAGTAATCCGTCAATCGGAAGGGTCTGACCCAGCAGCTGTCATGTACGATGCAATTCGCGCAGCGAAAAATCGTAAGGTAGATGTTCTGATTTGTGACACAGCAGGCCGTTTGCAAAATAAAGTAAACCTGATGAATGAATTGGAAAAAGTTCACCGAGTAATTGGTAAAGAAATTGAAGGTGCGCCGCATGAAGTCCTTCTTGCACTTGATGCAACAACTGGGCAAAATGCTTTGATTCAAGCTCAGACTTTTAAAGAAGCAACTAACGTAACTGGTATCGTTCTAACAAAGTTGGACGGTACAGCCAAGGGTGGAATCGTTTTAGCTATCCGGAATAAGTTGAATATCCCTGTTAAATTCGTTGGCCTTGGTGAAGGAATGGATGATCTGCAACCATTTGATCCGGAAAAGTATGTGTATGGGCTCTTCGCGGAAGGACTGGAAGAGGAAGCATGGGAGTAATCAAGCATTCCAGCTTCGGAAGGCAACTGCTTGGGTCGCTTCGGTCAGGAGAATAAAGACAAAAAGCGTCTTTATCTCCAGCCCTCCAGCGCCTGTCGCAGTTAAACGCCTTCCTCAGCATTATAGACAAGTAAATTCACTTGACAGTTCTTGTTAGGAATAATAAGATTGGCAGAGGGGGCGATGCGGGATGCTTGAAAAAACGACGCGCGTTAACTTCCTCTATGATTTCTATCAGACGTTGTTGACCGATAAGCAACGCATTTATATGCAGTTATACTATCTTGACGATCTCTCACTTGGTGAAATTGCTGAGGAATATGGAGTGTCAAGACAGGCGGTCTATGACAATGTCCGAAGAACGGAAGCTATGTTGGAAGACTATGAAGATAAATTGAATCTTTTCTCGAAATTCCAAAAGAGGATGGAGCTTGTCGATGAGCTTGAACAGCTTGTATCTGACTGTAGTTCATCCGAAAAATTGCGGGACCTGTTGACTGCATTAAAAGAACATGAGTAAAGAGAACATGAGTAGGGGGCTCTATGCATGGCATTTGAAGGTTTGGCCCAGCGCCTGCAAGGGACGCTTCAGAAGATAAAGGGCAAAGGTAAAATCAGTGAGGCTGACGTCAAGGAAATGATGCGTGAAGTCCGATTTGCGCTAATTGAGGCCGACGTCAATTTGAAAGTCGTTAAAGAATTCGTGAAGACAGTAAGTGAGCGTGCAGTCGGTCAAGACGTCATGAAAAGCTTGACGCCCGGCCAACAAGTCGTAAAGATTGTAAAAGATGAATTGACGAATTTAATGGGAGGAGAACAAAATCCTATCCAATTCGCGAGGAAATCACCAACTGTCATTATGATGGTCGGTTTACAAGGGGCGGGTAAAACGACTACTACCGGAAAACTTGCGACAGTTCTTCGGAAACGCCATAATAAAAAACCGTTGCTTGTTGCTGCGGACATTTACCGTCCAGCCGCAATCCAACAACTCGAAACAATCGGCAAACAGCTGACTCTACCTGTATTTTCCTTAGGGACTGATGTATCACCGGTTGAAATCGTGCGCCAAGCGCTTGAGGAAGCCGGGAAGGAACATCATGATGTCGTCATCATCGATACGGCGGGTCGTCTACATGTCGATGAGAAACTGATGCAGGAACTGAAGGATATCCAGACTTTAAGCAAACCTGACGAAGTTTTTCTTGTCGTTGATGCAATGACGGGGCAAGACGCAGTCAATGTTGCTAAGTCTTTTGATGAATTATTAGGCATTACTGGCGTTGTTCTAACAAAATTGGACGGCGATACGCGCGGCGGTGCTGCATTGTCAATCCGTTCCGTTACCCAGAAACCGATTAAATTCGTCGGAATGGGAGAAAAAATGGACGCGCTTGAGCCTTTCCATCCGGAGCGTATGGCATCCCGGATCTTAGGAATGGGTGACGTCATGTCACTTATTGAAAAAGCACAAGAAAATGTTGATGAGGAGAAGGCGAAAGAACTTGAACAAAAGTTCCGTACACAAACCTTCACACTCGATGACTTTTTGGATCAGCTTCAACAAGTGAAAAAAATGGGTCCTCTTGACGAGATTCTTAAAATGATGCCCGGATTCAATAAAATCAAAGGTCTTGAAAACGCCCAGGTCGATGAAAGTCAGATGGGACGCGTAGAGGCAGTCATTCGTTCCATGACAATTGCGGAGAGAACAACTCCGGAAATCATCAATGCGAACAGAAAGAAAAGAATTGCAAAAGGATCAGGAACTTCCATCCAGGAAGTGAACCGCCTTCTGAAGCAATTTGAAGAGATGAAGAAAATGGTCAAACAGATGACCAACATGCAGCAAAAAGGCAAAAAGAAAATGAAAATGCCAGGATTCGACTCGTTTTTTAGGTGAAAAAGTTGATTTCCTGCATAAATTTAAGGTGTTAAGAAAAAACACTTTACAAACATGAAAAACCTTGATAATATACTATCTTGTGTGAAACTATTCGGAGGTGCAAGAAAAAATGTCAGTAAAAATTCGTCTTAAACGTATGGGAGCTAAGAAAACTCCTTTCTATCGTATTGTAGTAGCAGATTCACGTTCACCACGTGATGGTCGTCAAATCGAAACAGTTGGTACTTACAACCCGCTAACAAAACCTGCGGAAGTAAAAATCAACGAAGAATTGGCGCTTAAATGGCTTCAAAACGGTGCGAAACCATCTGATACAGTTCGTAACCTGTTCTCAGACCAAGGCATCCTGGAGAAATTCCATAACGCTAAATACGGTAAATAATCAGGAGGGTGGACATGAAGCAGCTGATTGAAACGATTGTCAAACCTTTAGTCGATCATCCCGGAGATGTGCATGTCGACAAAGATGAACAACATCATCGAGTCACTTACAAACTTTCCGTCAATCCCGAAGATATGGGAAAAGTGATCGGAAAGCAGGGGCGTGTTGCGAAAGCGATACGAACTATTGTTTATTCAGCAGCAGGCAGTCACCACGGTAAGAAAGTTTACCTTGATATCATTGACTGATTGAAAGCGAAAGCAAAAGATCAGACTAAACAACAGGCCACCCGGAACTTTTCCGAAACCTGTGAAAAAGGAGGGAGCTCAATGTTCCCTCCTTTTTTGTCTATTTATGAAACGTAAAAGATTACCATGTTCGGAATGAAAAAAAAGGAAGGTGTAATGCATGCAATGGTTCAATGTTGGAAAAATCGTCAACACACACGGAATACACGGTGAAGTCCGAGTCATCTCACGCACCGACTTCCCGGAAGAAAGATATGCTATCGGAAATGAACTTTCTTTATTCATGCCAAATGAAAAAAAGCCAATCAAGCTGATTGTTGAAAGTCATCGCCGCCATAAAAACTTTGATTTACTTTCCTTTGAAGGGCATATCAATATCAACGACGTAGAAAAATACAGGGACGGCATACTGAAAGTCTCAGAAAAACAGCTTGGCGATCTTGAGGAAGGGGAATTCTACTACCATGAGATCGTCGGCTGCACAGTTTATACTGATGCAGGCGAGGAGTTAGGTGAAGTGACGGAGATCATCGAAACAGGTGCAAATGATGTATGGACAGTCACACCTAAAACAGGAAAGCCACATTATATCCCTTATATCGACGATGTTGTTTTGGAAGTGGACATCGAGCAAAAACGAATCGTTATCGAACCAATGGAAGGTCTCCTTTCATGATGAAAATAGATGTCCTCTCTTTGTTTCCGGAAATGTTCGAAGGTGTACTCCATTCGTCCATCATGAAGAAAGCACAAGAGAACGAAGCAGTTTCTTTCAAAGTAACCGATTTCAGGGACTTCTCAGGCAATAAACACCATAAAGTTGACGATTACCCTTACGGTGGTGGAGCTGGAATGGTATTAAAGCCTGAACCCCTATTCGCGGCAGTCGAATCATTGGCACTCGACGCAACGAAAAAGCCGCGAGTCATCCTCATGTGCCCTCAAGGAGCTAAGTTCAATCAGCAAAAAGCCGAGGAACTCTCAAAGGAAGAACATCTCGTTTTCCTATGCGGACATTACGAAGGCTACGATGAGCGCATACGAGAACATCTTGTCACGGACGAAATATCAATCGGGGACTTTGTCCTAACCGGCGGAGAAATCGCCTCAATGGCAATCATCGACAGCGTAGTCCGGTTATTGCCAAATGTCTTAGGCAATACTGACTCCCCTGTCCATGACTCATTCTCTACAGGTCTCCTTGAGCATCCACAATACACTAGACCAGCAGATTTCAGAGGAATGAAAGTCCCGGATGTCCTCCTATCAGGAAATCATGCAGAAATCGAAAAATGGCGGCAAGAACAATCCCTCAAAAGAACGTTCGAACGTAGAAAAGATCTCTTGGCAGACGCACCATTGACTGAACATCAACAAAAGTACTTAAAACTCCTTACTGAAGAAGAAAATTAATTAAAGCGAATGCAAATACGCATAAAGACTATGAAAGACGCATAAAGGCCGCGAGAGACGCATAAACGCTACGAGAGACTCATAAAAGCTACGAGAAACGCATAAATCAGTTAAATCACGCATAAGCCGAGATTTATGCGTATCTGGGACGCTTTATGCGCATCTGCCGGACTTTATGCGTATCTGGGACGCTATATGCGTATCTGTCGTAATTTATGCGTATCTGGGACGCTTTATGCGTTTCTAATTCGATTTATGCGCATTTCAGTTAGACAAGGACTTTTCCGTTGATTGTAGCGGAATTCAACCGTTTTCCTACTTAATATTAAGCTTGCACATGCAATCCTAATATGTTATTATCTACTATGTACTTCTATGAGGAGTACATACTAACTGGTGTTCCGCTGCAAACGCAAGAAGTGCAAGAGCATCTGTGAATAAGGAGAGAAAATCATGCAAAACATTATTGCAGAAGTAACAAAAGACCAACTTCGTACTGATCTTCCTGATTTCCGTCCTGGGGACACTGTCCGCTTGCACGTGAAAATCGTTGAGGGCACGCGCGAGCGTATCCAACTTTTCGAAGGTGTCGTTATCAAGCGTCGTGGAGGCGGAATCAGTGAAACTTTCACAGTCCGTAAAATCTCCAACGGTGTTGGTGTTGAACGTACATTCCCTGTACACACACCAAAAATCGCTAAACTTGAAGTAACTCGTCGTGGTAAAGTACGCCGTGCGAAATTGTACTACCTTCGCAACCTTCGCGGAAAAGCTGCACGTATCAAAGAAATCCGATAATAGTAAAACGGCGGGGATCATGTCTCCATCGTTTCATGAAGCAAAAGGAGGCCAGAAAAATGGCCTCCTTTCTTTTTGCCCTAAATATAAATAGAATGTACAATAGGGATAGTAGCTTGGCGGGAGGCATTGGTATGAATGAAGTGAAGAAGAAAAATGAAACATGGGAATGGATTAAAGCCCTTTTAATCGCGTTCGGATTAGCAGCGATCATTCGGGTGTTTTTATTTACACCAATTGTAGTTGACGGTATTTCAATGATGCCGACACTTGAGCATGGAGATAAAATGATTGTAAACAAAATCGGTTATACACTTGGAAAACCAGACCGTTTCGATATCGTTGTCTTCCACGCCCCTGAAAAAAAAGATTATATTAAACGGGTTATCGGTCTACCTGGAGATAAGGTTGAATATCGGGATGATATTTTATATATCAATGATGTTCCATATGAAGAACCTTATCTTGATCAATACAAGACTGAAGTTACAGACGGCCCATTGACTGAGGATTTTACTCTTGAAGAAAAAATTGATAGTCCGACCGTACCGGATGGCCATGTTTTCGTCATGGGAGACAATCGGCGAAAGAGTAAAGATTCGAGACATATCGGTGCAGTTCCGATTGATGAAATCATCGGAAGTACGAAATTTGTGTTTTGGCCAATTGCCGATTTCGGAATGGTGGAATAAAGAAAGGGGATGAGCCCATTGACGATTCAATGGTTTCCCGGCCATATGGCCAAAGCAAGACGTGAAGTTACTGAACAACTAAAACTTGTCGATATTGTATTTGAACTGATAGACGCCAGATTACCCCTTTCATCAAGGAATCCGATGATTGACGAGGTCATTCAGCAAAAACCAAGATTATTGATATTGAATAAGATGGATCTTGCGGATGAAAAAGAAACTGATCGTTGGATTAAATTCTTTGAAGCCGAAGGAATCCGGGCTGTTGCCATCAATTCATTTGAGGGAAAAGGGTTGCAAACAGTGATAAAGGCGGCAAAGGAAATACTTGCGCCGAAGATCGAACGTTTGAAAAAAAGAGGTATTCGACCTGGAGCCATCCGGGCAATGATTGTCGGGATCCCGAATGTTGGTAAATCGACATTGATAAATCGCTTGGCGAAGAAAAACATTGCTAAAACGGGAAATAAGCCGGGTGTAACAAAAGCACAGCAATGGATCAAATTTGAAAAAGAGCTTGAATTATTAGATACCCCGGGAATCCTCTGGCCGAAATTTGAAGATCAGGCAGTTGGCTATAAACTTGCCTTGACCGGAGCCATTAAGGATACTGTTGTCAATATGGAAAACCTTGCTGTTTACGGCCTCCGTTTTTTAGAAGCGCATTATCCGGATCGACTTGAAAAGCGATATGGCATCAAAACTGTTGGCGAAGACATCCAAGAAGTGTTCAATACAATAGGTGAGTCCCGCAAAGCCTATACACAGGGCGGGGAGATTGATTATGACAAAGTAGCTGAATTGATAATCCAAGACATACGCAGCGAACTGTTGGGCAAGTTGACTTTCGATTTTACAGACGACATAGAGAGACCGGCCGAAAACATTACGGAGTAATTCCGTAATGATCGGCCTTTTTCTTTTAGGAGCAATAAACCCACTCTTATTTTAACCGATAAGAAAGATAATGCGACATACATATAGAAGGTGAAAATAATGAAAACGATAAAAGAAATATCAGAACGGTTGAAATCCACCGAACTACCTGAACGGTGGATGAAAGAGCTTGAATCCGATCAACGTGTCGGGGTGAAAAGGGAACTGGAACGTTGGTATCGAAACTTTGAGAAGAAACAACAGTTGAAAAAAATGCTTTTAGATAAAATAGCCTTTGATGGGAGCTATAAAATATCCGGTGAGGAATTGGTTGCGGGTGTCGATGAGGCTGGGAGAGGGCCATTAGCGGGCCCGGTCGTTTGTGCAGCTGTTATTTTGCCGGACAATGTAGACTGTCTTTTAGGCCTCGATGATTCAAAAAAGACAAGTAGGCAGGAGAGGAATCGTTTGGCTGGCCTGATTAAACAGGTTGCGGTCAGTTATTCCGTACATATACAATCTGCAGAACGGATAGATGCCGTGAATATTTATGCTGCAACGAGGGAATCGATGGAGACAGCAGTAAATAATCTATCTGTATATCCCTCTATTGTTTTAGCGGATGCGATGGCACTTAAAGTTAATTGCCGTGCTGAATCTATTATTAAAGGAGATGCACAAAGTCTTGCGATAGCCGCTGCTTCTATATTAGCTAAGACGACAAGGGATGACTTGATGGATGAGCTCGATGCTTGTTACCCAATGTATCAATTCAAAAAGAATGCAGGATACGGCACAGCTGAGCATGTTGAAGCTCTTCGCATTCATGGACCATGTAAGCACCACAGGAAAACTTTCGAGCCTGTAAAATCGATGTTGGAAGGTGTGATGGAGAGGTGAGTCATCCATCGATTCACGGATTGATGAACAATTTTCTTACCCCGAACTCAATTGGCCTATCACTACGCGAAGGACAAGTGTTTCAAGGGCGGATAAACCAAATTTTCAAAGGGCAGATGGCTGAAGTTCAAATTGGCGAACAGAAATTGATGGCGAGACTCGAAGTAGCGATGCAAACGGGGGATGCGTATTTCTTCAAAGTGAAGTCGATTGAGCCGGACGTACAATTAAAGATCATTACTGGTCCTATAACTGCAACGGAAACAAAGGAAAACCAAATGATGAAATTGATTGAAACCATGCAACTCCCAAAATCAGAGGAAATGCAAAGCCTTATAAACCATTTCATTAAGCATAAAATTCCTGTTTCCCGGGAAAATCTTATAAGTGCAGCACATCTTATGAAATCGGTGCCACCTACCATTCAGGAGGAAGCACTGAGCTCTGTTCAACGCCTTGTCGAATTGAAATTGCCGCTAACGGATCTGAACTTTAAAACATTCGTTGGAATAGAAACTAAAGAAGGGATGCATCGTGTTTTAGACTCGTTTAAAACGGCATTGGTGGATGACTTTAGCCTATCCGCGCATCATAAAGATAAAATTTTAGGGACATTAGATCAACTTGGACGAATTTCCAATTCTATAGTTGAACAAACGATAGATGGAAATGTAATGAAGGATGTTATGCAAAAACTATTCAATACGTTAGGTTTTAATTACGAAGCTGTATTAATACAGAATGAACCGGATATTAACAAGATAAAAGACATGTTAAAACCGCAGTTGATCGCATTGTTAAATGAATCAGCAATTTCTCCAGCATTAAGGGAAGCAAGTGAATTGGCAGTGGCCCGTTTGAATGGTTCACTTCTTCAATCTGTTGAATCAGGTATGAATCAACAGATAGTCATGCAGCTCCCTCTCGAATTGTTAGGTAAACGGATTGATGCGACAATGCAATGGAATGGAAGAATGAGAGAGGACGGAAAAATTGATCCGGAATATGCAAGAATCTTATTTTACCTGGATCTAAGTTCCATTAAGGAAACTGTTATTGATATGCAAGTTCAAAACAGGGTTGTATCAGTCACTGTTTTTAATGATGACGAAAAGTTAAAGCTTATTGGCGACATCTTCCAAGAAAGATTGAAGAGTGGACTTGAATCAGCTGACTATAAATTATCGGGTATCTCTTTTAAAAAACTTGAAAAAGAAGCAAAAAGAAATATATCGAATCAGTTGAAGTCGAATTTCCAAGGAGTTGACTTTCGGGTATGACGGGTAAGAAGCATATTAGAAAAGGAGCAATTGCACTGTCATATGATCCAGATGTCGTAGAGGCACCAAAAATCGTTGCCAAGGGTAATGGTCTTGTAGCTGAAAATATAATTGGTAAAGCAAAGGAACATGGAATTCCAATACAAGAAGACGAGACTTTGGTTGAATTATTAGGGCAATTGGATGTCAATGAAACGATTCCTGAACAGTTATATCAGGCTGTTGCTGAAGTGTTTGCATACATTTATCAGATTGATAGAGAGCATAATACGAAGAAAACTATCGGAAAATGACGAACTCTGTCAAAAAAATGTTAAATTGTGAAATACAACTGTGGACATTATTTTACATCTTGACTACAATAGATACGGCAGTAAATTATGAGCTACAAGTTCGAATGGAGGATGTAAGATGAATATCCATGAATATCAAGGTAAGCAGCTGCTTAGAGATTATGGCGTTGCTGTTTCAAACGGTCGGGTAGCATTTTCGCCCGATGAAGCTGTAAAAGCGGCGAAAGAGCTCGGCACTGATGTTATCGTAGTCAAAGCGCAAATTCATGCAGGCGGGCGTGGTAAAGCAGGCGGCGTTAAAATCGCTAAAAATCTTGACGAAGTGCGCGCGTATGCAAAGGAGCTTCTTGGTAAAACTCTTGTAACCCATCAAACAGGACCTGAGGGTAAAGAAGTTAAAAGACTTCTTATCGAAGAAGGGTCAGATATTAAAAAAGAATACTATATTGGCCTCGTAGTTGACCGCGCTACAGATCGCGTTACATTGATGGGATCTGAAGAAGGCGGAATGGATATCGAGGAAGTTGCTGAACAAACACCTGAAAAAATATTTAAAGAAATTATCGATCCTATTGTCGGTTTGACAGGCTTCCAAGCAAGACGTATGGCATTCAACATGAACATCCCTACAAAACTTGTTAATAAAGCAGCGAAATTCATGCTTGGACTTTATCAAGTATTTGTTGAAAAAGACGCTTCAATAGTAGAAATTAATCCACTTGTTGTTACAGGTGATGATGATGTTTTGGCATTGGATGCAAAATTCAACTTTGATGAAAATGCGTTATATCGTCATAAAGACATTGTCGAATTGCGCGATTTCGATGAAGAAGACCCGAAGGAAATCGAAGCATCTAAATACGACCTTAGCTATATCTCCCTAGACGGGAATATCGGCTGCATGGTTAACGGTGCTGGCCTTGCTATGGCTACGATGGATACAATCAATTACTACGGCGGTACACCTGCAAACTTCCTTGACGTTGGGGGCGGTGCAACTGCTGAAAAAGTTACTGAAGCATTCAAAATCATCCTTTCCGACGAAGCTGTTAAAGGTATCTTCGTTAACATTTTCGGTGGTATCATGAAATGTGATGTCATCGCAGAAGGCGTTATCGCAGCTGCGAAGGAAGTCGGACTTCAAGTACCATTAGTCGTACGTTTAGAAGGTACGAATGTTGACAAAGGTAAAGCTTTATTGAACGAATCCGGATTGAACATCATCGCTGCTGACACGATGGCAGACGGTGCACAAAAGATTGTTGAACTCGTAGGCTAAGAAAGGCAGGGACAAACGATGGCAATTTATATTAATAAAGATACAAAAGTGATTGTACAAGGTATCACAGGTTCTACAGCTCTTTTCCATACGAAGCAAATGCTTGAGTATGGCACGAAAATCGTCGGAGGAGTCACTCCAGGAAAAGGTGGAACGGAAGTTGAAGGTGTTCCTGTTTTCAACACTGTTGAAGAAGCAGTTAAAGCAACAGGTGCAAACGTATCCGTCATCTATGTTCCGGCTCCTTTTGCAGCGGATGCGATTCTTGAAGCTGTTGACGCAGAATTAGATATGACAATCTGTATTACTGAACATATTCCTGTTATCGATATGATCAAAGTGAAACGCTATATGGAAGGTAAGAAAACTCGCCTTGTTGGACCAAACTGCCCGGGCGTCATCACTGCTGATGAATGTAAGATTGGAATTATGCCTGGCTACATCCATACAAAAGGACATGTTGGTGTCGTTTCCCGTTCAGGGACTTTAACTTATGAAGCAACACACCAATTAAGCCAAGCTGGTATTGGTCAAACGACTGCTGTCGGCATTGGTGGAGACCCTGTAAACGGGACAAACTTCATCGATGTTCTTAAGGAGTTCAATGAGGACCCTGAAACATACGCGGTAGTCATGATTGGTGAAATCGGTGGTACTGCTGAGGAAGAGGCTGCAGAGTGGGTTAAGGCAAACATGACTAAACCTGTCGTAGGCTTCATCGGTGGACAAACTGCACCTCCAGGAAAGCGTATGGGCCACGCAGGCGCAATCATTTCCGGTGGTAAAGGTACTGCAGCCGAAAAGATCAAAGCAATGAATGCGGCAGGTATTGAAGTAGCAGACACACCTTCCGTAATCGGAGAGACATTGATCAAGGTTCTAAAAGAAAAAGGTTTATACGAACAGTGTAAAACTCATTAATTCAAAGTACGGCATGCGGTTGAAACTGCATGCTGTTCTTTTGCATATACAAATTTAAGGAGGAACTGTATGGAAATTACTGAAGTCGACAAAAGACTACTTGCATTGCATTATGTTTATCCTGTGCCTTATAATAAATTTCACACTATCCTGAGTTGTGATCCAGAACTCACCAATCTTTTTAATTATCATGCAACTGACCTTGCGAGACTGCTACAAATCCCCGAAATCAAAGCGGTCCGTTTGAAAGAACAGCTTAAACTCCATGAGAAAACCCCCTTTCATCTACTTTATCATCAAGAAAAAATCATACCGATACCAATTACAAATAAAAAATATCCACAGTCATTAAAATTGTTAGTCGACCCTCCGGCAGTGCTCTATTTAAAGGGAGTGACGAACATTTTAGAGGCACAATTGAAGGTTGCTATCATTGGCTCGCGTTTGGCAACAGATTACTCACTTAAAGCCCTTTCATTCATCGTACCTCCACTTGTGGAAAATGGGGCAGTCATCGTATCCGGACTTGCTAAAGGCGCTGACACAATGGCTCATAAAGCCGCAATTCAATATGGTGGAAAAACAATCGCAGTCTTAGGTCATGGATTATTTCATTTATATCCTCAGGCGAATAAGCAACTTGCAAGGGAAATAGCTGAAAATCATTTATTATTAACCGAATATCCACCCTATATGAAACCCGCCAAATGGACATTTCCGATGCGCAATCGGATCATCAGTGGTTTATCGGAATCCGTGATCATAACAGAATCTAATGAAAAAAGCGGAACGATGAGCACTGTGGATCATGCACTTGAACACGGGAAGGGGATTTACGCCGTTCCTGGGCCAATTACATCGTCTTTATCATTAGGGCCGAATAAATTGATTGTACAAGGCGCAAAACCCATCTGGAACGGCTTTCAAGTGTTTGAAATGAGTTAGCCAACTACATGTAAATTCCAATCATTGTGTTGAAAAGGTTGATTTTATATCAAATCTGTTATACATTTTGCATCAGATATTCTTTTGAGTCCGAATTCACCAGTTATGAGAATGGGCAAAGATAATCAACAATTAGTTTTGGTGAATATAAATAGGAAACCTCTATGAGGAGGAACAAGCAAATGGCAGATTACTTAGTAATTGTCGAGTCTCCAGCAAAGGCGAAGACAATTGAGCGTTATTTAGGAAAAAAGTATAAAGTACGTGCATCAATCGGTCATTTAAGGGATTTGCCACGAAGCCAGATGGGCGTGGACACCGAGAATAATTATGAACCGAAATATATTACAATACGAGGAAAAGGTCCTATCCTCCAAGAATTGAAAAAAGATGCAAAAAAATCGAAGAAAATATTCCTTGCGGCTGACCCCGACAGAGAGGGGGAAGCGATTGCTTGGCATTTGGCCCATCAATTAGGGATTGATATCGATTCGGATTGTCGTGTAGTTTTCAATGAAATTACGAAGGATGCTATTAAAGAGTCATTTAAAAACCCAAGACCGATAGATATGAATCGTGTTGACGCCCAACAAGCTAGAAGAATTCTGGACAGACTTGTAGGCTATAATATTAGCCCGATTCTTTGGAAGAAAGTTAAAAAAGGATTGTCGGCAGGAAGAGTCCAATCTGTGGCATTGCGTTTGATAATCGATCGGGAGAATGAGATAAAGGCTTTCGTTCCGGAAGAATATTGGAGCATTGTTGGAGAGTTTGATAAAAACGGAAAAAAATTCGAAGCTTCCTTTTATGGTGATGCTTCAAAAAAATTGAAGCTCGAAAATAAGGAACAGGTTGAAGAAATCCTTTCAAAGATGTCTGGCCTTGATTTTGAAGTCGTAAACCTTGTTAAGAAGGAAAGAAAAAGGAATCCGGCGCCTCCGTTTACAACATCCTCCCTTCAGCAGGAAGCGGCGCGCAAGTTGAATTTCAGAGCTAGGAAGACGATGATGCTCGCCCAGCAGTTGTACGAAGGTATCAATACAGGTAAAGAAGGCATAGTGGGTCTGATCACATATATGAGAACAGATTCTACACGCATTTCTGAAGGGGCTAAAAGTGAAGCTGCGTCTTTTATCGAAACAATGTACGGGAAAGAATACATCTCGACAACAAAGGCGAAGGCTAAAGAATCAGCTAATACCCAAGATGCGCATGAGGCAGTTAGACCGACATCGGTTATGAGGCCACCTGAGGCGATGAAAGCATTTTTATCACGTGATCAGCACAGATTATATAAATTGATTTGGGAGCGCTTTGTTGCTAGTCAGATGGCCCCAGCAGTTTTAGATACAGTTACTGCTGATTTGATGAATGGTGAAGTGAAATTCAGAGCTACTGGATCTGAAGTGAAATTCCCTGGGTTCATGAAAGTATATATCGAAGGGGACGACGATCAGCAAGAGGAAAAGGATCGCATTTTACCACCTCTCGAGAAGGGTGAGTTCGTAAAAGGGAAGGACATCGATCCGAAACAGCATTTCACGCAGCCGCCTCCAAGGTATTCTGAAGCTAGACTTGTTAAGACTCTTGAAGAGCTTGGAATAGGAAGACCATCGACTTTTGCTCCGACGCTTGATACCATACAAAAACGTGGCTATGTCACGTTGGACGCTAAACGTTTTGTGCCTACTGAGTTGGGTGAAATCGTTCATCAAGCTATGAATCAATACTTCCCGGATATCATAAACGTTGAGTTCACTGCAGAAATGGAAAAGAATCTCGACAATGTTGAAGAGGGCGAAGTGCAGTGGAAGCAGGTCATAGATGAGTTTTACAAGGAATTTGAAAAGCATCTTAAAGTGGCTGAAGATGAAATGGAAAAAATTGAAATCAAAGACGAACCTGCGGGTGAAGACTGTGAAAAATGTGGTTCACCTATGGTCTACAAAATGGGACGGTATGGTAAGTTCATGGCATGTTCAAACTTCCCGGATTGTAGAAATACAAAAGCGATCATCAAGCCGATAGGGGTCGCTTGTCCATCATGTAAAGAAGGGCAAGTTGTTGAGCGAAAGAGTAAGACGAAGAGGATATTCTATGGTTGCGACCGTTATCCGGAGTGTGAATATGTCTCTTGGGATAAACCAATCGCAAGGCCATGTCCTAAGTGTCAAAACACCTTAGTCGAAAAACGACTTAAAAAAGGTATTCAAATTCAATGTACAGAATGTGATTACAAAGAGGATGCGCAAGAATAAAATCAAGCGAATCACATCGAGTGATAATTAATGTCAAAGGGCTGCTGAATGTGGAAATAATTCACATTGCGCAGCTTTTTCCCTCTTACATATACTAAATTTGAACAAAGTGTGTCGAAAAAATGATATGATCAAGAGATGTCAGACTTCCTAAGACGATTCTGTTGCCGAAGTGGCGAAAGGGTTGTATAGTGAATCGTGGACGACTTTGCAATTTCTCGATTAGTCCTCCAATTCGATTAATTGGTTGTGTACGGTAAATATTTTAAAAAAATGAAGAATAACCACTATTCAAACATGTTCTAATTTTGTTATAATTAGTAGAGTGTTTCATTATGGGGGTGAGCACTTGACGCAAAGAGATGACATGTCTATTGTTCTTGACGAGTACATTTCCTATATTCAGTTAGAAAAGAATTATTCATCACTTACCGTATCAGAATACAGCAATGATATTCGGGAGTTTTTTTCTTTTTTGGTTGAGGAAGGAATTGCTGATTTGGATAAAGTCGAGTATTCCGAGGCAAGATTATATGTAACAAGGCTTTATGATCGTGGATTGTCTAGGATGTCAATCTCCCGGAAGATTTCATCAATACGCTCGTTTTATAAATTCGGAAATGCTCGATTCGGAATAAATGATAATGCATTTCGTTTGTTGAATCACCCAAAGAAGGAACAGCGGCTTCCGGCTTTTTTTTATGAAGAGGAATTGGAAGCACTTTTCGCATCATGCCAAGGTGAAGATCCGAAATCACTTCGCAATCTTGCTCTCCTTGAATTGCTTTATGCAACTGGAATACGGGTAAGTGAGTTGACGTTCATCAGCCTTCGCGATATTGATACTTCACTTGGAATCGTAAAGGTTATGGGTAAAGGTAGAAAGGAACGGTATGTACCTTTTGGAAGTTTTGCCCAGACAACATTGGAATCCTATTTAGAAAATAGTCGTCCTATATTGATGAAAAAGAAAAACCATCAATCCCTATTTGTTAATTTACGTGGTGATCCAATTACTGATAGTGGTGTTCGACATATATTGAACAGGATGATGGAGGACGCAGCGATTCATGGCAAGATTCATCCACATATGATTCGTCATTCTTTTGCAACACATTTACTCTCTAATGGGGCGGATATACGGACGGTTCAGGAGCTGCTTGGCCATAGTCATTTATCTTCGACACAAGTGTATACGCATATTACAAAAGAACACTTGCGGAAAGTTTATATGAAGACACATCCGCGAGCGTAGGAGGATGAGAAGATGGAATTTCATGCTACCACGATATTTGCTATAAGGCACAATGGTGTTTGTGCGATGTCGGGTGATGGGCAAGTGACGATGGGTGAATCCGTTGTCATGAAGAATACCGCGAAGAAGGTAAGAAGACTTTTCGGAGACAAAATCCTTGCAGGCTTCGCAGGCTCGGTTGCCGATGCATTTACCCTATTTGAACTTTTTGAAGGGAAATTAGGAGAATTCAATGGCAATCTTGAAAGGGCAGCTGTTGAAGTTGCGAAAGAATGGCGGGGAGACCGGATCCTTAGGAAATTGGAGGCGCTTCTCTTGGTCGCTGACAAGGATAGGCTTTTACTCGTTTCGGGTACAGGAGAAGTAATTGAACCTGATGACGGCATCCTTGCTATCGGTTCCGGTGGAAACTACGCATTGGCGGCAGGGCGTGCGTTAAAAAAGTATAGCGGCGATTCACTCAATGCAGAGGAGATTGCAAGGGCGGCGCTTGAAACTGCCGCTGAAATATGTGTCTACACAAATGATCGAATTATTGTGGAGGTACTAAAATGAACCAAAAAAAGGAAATGACACCACGCGAATTGACTGCATTCCTCGATCGTTATATAGTCGGGCAGGACGCAGCTAAAAAAGCTGTAGCGGTTGCAATGCGCAATCGGTATCGAAGAAGTCTATTGACGGATGAAGAGAAAAGTGAAATCATTCCGAAAAATATTTTGATGATTGGTCCGACCGGAGTAGGGAAGACTGAGATTGCAAGAAGGATTGCGAAGTTGGTAAATGCTCCTTTCATCAAAGTAGAAGCGACAAAATTTACGGAAGTCGGATATGTTGGTCGAGATGTTGAGTCAATGGTAAGAGATCTGACTGAAGCTGGTGTACGGATCGTCCGTGAAGAAATGCGTGAATCTGTGAAGGGGCAGGCCGAAAAGTTGGCAGAAGAACGGCTTGTCGAGTTGTTAGTTCCGGAACGGAAACGAAAAGGGAATATGCAAAATCCATTTGAAATGCTTTTCGGGCAAAAGGTTGTCGAAGAGGAAAACGATTCGCAAGAACAGGTCGAAATCAGTAGGAAACGCTCGGAAATTTCACGGCGGCTTGCTGCGGGTGAGTTGGAAGAGGAAATGATTACAGTTGAAGTCTCTTCTCAACAGCCTTCAATGTTTGATGCATTACAGGGTTCGGGAATGGAACAAATGGGGGCAAATATGCAAGATGCATTGTCCTCTCTAATGCCGAAAAAAATGACGAAACGTAAAATGAAGGTGAAGGATGCAAGGAAAATCCTTCAAGCTGAAGAAGCCGATAAACTGATTGATCATGATGATATAGCCAGAAAAGCTGTTGAGTTAGTTGAACAATCCGGCATTATCTTCATTGATGAAATGGATAAGATTGCAAGTCGAGGTAATGGTGGTGGGTCTTCTGCGGATGTTTCAAGGGAAGGTGTACAAAGAGATATCCTTCCAATAGTGGAGGGGTCAACGGTTACAACGAAATATGGTCCTGTTAAAACGGATTTTATCCTGTTTATCGCGGCAGGTGCTTTTCATATGTCTAAACCATCGGATATCATCCCTGAGCTTCAAGGCCGTTTCCCAATCCGCGTGGAGCTTGATAAACTGACAAAAGATGACTTTTTCAGGATATTGAAAGAACCGGATTTTTCACTGATTACACAATATCAAAGATTATTGGCGACGGAAAATGTCAATATTGAATTTACAGATGAGGCGATTGAACGAATTGCAGAAATCGCATTTGATGTGAATGACAATACGGAAAATATCGGAGCTCGCCGCTTGCATACGATTTTAGAGAAATTGCTTGAGGAATTATCCTATGAAGCCGCTGAAATTGGCCCTTCTACTATAAAAATTACGTTGGCATATGTCGATGAAAAGTTGAAAAACATCATAAAAAACAAAGATTTGTCACATTTTATCCTTTAATGGAGTCGTTTTACTTTATTTAACGATTAAAAAGCTTTAGAATATTCATAAATGCACGGAAACCTAAGGAGGAAATAGCAATGGCTTTACTAACAAAAACACGAAAAATTAATGCAATGTTACAAGAAACAGCAGGAAAACCTGTTAACTTTAAGGAAATGGCGGAAAAGTTAAGTTCAGTTATTGAATGTAACGCTTTTATCGTTAGCAGAAAAGGCAAATTACTTGGTCTTGAAATTCACCATCAAATTGAAAATGAACGTATGAAAAAAATGTTCGAAGACCGTAAATTCCCTGAGGAATATACAAAAAAACTTTTCGAAGTAAATGAGACATCATCGAATATTGACGTTTACAGCGATTATTCTGTATTTCCTGAAGAAGAACGCGAACTTTTCAAAGAAGGTTTAACTACAGTTGTTCCGATTATCGGTGGTGGAGAACGCCTTGGTACACTTATTCTTGCTCGTCTTCAACAAGAGTTTACTGAAGATGATTTAATTCTTGCGGAGTATGGTGCAACAGTCGTCGGAATGGAAATTCTTCGTGAAAGAGCAGAAGAAATCGAAGTGGAAGCTCGTAGTAAAGCCGTCGTTCAAATGGCAATTAACTCCCTTTCCTACAGTGAGCACGAAGCGATTGAACATATTTTCAACGAGCTAAATGGTAACGAAGGGCTACTTGTTGCTTCGAAAATTGCAGACAGAGTTGGAATTACGCGCTCAGTCATCGTAAACGCTTTGCGTAAACTTGAAAGTGCTGGCGTAATTGAATCACGTTCCCTTGGAATGAAAGGAACATATATCAAAGTCCTAAACAGCAAATTCCTTGAAGAACTTGAAAACCAAAAGAACTAATTACTCTTAATAACACTTCCGCGATGATTGCGGAAGTGTTATTTTTTATGTGAAAAATTATGGATGAAAAAAGAATGTGCGCAATTCAGATTTAAAGGTGGCCTTATAATAGTCCTATAAGTTAGTTTTTACCTATAACTAACGAATTAAAAGGGTTGTTTTGTACTATGCTATTTATATTAATATGATAGACAAAGTTCTCCAAAATCCGATACAATAAGACATATATATATAAATTTAAGTTTGATAGAAATAAACATATAAAACTAATTTATGTTAATTGAACATGAGGTGAATTATCGATATGAATATTTATGGATCTACCATCTCGCTTTTGGAACGTGGGTTGAATTTTTCATCTGCCAAAGGCAAGGTGATTGCTCAAAATATTGCGAATGTGGATACGCCGAATTATAAGGCGAAAAGTGTCAGCTTTAAAGAACTGCTTCATGAATCCAGTTCAAGCTCCCTTAGAGCATATAGAACTAATGAGTTACATCTTGACTTCACATCAAATGTTTCAACAAATGGGATTAAAAGCTTGGATTTTCGTTACAGGCATAATGGTAATGGAGTTGATATGGAAAAGGAACAAGCGGATCTCGCAGCAAACCAGATCTATTACAATGCACTTGTTGATCGATTAAATGGGAAATTTAATACATTGCAAAACGTAATCAAGGGAGGTCGATAAGTATGTCAATATTCCAAAGTTTGAATACTTCCGCCTCAGCACTGACCGCCCAACGTTTAAGGATGGACGTTATTTCCTCAAACATGGCAAATGTCGAAACGACACGGGGGAAAATGGTAAACGGTGAATGGCAGCCATATCGAAGAAAAACAGTAAGCTTCAAACCAATTGAAGGTCAGTTCTCATCAATGCTCAATGCAGCAATAGGTAATAATAAAAGTTCATCGGGCAACGGAGTGACCGTCTCTGAAATTAAGGAAGATATGGAAACTCCATTTAAACTTGTATTCGATCCGACACATCCGGATGCGAATGAAGACGGTTATGTTCAAATGCCTAATGTGGATCCCTTAAGAGAAATGATTGATCTCATGTCTGCAACAAGATCCTATGAAGCGAATATCACGGTGTTGAATGCCAATAAATCAATGCTAATGAAAGCCCTTGAGATAGGTAAATGATAAAGGGGGGGACTAATGATGCCAATTCAATCAATAGCTGGACTAAATAACACGGCAGGAATGCTGAAGATAAACCAAAGCATGAAGCCAACACCTTACGAGGCACAACAAAGTTTTGGTACGTATTTAAAAGATGCGATTCAAGAAGTGAATACCTTGCAAGGTAAATCTGACCAATTAACTCAAAAACTCATTATGGGTGAAAATGTTGATCTGCATAATGTAATGATTACCGCTCAAAAAGCGTCAATTGCATTAAATGCAACAATGGAAGTTCGAAACAAAGTAGTGGAAGCTTATCAGGAAATAATTCGGATGCCTGTGTAATTTGGCAAATAGTATGTTTACCTGAACCACGTAAGTAGACCGGGGGATTAGAATGAAAGAAAGATTGACTAAAATTGGAGCTGATTTAAAAAAGTTCTGGTTAAGTCGCACCAAACAACAAAAAACTACATATATCGGGTCGGCAGTGGTGATTGTTGCATTGGCCGCAGTCTTGACATTCTTCTTGTCAAAAACTGACTTTGTTCCGCTTTATAAAGATGTTTCCCGAGCGGAAATCGGACGCATTAAAGAGGAGTTAGATGCCCAAGGTGTTCCTAATCAAATCGCCCCTGGCGGTACGTCTATTTTAGTGCCTAAAGATCGTGTGGATGACTTACTTGTAACGTTAGCAGCGGAAGGGTACCCGAATTCAGGAACAATCGATTATTCATTTTTCTCCCAAAATGCTGGGTTTGGAACGACCGACAATGAATTCAATATGATTAAACTGGCAACGATGCAGACGGAATTGGCCAACTTGATAAAAGGTATACGTGGTGTCAAAGACGCGAAAGTAATGATTACTTTACCGACGCCAAGTGTTTTTATGAACGAATCTGTTCAAAATGCCAGTGCTGCAATTCTACTGAATACTGAACCCGGCCATCAATTTACTGAACCACAAATTAATGCTCTATATAACTTAGTATCAAAAAGCTTACCGAATTTATCTACAGACGATATTGTGATTATGAACCAATATTCCGAGTACTTTGATCTGAAATCTACAGCCCACTCTTCAGGCACTACAATTATAAATCAAATGGAATTGAAAAAAGATATTGAGCGTGATTTACAACGAAAAGTGCAAATGATGCTTGGTACGATGGTCGGTCAAGATAAAGTTATCGTCTCGGTTACAACTGATATTGACTTTAAACAAGAAAACAGACAGGAAAACCTTGTCGATCGGGTTGATGAGGACCTTGATAGTTTGGCAATCAGTGTGCAAAGAATAACAGAAACCTTCTCTGGCAATGGTGCAAATGCAGGAGGCACTTTAGAGGGCGAAGATCCTACTGATAATCGTACGGGATTTGTTGAGGGCAATACATCCAACGGTGATTACGACCGTATGGAAGAAACAATCAATAACGAAGTGAACAGAATTCGAAAAGATATCGTGGAAAGCCCTTATAAGATCCGGGATATAGGTATTCAAGTAATGGTAGAGCCCCCGGATGTTAACGATATCGAATCGTTAACTGCCGATGTGCAAACTGATATTAGATCGATTTTGGAGACCATAATCAGTACGTCTATTGATAAAAGCTATCTACCGACTGAAATACCAGATAGTTTCTGGGAAAATAAAATCGCGATATCGTCACATGTTTTTAACGGTAAAGTAGCCAATGTAACTCCAATCGAACAGATATCAATCCCATGGTGGGGCTATGGAATTGGTGCTTTTCTCCTCGTTGTAATCGTCGTTCTTGTCGTTGCTTTTATGCGAAAACGTAGAGAAAAGGATAGCCCGGCAGTCATCCAGGAAAAAGGAATTAGGGACGAAGAGATTAGACCTGAACATGAAACCGAAGCCACATTGCGGAAAAAGTCTCTTGAAAAAATGGCGAAAGAAAAGCCTGAGGAATTTGCAAAGTTATTAAGGTCATGGCTTACTGATGATTGATGGGGAGATGAATATGGTTAGGAAAGATAAAGAAATGACCGGTAAACAAAAAGCAGCACTCCTACTCATTTCGCTTGGTCCGGAAGTCTCGGCATCCGTCTATAAACATTTAACGGAAGAAGAGATTGAAATGTTGACTCTTGAAATTTCCGGTGTGAAAAAGGTGGATTCGACGGTAAAGGAAGAAATTATTGAAGAATTCAATAATATCGCACTTGCTCAAGATTATATATCGCAAGGCGGTATTGGGTACGCGAAGACAGTGTTAGAAAAGGCACTTGGTAAAGAGCACGCCCTATCAATCATCAATCGCCTAACTACGTCATTGCAGGTCAGACCGTTTGATTTTGCAAGGAAAGCTGATCCGGCACAAGTACTGAATTTCATTCAAAATGAACATCCACAGACGATAGCGTTGATACTTTCATATTTGGAAGCCGAGCAGGCTGGGATTATATTATCCTCC
The DNA here is from genome assembly GCF_030433715.1 of Sporosarcina highlanderae. Classification (GTDB taxonomy): domain Bacteria; phylum Bacillota; class Bacilli; order Bacillales_A; family Planococcaceae; genus Sporosarcina; species Sporosarcina highlanderae. The sequence goes on along the minus strand of NZ_JAROCC010000005.1, from coordinate 152,013 downwards.
CTACCACAGGAAATGCAGGCGGATATCGCTAAAAGAATAGCGACAATGGATTCCACTTCTCCGGAAGTAATTAGTGAAATTGAAGCTGTACTTGAAAGGAAACTTTCATCTACAGTAACTCAGGATTTCACTGAAACCGGTGGGGTGGATGCTGTTGTTCAAGTACTTAATGGTGTTGACAGAGCGACAGAAAAAACAATAATGGACGCACTTGAAATCCAAGATCCGGAACTTGCTGAGGAAATCCGGAAAAGAATGTTTGTCTTTGAAGATATTGTCACATTGGATAATCGTTCTATTCAAAGAATTGTCCGTGAATGTGAAAATGCAGACCTTGTTTTGTCACTAAGAGTATCCAGCGAAGAGGTTAGAGAAGTTCTTTTCAAGAACATGTCTCAGCGTATGGCTGAATCTTTCAAAGATGAAATGGAGGTTATGGGACCAGTTCGCCTACGGGATGTAGAGGAAGCGCAAGCAAGGATTGTTTCTATTATCCGTAGATTGGAAGAGTCCGGTGAAATCATTATTGCCCGCGGTGGAGGGGATGATATCATTGTCTAATATTTACCGTTCCATAAAAATGATTCCCAAAGAGGACGTAAAGGAAATCACAATCCGGAATTTGAATCTACCGCCGACTGACGAAATTGGCCATGAACTCACACAGGAAGCTCTCATTTTGGAACGCGATAGGATGCTAACTAACGCACGGACGGAAATTGAAACAGAAAAGTCCAAGTTGGAACGAATGAGACAAACGGCTCTGGAAGATATCTCTGCTATGCATGCAACGTGGGAAGAGGAAAAAACCAGATTGCAACAACAAGCCTATGAAGAAGGCTTTCAGATAGGCTATGAGGAAGGAAGAAGCAAAGCTTTGTCCGATATGAGCGACTCCGTAAACATTGCAAATGAGGTTACTGTTAAATCACATGATAACTCAAAGAAGTACTTGGAGAACCAGGAAAGAGTAATCCTCGAAATTGCGATGAAAACGGCCGAGCGGATTTTAGGGACAACTCTTGAAGATGATAAGAAGAAGTTTTTATCGATTGTGAAGAAAGGCTTAAAAGAGGCAAGAGAGATGAAAGAAGTTAAATTGTATGTACCAACGACTCACTTTGACTTCATCTCCTCTAACCGTTCTGAGTTAATGGCCATCTTCCCTCCAGAGGTTCCTTTCCTCATATTTGCAAATGACGATTTTGATGAGAACGACTGTATCATCGAAACAAATCAGGGACGGATCGTTGTCAGTGTCGATGAGCAATTGAGCATGCTGAAAGAACAACTCTTTGACTTAATGGAAAGTGGTGACTGACGTTGAAAAAGGCTACAGAGTTAGTTAACGTCATTCCAAAACTAAATCCTTATAGGAAATTCGGCCGTGTTGTCCAAGTAATCGGATTAATGATAGAATCCCAAGGTCCTGAAAGCTCGATCGGAGATGTATGCCGAATTCATTTGAAGAATGGGCGGAATGATAACTCCGTCGTTTTAGCAGAAGTTGTCGGCTTTCGCGAAGAGATTGTCATCCTAATGCCATATACCAATATTATGGATATTTCAAGTGGGTGTTTAGTGGAATGTACAGGAAAACCACTTGAAGTAAAAGTAGGTATGAATCTAATCGGAAAAGTACTTGATGCGATGGGAAATCCTATTGATAACAGCGCATTGCCAAAAGGTCTATCGACAATCAGAACTGAACAAGATCCTCCCAATGTCATGACCCGAAAACCAATCGCTGAGAAGTTAGCTGTAGGTGTCAAAGCGATAGATGGTATGTTAACAGTCGGAAATGGGCAAAGAGTAGGTATTTTTGCGGGTTCAGGTGTCGGTAAAAGTACTTTATTAGGTATGATTGCGAGGAATACGACTGCAGATTTAAACGTTATTGCATTAATCGGGGAAAGGGGCCGGGAAGTACTTGAGTTCATCGAGAGAGACCTTGGTCCTGAAGGACTAAGTCGAACAATTGTTGTGGCAGCCACTTCCGATCAACCTGCCCTAATGCGTATTAAAGGTGCCTTCACAGCTACGGCCATAGCAGAGTACTTCCGTAATAAAGGGATGAACGTCATGCTAATGATGGACTCAGTCACGCGTGTTGCGATGGCGCAAAGGGAAATTGGGTTAGCAGTAGGAGAACCACCGGCAACCCGCGGATATACGCCGTCCGTTTTCTCTATCCTTCCTAAATTACTTGAACGTACAGGAACAAATGAAGTTGGGGCAATTACCGCCTTTTATACTGTTCTCGTAGATGGAGACGATATGAACGAACCAATCGCAGATGCGGTAAGAGGTATACTGGACGGTCATATTGTGCTTGATAGAACACTTGCCAATAAAGGTCAATACCCTGCAATCAATGTGTTGAAAAGCGTAAGCCGGCTAATGAATCATATTGCAAGTCAAGAACATGTCAAAGCAGCAGAAAAACTTCGTGAACTTTATTACACATATAGCAAATCTGAAGACTTGATTAATATTGGGGCATATAAGCGCGGTACATCAAAAGAAATCGATGAAGCAATTGAGTTCGAGCCATATATTACGAAGTTTTTAAAGCAAAGTTATAACGATAATGTAAGTATGGAAGATAGTATCGAGGAATTGATATCCCTTGCTCTTAGAGGTGGCAAATGATGAAACCTTATTTATACAGATTTGAAAAAGTGTTGACCTATCGTGAGCAGGAAAAAGTAGAAACAGAAACTGAGTATAAAAAAGCTGTAGCCTCTTTCGAAATGGTTGCAACAGAGTTATACGATTTATTGAAAATGAAAGAAGAACTTGAGTCCGATAATCAAAAGAAGATGGAACAAGGATTTCACATCAATGAAATTCACACGTATACACGTTACTTGGAAAGTCTTGAAAAGCGAATTGCGATTCAGCAACAATCCGTTATAAAAGCACGGACAAAAATGAATTGGTTCGAAGAAAAATTACTCGAAAAGACTATTGAAGTAAAGAAGTTTGAAAAGATGAAGGGAAAAGATCGAGAACATTATCGAATTGAAATGGAACTGTCAGAAGGACGATTCTTAGATGAGTTAACGACAGCAAAGTTCCATCGAAGAAAAACAGGGTGGTAATGTGGTAAAAAAACACGAAGTACATGAGTCGAAGGTGAAAAAAAAGAAAGGCGGCGGCCTTTTGCAGGGAATTCTGCTCTGGACACTAATCCCATTGCTATTCACGACAATGGTGCTTCTGATCATAGCATACGTCGCAGATATCAATGTATTTGATGACGTATGGAATCCTTCACTTCCTATATTTAATGAAATACTACAGGATGATGAAGTTAAGGATGATTTTCTATTTGAGGAACGTGTAGTCTCCTTACAAGCAGAAATTCAGGAAAAAGAAGCCCAGTTAGTTAAACTCCAAAATGAATTATCGAAAGTTAAAGACGAAAAGAATGTACTTATTGCCGACCAAAAGGCTCTATTAGCTGAAATTGAAGAGTTGAAGATCGCTAAAGATGATCATAAACGCGATTTGAAAGAAATTATTTCTACTTTTGAAAAGATGTCAGCAAAATCGGTTGCCCCAATCATTTCTAAAATGAGTGATGAGGAAGCTATAGAAATCCTTTCAAGTCTAAAGCCGGATGTGTTGGCACCGATTATGGAAAAACTTTCAGCTGAAGATGCTGCGAAATATGCAAGTCTCTTAACAAAATGAGAGCCTTCCGTGAAAGGGGGTGATAAAAAGTGAAAGTCGGAGCGTTGCAGCCTAAAATTGTAATGAGTAAAGTACATCCCGGTATCGTTCATAAAAGCGATGTGAACAAATTGTCGTTTGGCGACATATTGAAGGGAGTAAATACGACTAATTCGATAAAAGACAGTCAACTGTCTAAAACGTCTACAGAATCACCACACGAGATCGTCTCAGACATATATACAGCAGAAACTATTGAGGAGCTTCGGAAAGTCATGGAACCCTTTCAAGATTTTGAATCTGTAGGATTATCTGTTCTTCTTGATGAAGGGAATACAACTTTAGAGGAATTGTCGATGGCGATTTCAATGAACCCTGAAAAAATCCTGGATTTATTGAAGGGGCTTTTGAATGAGGCTGGTCATGCAGAGGAAGAAGTTACAGAACTGACAATTTCGTCAGATTTATGGACAGTACTATCTACCTTAGAAGGTTTAAAAGAAAATGCCTTGAAGATTTTGAACAATTCTTTTCGAAACAGTGGAACAAATAAGGAAGCAGTAGAGTTGGTTGCCTTTATTAAATCAATAGAGTTATTAGCGCCGAAAAGTGAAATGGTGATATCTATGGCGCAGAAGTTACATGTTTTTCAAAACATGATAGCCGAAGCCGCTATACAATTCGATCATGAGATCCTATCCACAAGCAAACAGAATTTATTGGAGAGTCCATTTCAAAAATTCGATATGAGAATTCCTGAATTGAATTCGTCTTCATCGATGGCTGAAGAAAATGATAGTTCCAAAAAAGTGACTGAATTGCAAGTGCCGGGTTCTACAAATGGACTGCCGTCTACATTAAAAGGTGATCTTGCAACAAGTAAAACGAACTCAACTAATCAAAGTGAATCCTTACTACGAGAATTACAATCTCTATTCAAACGATCCAATTTTGGACAAATAAATGGAACGAATAGAATGTTAATTAAATTGTATCCCGAACACTTAGGACAAATTCGTATTGAATTAATGGAAACAAACGGTGTAATCTCAGCTAGAATCTTAGCCTCAACCGCCCTTGCCAAAGGAATGTTGGATAGCCAATTACATCAATTAAAACACGCCTTTACCCAACAAAACATCCAAGTCGATCGTATTGATATTGCCCAATCCATCCAAGAGTCACCAAGGAATGAACGGGAACAATCATTTAACGAGCAATTTGAACGTGAGCAACAGACGAATAAGGAAAGTAACGACAGTAGTAGTTCAGAAGACACTCTTTCCTTTGACGAATATTTACTTGAATTGGAGGTCTAACAAAGTGATTGAAGGACAGAAACCAATTACTGAATCGATGTTCCTTATCAACAAACAACGAGATCAGCGTAAAACAGGACCAGACACAATGGGGAAAGACGCATTCATGAAGATTTTAATTGCTCAGTTGCAAAACCAGGATCCAACAAATCCAATGAAAGATAATGAATTCATTGCACAAATGGCACAGTTTTCATCCTTGGAACAGACTATGAACTTGGCAAGTGCGTTTGAAAAGTTTGCCGAAGCGCAAAATCAAACTCAATTAATCCAATACAACCAATTCGTTGGTAAAAGTGTTCGTTGGCATGAAATCACGGACAAGAAAGACGAAGACTCCAAGTTGATAGTCAACGAAGGAACAGGTATTATCCAATCTGCTAAATTCGTAAATGGATCTGTTGTGTTTATGATGGAAGATGGGAAAGAGCTATCCCCAGGTAATATTTCGGAAGTGTTGTCAGGATTAAATTCAATAGATTTGGTAGGGGCAAGTCGCCTAATTGGTAAAACAGTAGGCTATATGGATGGAGAAGTTGAAAAGTCAGGAACTGTCGTATCGGTTTCCAATAAAAATGGAAAACTACAGTATATTTTAAGTGACGGCAGTCGAATTGATGGAGATACATTTACATCAATAAGTCAATAGAATAGGAGCAATTGTAATGGAGAGATTGAATTTTCATAGAGTCCCATCGCAGCCACCAATTCACCAAAAACAGCTTGGGAAATCGACAATTGCACCTAAACACTCTTTCCTTGAACAACTTGGTCAGGCAATCGAGTCACAAGAGCTGAAAATTAGCAAACATGCAAATGAAAGATTGAAAGAACGACATATTTACATTTCAGATAGTGAATGGGCACATATTGGTGAAAAAGTGAATGAGGCAAAGAGGAAGGGTATTAAAGAATCACTTGTACTAATGGATCAGGCAGCTTTAATCATTAGTGCAAAAAATTCCACTGTAATTACAGCGATGGATCGCAAAGAAGCAAAGGATCAATTATTTACGAATATCGATGGAACAATTGTACTCAGTTAAACTAAATTGGCAGGACCTTGAAAAGGATGCCAACGTACTGCCGAATGACAGAGGCAGCTACACCCAAAATCCGGGAGGGAAAAAACATGTTAAGATCAATGTACTCAGGAATCTCAGGCCTACGAAATTTCCAAGCGAAATTAGACGTAATCGGTAACAACATAGCCAATGTAAATACGTATGGATTTAAAAAAGGAAGAGTTATTTTCAAGGATCTGATGTCACAAACAGTAGCAGGTGCAGCTGCTGGAAATGAGAATAGAGGCGGTGTCAATCCGAAACAAGTTGGATTAGGCTCGCAAATTGCAGCAATCGACACAATTCATTCCAACGGCTCCACTCAATTTACAGGGAATACATTGGATTTGGCGATATCTGGAGATGGGTTCTTTAAAGTAGGAAATGTAGACGGTACAAATGTATTTTATACAAGAGCAGGGAACTTTTATCTCGACGAAGTAGGGAATTTAGTTGATGGAGAGGGAAGGTATTTACTCGATGGAGAAGCTATCATTACTATTCCATTGGATTCATCATCAATGTCTATTGCGGAAGATGGGACAGTATCGTATGTCCAAGATGGGGAACCTTTTACCGCTGGACAAATTCAAATAGCCAAATTTTCTAATCCTGGGGGACTTGAAAAAGTTGGTTCCAATTTGTATCAAGAAACTGGAAACTCAGGTGAACCAAGTGAAGGGGCTCCTCTTGAAGAAGGTCGCGGTAAAATCGCTTCTGGTTTCCTTGAAATGTCCAACGTCGACCTTTCAGAGGAATTCACGGAAATGATTGTGGCACAACGTGGTTTCCAAGCAAATACACGTATCATCACAACATCCGACGAAATACTACAAGAACTAGTAAACTTGAAACGATAATTATAGTTTCCACATGCCATATGAACAAAGGAGGGACGGGCCGGCCCAGTGCCCGGCCCCTTTAAAATGATAAAAGTCACACGACTCAATGGAACAAACTTCACATTAAATGCACTTTACATAGAAAAAGTCGAATCATTTCCCGACACAACAATAACATTAACAACTGGCTCCAAATACGTCGTCCTTGACCCGGTTGAAACGATAAACCAGCGAATTATCGACTTCTATCAATCGGTTCAATTATTATCAAATCCGCATATCCGGGGTGAAGAAAATGAAGAATAAAGTTTTAACATTGATACTTATCATCTTAATATGCATTTCACTCGTCGGGATTATCGGTATCGCCCTTAAAATCCAATTGGACAAGAGTGACAAAACAGAAACGAAGGAAGTCTCCATTGATGAGATTCTTGAGTCATCGGTTGATGTACCGGAAATCATGACTAATTTAAAAGGGCAGCAGTTCGTCAGACTTACATTAAAGATCCAAACAAGTAATAAGAAAGCTGCTGAAGAATTGAAGAAACGGGATTTTCAAATTCAGAATATCGTAATTCAAGAGCTTTCCGAAATGACATCGAAGGAACTTGAAGGGAAAGTCGGGAAACAGTTATTCGAGGATTCCATAAAAGCACAATTAAATCCGCTAATGCAAAAAGGCGAGATTGAAAAGGTGTATATAGTAAGTTATATCATCCAGTGAACTTAAACATATACAATACCGGGAGGTGACCTCATGCCGGAAGATATCTTATCCCAACATGAAATAGATGCATTATTGTCCGCATTGTCAACAGGTGAAATGTCCGCAGAAAATATGAAAAAAGAAGATGGGACCCGGAAGGTCAAAGTATATGATTTCAAGCGGGCGCTTCGTTTTTCAAAGGATCAAATTCGTAGTTTGACAAGAATCCATGAAAACTTTGCGAGATTGCTAACTACTTATTTTTCTGCACAATTACGTACGTATATCCAAATACATGTCGCTACGGTTGATCAAATTCCATTTGAAGAATTCATAAGGTCTATTCCGAATATGACATTGCTTAACATTTTCGATGTTTCCCCCTTAGAAGGAAGCATCATAATGGAGGTCAACCCAAATATTGCCTATTCAATGCTTGATCGGTTGATGGGCGGCGCGGGGAAAGGTACAGGATCAATAAATAATATGACCGAAATTGAAACGAAAATTTTAACGAATCTTTTTGAAAGATCTTTTGACAATTTCAGGGAAGCATGGTCAGGAATTATTGAGATCGACCCTTTCCTATCAGAAATTGAAGTGAACCCTCAATTTTTACAGACAATTTCACCGAACGAAACTGTCGTTGTAATTGGCTTCAATATTGTCATTGGGGAGTCAAGTGGTATGTTGAATATTTGTATTCCACACGTAGTGCTTGAACCTGTTGTACCAAATCTTTCAGTAAGATACTGGATGCAGTCGAATAAGAAAGAATCGACTCCCGAGCAGAACACGGTGTTGGAAAAACGTTTAAAACAAACCTCTTTACCGATTAGCGTTGAGTTAGGTCAAGGAATGATGTCCATTGATGAATTCTTATCGCTTCAAGTAGACGATGTTGTCCCCCTTAACCAAAGGATTCAAGATCCTTTACTTGTAAGAGTTGGCGGGGTTCCGAAATTTACAGCACAGCCCGGTCAATCAAGAAATAGAATGGCAATACAAATTATTGGCACTTTGAACGAAGGGGATGAAGATGATGAGTGATAATATTCTTTCTCAGGAAGAAATCGAAGCGTTGTTACGCGGCGAAGAAATAGACTCCGCAAAAACTAATACATCGTCCTCAACAAATCAGAATCTGAGTCACGAATTGAGTGAAATGGAAAAAGATGCTTTAGGGGAAGTGGGCAATATCTCCTTCGGCAGTTCTGCAACTGCACTTTCTTCATTGTTAGGACATAAAGTTGAAATTACCACACCTTCAATATCTGTTGTGGATCGTGATATGCTGATGGCTGAATTCATCCATCCTTATATTGTTGTTCAAGTTGAGTACACAGAAGGTTTAAATGGTATGAACCTCCTAATCATTAAACAAAAAGATGCAACAATTATTGCGGATTTAATGTTAGGCGAGGACGGCCTCCAACCTCCAGAGGAACTAAATGACATACGTTTAAGTGCAATACAGGAAGCAATGAACCAAATGATGGGCTCTGCAGCGACATCAATGTCTACAGTGTTTAATAAAAGAGTCGATATCTCTCCTCCGTCTATCAATTTAGTTGATATGCGAAGCGAGGATGAAATTTCATATATTCCAGAAAATGAATTGATGATTAAAGTTTCATTTGATTTAAAGGTTGGAAACTTGATTGACTCTAACATTATGCAGTTATTCCCTTTACAATTCGGTAAAAATCTTGTTACAACGTTAATGGGAATGGATGTGGAGAAGGAAGCAGCAGTAACAGTGGAAACCCCGATTCTTCCGCCTTCACGGAACCAGAAACAGCGTGAGTTTAGCGACCAAGATTCTACAGGTTTCGGTAATCGGCAGAATGATGCACAAATGCCCCAACAACCTTTATCTGAAAATAGCCAGCAGCTGTCGCCGGCAAAAGAACAACAGCCACCAGTACATGTGCAACAAGCTCAATTCGCGAATTTTGACAGTCCTTCTTTTAACCATACAAAATCAAATAACTTAAACATGTTATTGGATATTCCATTACAAGTGACAGTAGAACTTGGCCGGACTAAACGATCGGTTAAAGAAATTCTTGAAATGTCAAGTGGTTACATTATAGAACTGGATAAGTTGGCGGGAGAACCTGTTGATATATTGGTAAACAATCGTCATATTGCTCGAGGAGAAGTAGTGGTTATCGATGAGAATTTCGGTGTAAGGATTACTGACGTTTTAAGCCAGAAAGAAAGATTAAATAACTTAAGATAGGATCCGGGGGTTTGCAAAATGGGTAAACGCATTTTAATAGTGGATGATGCTGCATTTATGCGCATGATGATAAAAGATATCTTGATAAAAAACAATTTTGAAGTAGTCGGGGAAGCGGCTGATGGAATGCAGGCTGTGGAAAAGTATATGGAATTATTGCCAGACCTCGTTACGATGGATATTACAATGCCCGAAATGGATGGGATTACAGCCTTAAAACTAATAAAGGAAAAAGATCCTTCAGCAAAAGTTATTATGTGCTCAGCAATGGGTCAACAGGCGATGGTCATTGATGCCATTCAGGCCGGAGCTAAAGATTTCATTGTAAAACCATTTCAAGCTGATCGCGTTGTTGAAGCAATCCAAAAAGCATTGGGTTAACTTATGAACTATTCAAGTAATTTTAAATTAGTATTGTGTTGCCTGCTTGTATTCTTTGCATTAAATGTATCGCCTCTAAAAGTCGTTCAAGCTGAAACCGGTTCGGATAAATATATTTCCGATTGTCTTGGAAAGGACAATGACTGTGACGAAGAGTTCAATAGTGAACTGAATACAAAAGTAACGGACACCGGTAATGCAACGAAAGATGATTCATTCGGATTGTCCTTATGGGATTATGTAAAGACGTTTTTCGCATTGTTATTTGTCATAGCTTTACTTTTTGCTTTATTAAAGTTCATTAACCGAAAGAATAGGATGTTCAATCAGCATCGATTAATGAAAAACATTGGCGGTCTTTCACTCGGACAAAATAAGTCAATCCAATTAGTTGTTATCGGCGAAACTTATTTCATCATAGGCGTGGGGGATGAAGTTCGTTTGTTGAAAGAAATTATAGATCCCGAAGAAATTAAGGTGCTTGAAAGTTATTTTGAAGCGGAAGAAGAACAAAGTCCGATTACTCTTATTGATAAAGTAATGACAATGCTCAAAAGCAAAAGTGAATCGAGGGAAGACCAACCAGTTGATTTTGGCAAGTTATTCACTTCAAGACTTGATGAAATTAGGGAGGAACGGAAAAAACATTTGAACCGCCTGGAAGAAAAGGAGAACAGAAAAGATGAATGATTTTGTCCAGTTTTTCTCTGATAGTGACCCGGCTAATGTGTCGACATCTATCAAAATGCTCCTTCTTCTAACTGTGTTATCACTTGCTCCAGCAATTCTTATTCTGATGACATCTTTTGCAAGAATTGTTATCGTACTGTCTTTTGTCAGAACAGCACTTGCAACACAACAAATGCCACCCAATCAGGTAATTGTCGGTCTGGCATTATTTCTTACTTTTTTCATTATGGCACCTACATTGCAACAAGTGAATAATACGGCGTTAACGCCATTATTTGCAGATGAGATCACGCTGGAAGAGGCGTATGATCGGGCAAGCATTCCTTTCAAGGAGTTCATGAGTAAACATACACGGCAAAAGGACTTGGAACTGTTCCTGCGCTACAATCAAGCAGAACGTCCAGAAACATTGGATGATATTCCCTTAACAATGATGGTCCCGGCATTTGCATTGAGCGAATTAAAGACAGCATTTCAAATGGGCTTTATGATATTCATTCCATTCCTTGTTATCGATATGATTGTTGCAAGTGTTTTAATGTCAATGGGGATGATGATGTTACCCCCTGTTATGATTTCATTGCCGTTCAAGATTCTATTATTCGTCCTTGTTGATGGCTGGTATTTAATTGTCAAATCCTTGTTGCAAAGTTTTTAGCGGGTATCAATTGTCGCTTTCAGCCAAAAGGTATTTTTATAGTATAGGAGTGGTTTGAATGTCAGGCGAATTGGTCATTACGATCGCTGAACGTGCAATATGGGTCATATTATTGGCTTCTGGCCCTCTATTGATTGTGGCATTGGTCACAGGTTTGATCGTAAGTATTTTTCAGGCGACAACACAAATACAGGAACAGACCCTTGCATTTGTACCTAAAATCATAGCAGTTCTTGTAGCCATAATTTTTTTTGGGCCATGGATGTTGTCCAGGGTGACAGCTTTTGCATCGGACATTTTTGAAAATCTTGTTCGATATATAGGGTGATAGAATGGAAGCATTAATCCCTTCACTAGCTGTATATTTACTGGTTTTAACTAGGGTGACAGCCTTTATCATTACCGTGCCGTTATTTTCATACCGTGCGATTCCAACTACCCATCGAATTATTTTCGCTGCGTTACTAGCATGGATGATGGTGTATTCCATTGATGCACCAGAATTAGAGATTAATGACATGTTTATCTTACTTGTTATCAAAGAGGCGACTACAGGGCTTTTTATCGGAATAATTGCCTATATAGTCATCTCGGCTATCCAAGTTGCGGGTGGTTTTATTGATTTTCAAATGGGTTTTGCGATAGCAAACGTAATTGATCCGCAGACAGGCGCGCAATCCCCCTTACTTGGACAGTTTTTCAATGTTCTTGCTATGTTGCTTTTATTGACATTAAATGGTCACCATATGTTATTAGATGGAATTTTTTACAGCTACCGATTTATCCCTATCGAAATGTTATGGCCATCTTTCGGAAGTGAACGCCTTGTCGAATTCGTCATTAAAACGTTCGCAACATCATTCGCAATTGCATTTCAAATGTCAGTTCCAATTGTCGCTACTTTATTCCTTGTCGATCTTGCTCTTGGGATTACAGCAAGAACAGTTCCCCAATTAAATATCTTCGTAGTCGGTTTTCCGATTAAAATCGGGGTTAGCTTTCTTGTGCTTGCAACGATGTTTACTGTGATGATCACGATGATGCGTAAATTATTTGAGGTGATGATAACCGCGATGAGGGATCTGATGCTTATCTTAGGGGGTGGCTAATAAGTGATTAGACTTGATCTACAATTCTTTGCGGGTGAAAAAACTGAAAAAGCCACTCCGAAGAAACGTCAAGATTCCCGAAAGAAAGGACAGGTATTAAAGAGTCAGGATGTAACAAGCGCAATCGTACTCCTTTGTGTTTTTCTGTTTCTTTTTTTTACAGCAGGCTTTATGCGTGATCGTCTTTTTATATTTTTCAACCATACTTTTACCGATTTTTTAACTATAAAAACATTGGACATTGATCATTCAATGATGATCTACAAAGATATGATTATTCAAATGGCATACATCTTATTGCCTGTTATGGCAATTGCTGTCATTGCAGGTATAGCAGGAAATCTTTTTCAATTCGGTCTGTTATTCACGACGGAACCCTTGAAATTTGACTTGAAAAAGATTGATCCGATAAAAGGTTTAAAACGTATATTCTCAATCCGCGCTCTTGTTGAGTTAGCAAAATCATTATTAAAAATCTCGTTTATCGGTTTTACAACAACACTTTTGCTTGTCATGAATTTAGATAAAGTTTTGGGCCTTGCATACAAGACTCCTGAGGTTACACTGCTTACTGTTGGTCAGTTAGTTGCTTTAATGGGAATTGTAGCTTCTTTTGTACTGTTATTCATTGCTATTTTGGATTTTTTTTATCAGAAATTTGACTATGAAAAGAACCTTCGGATGTCCAAGCAGGATATCAAGGATGAATATAAAAATACTGAAGGGGATCCAATTATCAAATCACGTATTAAGCAGCGCCAACGAGAGATGGCGATGAGAAGGATGATGCAGGAAGTACCGCAGGCGGATGTCGTCATTACGAACCCAACTCACTTTGCGATTTGCTTGAAATATGATGATGAGAAGATGGACGCCCCGATTGTAATTGCTAAAGGGGCCGATTTTATCGCCCAAAAGATAAAGTTGATAGCTAAAGAGAATAATATTGTTATGGTGGAGAATCGCCCATTGGCAAGAGCACTTTACGATGACGTAGAGATTGGTGATTGGATACCAGACCAGTTTTTTAAAACGGTAGCTGAAATATTGGCATATGTTTATCGAATACAACGAAAAATTTAGAACTACGTGAGAAAGTGGTGTTGACATGCAATTTAAGGATATTGGAGTATTAACGGCAGTCATTATGATTGTCGCAATGCTTGTCATCCCATTACCTCCTTGGCTTCTCAGCTTTTTAATAATCATTAATATTACACTGGCTCTTATGGTCTTATTGACATCGATGAATATGCAGGAGGCATTGCAGTTTTCGATTTTTCCATCATTGCTTCTATTATTAACACTTTTCCGCCTTGGATTAAATGTTTCAACAACACGTGCAATCCTGTCTAAAGGAGATGCAGGAGGCGTTGTTGATACGTTTGGAACGTTTGTTACCGGTGGGAATATTGTTGTCGGTCTCGTTGTGTTTGTCATTTTAATCATTATTCAATTCATCGTCATTACGAAAGGTTCAGAACGAGTTTCCGAAGTTGCAGCACGTTTTACGTTAGATGCGATGCCGGGAAAACAGATGAGTATTGATGCGGATTTGAATGCAGGAATGATTTCTGACACAGAGGCCAGGATGCGTCGTGAAAAAGTGAGTAATGAAGCAGACTTTTATGGTGCGATGGATGGTGCAACTAAATTTGTAAAAGGTGATGCCATTGCTGGTATCATAATCGTTATCATTAACCTCCTTGTTGGAATGATCATCGGAGTTGTTCAAATGGGCTTGCCATTCGCCGAAGCCGTTACGAAGTTTTCCCAGTTAACAGTAGGTGATGGGATCGTATCACAAATACCTGCGTTGCTCATTTCGACAGCAACAGGTATCGTTGTCACGCGTGCTGCCTCAGAGGGTAATCTTGGCTCGGATATTACTAAACAATTAATGGGACAACCTAAGCTACTATACGTTGCTGCAACAACCATTTTTCTATTAGGGCTTTTCACGCCAATACAAGATATCGTCACAGCCCCCATAGCTGCAGCATTGGCAATTGGAGCTTTCCTAATGTCAAGAAAGCCTGAGGAAGATCCGGAAGAGCTATTGGAAATGGCAGAAGAAGTCGAAACAGAAAGTTTGAAAAGGCCGGAAAACGTTGTCAACTTGTTGAATGTTGATCCAATTGAATTCGAATTCGGATATGGTCTCATTCCTTTGGTAGATGCACAACAGGGTGGTGACCTTCTTGACCGGGTTGTCATGATAAGAAGACAGCTTGCGCTTGAATTAGGCTTAGTCATTCCGGTTGTACGGATTAGGGATAATATTCAGCTACAACCAAATGAATATAGAATAAAAATTAAGGGAAATGAACTCGCAAAAGGAGAACTTCTTCTTGATCATTACCTTGCAATGAGTCCCGGTGGTGACGACTCTATTAATGGAATCGACACAATAGAGCCTTCATTCGGTCTGCCAGCTAAATGGATAACTGATGATGTTAAAGAAGACGCCGAAATTCAAGGCTATACAGTCGTTGATCCGCCAAGTGTCGTTTCGACTCATCTGACAGAAGTGATCCGAGCAAACGCGGCTGACCTGATAGGCAGACAAGAAACGAAACAATTGGTTGATCATATACGGGAAACCTATCCGATTCTTGTGGAAGAACTTACTCCAACACCGCTTTCCATCGGTGAAATTCAAAAGGTATTGGCAAAATTATTAAGAGAGAATGTATCAATCCGTAACCTTCCTATCATTTTTGAGACGCTTGCGGATTACTCGAAATATACATCAGATGTCGATTTATTGACTGAATATGTCCGCCAATCGCTTGCGCGACAAATTACGACTCAATACTCTACCGGGGTGGACACACTCAAGGTGTTGACAGTGTCAGGTAAAATTGAGAAGCTGATTGCCGATAACATTCAGCAAACCGAGCAAGGAAATTATTTATCCATCAATCCTTCTCACTCCCAAGAGATCTTGGAGGCGATAGCAAGAGAGATTGAAAGGATTGCTTTGATGGATCAATCACCCGTAATTCTTTGTTCACCGGCTATTCGAATGTATTTAAGACAAATAACCGAGAGATACTTCCCGCAAATACCTGTTTTGTCTTACAATGAACTTGAAGCATCAATTGAAATCCAAAGTGTAGGGGTGGTGGAAATTTGATGAAGATGAAGAAATATACAGCGGACACTATGGTGGAGGCGATGAAACAAGTACGCAAGGACCTGGGGGACGAGGCCGTCATTCTTAGCTCGTCCGTTGTAAAATCGAAGGGGTTTTTAGGTTTATTCCGAAGAAAGTCGGTAGAAGTTGTTGCTGGATTGGACAGGTCTGTTTCAAAACCTGCTGAAACAATTTTCCTCCCTAAGTTTTCTCCAGTAGAAAAACAAGTCGACTTAGAAATGCAAAAAGAAATGAATGAAATGAAGAAGCTTTTACAGGAAATGAAACAGGTGGCATCTTTCGGCAGCCTACCTGAAGAGCTACAACCTTTGCTCTCCTACTTAGAACAACAAGATCTGTCCAAAGAATTCATATTACAAATAGGTAATGAAATCTTCGCGAAGATGAAGTTGGAAAAGAAGGATTTTTCAAAAGGCGAACAACTGCAGATTGTTAGAGATTTCTTGACGAAAGAGTTTGCTGATCTGCCGTTTGGCGGAATTTCGTTTAATAAAAAATACGTCAACTTACTTGGACCAACTGGTGTCGGAAAAACGACAACGATTGCCAAAATTGCCGCAAGAGCAGTATTAGAAAATAGGAAAAAGATCGGATTTATAACGACTGATACATATCGAATAGCAGCAATCGAGCAACTACGGACATATGCGAATTTACTGCAAGCGCCAGTTGAAGTAGTTTATAACAGCAATGATTTTAAAGCGGCAATTGATAAAATGAAAGATCTGGATTTGATTTTTATCGATACTGCCGGTCGTAATTATATGGAAAAGAAATTTTTAGACGATTTAAACCGTGTAATCGATTTCTCGTTAAATATGGAATCATTTCTTGTTTTGTCTGTTACATCTAAGGAAGCAGACATGAAGAAGATTGTCGAAATGTTCTCGTCATTCCCTATTGAAAAATTCATCTTCACTAAAGTGGATGAAACCAGCTCGATTGGTCAAATGTTCAATTTGATGAAACAATATAGAATTGGGACGGCATATTTTACTGATGGGCAGGAAGTACCTGAGGATATAATTGAAGCTTGTCTTGAAGAGATGCTCAATCTGCTATTGGTAGGTGATAGAAATGAGTGATCAAGCCGAGGCATTAAGACTGAAAATGTTGAAGGCCAAAGGAGAATTAGCAAGATCTATTGCAATTGTTAGTGGAAAAGGCGGAGTCGGAAAGTCTAACTTTTCCGTTAACTTCGCTCACTCGCTAATAAAAAAAGGGAAAAAAGTCATAGTTATAGATATGGATATTGGTATGGGAAATATTTCGATACTTCTTGGTGAAGCTCCTCGGAGTAGTTTGAAAGATTATTTAATTGGAGAAGAGGAATTGGAAGACGTCATAAATACCGAAAAAGAGGGCTTAGTGTATATTTCGGGTGGATCGGGTTTAGAAAGTGTGCTGGAATGGTCAGAAGAAATGTCCGAACGATTAATTACAGCTTTTGAACAATTACAGAAAGATTATGATTTTATCCTTTTCGATATGGCAGCAGGTGCTACACAGCAATCTATTGATCTTATCCTGTCTGTTGATGAAGTGATTGTCATTTCAACAACAGAACCAACATCTATAACAGATGCGTATTCCATGATGAAATTCATCTATCTAAAGGATCAGGAAAAAGTGTTCCATATTGTCAGCAACCGATTAACAAAAAGGGATGGCGGAAACGACGCAGTTAAAAGATTGCAGTTTGCAATGCGAAAGTTTTTAGATAAAGAAACGGCTATATTAGGATTCCTACCTGAAGATCCATCAGTTCAAAAAGCAGTCTTAGCCCAAAAACCTTTTTTAGTTCTTTATCCGAATGCACCTATTTCCAAATGCA
The DNA here is from genome assembly GCF_030433715.1 of Sporosarcina highlanderae. Classification (GTDB taxonomy): domain Bacteria; phylum Bacillota; class Bacilli; order Bacillales_A; family Planococcaceae; genus Sporosarcina; species Sporosarcina highlanderae. The sequence continues at coordinate 134,324 of NZ_JAROCC010000005.1, read as the reverse complement.
TGCAGGCAATAGCAGATAAATTCGTTCAAGTGAATGAATCAGAGGTGAAAATGGAAACTGGATTCCTTGGTAAATTGAAAGGTGTTTTCTTAAAAGGGCGTATGTAAAATCTCCCTAATTATATCAATACCCGGAAAATCTATTGTATCCGATTTCTCTTCGATAGAGCAATAGGTTATTAGTAACGAACAAAACTCCTTAGATAAGGACAAAAGTGGCTCGTTTGTACAAAAGATTGAAGAAACAAATTTATGGGGGTATATAAAGTAAGGGGGCAGCATTGGAATGGATACAACTCAATACTTGGAAATGTTCTTGGATGAAAGTAAAGAACATATACAAGCATGTAATGAACTTTTGCTTGCACTCGAAAAAAATCCGGACGACTTAGCCATTGTAAATGAAATCTTTCGTTCTGCGCATACATTAAAGGGAATGTCGGCAGCAATGGGTTATGAGGACATTATCAAACTAACACATGAAGTGGAAAATGTTCTTGATGCGATACGTAATTTAAGGATAAATGTTACGACGGAAATTCTTGATATGCTTTTAAAAGCGATTGATTTGTCGGAAGAAATGGTTTTGGAAATAGAGGCAGGAGGAACCGGAGCAAAAGATGTAAGTGAAATTGCAAATAAATTAAATAGAATCGAATTAGATACATTTCAAAAAGAAGAAGTCATTGAAGATGCTGTGGACGAGTCAACCAATATTAGAGGTGGACGCGCATTGAATGTTCAAAATTCAAACAAGACCATTCGCGTCAATATAGATAGACTAGATACTCTTATGAATCTATTTGAGGAACTGGTAATTGACCGGGGGCGCCTGCAATCTATTGCCGATGAATTACACAACCAGGATCTGAATGACACTGTAGAGCACATTACACGTATTACCGGCGACCTGCAAAGTGTCATTCTTAAAATGAGAATGGTTCCAGTGGAAACAGTATTTAATCGTTTTCCAAAAATGGTCCGACAATTGGCACGAGATTTGGGTAAGGACGTCAACCTCGAAATCACTGGCGCTAAAACCGAATTGGATCGGATGGTTATTGATGAAATTGGAGACTCGCTCGTTCATTTAATTCGTAATGCAATTGACCATGGAATAGAAAGTCCGGGAGTTCGTCTTACAAAAGGGAAACTGGCGGAAGGTTCTATCTCACTACGTGCATATCATTCGGGGAACCATGTCTTTATTGAATTAGAGGATGATGGAGAAGGCGTTAATAAAGAACGAGTCATGAAGAAAGCCGTTGAAAACGGAATTGTCACCGAAGAGCTTGCTTCTAAACTGCGGAAAGAACAGATTTTGGAATTGATTATGTCACCAGGGTTTTCAACAGCTGAAACAATTACCGATGTTTCCGGTCGGGGGGTTGGGTTGGATGTCGTAAAAAGTAAAATTGAATCCCTTGGAGGCTATATTACAATAACGTCTAAAGACGGCCAAGGTACAAAGTTCCAAATACAATTACCGCTTACACTCTCAATCATAACTGTCATGTTAGTAAATTTAGGTGAAGATATATATGCCATCCCGCTTACTTCGATTCTTGAGGTGGCAATAATACGAACTACGGATATTATGAATGCCCACAACCGAAAGGTAATTGATGTTAAAGGTAACATTGTTCCACTCGTTGATTTAAAAGAAGTTTTTGAGATGGATACTGTGGATGAAAAAGCAGAACATCAAGCTATCATTATTGTTCGAAAAGGCGACAAGATGGCCGGGTTATTAGTAGATTCCTTCATTGGTCAACAAGAAATCGTATTGAAATCACTTGGCAATTATCTACAAAATATTTTTGCGATTTCAGGCGCTACTATCCTTGGCACGGGCAAAGTTGCATTAGTCGTGGATTGTAATGCATTGATCAAATAAATCACGAATAGGTGGGGGGTACGAATGACTGCAACGGACAGTTTGAACCGAAATGTTGAAGTACAGAAAATCGTTGTCTTCCGGTTGGAGGATAAAGAGTACGCATTAGAGGTGGATGTAGTTGAATCGATTGAAAGGTTAATGGCGATAACCAAAGTTCCGAAAACGCCCTCCTATGTAAAAGGGGTCGTTAATCTGAGAGGGGTTGTTACACCAATTATCGATTTGCGTGAGCGTCTAAACCTCAAGGTGAACCCCCTTGATGAAGAAACAAGGATTATTATCGTTTCAAATGATGAATTTGATGTAGGTTTAATCGTTGATGAGGCGACTGATGTCATTGATATTCCAATAGATTCAATTAAACTACAACCGGAAGTGGTTGGTTCAGTTGAGTCTGAATTTATTGCGGGGGTTGCGAAAGTCGATAAGCGGTTATTTGTCATGCTAAGTCTCGGTAAATTACTAATTCCTGTGAAACGAGTGTCGATAGATGAATATTAATAACGAAATAACTGATATTCATTTGGACGTCTTAAAAGAAATAGGAAGTATCGGTGCAGCACATGCAGCCACATCTTTATCTCAGTTATTGGATAGGAAAATTGAAATGCTTGTTCCGAATGTCAATCTTGTTACCTTTGATGAAATGTTCGATTTGGCAGGGGGGACAGAGAGGATAGTAGTAGGTATATTTCAAAAAATCGAAGGTGATCTTTCCGGAAATATTTTTTATTTGTTGCCGATCGATTCTGCAAATCAACTTATTGAAAAATTGGTCGGTAGCTCTTTCGATTTCCACAACCCAGAGATGACGGAAATGGGGATTTCGGCAATGCAGGAGGTTGGAAATATTTTATCCGGATCATATCTTTCTGCTTTATCCGATTTTACTGCGATGAGATTACAACCGACTGTCCCTTCGCTTAGTGTTGATATGGTAGGGGCAATAATTAGTTACGGCCTGATAGAACTATCACATTACTATGACGAGGCGATTGTTATAGATACACAGATTATTGTTGAGGGAAGTTCCAAAGTGGATGGCCATTTCCTTCTCCTTCCAAATCCGGAATCCTACATCTCCTTATTCCAATCATTAGGTGTCCTTTAGATGAACAATTCTAAAACGGTTGTAAGGGTCGGTATTGCGGATATGAAAATTGTGAAAGCACCCAATATAATCAAGACATCGGGTTTAGGATCGTGTGTCGGTGTCGTTTTATATGATGAAGTAAAAATGATCGCTGGCCTCCTTCACGTAATGCTGCCAGATTCTAATCTTGGACGTTTAGACAATGTTAATGTGGCTAAGTTTGCAGATACAGGCATCCACTCATTGGTAGAGCTATTGGTGGCCGAGGGAATAAACCCTCTTTCTTTGAAATCCAAAATTGCAGGAGGAGCACAAATGTTCCAGTTCGGTACGAATGATACAATTCGTATCGGCCCCCGGAATGTTGAAGCAGTTAAGATGATGCTTGACCGGCTATCAATTCCGATCATGGCAGAAGATACTGGAGGTTCAAGCGGGAGGACAATCCAATTTGATCCGAAGACAGGCAAGTTGAGCATTCGAACTGTCAATAAAGGATTTAAGGAAATATGACCTTTCGATTAGAGCTGAGAGTTAAATGGACATGTATCGTGGGGACTGAACGGTTCAGTCGCTTTTTTTTGTCCGCGTTTGCTATAATTGAAGTCAAACAATTGCCGAGGAATGTCGAAACATGGAAAGTGGGGGGAGTTCATGTCCAAACAGGATTTGACGGATGATGATAAATGTTGGGTACAATGGTTAAATTATAGGGATTCAGATGCAGGTGATGTCCTTGTCCGAAAATATACTCCACTTGTCAATTATCATGTGCAACGAATTAGCTCCGGCTTGCCCAAAAACGTATCAAGGGATGATATAGTAAGTCTCGGTCTTCAGGGACTTTTCGATGCTCTGACAAAATTCGACCCTAGTAGGGACCTAAAGTTTGACACGTACGCTTCGTTCAGAATCCGTGGATCGATAATAGATGGCCTTCGAAAAGATGATTGGATGCCCAGGTTATCACGTGAAAAGTCGAAAAAGTTAGAGTATGAAATTAGTAAGTTAGAACAAAAATTATTGCGACATGCCACTCCTGAAGAAATTGCTGATCATCTTGGTATCGAAGTGGAAGATGTTTATCAAATAATGCACGAACATTACTTTTCAAATGTTCTTTCCATGGAGGAGCGCATTGGAATTGATGATGAGGAAGGCAGTTCATATACTTTACAAGATCATCATGAACGTACACCGGAGCATCAAGTTATGATGAAAGAACTTGTTAAGGATTTAACAATGAAAATCAAAGAACTGAATTCGAATGAACAAATGGTGTTAGACCTTTTTTATACGAATGAAATGACCTTGACTGAAATCGGTGAAATCTTAAACCTATCTACTTCCCGAATTTCCCAAATTCATTCAAAAGCGCTTTTTAAATTAAGAAAGTCACTATTACCGGAAATAGTTGATGGAGGGATTTTATGAGCTTAAAAGGAATCGAACTCCAAATTGCAATTCCAAGAACTTTCGATGCTGGTAAACTAACAGAGCAAAAGCAACAACAGCCCCAAATTGACCAGGGACATGCACAAGCGTTAAATGAAAAAGAAGTTTTGAAACACCGTGAGACTGTCTTGCATACTGACAAATATGCTAAAACAAATTCTGACGCAAATAGTAGTAAGCAGGAAAGGGAACCTTCAGCAAGAAACCGACAACAAGAAGAAGGGGAAAAGAAAGCGATGCATCCGTATAAAGGGTCATTCGTAGACTTTACAGGTTAAGCAAATGAGTTCATTATTTTTATTATTGTTATTCGTTTTACAAATGGTCAGTTTTTATGTTATCGCACTTCTTTATATGAAGATCTCCAAATTCAACAACCTGGAAAAAAAGCAAGAGCGGCTTATGGCTGAAATGGATGATGCCATCGCTGCTTATCTTTCCGAATTGAAAGAGGAAAATGAACGGCTTATTCATGCCATTGAAAAGCGTGAAGAGAAAGTCCATTTAAAAGTACAAGAAGAAGTAAAACCTGCCCGTGAGTCTAAGATTGTGGAAAAGGAAAATGAATTTACGATCGTTCAACCAAATATCCCAGTAAATGTGGCACTGAAGTCATATCAGAATGCCCCTACGACCAAAAAAACGGTAAATTCAACTCCCGAAAAGAACGACCATCATCGCGCTTTATCGATGTTTGATGAAGGTAAAACAATAGAAGAAATCGCCAAAACCCTCGGCAAAGGAACAACTGAAGTAGAATTATTACTCAAATTCCGATGAACAGAGTTGCAAGTTCTTTTTCACTATGGTATATTATCAAATGGTGTTACTACACACGTGCGTGGACGATGGGAACGGTGCCGAAAGGTCGCTCCATCGGATGAAACATACGGAGGAAACTAACCAAATAGGAGGAATATCAAATGTCAGTAATTTCTATGAAACAACTGCTTGAAGCAGGTGTACACTTCGGACACCAAACTCGTCGTTGGAACCCGAAAATGAAGAAGTTCATCTTCCAAGAACGTAACGGAATCTACATCATCGATCTTCAAAAGACGGTGAAAAAACTTGAAGAAGCGTATGATTTCATGCGTCAAGTAGGTGCTGATGGCGGAAAAGTACTTTTCGTCGGTACGAAAAAACAAGCACAAGATGCTATTAAAGAAGAAGCAGAACGTGCAGGCATGTACTACATCAACCAACGTTGGCTTGGTGGTACACTTACAAACTTCGGGACGATCCAAAAACGTGTTGCACGTATGAAAAAGATCGAAACGATGGAAGAGGATGGTACATTCTCTGTACTTCCTAAGAAAGAAGTTTCCGAACTAAGAAAAGAACACGAACGTCTTGTGAAATTCCTTGGCGGTATTCGTGATATGAAATCATTGCCAGACGTCATCTTTGTTGTTGACCCACGCAAAGAGCGCATCGCTGTGGCTGAAGCTATCAAATTGAACATTCCACTCGTCGGTATTGTTGATACAAACTGTGATCCGGATGAAATCGACTATGTCATTCCTGCGAATGATGATGCAATCCGTGCCGTACGTTTACTTACAAGCAAAATGGCAGATGCATTGATCGAATCAAGACAAGGCGCAGATGAAGAAGTATCTGAAGAAGCGTCTGAAACAGTAGCTGCAGAGTAAAATTAGCAAATGAACAGACGATAAGCGGCCAACCCCCTTATCGTCTTTTTTAAAGAGTTGGCTTGTTTACATTACTTGTTGATTTTTAGTGTGAAACACGTCGAAAGGTTAACAATACTGTTGAACAAGAAAGAGTATTGTCGTCACAAATCACTCATACAGGAGGAAATTATAATGGCAATTACAGCACAAATGGTAAAAGAACTACGTGAAAAAACTGGCGCAGGTATGATGGACTGCAAAAAAGCGCTTACTGAAGTAAATGGTGATATGGACGCAGCTGTTGACTTCCTACGTGAAAAAGGTCTATCCAGCGCAGCGAAAAAGGCTGACCGCATTGCAGCAGAAGGTACAACTGAAATCCTTGTTAACGGAAACGAAGCTGTTATCTTTGAAGTAAACGCTGAAACAGACTTTGTTGCGAAAAACGAAGGATTCCAAACACTTGTTAAAGAACTTGGAGAACACCTTCTTGCTGCAAAACCAGCTACAATCGAAGAAGCTAACGAATCTAAAATGGAAAACGGTCTTACAGTCGCTGACCATATTTCTAACGCTGTTTCAAAAATCGGAGAGAAAATCACTCTTCGCCGCTTTGAATTGAAAACAAAAACAGATAACGATGCATTCGGACCATATCTTCATATGGGCGGACGTATTGCTGTGTTGACAATCCTTGAAGGCACAACAGACGCTGATGCTGCAAAAGACGTTGCAATGCATATTGCTGCATTGAACCCTAAATACATTTCACGTGATGAAGTATCAGAAGAGGAAGTTGAGCGCGAGCGTAAAGTACTTACTGAGCAAGCGTTGAACGAAGGCAAGCCAGAAAATATCGTTGCGAAAATGGTTGAAGGCCGTCTTGGTAAATATTTCGAAGAAATTTGTGTTCTTGATCAAGCATTCGTTAAAAATTCCGATCAAAAAGTCCGTGACTTTGTTAAGTCCACTAACGGCTCTTTGAAAGAATTCGTTCGCTATGCTGTTGGTGAAGGTATCGAAAAACGTGAAGATAACTTTGCTGAAGAAGTTATGAGCCAAGTTAAAGGTAACTAATTCACATTTTATGAATACAAAATAATTTAGGGGACACAACTTTGTGTTCCCTATTTTTAAAGAAAATTATAGACGGAGGGTACATATGAGCGTCCCAAAATACAAAAGAATTGTCTTGAAACTTAGCGGTGAAGCACTCGCAGGGGAAAAGGGATTCGGATTATCGCCTGAAATCATAAAAACCGTAGCAGCACAAGTAAAAGATGTCACGGACCTTGGTGTAGAGGTGGCAGTCGTTGTTGGCGGAGGAAATATCTGGCGCGGAAAGATCGGCAGTGAGATGGGAATGGACCGCACGACCGCTGATTACATGGGCATGCTTGCCACTGTCATGAATTCATTGGCTTTACAAGACGCTCTTGAAAAATTAGGCGTTGAAACACGTGTATCATCATCTATCGAAATGCGCCAAGTAGCCGAACCGTATATACGGAGAAAAGCAATTCGTCATCTTGAAAAGAAGCGCGTCGTCATCTTTGCTGCTGGCACAGGGAATCCTTATTTCTCAACAGATACGACTGCAGCACTAAGAGCGGCTGAAATCGAAGCCGATGTCATTCTAATGGCGAAAAACAATGTCGATGGTGTCTATTCCGCTGATCCAATGAAAGATAAAACTGCAGTGAAATACACGGATTTGACATATTTGGAAGTAATTAGCCAAGGACTTGAAGTAATGGATTCCACAGCTTCAACCCTATGTATGGACAACGATATCCCTCTCGTAGTATTCTCAATAATGGATAATGGAAATATAAAAAAGGCCGTATTAGGGGAACCGATTGGTACGGTTGTGAGGAGGAATGGGTAATGCCAAAAGAACTTATGGACCAAACGAAGGACAAAATGGAAAAAGCAATTGGAGCATTTACTAGACAATTGGCTTCAATTCGTGCTGGACGGGCAAGCGCATCACTGCTTGATCGTATTACTGTTCTTTACTATGGTGCACCAACGCCATTAAACCAAATGGCGGGTATCTCGGTGCCTGAGGCAAGGCTAATGGTCATACAGCCTTATGACAAAACGACAATTGGGGATATCGAAAAGGCGATTTTGAAATCAGATATCGGAATCACTCCATCCAATGATGGTTCTGTAATCCGCTTGGCTGTTCCCGCTTTGACGGAAGAACGTCGTAAGGAATTGGTGAAAGAAGTTAAAAGAGAAGCGGAAGATTCCAAAATCGCAATTCGTAATGTGCGAAGAGATGCAAATGACGAATTAAAGAAGTTGGAAAAAGACGGTGAAATCACTGAGGATGAGTTGCGTCGCGAAGGCGATGAAATTCAAAAACTTACTGATTCGTACATCGAAAAGATTGATGGGATTTCTAAAGCAAAAGAAAATGAAATTATGGAAATCTGATCGAAGAACTTTCTATATGCCCGGGCGTCCTATTCTCAGGACGCCTTTTTTCTGACCGAATTTTAGAGGAAAAGGAAAGAAATATAAATAATATTAGTAGGCACGCATAGTCTTTAACAGATGATACTTAAATTTCATCGAAACGTTCGCTTGTTTTAATGAAATTTGCTGGCCGATTTGATACGATAGACTAGGTACTTGCTCAAGAAGCAGGCGAGTGGAGGAAACGGAATGTTAGAAAAACTGTTGCGAAAAAAAACTAAAGGAATCGAATTGTCAATTTCCGACAGGCTTAAAAATGTGAAAAAGAGGACAATACCTTCACACGTCGCCATCATTATGGATGGGAATGGCAGATGGGCAAAACAACGCAGTTTACCGCGAATTGCCGGTCATCATGAAGGAATGAAAACAGTTCGTAAAATTACCCGAATAGCGAATGATATTGGCATAAAAGTTTTAACTCTTTATGCATTTTCAACCGAAAACTGGAAACGTCCAAAAATGGAAATAGATTTTCTAATGAAGCTTCCTGGAGAGTTTTTAACTACATATTTACCGGAATTGGTTGAGCAGAATGTTAAGGTGGAAACAATCGGTAATTTTGATGCTTTGCCGCCCCATACAAAAGAGGCTATTATGAAAGCTGTAGAAGCTACTTCAATGAATACTGGCCTTATACTAAATTTCGCTATGAATTATGGAAGCCGGCTTGAAATTGTTGAGTCGGTAAAGGAAATTGTCCAAATGGCGGCAACCAAACAACTATCAATAGACGATATTAATGAAACCCTTATTGAGTCGCATTTAATGACCTCGCATTTGCCTGAACCGGATTTACTGATTCGAACAAGTGGAGAAGTAAGATTGTCGAATTTCATGCTGTGGCAGCTTGCCTATTCGGAATTCTCGTTCACAGATGTTCTTTGGCCAGATTTTGATGAATCATGTATGCTAAATGCTATTGAGGAATTCCAAATGCGTAATAGACGATTTGGGAATGTGGAAGGAGATAATGAAGTTTGAAACAGAGAATAATCACAGCAATCATCGCATTAGCAGTTTTTTTTCCACTTGTCATCATCGGTGGCCTTCCATTTACACTAGCCATTTATACACTCGCTTCAATAGGCTTATTCGAGTTGCTTCGCATGAAAAACATTCGCATATTTTCAGTGGAAGGGATCCTTACATGGATTATGCTCGCTATCCTATTAATGCCTTCGACATGGACGAAGGATGTACTACAACTAACGAGTTACACAAAAATGGAATTGTTATTCGCATTTATACTCATTCTATTGATTTATACAGTAATCTCAAAAAATCGTTTTACTTTTGAACATGCAGCATTTACTGCGTTTAGTGCCTTATACCTTGGCATTGGTTTTTACTTCTTGATTGAAACTCGATTTTACGGATTTGAATATGTATTCTATGCATTATTAGTAATATGGACGACCGACTCAGGTGCATATTTTACGGGAAGAAAAATTGGAAAACGAAAGTTATGGCCGGAGATTTCCCCTAATAAGACAGTAGAAGGGTTTCTTGGTGGGATTCTTTGTGCTGTATTATTTGCGTTTGTATTCCAGTTGTTTTATCCGATAGCACCTTCTTATTTCATGTTAACTATTGTTACGATAATCGCCTCAATTGTTGGACAGTTGGGGGATTTGGTTGAATCTGCATTGAAGAGGCATTTTGCAGTGAAGGATTCAGGAAATCTTTTACCAGGTCATGGTGGAATTCTTGATAGATTTGATAGTCTCCTTTTCGTATTGCCACTCATACATTTTCTTCATCTTGTCGGTTAAAAGGAAAGGATGTAGTTCATAATGGTGAAAAAAATTAGTCTGCTTGGAGCTACTGGTTCAATCGGTACACAGACCCTTGATATTATTCATTCAAACCGTGAAAAATTTAAGCTCGTATCTTTTTCAGCCGGGATGAATATTACTAAAGTGAGAGAAATCACAAAGGAGTTTCAGCCCGAAATCGTTTCAGTAATGAATTCAACTGACGCGAATGTTTTACAAGCTGAATTCCCTAAAACGAAATTCGTTCATGGAAAAGAGGGCCTGATTCTTGTTGCTGCCCATTCGAACGCGGACATGCTTGTCAATGCGGTTATTGGTAGTGTTGGATTGGAACCGACAATGGAGGCAATTAAAGAAGGAATAACAATAGCTATTTCTAACAAAGAAACATTGGTGGCTGCAGGAGACATTGTCATGACAGAAGCTAAAAAGAGAAATGTTGCACTTTTGCCTGTAGATAGCGAGCATTCTGCACTGTTTCAATCTATGAATGGAGAAGATCCAAAACGGGTATCACGTTTAATTCTTACAGCATCTGGAGGCAGTTTCAGGGATTTGTCGCGGAAACAGTTAAAAGATGTAACCGTACAGCAGGCATTAGCGCATCCCAATTGGTCAATGGGAAACAAATTGACGATTGACTCGGCAACGATGATGAATAAGGGACTTGAGGTGATAGAGGCTCATCATCTATTCAATATGCCGTATGAAAGAATTGATTGTCTTCTCCATAAAGAGAGCATAATCCATTCAATTGTTGAATTTGAGGATACGAGCATGATCGCCCAGTTGGGTTCCCCGGATATGCGTGTTCCAATTCAATATGCAATGACTTATCCTGATAGGATTCCAATGCAAAATGCAAAACCACTCAGACTTGAGGAGATTGGAACCTTGCATTTTGAAAAAATGGATTTGGAACGATATAAAGCACTTGCGCTTGCTTACGCTGCAGGTAGGGAAGGCGGTACGATGCCGACCGTAATGAATGCGGCAAATGAAGTCGCTGTTGAGCTTTTCATGAAAGGTGAAATTCCTTTCCTTGAAATTGAGGAAATCGTTGAAAGAATGATGGATCAGCACGAAAAAATTACATCCCCCGATTTGGATACGATACTGGAAATCGATTCCCTGACCCGAAAAATGGTGTATGATAAGGTAAAATGATTCATAAAACGGCTTTAAAAGCCAGTTAAGGTGGTTTTTTATGGAAACCGTAATTGCGTTTATAATCATATTTGGTTCGCTCGTCTTTTTTCATGAATTAGGTCATTTCCTATTTGCAAAAAAGGCTGGAATCATGGTTCGTGAATTTGCGATTGGATTCGGACCAAAAATATTAGCGCTTAGAAAGAATGAGACGCTTTACACAATCCGACTTCTGCCTCTTGGTGGGTACGTCAGGATGGCCGGCGAGGATTTTGATACTGTTGAATTACAACCCGGTTATCGAGTTGGCCTCATTATAAATAATGAAGATGAAGTTGAGAAGATCTATTTAAACCAAGAAGTTTCTAATCCGAATGTCCTTTTCATCGAAACTGAAAGAGCAGATTTGAGTAAAGGGTTATTCATCGAGGGATATGATGAGGACGGAAATCTAGTTAAGTATAACGTTTCCAGAAATGCAGTTATTTATGAAAAGGGGCAGGAGACTATAATAGCGCCCTATGATCGACAATTTGATTCGAAGCCTTTAGGCAGCAGGGCTATGGCTATTTTTGCAGGTCCCCTTTTCAATTTCATCCTTGCATTCTTTATCTTTCTAGCAATAGGTCTTCTACATGGCATTCCTACTAATGAACCCATTATTAGTGAAGTTATCAGCAACAGTCCAGCGTACTCCGCCGGAATGGAAGCTGGTGATTTCGTTAAGGAAGTTGATGGGGTACCTGTTGAGACTTGGACTGGATTTACTGATATTGTAAAAAGCAGTGGCGGCGAGAAAATTCAATTGAAAGTAGAGCGTGGCGGTGATCTCGTTACGTTTACAGTTACTCCCGATACAGTTGAGAATGAAGCAGGTCAGAAAGTTGGCCAAATCGGTGTAATGTATGATCCTCCATTAGAAAAGAACCCGTTGAAGGCGTTCACTTTCGGGGCAGAGCAAACATATACTTGGACTAAACGCATTTTTGAACTTTTGGGTATGCTCGTGACAGGTAAATTTACAATTGAAGCCTTAAGCGGCCCCGTTGGAATTTATAAAGCAACAGAGGAAGTTGCACAATTTGGCGTTTTCTCGCTTATGAATTGGGCTGCTGTCCTAAGTATTAATTTAGGAATCATGAACCTTTTACCTCTTCCAGCACTTGACGGAGGAAGATTGTTGTTCTTCCTATTTGAAGGCTTACGAGGTAAACCGGTCGATAAGCAAAAAGAAGGCATGGTCCATTTTGTAGGAATCATGCTACTAATGGTCCTAATGCTAGTCGTCACCTGGAACGATATACAAAGATTCTTCTTTTAACTAACCTGGACTAATTTACTGTCCAGCTTCAGGCGCTAAACGCTCGGGACATAAGTCAAAGATGCTATGTGGCAAAGGACGCCACTACGCATCTTCGCCTTATGCCTGTCGCATTTGAGCAAGCGCCTTCAGCATTTCTTACAATCCGAGGTGAAATCTTTCATGAAACAATCACGGACATTCATCCCAACTATTCGTGAAATACCCAGCGACGTTGAAATCATCTCCCATCAACTGCTACTTAGAGCCGGTTATATCCGGCATCATATGAGCGGGGTCTATTCATATTTACCATTAGCACAAAAAGTGTTAAGAAAAATCGAGAACATCATCCGTGAAGAAATGAATGCAATCGAAGCAGTCGAGGTTTACTTACCGACGCTACAACAAGCTGACCTTTGGGAAGAAACAGGAAGATGGCAAACATATGGTTCTGAATTATTTTCTTTAAGTGATCGACATGATCGGCAAATGGCATTAGCACCAACTCATGAGGAAGTGATTACATCACTTGTTGGTGATGAGGTGAAAACCTATAAAAAGTTGCCACTGACCATGTATCAGATTCAAACGAAGTTCAGGGATGAGAAACGACCAAGATTCGGATTGCTACGCGGCAGGGAATTTATCATGAAGGACGCCTATTCGTTTCACTCTACCGATGACAGCCTTGAAGAAAAATATCGTGAAATGATGGAAGCTTATTCGAGGATTTTTTCGAGGCTCGGTTTGGAGTTTCGTGCCGTCTTAGCTGATAGTGGATCAGTTCGGGGTGGGAAATCACATGAGTTCGTGGCTTTATCAGAAATAGGGGAAGCTACAATTGCACTTAGTGATTCTTCACCATACGCAGCTAATATCGAAATGGCAGAAGTCCATAGTGACTATACCAAGCCAAAAGGATCAATGATAGAGTTGGAGAAGGTCGAAACTGCCGACCATAAAACAATTGCAGAAGTTGCATCTTTCTTTAATGTCGACCCATCAAACATCATCAAGACAATCATCTTCCACGCAGATGGCAATATGATTGCTGTGCTAATACGTGGAGATCATGAAATTAATGAGACGAAACTTAGAAAAGCTTTAGACGTTAATGTTTTAAATCTTGCCTCTGAGGATGAAATCGAAAAAGCACTTTCATGCAAAGTTGGCTCGATAGGTCCCGTTAAATTACCACTTGATATTAAAGTCTTTGCCGATAATGCTGTGATGGAAATAGTTAACGGGATTTGCGGAGCCAATGAGAACGGCTTCCATTTTATAAATGTTAATCCAGAACGAGACTTCGCCATTGATAATTATTTAGACTTAAGATTCATAAAAGAAGGTGACCGTTCGCCAGATGGAAATGGAACAATCCGTTTTGCAAAAGGAATCGAACTTGGTCATTTAGTTAAAATAGGCGACACTTATAGTGAAGCGATGAAAGCATCCTTTCTTGGTGAAGATGGAAATTACCAGCATTTTCTAATGGGTTCTTATGCAATTGGGGTGTCTCGAATTTTAGCGTCAATTGCAGAACAATACAATGATGCCAATGGATTGAAGTGGCCGAAAAAACTTGCGCCATATGATATTCATCTGATTACAATCAATATGAACGATGAAATTCAAACAAATTTATCTAACGATCTTTATCACCTTCTGAAAACCTATCGCTATGATATCCTTCATGATGACAGAGATGAGAGGGCGGGTGTTAAATTTGCGGACGCCGACCTCATCGGTTTGCCCATCCGTATTACTGTCGGTAAGTTGGCAAAGGATGGAATTGTAGAGGTTAAATTCCGAGAAACCGGTGAAACAGTCGAATGGCAAAAAGAAGAACTAACCGAAAAACTACAATCATTTTTTAATTAAAGTAAAGTGTAAGGGGGAGGTCGGAAATTGCGACGCTTCCCTTTTCACTGTAAAACAAGGGGGGATACATATGGATGCTAAAGTGAAAATGCTCACTCTATTGCAGCAAATTGGAATGTCTGATGATCAAACAATCGTACACTTTGAACATGCAACACTTGAACGAGTCGATATTCACCGAAAGTCAAGGATTTGGCAATTCAATATACGACTTGATAAGACATTGCCTTTACAAGTATTTCAGCTATTCCAGCATAAGTTACAGGAAGCCTTTAAATCCATTGCTACAATCCGCCTTAAAATTAGTACAAACCATCCCGAATGGAATCCTGATAATATCATTGGGTATTGGCCGTACGTTATCGAAGAGATGAGAGATATGTCTCCACCGATTCGGGAACGCCTCATTGGACAGCAACCGGTGATGGTCGGTGAAAAGATAAGACTGATTTGCATTAATGATTTTGAACAACAGACATTGAAAAGTAAATATAGTCGTCTGATCACCGAAGTTTATGAGTCTTTCGGTTTCCCGGCAATGGCAATTGAATTCTCAATCACCGAAGAAGAGGCCGAAAGTAGTGAAGCGGAGCGGTTGGCCTTCATTGCCCAAAAGGAAGCGGAAGAAGAAGCTTTTGCCAGGAATGCTTTAGCAAACCTTCAAAAATTAGAGGCAACGAAAAGAGAAAATGGAGATGTTGGAAACAGGCCATTCGTATTAGGTGTGCCTATTAAACCGGATGAACCGTTAATTGATATTCAAACAATTCAGGATGAAGAAAGACGAGTCACAATCGAAGGTTATGTTTTCGATACGGATGTAAGGGAACTGAGAAGTGGACGTTCATTGCTCACCATCAAAGTTACCGATTACACCGATTCCATACTAGTTAAAATGTTTTCAAGAGATAATGAAGATGCGGAGCTCATGAAAACACTGAAAAAAGGCTCTTGGGTTCGCGCCCGGGGAAGCATCCAAAATGATACTTTTGTAAGAGATCTCATTATGATGGCACAAGATATCATGGAAGTAGCACCGGTTATCCGGAAGGACAATGCATCGGAAAATCGAAAACGGATCGAATTACATGCTCATACAAATATGAGCCAGATGGATGCTATAACTTCTGCTTCGAATTTAGTTGCGCAGGCTGCAAAATGGGGTCACCCGGCAATTGCCATTACTGATCATGCAAATGTTCAATCATTTCCTGAAGCGTATGCCGCCGGTAAAAAACACGGTGTAAAAGTATTGTTCGGCTTAGAGGCTAATCTTGTAGATGACGGTGTTCCAATTGTTTACGATGAAGAACATCGTTTACTTGAAGAGGAAACGTATGTCGTCTTCGACGTGGAGACTACTGGTCTATCCGCTGTGTATGACACAATTATCGAACTAGCGGCAGTTAGAGTGGTGAATGGGGAAATAAAAGATAGATTTGAACGATTTGCAAATCCGCATCATCCATTATCCTCCACGACGACTGACCTTACCGGCATAACGGATGATATGGTGAAAGATGCTCCAGAAGTATCCGAAGTCATTAGGGATTTCAAAGAATTTATCGGTGACTCAATTTTAGTTGCCCATAATGCATCTTTTGATATGGGCTTCTTTTATGAAGCAAGTAAAAAAGCCGGCTTGCATGATAGGAACTTTCCAACAATTGATACGCTTGAACTATCCCGATTTTTGTATCCTGAATTACGGAATCATAGATTGAATACATTGGCAAAAAAATTCGATATAGAGCTGACCCAGCATCACCGCGCTATCTATGATACAGAAGCGACGGCTTATCTTTTCATTCGCCTTATGAAAGATGCCGAAGAGAAAGGCATTGTATATCTTGATGATTTCAACAAAAATATTGGCGAAGGCGATGCATATAAACGGTCAAGGCCTTCACATTGTACGCTACTTGCAATTGATGATGAAGGACTGAAGAACCTATTTAAATTGGTTTCGATTTCTCACATGAATTATTTCTACCGAGTACCAAGGATCCCACGTTCCTTATTAATAAAACATAGACAAGGGCTATTAGTTGGATCGGGTTGTGATAAAGGAGAAGTCTTTGAAGGCCTAATGCAAAAATCGATGGAGGAAGTTGAGGAAATTGCTCAATTTTATGATTACCTTGAATTGCATCCGAAACCGGTTTATTCGCATCTGATAGAGTTAGAACTTATACGGGATGAGTGGAATCTCGAAGATATTATGCGGAAGATGATTAAACTTGGAAAAAAGGTCGGTCTTCCGGTATGTGCGACTGGTAACGTTCATTATATTGACGAAACGGATGCCATTTATCGACAAGTGCTTGTTCGATCTCAGGGGGGAGCAAACCCGATGAATCGGCATGTGCTGCCAGAAGTTCATTTTAGAACAACTGATGAAATGTTGGAGCATTTTTCGTTCTTGGGCAATGAAACTGCAGAACAAATTGTCATTGATAATCCTCAAGCGATTGCCGATCGGATTGGTGATGTAAAAGTTATCAAAGACGATCTTTACACTCCAGCCATTGAGGGAGCGGATGAAGATGTTCGTGAACTTACTTATTCGATGGCCCGTCATATTTATGGTGAACAACTGCCCGAAATCATTGAGGCGCGAATTGAAAAAGAATTGAAATCGATCATCGACAATGGATTTGCGGTCATCTATCTGATTTCACATAAGCTTGTTAAAAAGTCTTTGGACGATGGCTATCTTGTTGGTTCACGTGGATCAGTAGGCTCTTCACTCGTTGCAACGATGATGGAAATTACCGAAGTGAACCCGATGCCGCCACATTATGTATGTCCATCATGTAAAGTATCCGAATTCTTCTCGGATGGTTCTGTTGGTTCCGGTTTTGACTTGCCGGACAAGGCGTGTCCTTCCTGCGGAACAATGTTCAAAAAGGATGGACAAGACATCCCGTTCGAAACTTTCCTTGGCTTTAACGGAGATAAAGTCCCCGATATCGATTTGAACTTCAGTGGGGAATACCAAGCGCATGCGCATAACTACACGAAGGAACTATTTGGTGAAGACTATGTGTATCGGGCAGGAACCATTGGTACAGTTGCTGAAAAGACTGCATATGGATATGTCAGGGGATATATGAATGATAATAATCTCCATTTAAGAGGAGCGGAAATTGACCGGTTGGTTCAAGGTTGTACTGGCGTTAAACGAAATACAGGACAACATCCAGGTGGAATCATCGTTGTACCGGATAATATGGAGATTTTTGACTTTTCTCCAATTCAATATCCAGCCGATGATACTTCATCAAGCTGGCGGACAACACATTTCGACTTCCATTCAATTGACAACAACTTACTGAAACTGGACATACTTGGGCATGATGATCCGACGATGATTAAGATGCTTGAAGACTTATCGGGCATCGATCCGAAAACGATTCCGCCGGACGACGAAGGAGTAATGGCGCTTTTCAGTGGAACCTCATCTTTAGGCGTTACTGAAGAACAGATAGACTGTAAGACAGGTACATTGGGTGTTCCTGAGTTTGGTACACGCTTTGTTAGACAGATGTTAGAGGAAACAAAGCCATCGACCTTCTCTGAACTAATCCAGATATCTGGGCTATCTCATGGGACGGATGTCTGGCTGGGGAATGCACAGGAATTGATACAAAATAAGATATGTCAATTGTCGGATGTAATCGGGTGTCGTGACGATATAATGGTTTACCTTATTTATCAAGGTTTGGAGCCTTCAATGGCATTTAAGATAATGGAATCTGTTCGGAAAGGGAAAGGGCTGACTCCCGAATTCGAGGATGAGATGAAGGCAAATAACGTTCCCGGCTGGTATATCGATTCTTGTAAGAAAATTAAATATATGTTTCCAAAGGCACATGCTGCCGCCTACGTTCTTATGGCACTAAGGATTGCATATTTTAAAGTGCACCATCCAATTATGTATTATGCCGCCTATTTCACTGTACGAGCCACAGATTATGATTTATTAACAATGACCAAAGGGACAGCTTCTATGCGTGCAAAAATAAAGGAAATCAATGACAAAGGGTTAGAGGCAAGCCCGAAAGAGAAGAACCTGTTGACAGTACTTGAAATTGCATTGGAAATGGGAGAACGAGGTTTTTCGTTTGCGAAACCGGATTTATATAAATCAGATGCTTCCGTATTCATTATTGAAGATAACAAACTGATCCCCCCATTTGACTCTATCCCTTCTTTGGGTACTAACGTTGCGAGAACAATTGTTGAAGCTCGTAAGGATGGAATCTTCTTGTCGAAAGAAGACTTGCAACAAAGGGGCAGGGTGTCAAAAACTGTTATTGAATATATGGATTCTTTAGGTTGTTTGGAAGGCATGCCGGATTCGAACCAATTATCATTATTTTGATCAATTGGTACGCTAAGTTTGGGTAACATGGCACATTATTTGCAATGATGCCCTATAAATGCTACAATTGGAGCAACTTTTGCTATAAGTCTTGCGTAAAAAGAGTGGGGTTTCCCGCTCTTTTCTGTTGTTCTGTAAGTAATAATTTTTTTAAATCAAATTTCGGGAGGGTTTTGATGAGTAAAATTACAGAAGAAGTCCAAAAACTCGTCAGTCCGATTGTGAGCGAACTCGAGTTGGAATTGGTTGATATTGAATTTGTGAAAGAAGGAAGAGACTGGTTTTTACGGGTTTATGTCGATACACCGGAAGGGAATATCGATATTGAACAATGTGCACAAGTGAGCGAAAGACTTAGTGAAGAACTTGACCGGACTGATCCCATCACCCAAAACTATTTCCTCGAAGTATCTTCACCAGGTGCTGAACGACCTTTGAAAAAAGAAGAGGACTTTTATAAGGCAGTCGGTCAATATGTCTTTATAAAAACATATGAACCGATCAATGGCATGAAGGAATTTGAAGGGTACTTGCTTTCCTACGGTCCTGAATTCGCAGAAGTTGAAATTCGTATCAAGACTAGAAAATTGCAAGTCGAGATCCACAAAGAAAAAATCGCTTTTGCAAGATTGGCGATTGATTTTTCCGCATAATTGAATATAGGAGTGATTAATTATGAGTAGTGATCTACTCGATGCATTGACGGCTCTTGAAAAACAGAAAGGTATCTCAAGAGATGTAATTGTTGAAGCAATTGAGGCCGCCCTTGTTACGGCTTATAAACGGAATTTCAACCAAGCTCAAAATGTGCGGGTCGATTTGAACTTAGATAAAGGAACCATGAAAGTTTACGCACGCAAAGATGTAGTTGAAGAAGTTGAAGATGAAAGACTTCAAATGTCTTTAGAGGACGCCTTAGTCATTAATCCCGCATATGAAGTGGGTGATATCATTGAAGAAGAAGTGACTCCACGAGATTTTGGCCGAATCGCTGCACAAACAGCTAAGCAAGTAGTTACTCAACGTGTGCGTGAAGCCGAACGTGGTTTAATCTATGATGAATACGTGGATCGTGAAGACGACATTGTCAATGGCATTGTAGAGCGTTTGGACGCAAGAAACCTATATGTCGGATTAGGGAAAGTGGAGGCGGTCTTGCCAGCAAGCGAACAGATCACCACGGAATCCTACCAACCGCATGATCGCATAAAAGTGTATATTACCAAAGTTGAGCGTACATCTCGTGGACCTCAAGTATTTGTATCTCGTACACATCCAGGTCTTTTGCGTAGGTTGTTTGAAATGGAAGTTCCTGAAATATATGACGGTACAGTTGAGATCAAATCGATTGCAAGAGAAGCGGGAGACCGTTCTAAAATTTCGGTTCACACGACAAATGATGAAGTTGACCCGGTTGGTTCATGTGTAGGAACGCGTGGTGCTAGGGTTCAATCTATCTCCAACGAACTAAACGGTGAAAAGATCGACATCGTGGAATGGTCGGAAGATCCGGTCGTTTTTGTCGCGAATGCATTAAGTCCATCGAAAGTGTTAGATGTGCAAGTGAATGAAGAAGAAAGATCGACAAGGGTTGTCGTTCCGGACTATCAACTTTCCTTGGCAATTGGCAAACGTGGCCAGAACGCCAGACTTGCAGCTAAATTGACAGGTTGGAAAATTGATATTAAAAGCGAAACGGATGCCAGAGAATTGGGTATTTATCCGCCTACCCATTCATCCGAAGGTCCGTTTGGAAATGGTGTATATGTCGTTACCGAAAATGGAAAAGATGAGTATGTGGATGATCCATATTTCGACAACGAATCTGAAGAGGAATCTGAATACGAAAAAATCGATTTATATTCAGAAACTGACGAAAACAATTGAGTTGAAAGGATGATTGCCCATGACAAGCAAGAAGAAAGTCCCTTTGCGTAAATGTGCTGTGACAGGTGAAATGTTACCAAAGAAAGAAATGATTCGCATTGTCCGCACGAAAGAAGGGGACGTTTCAGTCGATCTGACAGGCAAAAAATCGGGACGTGGTACATACGTTTCGAAAACTGAAGCGGCTGTCGAAACAGCCAAGCGCAACAGGTCGATTGAAAGTCAGCTTGGAGCATCAGTGCCAGAGGAAGTATATGAAGAACTTCTTCATGCAATCCGTCGTGAGGCTTTGAAATGAAACATCCTAAAGAAGTTTTCCAATTGTTAGGGATGGCAGCAAGGGCCAGGAAACTGATTACAGGCGAAGAACTCGTCATAAAAGAAGTACGAGCAGGGAACGCACGGATAGTGATTGTTTCCGAGGATGCTTCAAAAAATACATTGAAGAAAATAAATGATAAATGTGATTTTTATAACGTTGAGAAGCATGTGTTTGGGAGTAGAGACGCTCTCGGCCATGCAATCGGAAAAGAGTCGCGGGTCGTACTCGCGTTAACGGATACCGGTTTTGCCGGAAAATTGTCCGGGCTCCTCAACGAATATAACCGGGGGTGGGCTAATGACGAAGATACGTGTACACGAATACGCGAAAAAAGTGAATCGGACGAGTAAAGAAGTCATCGAGGAGCTTGGAAAATTAAATGTGAATGTAACAAACCATATGTCTATGCTGGATAAGGATGCAACATCTAAATTGGACCAAAGATTTGGTAAAGGCGGATCAACTCCATCTGATAAGCCGACAGGACAGCATGAACGTAAGCCTTCTTCAAGGCCAAGTGGAAATGCACAAGGCCAACAACGCCAAGGTCAAGGTACACAAGGCGGTAACCGTCCCGCTACTGGCCAACAACGTCAAGGTCAAGGTGCACAAGGCGGCAACCGTCCGGCTACTGGCCAACAACGCCAAGGTCAAGGTGCACAAGGTGGCAACCGTCCTGCGACAGGTCAACAACGCCAAGGTCAAGGTACACAAGGCGGCAACCGTCCTGCGACAGGTCAACAACGCCAAGGTCAAGGTACACAAGGCGGCAACCGTCCGGCTACTGGCCAACAACGTCAAGGTCAAGGTACACAAGGCGGCAACCGTCCGGCTACTGGCCAACAACGCCAAGGTCAAGGTACACAAGGCGGCAACCGTCCTGCGACAGGTCAACAACGCCAGGGTCAAGGCCAAGGAGGCGCGCAAGGTGGCGGACGTCCAGCTAACCGTGGTGGAAGACCCCCAGCACGGGGCATAAACCAAGGACGTAGAAGACACCGTCCAGCTCCAATGCCGAAAGTGGAAAAACCACTACCAGAAAAAATCACTTTCTATGAATCCCTTTCCGTTGGTGAACTTGCTAACAAACTTGGTCGAGAGCCTTCTGAAATCATCAAAAAACTCTTCATGCTTGGTGTTATGGCAACCATTAACCAAGAATTGGATAAGGATGCAATCGAGCTGATTTGTGCTGATTACGGTGTTGAAGTGGAAGAAGAAATCCGCATTGATGTAACAGATCTTGAGATTTATTTCGAAGAGGATGAAGTAGTTGAGGAAACTCAAACTGAGCGTCCACCAGTCGTAACGATAATGGGTCACGTCGACCATGGTAAAACAACTCTGTTAGACTCCATTCGCGATACAAAAGTGACACAGGGCGAAGCAGGTGGTATTACTCAGCATATCGGGGCATATCAGATCGAAGTTGAAGGTAAGAAAATAACGTTCCTTGATACCCCAGGGCATGCTGCTTTTACAACAATGCGTGCACGTGGAGCGAAGGTTACTGATATTACAATTCTTGTTGTTGCAGCAGATGACGGTGTAATGCCGCAGACAGTAGAAGCGATAAATCACGCGAAGGCAGCAGAAGTGCCAATCATAGTAGCAGTCAATAAGATGGATAAACCATCTGCAAATCCTGATCGTGTTATGCAAGAGTTGACTGAACACGGCTTACTTGCGGAAGCTTGGGGCGGAGATACAATCTTTGTACCGATTTCTGCACTGAAAGGTGAAGGAATCGATCAATTGCTCGAAATGGTATTATTAGTCGCTGAAGTCGGTGAGTTGAAAGCGAGCAAAAACATCCGTGCAAGAGGTACTGTCATCGAAGCGCAGCTTGACCGTGGTCGTGGATCTGTTGCGACGTTACTCGTTCAGGATGGAACACTTCGAATCGGAGATCCGATTGTTGTCGGAAATACATTCGGTAAAGTGCGTGCAATGATCAATGATTTGGGACGCCGGGTAAAGGAAGCTGGTCCATCGACACCAGTCGAAATTACAGGTTTAAGTGATGTGCCACAGGCGGGCGATCGTTTTGTTGTCTTCGAGGATGAAAAGACAGCACGACAAATCGGTGAATCTCGTGCGGGTGAAGCATTGCAGGAACAACGTGTCGAAAAAACGCGTGTAACACTTGATAACTTATTCGATCAAATGAAACAAGGCGAAATGAAAGAACTGAATCTTATTGTCAAGGCCGATGTTCAAGGTACTGTTGAGGCTATGGCAGCTTCCTTAATGAAAATTGAGGTGGAAGGCGTTAACGTTAAGATCATCCACACAGGTGCCGGTGCGATTAATGAATCGGATATTTCCTTGGCTGCAGCATCAAATGCGATTGTCATTGGGTTTAATGTGCGTCCAGATGTCAATGCTAAGCGTGCCGCTGAAGAGGAAGGCGTCGATATTCGATTGCATCGTGTTATTTATAAAGTGATTGAGGAAATTGAATTTGCGATGAAGGGGCTACTGGATCCTGAATATCAGGAAAAAGTAATTGGTCAGGCCGAAGTTCGCGAAACATTCAAAGTCTCGAAAATCGGAACAATCGCAGGAAGTTATGTAACAGATGGAAAAATTACACGTGATGCAGGTGTTCGTGTATTACGTGATAATATCGTCATCTTTGAAGGTGAGCTTGATACGTTGAAACGTTTCAAGGACGATGTTAAAGAAGTGGCAAAAGGATATGAATGCGGAATTACCGTTAAGAACTTCAATGATATTAAAGAAGGCGACATTTTCGAAGCCTTTGTAATGGAGGAAATTAAACGGGCATGATTGTCTATGCTGAGTGTACATTCTTTATTCCCGATGTCCATTCGTTGAAAGAAAAGAGATCCGTTTTAAAAAGGATGACGGATCGTGTTAAAAATGAATTTAATGTTTCCATCGCTGAAATCGATCACCAAGACCTTTGGCAAAGAACGACACTAGCCCTCGTTTCTGTTGCTTCCTCGAAAGAAGCATCAGAGGGGGAAGTCAGAAGAGCCATCCGTTTTTTGGAATCGAATCCGGAGTGGGAAATGACAGAACAACTATTTGACTATTATTGATGCGGAATCGGGGTGACCATCCATGTCTATGCGTGCGAATCGTGTCGCTGAACAGATGAAAAAGGAATTAGGCGGTATCATTGGCCAAAAATTGAAGGATCCCCGTATTGGCTTTGTCACAGTAACTGACGTTGAAGTGACGGGAGATCTTCAGCAAGCTACCATTTTCATTTCAGTATTAGGAAAAGATTCGGAAAAAGAAGCAACTCTTGCGGGCTTGACAAAAGCTAAAGGGTTTATCCGTACGGAAATTGGCCAACGGATCAGGCTTCGAAAAACACCTGAGATAGAATTTGCTTTTGATGATTCAGTTGAATACGGAAATCGTATTGAATCATTATTACGCCAAGTTAACAAAGAAGAAGATTAACAAAACGGAGGAAGTCGGTGTCCAAAAGGACTTTCCGGCTTCTTTCTTTTTTAGGAGGATATACATGGATGGAATTCTTCCTTTATGGAAAGAAAAAGGGATGACTTCGCATGATTGCGTGTTCAAGCTAAGAAAAATATTGGGCATGAAAAGGGTAGGACATACAGGTACATTAGATCCAAGTGTGGAAGGTGTTCTGCCTATTTGCCTTGGTCAAGCGACAAAGGTGGCAGAGTATGTAACCGATTCCGGTAAAGAGTATGTTGCAACAGTTTCAATAGGGCGTGCAACGGAAACGGAAGATGCGGATGGGGAAGTTGTTCAAGTAGACGATTCAATCAAAATTTTAACGAGAGAACAAATTCTTCAAGCCCATTCAAAATTGACCGGAGAAATTATTCAGATTCCTCCAATGTATTCTGCTGTAAAGGTAAATGGAAAAAGGCTGTACGAGTATGCTAGGAAAGGGATTGAAGTTGAACGACCTATTCGAAAAGTTCATATTCATGAAATTGAATTATTGGATGACCGTGAACTATTTGAAGGGGAAGAAATCCAATTTAACATTCGTGTCCGTTGTGGAAAAGGTACATATATCAGAACTTTATCCGTTCAAATCGGCGAAATCCTCGGCTATCCAGCACATATGGCTTCGTTAGTCCGAACCTCTTCAGGTAAGTTTCGTCAGCAAGATTGCTTGACACTCGGGAAAGTTCAGGAATTGAAAGATAACGGAAATCTTAGTTCGTATGTGAGGCCTCTGGAAGATGCACTAACAGAATTCACATTTGAAGAACTGGATGACGAATTATATGATAAAATAATTAACGGACAAGTTTTACCCAAGCATCCTTCACTTGAATGCCAGGAAAGAGTCGTTTTCACAAAAGATTTAAAAGCTGTTGCCGTTTACTGTAACCATCCAGAAAAAAAAGGATTAATGAAACCTGAGAAAATGTTTCCATTTAACAGGTAGGGGAGAAATACATGGAAATCTATCATTTGCAATATCCACAACATATTACAATCGATGAAAAAGGTCCTTTTTCGCTTGCTATCGGTTTTTTTGATGGATTGCATAAAGGACACCAAGCAGTAATAGGAGAGGCATTGAAAAATGGGGACCGCCTTGGTATCAAATCTGCAGTCATGACTTTTGATCCTCATCCATCACATCTTTTCAGTGATGGCAAAAACAAAGTCGGCTATATCACCCAATACCCTGAAAAATCCAGACTAATTGAAGAGATAGGAATAGATGTTCTGTTCATCGTGAAATTCGATTGGTCACTTGCTTCACTCTCACCCGAGCAATTTATTGAAATCTTTATTAAAGGCTTAGGAGTAAAACACGTATCAGCCGGATTCGATTTCACATTCGGTTCCAAAGGTTCTGGAACAATGGAACAAATGGATACACTGTCGAATGGAGAGTATGGCACAACAGTCGTTGGAAAAGTAACAGACATAGATGAAAAGGTCTCTTCAACATTAATACGTAAGCTTCTTTCGGAAGGTGATGTCGAAAAGACAGCATCATTGTTAGAGAGACCTTTTAGAACAGTTGGAACCGTCGTCGATGGAGAGAAAAGGGGAAGACTACTTGGATTTCCAACCGCTAATGTTCAACATGACGATGAGTCGATAATTCCAGCCAATGGTGTATACGCGGTCAAATTCCTATTATCGGACCAATCATACGATGGCGTATGCAACATAGGCGTCAAACCAACCTTCCACGACCCGTCCGTCAGTAAACCAAGCGTCGAAGTCCACCTCCTTGACTTTAATGGAGATCTGTACGGAAAAAAAGTCGCCATCGACTGGATAGCAAGAATCCGTGCGGAAAAGAAATTCGGCTCAGTCGACGAATTAGTCGAGCAAATCAGCAAGGACAAAGAAACCGCGAAAGAAATTCTTAATGGTTATTAAATAGGCAGGTGGGATATATTTGTTGTATCCCATTTCCACATATGTTATGATAAATCAGTGCAACAGCACAAACCTTTCCTTGGCATTTCGAATCACCAACGATTGCTCGGGATTCGGGGATATCTTTAACATTAATCTATTAGGAGGTGAAAAGGATGGCTATTACACAAGAGCGTAAACATGAATTGATCAACGAATTTAAAATTCACGAAAACGATACTGGATCTGCAGACGTACAGATCGCTATCCTTACTGAAGAGATCAACAACTTGAACAACCATTTACAAACTCACAAAAAAGACCACCACTCACGTCGTGGTTTGATGAAAATGGTCGGTACTCGTAAAAGACTTCTTAAGTTCTTGCGCGAAACTGATGTTCAACGTTACCGTGATCTTATTGCTAAACTCGGCCTTCGCCGTTAATAAGATGTATACGAAAAGCGGGCCTCGCCCGCTTTTTTTTATTGTATCAATTTTATAGTGATATTTTTCGCATATGTCCGTCTTTTTTGATACACTACTATTTAATACATACTTAATACTACGTATGATGTCCATGCTTGAATTAGAGAGGAGTACCATAATGACAGAACAGAAAAAAGTTTACACATTTGATTGGGCTGGGAGACAACTGACCGTTGAAACTGGGCAGCTTGCTAAACAGGCAAATGGTGCAGTACTTGTTAGATACGGTGACACAACAGTGTTATCAACAGCTACAGCTTCGAAAAATCCCAAAGCACTTGATTTCTTTCCATTGACTGTAAACTACGAGGAAAGATTGTACGCAGTCGGTAAAATCCCTGGTGGGTTTATTAAACGTGAAGGACGTCCGTCAGAGAAAGCAGTATTAACGAGCCGTCTAATTGACCGACCAATCCGCCCATTATTTGCGGATGGTTTCCGAAATGATGTACAAGTCATTTCGCTAGTCATGTCAGTCGACCAGAATTGCTCATCTGAAATGGCAGCTATGCTCGGTTCATCCCTTGCGCTATCCATTTCCGATATCCCGTTTGAAGGTCCAATTGCTGGTGTTCAAATCGGACGTATCAACGGTGAATTCATCATTAACCCGACTCCGGAACAACAGGAAATCAGTGATTTGGATCTTGTGGTGGCGGGAACTAAGGACGCCATCAATATGGTTGAAGCTGGTGCCAAAGAAGTTGCAGAAGATATAATCCTTGAAGCAATTATGTTCGGTCACGAGCAGATCATTAAGCTTATCGAATTCCAAGAGAAGATTGTAGCGGAAGTCGGTAAGGAAAAAATGGAAATCACTTTGTTCGAGCTTGACGAAGTTTTACTTGCTGAAGTGAAGAACAAATGTGAAGCTGATCTAATTAACGCAATCCAAACGGAAGAGAAGCATGCCCGTGAGGATGCAATCAATGCAGTGAAAAACGAAGTGATGGAACACTATACAACAGAAGAGGCGGACGAAGTAACCCTTAAACAAGTCAAGAGTATATTGGATCACCTTGTGAAAGAGGAAGTGCGTAGACTCATCACAGATGAAAAGGTCCGTCCGGATGGCCGTGGATTGGATGAAATCCGTCCGCTTTCGTCAGAAGTCGGCATTTTACAACGTACACATGGTTCCGGATTGTTTACACGTGGACAAACTCAAGCTTTAAGCGTTTGTACACTTGGTGCCCTTGGTGAAGTTCAGATCATCGATGGCCTTGGACTTGAGGAATCGAAACGCTTTATGCACCATTACAATTTCCCGAATTTCAGCGTAGGGGAAACGGGTCCTATTCGTGCGCCTGGACGTCGCGAAATCGGTCACGGAGCGTTAGGAGAACGTGCTCTTGAAGCAATCATTCCGGACGAAAAGGAATTCCCATATACAATCCGCCTCGTTGCAGAAGTACTTGAATCTAATGGATCTTCCTCACAAGCTTCTATCTGTGCGTCAACAATGGCTATGATGGATGCAGGTATCCCGATTAAGGCTCCTGTTGCTGGAATTGCAATGGGTCTTGTGAAAAAAGGGGACAACTATTCCATCCTCTCTGACATTCAAGGTATGGAAGACCATTTAGGCGATATGGACTTTAAAGTTGCAGGTACTGAAAAGGGAATTACAGCATTGCAAATGGATATCAAAATCGAAGGGCTATCCCGACAAATTTTAGAGGAATCATTGGCTCAGGCTAAGATAGGTCGGATGAAAATCCTCAATCATATGTTAGAGACAATCTCAACACCACGCGTTGAACTATCGAGATATGCACCGAA
The DNA here is from genome assembly GCF_030433715.1 of Sporosarcina highlanderae. Lineage (GTDB taxonomy): Bacteria > Bacillota > Bacilli > Bacillales_A > Planococcaceae > Sporosarcina > Sporosarcina highlanderae. The sequence continues at coordinate 105,427 of NZ_JAROCC010000005.1, read as the reverse complement.
AATTATCATGATCCGCATTAATCCTGATAAAATTCGTGATGTAATTGGACCAGGCGGGAAAGTGATCAATAAGATCATCGAAGAAACAAATGTTAAGATTGATACTGAACAAGATGGAACAATCTACATTTCATCCCCTGATTCCGATATGAATGAAAAAGCGAAAACAATGATTGAAAATATTGTCCGCGAGGCAAAAGTTGGAGAGTATTATTTGGGGAAAGTGAAAAGGATTGAGAAGTTTGGCGCATTCCTTGAGATTTTCCAAGGTAAAGATGGTCTCCTCCATATTTCTGAAATCCAGGAAGAACGCACGAAGGCTGTTGAGGATGTGTTGAAAATGGGCGATGAACTTCTTGTGAAGGTTATCGAAATTGACAACCAAGGCCGCGTAAACCTGTCAAGAAAGATTGTCCTTAAAGAGCAAAAAGAAGCTGCTGAAAAAGAAAAGAACGAATAAACCTACAATTAAATTTGAACGACAAAATAGAAAGCCCCTCTTTTACGATACGTGAAGATGGAGGCTTTTTGTTCATTCTAATTTGAAAGATATTCGGCGACTAAAAAACGGGGGAATCATTTATATGAAAAAAATAATATGTGGGAACGGTGTAAGAATTGTTCATGAGAAGATGCCATACAGCCGTTCTGTAGCGATTGGCATATGGATTAAAGCTGGCTCTTTAGATGAGACTAAAGCTGAGTGGGGGCTATCCCATTTCATTGAACATATGCTTTTCAAAGGAACAACCAACCGAAGTGCAAAAGCAATAGCAGAGCAATTTGATCGTATTGGGGGAGATATAAATGCCTATACATCAAAAGAGATGACCTGTTTTTATACTACGGTTCTTGATTATCATGCTGAGAAAGCGATAGCGATTCTTGCGGATATGTTCTTCCATTCACTTTTTGATGAAGCTGATATTCGAAAAGAAAAGTCCGTTATTTTGGATGAAATTGCATCTGTTGAAGATACACCTGATGACGATGTCGATGAAAGGCTTTGGTCCATCATGTACCCTGACCATCCAATCGGTCGATCCATCGGTGGGATAAAAGAAACTTTAAACAAATTCAATCGGGAAATGATTGGCGATTATATGTCCCGTCTTTATGTTCCCGAAAATATTGTCATATCGATTGCGGGCAATTATGATGAAAAGTTAATCGATTTCATTGAGCATCAATTTGGGGTGTTTAAAGGAAATGAAGAAGTGACTAACTTTACGGTGGAAGAGCAACCCGTTTATAAAAGTGGGTTTACAATAAAACATAAAGATATTGAACAAGCACATATATGTATCGGTTATCCTGGATTGGTCCTTAAAGATAAGAGACTTCATGATTTAATCCTCCTTGACAGTATTGTTGGCGGCACAATGTCATCGCGTTTGTTCCAGGATATCCGTGAAGAACAGGGGCTTGCTTATTCAGTCTTCTCCTATTATTCATCTTATACGATGGTCGGTTCATTCGTTATTTATGGTGGAACGAGTCCCGAACAATTGGAGAAAATGGTAGCCACAATGGATAGAATCACAGGACAGATAAAATCTGATGGTGTTACTGAATTGGAGCTATCGAATGCGAAAGAACAATTAATAGGGAGCTTTTTGCTTGGTCTTGAAAGTACGGAATCCAGGATGCACAGGAACGGTAAAAATGAATTGGTCCTTAATGAACATAAAACAATAGATGAAGTAGTTAGCTTGATTGACAACGTTAGGTTAACTGACGTCAATCAAATGGCGTATGAAACGTTCACAGATGATCGAGCCATTTCCATTATCGCACCAAAAAGTGCAGCTTTGCCACTTTGAATCATATGATGGAAAAGGACTGTTAAAAGGGGGAAGGATATGCTGCTATCTGAAATGGCGCAAAAAGAGCTTATCCAGGTTGAGGAAGGAATCCGTTATGGGTTTTTAGCGGATACGGATTTAATTTTCAATCGAAAAACTGGTGAAATAATCGGGTTTGAAGTGAAGAAAAAATTTGGGCGTTTCCCATTTAGAAATCGGGAACAGGAAACATCTGAATTTATTCCATGGAGTGAAATTGTGTTAATAGGCGAACATCGTATCCTTTTTGGTAAAACACACAGTATGGGGGACTTTGACATTGACGATAATTGACGGAAAATGGTTGTTCATCGGAACGGATAAACGATTATCCGAATGTTGTCGAATTATGAGAGAATTAGGTGCCGAAACTCATCATTATAACGCAAATGCATATTCAGAGGAATTATCAAGTACGCTTGTAAGTTTCGCACCGACCCATATTGTCTTTCCAATTCTTCAAATGGAAGGTTCCATTCCCGTGGAAAAAATCGAAAAGGGCGCAATCCTTTATCCCGGGGTGGCTTCTGAAAGTTGGTTAAGTCCTCTCGTTGATGCCGGGATTACAACTAAGCCCTATTTAAAAGAAGTTGAGTTCGTTTGGGAGAATGCAAGATTAACAGCGGAAGGGTTTTTAATCGAATACTATTCTTCCACAAAACGCCGAATATCCGGCGAGCACTTTTATATTGCAGGCTTTGGAAAAGTGGCCAAGATGACAGCAGATGTACTTTCTTCTCTTGGGGGATCCGTTACAATATTGGCCCGTTCTCATGACCAATTAGGCGAAGCGGCTGCAATGGGCTATAAGACAATCCCTTTAAAATCTGATGAAGTGAATTTGAAAGGGAACTTCATTAATACGATTCCAGCCAAATGGTTAAAGCCAAGCGAAAATGCCGAAATTCGCATTTTTGACTTGGCTTCAGCACCGGGCTGCCTAAAGGACAATGACCCTGTTGAATACTATACAATACACCTCGGATTACCCGGTAAGCATTTTCCGGCGGATGCAGCAAAAGCACTTGCTGATGCATTACTGAGGATGAATAGTAGATGAAAGGGGAAAATAGATGCTACAAGGTAAAAGGATTGGCCTTGGTATAACGGCATCACATTGCACGTATGACCAAATTCTACCAATGATAAGTGAATTGCAGGAAAATGGGGCCACTGTTGTTCCGGTGATTACCCATTCAGTTTTGACAGCAGCTACGAGGTTCGGTACAGGGGAAGAGTGGATAAAAAGAATTGAAGAGGCAACAGGCGAAAAAGTAATCTCTACAATTGTAGGTGCTGAGCCGTTTGGCCCGACTTCTCCGGTAGATATTATGATCATCGCTCCGATGACTGGAAATTCCATAAGTAAATTTGCGAATGCCGCAACAGATTCTCCTGTCTTAATGGCCGCAAAAGCAACATTACGTAATGGCAGCCCGGTTCTATTAGGTATTTCAACGAACGACGCTTTAGGTTTGAACGGACAAAACGTTATGAAACTTCTAAATATGAAAAATGTGTTTTTCATCCCATTCGGACAGGATGACCCATTCAAAAAACCGAACTCCCTTATCTCTGACTTCACAAAGATGGTACCAGCAGCGGCGGCAGCTCTAGAGCATAAGCAACTTCAACCTCTCTTGATCATTCATGAAAAATAATACAAAGCAGAATAGTAAAGTATATGATATAATTTCACCAATGATCTCTTGTATATTTATTCAAGAGAATTTATCAATTGCAATGAAAGGGAGACAGAAATGATGAAGAATGAAAACTTAAATGTGGCAATTGTCGGGGCAACTGGAGCGGTCGGTTCGAAAATACTTGAAAAGCTTATAGAGCGCAAGTTTCCGGCAAAAACCATTAAAATGCTTGCTTCAAAACGTTCTGCGGGAACAGAAATTTCCGTTGGTGGGCAAACATACATCGTAGAAGAAACTGTCCCCGAATCTTTTGAAGGTATCGATATCGCCTTCTTTAGCGCTGGTGGATCCATCTCCCAGAAATTAGCATATGAGGCCGTAAAAAGAGGGGCCGTTGTCATAGATAACACAAGTGCATTCAGGATGGATGAAAAAGTGCCATTAGTTGTTCCTGAAGTCAATCCACTTGCTTTGAAAGAACATAAAGGGATCATCGCAAATCCAAATTGTTCAACGATCCAAATGGTTGCAGCACTTCAACCCGTGAAGGAAAAGTTTGGAATTAGTCGGATTATCGTATCGACGTACCAGGCTGTATCTGGCGCGGGAGCAGAAGCAATAGATGAACTCCAGCAACAAAGCAACCAATTCGAAGGGCGGTCGAACATTAAGGCTGAACTACTTCCTTCAGCTTCTGCAGACCGTCATTACCCGATTGCTTTCAATGCAATTCCTCAAATCGATTTATTTGATGATTCAGGCTATACATTGGAAGAACTTAAAATGATGAACGAAACTAAAAAGATATTCGGGGATCAAGAATTGGCGGTTTCAGCAACTTGTGTCAGATTACCTGTTGTAACAGGACATTCAGAGTCCGTCTATATTGAAACTGATATGAATGCAACAATCGAAGAAATCCGATCAGCGATAAAGAATGCATCCGGTGTTGTCTTGCAAGATGACCCATCAACACAAGTCTATCCGATGCCTTTATATTCAGAAGGAAAAGACGAGGTTTTTGTTGGTCGAATTCGTAAAGACCCAAATCATCCAAACGGATTCCATCTATGGATTGTAGCGGACAATCTACTTAAAGGAGCGGCTTTGAATTCAATTCAAATTGCTGAGGAATTGGTTAAGTAAGAATTTGCATCAAGATTTAACTACGAAAAGGAATGATCTGTATGGATCTTGGATATATAGGAACGGCAATGGTCACACCTTTTTCCGAAACAGGATACATCGATTATGACTTAACGGAGACGCTAATTGAACATCTCATAGCAACTGGGACAGATTCCCTGATTGTATGTGGTACAACAGGGGAGTCTCCTACTCTCAATCATGAAGAAAAATCAAACCTATTTAAATATACAATTGAAATCGTAAATAAAAGAATTCCGGTCATTGCAGGTACTGGAACTTTCAATACTGCGGAAACCGTCAAGTTGACGAGACAGGCAGAATCACTCGGGGCGGACGGTATTATGCTCGTCACCCCTTATTACAATAAGCCTGATCAGAAAGGGATTGTCGCACACTTTTCTCATATTGCGAATGAAACGAGTCTTCCCATCATGCTTTATAATATCCCTGGAAGGTCCGCTGTCAATATGCAGGCGGAAACAGTAATTGAATTGTCGAAAATCAAGAATATCCGTGCTGTAAAAGAAGCAAGCGGAAGCCTGGATCAGATTTCATCAATCATTTCGGGCACGGATATTGGATTCAAGGTTTACAGTGGTGACGATGCTCTAACTTTACCTGTATTATCAGTAGGCGGAGACGGTGTCATTTCGGTCGCATCACACGTCGTCGGTTTAGAAATGCAACAGATGATGAATGCATACAAAATGGGTGACACTCTAAAGGCTGCGGAATTGCATCGTGCACTGCTTCCGTTATTCCACGCTATCTTCTCCGCTCCAAATCCTGTTCCTATCAAATATGCCCTAAGAAAAATAGGAATCGACACAGGAGGAGTAAGAATGCCATTAACGGAATTCGGTAAGGAGTCCGTGGCGTTCGATGCCATTTGGAATGAATTCAAAAATAAAATTTCTCTATAATATAAAGCCGGATACACACCCGGCTTTTTTTGTTTGTGTAGTAAGGGCATTCTCACGTATAATGAAACATAGTCGTTCTGGACGGGTAATCAACATATATGATAAGTTTGATGGATAATGTTATTCGGGATAAAAGAGTGCAAGTATTTATTGAATATCAAATCACTAATCCCTTAAAAGGCATACATAGACGGACGATCATCTAACATCGGTCTTTTATAAACAAGTATAGGAGGAAATAATGTGACAAAAGTAAAAAATGAAGTAATAAAAGTAATCCCCCTCGGAGGAGTTGGGGAAATTGGAAAAGCAATGTACGTCATTGAAATAGATGATGAGCTATTCATAGTGGATTCGGGGCTTATGTTCCCGGAGGGGGAAATGCTAGGAATTGATATTGTCATTCCTGATTTGACATATATAGAGGAGAATAAGGAGAGGGTTAAAGGGATCTTCCTGACTCACGGTCATGAGGATGCAATCGGCTCCATCGCTTATCTTCTCCAAAAAGTGCAGGCGCCTGTATATGGGTCGAAACTGACTTTGGCACTTGCAAAAGAGCATTTGAAAGATATGCCAGCGCCTGCGGGTGTGAAGTTTTTCGAGGTCACAAACAAAAGCCGTATGAATTTTAAACGGACGTATGTGACGTTCTTCCATACTACCCATAGTATTCCCGACTCCCTTGGTATCGTATTCCATACAAGCGAAGGGGCAATTGTACACACAGGAGAATTTAAATTCGACCAGTCAGCTAAAGGTAAATACCGTCCGGACATTGCGAAAATGGCTGCTCTTGGAGAAGAAGGTGTGTTCATACTCATGTCTGACTCCAATGAAGCGGAACGCCCGGGGTATACAACTTCAGAGCTGGTTATTGAAGAGAGGCTATCTACAACGTTCCATGGGGCAGAGGGGCGAATCCTTGTTGCGCTTTATGCATCCAATTTCATACGAATTCAACAAGTATTTGATAAAGCACTTGAAACCGGAAAAAAAGTCGCAGTTGTTGGTAAAAGTCTGGAAAGCTATTTCGAGGTGGGAATGCGCTTAGGCTATTTACAAATAGACGAAGATATGGTCATTTCGGTGAAGGATATTGGAAAATATTCTGATGACCAAATCGTTATTATCGTAACTGGAAATAAAGGCGAGCCACTCGATGCGCTTGAAAAAATCGTGCGAAAATATCATAAGGACATAAAGATCAAAGAGACTGACACAGTCCTAATCACTTTTACTCCTTCTCCAGGCATGGAAGTTTCCATGTTTAAGATGGCAAATGAATTGTCGAAAGCGGGGGCGAATGTCCTAACTGCATCTCGAAACGTTCACGTGTCCGGACATGGAAGTCAAGAGGATTTGAAGTTTATGCTGAATCTAATGCAACCTAAATATTTCATCCCAATCCAAGGTGAATACAAGATGCTGATTGCCCACTCCAAGCTTGCCCAGCAGGTAGGTTTGCAGAAATCTCAGATCTTTATTGCGGATAAGGGAGATATCGTTGAATATAAAAATGATAAAATGAGGATGAGTGGCCGGGTACAGGCTGGAAACATTCTTATCGACGGTATTGGAGTCGGTGATGTCGGCAATATTGTCTTAAGAGACAGAAAGCTACTGTCACAAGATGGGATATTTACAGTAGTAATTACACTAAGCCGTAGACAGAAAAAAATAGCTGCAGGTCCTGAAATTGTGTCACGGGGCTTTGTTTATGTCCGTGAATCAGAGGAGCTGTTGGAAGAGTCCAGAAAGCTCGTTCATAAGATTGTCGAAAAGTATGTGAATAAAGATACATTCGAATGGACAAACATAAAACAAGAGATCCGTGATACGTTGAGTTCGTATTTGTTCCAACAAACAAAAAGAAGACCAATGATCATCCCAATTATTATGGAATACTAATTCAACTAAAAACAAAAAAGGATTTCCATGCCGACCGGACGGCGGGAAATCCTTTTTGTGAAAGGAGGAGAAAACATGTCCAAAAAATCGAAGAAAAGAAAAAGGACCAGTGCTTCACGGAAAAAGAAAGATGGCTTAAATCCATTAGTGTATGAAGTTTCAGGTTTAACAATGATTGGCTTCGCTATTATTATTATTTTTGAATTTGGAATGGTAGGGAGGGGTCTGTCCTCATTTGCGAGACTGCTGTTTGGTAATTGGCATGGAGCTGTCCCATTTTTATTGATCGTACAAGCACTTCTGTTCATGATCAATCGTAAAACAGTAGGATGGAAAAATCGTATTGTCGGGGGTAGTCTGTTCATACTTGCAAGTTTATTACTCTTTAGCCATATCCATTTATTCAAAGAACTATATGAAAGCAAAGTACTTATGACAAATTCGGCTTTGAAAGAGACATGGAAAGTCCTTGTAACTAATGGAGGAATAACTTCCAGAAGTGGGGCGCTCGGTGGGGGAATAACAGGTGCCATCCTTTTTGCTTTATTCCATACATTATTCGATTCCTCCGGCGCGACTGTTGCAGGGGTACTTCTATTATTGGTCGGTATTATTCTATTAACCGGAAAAGCATTTGTTCCGTATATATTGGAAATGTATCCAAAAATAGCAGAATCCTTTAAGTCGAAATTCGAAAGGGACGAAAAGAACAGAAAGAAAGAAAAAAAACCAAAAGAAAAACAAGATTCACCTATACCATCAAGAATGTCCCGTTCCAAAAAAGGGAAACAAGCTGATATTGATAATGAGCAAGAATTTACACCTGATGTGGGTGAACAGGTAGAAATTATCTCTAAACCGATTATTTCTAATTTCATGGAAAATGTAAATAAGTCAACCCACGATGAACAAGCCGCTGTGGCGGAGATGGAAAGACCTATAGAGCAGAAAAGGGAAGAAACGAGTAGCCCTGATCAAAATCAGATGGACACGTATTCTGGTGTTGCGGGTGAGGAGGAGAATGTTTCATATAATCTTCCGCCGCCTTCATTACTACGCCAGACGCCTTCAAATGACCAATCTGCTGAGTTTGTTTCCATCCAAGCCAATGCCGAAAAGCTAGAGAAAACGTTTTTAAGTTTCGGTGTGAAAGCAACAGTTGAACAAGTCCATTTAGGCCCTGCAGTAACAAAGTATGAAGTGCTACCGGACACAGGTGTGAAAGTAAGTAGAATCGTTAGTCTATCAGATGATATTGCTCTTGCCCTTGCAGCAAGTGATATTCGAATCGAAGCACCGATTCCAGGGAAATCGGCTGTCGGGATAGAAGTTCCAAATAGTTCGGTCGCTATTGTTAGTTTGCGGGAAGTGATTGAGGCAAAGGAAAATAATCGCCCTGATTCTAAATTGATGATTGCACTTGGTCGGGATGTAACCGGACAAGCGATGATGGCTGAGTTGAATAAAATGCCTCATGTCCTTGTCGCCGGATCGACTGGTAGCGGAAAAAGTGTTTGCATAAACGGCATCATTGTTAGTATTCTTATGCGTGCTAAGCCACATGAAGTTAAAATGATGATGATCGACCCTAAGATGGTTGAATTGAATGTATACAATGGCGTTCCCCATTTATTGGCGCCTGTTGTTACCGATCCTCGGAAAGCTTCCCAAGCTCTAAAGAAGGTCGTGTCTGAAATGGAACGTCGATACGAGTTGTTTTCTCATACAGGAACCCGAAATATAGAAGGATATAACGAGCATATTGAAAAATGGAATGAAGAAAATGGGGAGAAGCACCCGAAAATGCCATATATCGTTGTCATCGTTGATGAGCTTGCTGATCTAATGATGGTTGCTTCAAGTGATGTCGAGGATTCTATTACTCGTCTTGCTCAAATGGCAAGGGCGGCAGGAATCCATTTAATCATCGCAACTCAACGCCCTAGTGTAGATGTCATTACGGGGATTATTAAGGCGAATATTCCTTCGCGAATTGCTTTTGCTGTGTCATCCGCAGTGGACTCAAGGACAATTTTAGATGGTTCTGGTGCCGAGAAACTTTTAGGTCGGGGAGATATGTTATTCTTACCGGCAGGTGCATCAAAACCGGTTCGAATTCAAGGAGCTTTCGTATCCGATCAGGAGGTCGAAAGTATTGTAGATTTTGTCATCGAACAACAAAAGGCACAATACCAGGAAGAAATGATACCGACGGATATAGAGGAAGTACAACCTCACGAGGAAACAGATGAATTATATGACGATGCCGTTCAATTGGTCCTTGAGATGCAGACTGCATCTGTCTCTATGTTGCAACGTCGATTCCGAGTAGGATATTCAAGAGCAGCCCGAATTGTGGACCAAATGGAAATGCGGGGGGTCGTAGGTCCTCCGGAAGGAAGTAAGCCAAGACAAGTGCTCGTCTCTCGAAGTGAAATGGATGTTCATTAATGATTTTTATGAATACCGAATTGAATTTGTATTAATTTCCTATATAGAAATCTTGTTTTTTATAAAATCTACTGTTTATTTTGTAGGATGAAGATGATATAGTATGAATGATTAGGTAAGATGTAACACGTCTGAGGTCTAACCTCATAAAGGGGGGATGAGTATGTTGGTTAAGACGGATCATAGGCATTTATACGTACAAGTGATTGAACGTTTAAAAGATGATATCGCCTCCGGAATCTTCAAAGAAAATGAGAAATTCCCCTCGGAATTTGAGCTTGCCAGGAACTTAGGTGTCAGCAGGGCTACACTAAGGGAAGCCTTGCGTGTCCTTGAAGAAGAAAAAGTGATTATTCGTAAACATGGAGTAGGAACATTCGTCAACCCGCGCCCATTATTTTCGTCTGGTATTGAACAACTAACAAGCGTCTCCTCAATGATTCGTGAGGCAGGAATGGAACCAGGCACCATATTTATGGAGGTTCAGGAGAATCCTCCAAATGATGAGATGGTGGGAAAATTTGATTGCGGAACGGAAGATAGTCTTGTTACAATTAAGAGGGTTCGAACAGCAGATGGAGATCCAGTTGTATACTGTATTGATAACGTCCTATCCAAGAATTTAAATGCTGGCGCAGAAGACTTATTGAATGAATCGATTTTCGATTCACTCGAAAAATCAGGTAAGATTAAAATCTCCCAAGCTATAGCGAATATCGAACCTGTCGGATATGATGATGAAGCCTCATCGATTCTACGGTGTGGGGTGGACATTCCATTGCTTGTTTTAATTCAGTACCATTATAGTGAAGAAGGCGAAATGGTCCTATACTCCAAAAATTATTTTAGGGCCGATAAATTCAGCTTTCATGTAGTTCGAAAAAGGGTATAAGGTCAATTGGAAAATTGTCAGGCAATCCTTCATTCAATTGCAGGTGAGAATGCTCACCTGTGGTTTTTCTGTAAGCGGTTGCTCGCATTCCAAGTGTCTTTTAATAGACGTTCATACGTCAATATTTTTATACCAAAATAAAAAACAGGGAGGTCCAATCAGTGAGCAAACGTAAATACGGACTTGCATTATCATTGGTTCTAGCAGCAGGTACATTACTTGGTGCATGTGGTACGGACAAAGACAAAAAAGATTCTACATCATCAAAAGGTGGGAATGAATCGGACTTTTCAGTAGCGATGGTTACGGATGTCGGCGGTGTTGACGATAAATCCTTCAACCAATCGGCTTGGGAAGGGATCCAAAAGTTCGGGAAAGACAATGGATTAGCTGAAGGAGATGGTTATGCATACCTTCAATCAAAAGGTGAAGCTGACTATACAACTAACCTAAATGCTCTCGTTCGTCGCGATTTCAACCTGGTTTTCGGTGTTGGTTTCATGATGGAAGACGCAATTGGAACAATCGCAAGTCAACAAACTGACAAACAATTTGCAATTATTGACGGTGTTGTTGATGAGCCGAACGTTGCAAGCATCCTGTTTAAAGAGCAAGAAGGTGCATTCCTTGCGGGTGTTGCTGCTGCTTTAATGACAAAATCCGATAAAATCGGTTTTGTCGGCGGTGTGGATATCCCAGTTATCAATCGTTTTGAAGCTGGATTTGTTGAGGGTGTTGCAGCAGTAAACCCTAAAATTAAAGTAGACGTTAAATACACTGGAGCATTCGACAAAGCTGAACTTGGTAAAGCTGAAGCGGCTCGTATGTATTCTTCAGGCGTTGACATTATCTTCCACGCAGCTGGTGGAACAGGTAACGGTGTATTCTCTGAAGCGAAGGAACGTAAACAAGCTGATAAAAATGCAAATGTATGGGTAATTGGTGTTGACTCTGACCAATACGACGAAGGTCAAGTTGGTGATGTCAACGTTACATTGACTTCAATGCTTAAACGTGTTGACGTAGCTGTTCAAGACATTTCTGCACTTGCTAAGGATGGTAAATTCCCTGGCGGGGAAACAAAAGTTTACGGCCTTCATGATGATGGAATAGCCCTTGCAGATTCCCGTGGCGCGATTCCTGAAGATGTTCTGAAGAAAATTGACGAATATGCTAAAAAAATCGCTGATGGTGAAATCGTAGTTTCTGAATCTCTGAAATAATTTTGATAAACAGCAATTAGGGCCGGTTTAGTCCGGCCTTTGTTGTGGATATGAGTAATGTGGGTTTTATACTTATCGATAATTTGTAGAAATTAATAGAGTAAAAGGTTCTTTACCACCAATGTAGAAGGACTTATGACTGAGACATAAGGCTTTTTTTGTTCAGGTAATTCCTTTGTTTGGGATATACGAGAATCTTTTATTGTATTAATTTTTTTCCTTATAATCAACCTTTAATTATTATACAAGGAAGTGAATCCATTGGAATATGTCATTGAGATGTTGAACATTACAAAGAAATTCGGTGAATTCCGGGCGAATGACAACATCACCCTGCAACTCAAAAAAGGGGAGATTCATGCGTTATTAGGCGAAAATGGCGCAGGAAAAACTACATTGATGAACGTATTATTCGGACTATATCAACCTGAAGAGGGAGAAATACGTGTCAATGGGAAAAAAGTCAATATTTCGAATCCGAATGTCGCGAATGATTTAGGCATTGGCATGGTTCATCAACATTTCATGCTTGTTGAAAATTTGACTATTACCGAAAATATCATACTTGGCAGTGAACCTAAAAAAATGGGTGTTGTCAACATTAAGGATGCTGCGAAAAAAGTCGCGGAAATCTCAAAACTTTACGGTTTGAATGTGGACCCTTATGCGAAAATAGAAGATATTTCGGTAGGTATGCAGCAGCGTGTTGAAATATTAAAAACTCTTTATCGCGGAGCAAACATTCTTATTTTTGATGAACCAACGGCCTCACTAACACCTCAGGAAATCCAGGAACTGATTGCCATCATGAAGAAGTTGATAACTGAAGGCAAGTCAATCATTTTGATTACTCATAAGCTACAGGAAATAATGGATGTATCTGATCGAGTCACTGTCATCCGAAAGGGTCAAGGAATCGGGACTGTTGTTACTTCCGAAACGAATCCAGAGGAATTGGCAACGTTGATGGTAGGGAGACAAGTTACATTTAAAACAGAAAAGGGACCAGCGAATCCCACTGACGAAGTATTGTCCGTTCAAGATCTTGTCGTTACGGATAATAGAGGGATTGAAAGGGTAAAAGGTTTGAACCTTTCTATCCGAAGAGGTGAAATTGTCGGATTAGCCGGTATTGATGGTAATGGACAAACAGAGTTAATAGAAGCTATTGCTGGCCTGCGAAAGGTGAAAGGCGGTAAAATTACAATAAATTCGAAAGACATTACTGGTAAAAGTCCAAGAGAAATAACGCAATCAGGCTTAGGACATATCCCACAAGACCGACATAAGCATGGACTTGTTCTTAATTTCTCTGTTGGCTATAATGCCGCTTTACAAGAATATTACCACGAGCCATACTCGAAAAACGGTATTATGAATTATAAGGTAATCTCCGAAAAGGCTAATAAAATCATAGAAGAATATGATGTTCGTACTCAAGGAGAATGGGAACTCTCCCGTGCGCTATCCGGAGGTAATCAACAAAAACTCATTATCGGCCGAGAAGTATCCCGGGATCCTGACTTGCTAATAGCAGCACTGCCGACGAGGGGACTTGATGTCGGAGCGATTGAATTTATCCATAAAAGGTTAATTGAACAGCGTGATAATGGTAAAGCGGTTTTCCTAATATCATTCGAGCTTGATGAGGTCATGAATGTTTCGGATCGCATTGCGGTAATTCACGATGGACAGATTGTAGACACCGTAATTCCGTCAGAAACAAATGAACAGGAATTGGGTCTATTAATGGCGGGTCATGCGATAAAAGGAAAAGATGCGTTGAAAGAAGGTGTGGATCGAGATGTCAAATAGAGTTGTAAGTCTTTTAGTTCCGGTCATTTCGATCATACTTGGTTTACTTGTCGGAGCAATCGTTATGCTATTCAGTGGCTATGATCCTGTGAATGGATATATAGCTTTGTGGAATGGAATATTTGGAGACAGCTATGCCATTGGTGAAACGATTCGGCAGATTAGCCCATATATCCTTGCTGGTCTTGCTGTAGCTTTCGCATTCCGTACAGGTCTATTCAATATTGGTGTTGAAGGTCAGTTGATGGTTGGTTGGTTTGCGGCTGTATATGTAGGGGCTGCATTTGAACTCCCTATGATCATCCATTTACCAATTACACTTTTGGCTGCAGCGTTAGCGGGTGCCATTTGGGGACTAGTCCCTGGAATCTTGAAAGCTACTCTTCGGGTTCATGAGGTTATTGTTACAATTATGATGAACTATGTTGCCCTACACGTTGTTAATGCATTGATCAAAACCGTTTCAGGTGGTAGTTATAAAACAGAGAAAATCCAACCAACTGCATCGTTGCGTTCAGATTTCCTTTCAAATTTAACAGATTACTCCACCCTTCATTATGGTATTTTTGTAGCACTTGCAATGGTTATCGTAATGTGGTTCATCTTGGAAAAAACTAAAACAGGATTCGAGTTAAAATCGGTAGGTTTCAATGAAAATGCATCCCAATATGCTGGGATGAATGTTAAGAAGAATATTGTTCTATCAATGGTCATCTCTGGTGCGTTCGCAGGGCTTGCGGGTGCAATGGAAGGTTTGGGGACATTTGGTAGCATGACAAGTCAAGGTGGATTCACGGGTATTGGTTTCGACGGAATCGCGGTTGCGTTATTAGGTGCGAACACTCCACTTGGCGTCATTTTTGGGGCATCTTTGTTTGGCTCATTAAAGTATGGCGCGAACAATATGCCGAACGCTGCAAATATACCACTTGAAATCGTTTCAATCGTCGTTGCTCTCATCATTTTCTTTGTTGCTTCAGGGTATATTATCCGCGTTGGACTGCAACGTTTGAATAAGAAAAAGGAGGCGAAATGACATGAGCTTTTTAGAAGTACTTTATTTTATCATCCCAACTTCGATTGCTTATGCCGCTCCTCTTATCTTCACAGCAATTGGTGGCGTTTTCTCTGAACGTTCCGGTGTTGTCAATATTGGACTTGAAGGTCTTATGGTAATGGGTGCGTTTGTCGGTATTGTTTTTAATTTAGCTTTTGTGAATGTATTTGGCGGTTGGACACCATGGATTGCCCTGCTTGCTGCGATGCTTGTTGCTGCAATATTCTCAATCATGCATGCTGTCGCTTCTGTCTCTTTCCGGGCTGACCAGGTTGTTTCCGGGGTAGCGATCAATATGTTAGGGATTGCAATTGCTTTGTTCTCTGTAAAATTGATGTTTGGAAAAGGGCAGACTGATTTTATTCAGCAAAAGATTCCGCGTATCAACGTTCCAATCTTACAGGACATTCCTATTATCGGTCCAATGTTCTTCAAATCGTTATATGGAACTTCAGTATTGGCCATTGCGTTAGCTTTTGTTGCGTGGTTCGTCATTTACAAGACACCATTTGGTCTACGCCTACGCTCGGTAGGGGAACATCCGATGGCTGCTGATACGATGGGGATCAATGTAGCAAAAATTCGCTATGCTGCGGTTATCATTTCTGGCGGACTTGCGGGTATCGGTGGGGCAATTTACTCACAGACGATGACAGGCGACTTTGGTCATGCAACGATTAATGGGCAAGGTTTCATGGCGTTGGCTGCAATGATTTTTGGTAAATGGCATCCAATTGGAGCATTGGGGGCTGCCTTGTTCTTCGGGTTTGCTCAAACACTCGCTATCAGTGCAGGCTCAATAGATATAGATTTCATTCAAAAAATACCAGCTGTTTACTTCCATATACTACCATACGTCTTGACGATCTTAGCGCTTGCTGGATTCATCGGTAAAGCGAACGCTCCAAAGGCAAACGGTGTTCCGTATATTAAAGGCAGCAGATAAACTTAAATATGCCGCTTGGATTCCATAAAGGATTCCAAGCGGTTTTTTAATGCGTTTATTTTGCCTTGCCAACGCTGTGGAATGTATAGTGTAGAAAGGTATTCGTATAATAAAGGAAAAACGAGGTGTTCATATGTTTAAGAAAGTTGTGCTGCAAAAGGGCGTCAATTTATATATTCGGAAGACTGAACAATTTAAGACAATTACGATGTCAATCAAATGGATTTCCGATTTAGATGCAAAGCAAGCTGCGCATCGCGCCGTATTATCGAATGTACTTCAAGATTCAAATGCTGAGTATAGAGAGCAAAGTGAATTGCGTAAAGCATTGGATGAACTTTATGGCACCGTATTTTACATGGATGCTGCTAAACGTGATAACACTCATATGATTTCTTTGAATATGGAATGCGTGAATGACGAGTATCTATCGACAGACGGAGTTTTTAATGATGCTTTGAAATTGATGCAGACTGTTATTTTTAATCCGAATTTGCAAGACGGTTCTTTCGATGAATCTGTTGTTAGCCGTGAAAAAAGGACAGTTATTGAACGGATCCGTTCAATTTATGATGATAAAGCAAGATATGCTCATAAACGCATGTTCGATTTGATGCGCCCAAATAATCCTGCCTCCGTATCAGCTAATGGTACTGAAGAGGGTGTAGAAAGCATTACGGGTACAACGCTTCTCGATACATATGAGAAAATGTTGAAGAATGATGCGATTGACATTTATATTGTCGGAGATGTCAAAGAGGAAGAATTAGTTGAAAAGATTAAAGAGATGTTTAATTTTGAGGAGAGGGAATTTATTCGTCAGTCCCTTGAACTTGAGACCAATGAAGTGAAGGAAGTCCGCAAGGTTTTTGAAAAGCAGGATATGAAGCAAGGGAAGTTACAAGTGGGCTATAGTACACCTGTATCCTTCTATCATCCGGATTATCCAAAAATGCAAGTTACCAATGGTTTGTTCGGGGGATTTGCACATAGTAAGCTATTTATGAATGTCCGTGAAAAAGAAAGCATGGCGTACACTGTAAATAGCGCCTATGCCGCATATTATGGTGTTGTGTATGTAATGGCGGGGATTGATGCGGAGCTTGAAGAGAAAGCTGTTAAATTGATCGGTGAACAAATTGATGCGTTAAGGAATGGTAATGTGACGGATATGGAGCTTGAACAGACGGTCGCTCTGTTATCTAACAGCATTCGGAGTGCTTTTGATTCTGCAAGAGGGCAGATTGAAATATACGATCAATATAAATACTTTGATGAAGATTTCTCGGCAGATAAATGGATTGCAAAATGGAAAGCAGTTACAATCGAAGATATTAAGCAGATGGCCTCGCAGATTAATATGGAACTTATCTACTTGTTATCGGGAAGGGAGGCATAATAATGGAGAAAATTGTCTTTGAAAATTTACAGGAAACATTATTCCATGAAAAGCTCGATAATGGGTTAAGTGTATATATTTTGCCTAAACGTGGATTTTCTAAAACATATGTCACTTTTACAACGAAGTATGGTTCAATCGATAGAACATTCATCCCAAGAGGGAAAAAGGAGCTCGTAACAGTTCCGGATGGCATCGCACACTTTTTAGAGCATAAGATGTTCGATAAAAAAGAAGGAGATGTTTTCCAGAAGTTTGGGGTTCTTGGTGCCAGTGCGAATGCTTTCACCTCATTTACCCGAACATCTTACTTATTCTCTACAACTGAAAATCTGTATGAAAACACAAAAGTTCTGTTGGACTTTGTACAAGAGCCATATTTTACAGAGGAAAAAGTTGAAAAGGAAAAAGGGATTATTGCCCAAGAGATTACGATGTACGATGATAATCCTGATTGGCGAAACTATTTCGGAACGATTGAAAGCTTATACAAAGAACATCCCGTCAGAATCGATATTGCTGGAACTATTGAAACAATAGAGGAAATAACTGCCGAACATTTGTATGAATGCTACGAAACATTTTACCACCCTTCAAATATGGCGGTTTTTGTAATTGGGGCAGTTGACCCTGATGAGATGATGAATTTCATAAAAGAAGACCAAAAAGGGAAGGAGTTTTCTGAGCCTGAGGAAATTTTAAGACAATTTCCTGAAGAACCGATAGAGGCTGCAACAAAGAAAACTGTTCTTGAAATGGATGTACTGAGACCTAAATTCAATTTCGGCATGAAATGTAACCGCACAGATCTTAATGGTGAAGAAATGCTTCGTCAAGATTTGGCAGTCAATCTTGTTCTTGATATCCTTTTCGGTAGGACTTCCGAATTTTACACAAGGGCTTACAAAGATAATTTGATTGATGAAACCTTCCATTATGATTTCACTTTGGAAAAAGGGTTTGGGTTTGCAACGGTTGAGTCAGATACAGAAAATCCAACAGATTTGGAAGCTGCAATCCGAAAAACACTATCCTCCCAGGTCGAAAATTGGACTATTGCTGAATCAGACTTGGAACGTGCACGAAAGCGGAGAATCGGCCAATTCATGCGCTCGCTGAATTCGATTGAATTTATCTCCAACCAATTCACAACGTATAATTTTAATGATATGAATTTATTCGACGTTGTCCCGACCCTTGAAAAGATGACCATTGACCACTTGAAAGAAGCATTTTCTACTATTTCGAGTGAAGCAAGCCATACAGTCATGACGATCGTGCCTGGAGCAAAGGAAAACTGACCATGAAGCGCTTCGCAGTAATCCTTGGGGCATCCGGAGGTATTGGAGAAGCCATCAGCCGTAAACTGGCAGCTGATGGCTGGTCCTTATACCTTCATTTCAACAAAAATAATGGTCGAGTATCTCTTCTACAAAAAGAATTATCCGCATTATACCCGAATGGAGAATTTCACATCGTCCAGTCGGATTTCTCAAAACAAGAAGGTGCAGAAATCCTTGCCGCTCAAGTTGGTCATGTACAGGCTGTAATCGTCGCGTCCGGTCAATCGATGCTTAAGCTATTGACGGATACAACCGGACAAGATATGGATGCTTTATGGCGAGTGCATTTGCAAAATCCAGCTTTGTTCATCAGTTACATATCATCACAATTAAGAAGTCATCCAGTCTCATATATTGTCTTTATCGGTTCGATATGGGGAAATACAGGCGCTGCTAACGAAGTCATGTATTCAGCTGTAAAAGGAGCTCAGCATGCCTTCGTTAAGGCCTATGCCAAAGAGGCTGCATACACGGGTACACGGGTGAATGCGATAGCTCCCGGATGGATAGAGACACAAATGAACAATGAATTATCAGATGAGGATAGACAGATGGTAATTCACCAAATTCCTTTGCAGAAAACAGGTTTACCTGAGGAAGTTGCGGATTTTGCGAGTTTCTTAATTAGTGGGAAAGCAGATTATATGACCGGAGAAATAGTAAATTTGAATGGCGGATGGTATATTTAAATTTAAAAAGGGGAGATATTGTTCCCCTTTTTCTTTTTTACTTTTCATCGCCTCATTAATCCGCTATTATAGAACTAAGTTGTTAGTCGTGCGTCCTATACTCTGTATCGGTTTAGAAGGTTGCATATGATTGGTTTCTATACTGTTTGGCGTCCATGTTTTGTCAAAGGGAACGAAGGGGTGTGTGTCGAATGGGTGAATGGTATGTCGAATACGAGATACAAATAAATCGGCCGGGCTTGCTTGGGGATATCGCTTCTCTTTTGGGGATGCTACGCGTCAATATCATTACGATAAACGGAGTGGACGGCGGGCATCGTGGCATGTTAGTAAGGACGGAAAATGATGATCAAATCAAACGTTTTGAATTGATTGCATCAACTATGGAAACCATTCAAGTAAAGAAGATTCGTGAGCCGAAATTACGTGATATATTAGCGGTCAGGCATGGAAGGTATATCCAACGTGATATTGATGATCGAAAAACGTTCAGATTTCTTCGAAGTGAATTAGGTATTCTTGTTGATTTCATGGCGGAATTGTTTAAACAGGATGGTCATAAATTGATCGGAATACGTGGAATGCCGCGCGTCGGCAAGACAGAGTCTGTAGTTGCTGCAAGCGTATGTGCGAATAAGAAATGGATTTTCCTTTCTTCCACTATGATTAAACAAACTGTCAGAAGCACTCTGGCTGGAGATGAATTTTCGAAGGATAATATTTTCATCTTGGATGGCATTGTTTCACGCAAATCGGGTGATGAAAGGCATATGCAGCTTGTTCGTGAAATGATGGGCATGCCTTCTATCAAGGTTGTCGAACATCCGGACATGTTTGTTCAGCATTCCGAATACGACATGGAGGATTTTGATTATATTATCGAACTACGAACAGATATTGATCAGGAAATCACATATGAAATGATGGAAAAGAACCATATGATGTCCGATACAGGGCCGATGGGTGGATTTGGAAATTTCAACTTTTAAACAAGGAAGGTGATTAGAATGACCGGATTAGGTGATCGTCTAAAGGAAGCCAGAACTGCGAAAGGCTATTCATTGGATGATTTGCAAACCATAACAAAAATTCAGAAACGGTACCTTTCCGGTATTGAAAATGAAGATTACAGTATGATGCCTGGAGCTTTCTACGTTCGTGCTTTTATCAAACAATATTCGGAGGCAGTCGGTCTAGATGCCGATGAAATGTTGGCTTTATATAAAGAATCAGCGAATCATGATAATCTCGAAGAAGAAACTATAGCCCCTCCACTGACAAGGAGCCGAGGCTTAAAGGGCAACAGTCGTCTGAATGAAACAATACCGAAAATCATCGTGGCATTTTTCATAATTGTCATCATTGTTGTAGTTTGGGTTCTTTCACAACAAGCAGCATCGAAGCAAACAGGCATTGATGTAGAGCCTGATGATAAATTAGTGACAATGGATAACAATCAAAAACCAGGAAATACTGAAGAAGAAGTTGTTGATGATCCAATTGAGGAAGAAACGGTGGAGCCGGATCCTGAACCGGAAGTAAAGGAACAGGTACTTGCTTATGAAAGTACAGCTGGAAGAGATTCTACGTACACATTAACAGATGTGGATGAATTCAAGCTTAAAATTGATACATTCGGAGATACATGGATCGGTGTGCAGAATGAAAAGAAAGAGGAACTGACACCAATGGCCCGTGTGATGAAAAATGGGGAATCAATTGAACTTGATGTTTCAGATGTTGAATTTGTCCGGATCCGTGTTGCCGTACCCGATTATACCAATATCTATGTAAATGGGGAAAAGTTAGAGTATCATTCAAATTTATCACCACAAAATATTTACATTGAATATAAGAAATGAAAATAGTCATCTATATGGATGACTATTTTCATTCATCATACATACACGCTTATTTTGAAGGAAGGATGAGACAGTTTGAACTTACCTAATAAAATTACGGTATCCCGAATTTTTTTAATTCCGATATTCATCATTTTCATGCTCGTCGATTTTGGAATGGGAAAATTGAATATTGGTGGAACTACACTTTCGATTGAGCATTTAATAGGAGCTATCATCTTCATTATAGCCAGTTTGACGGATTGGTTCGATGGGCATCTAGCAAGAAAACATAATCTTGTGACGAATATGGGGAAATTCCTTGACCCACTTGCGGACAAGTTACTTGTTTCAGCCGCATTGGTCGTTCTTGTTGAACTTGGTTCAGCGGCCTCATGGATTGTAATCATTATTATCAGCAGGGAATTTGCTGTTACCGGTCTGCGATTAGTGTTGGCAGGAGGCGGTGAAGTGGTCGCTGCACAGCAATTAGGGAAGATTAAGACCGCTACTCAGTTAGTAGCTATAACTTTTCTTCTTATGAATAACATCTTTTTTGAATCGATAAATATCCCGTTTGGTTCAATCATGCTTTATATTGCACTATTTTTCACCATTTGGTCCGGAGCAGATTATTTTTATAAAAATCGTCGAGTCTTGCTTGACTCCATGTAAGGAGGTACCATTATGAGGGCGGAAATAATTGCGGTTGGTTCTGAACTTCTGTTGGGTCAAATCACGAACACCAATGCAACGTTCATTTCGGCCCGTCTTGCCGAAATAGGTATTGATGTGTACTATCATACTGTGGTCGGGGATAATCCCGATCGATTGAAAAAGGCTATCGGAATTGCACAGAAACGTGCAGACCTGATAGTTTTTTCAGGTGGTCTCGGCCCGACGAAGGATGATTTGACCAAAGAAACAATTGCAGTGATCTTGGAAACTTATCTAGAAAATAATGTTGATGCCTTAAATTCTATAGAAGACTATTTTTTACGAGCTAATAGGATTATGACTGAGAACAATAAAAAACAAGCGCTTATTTTAGCTGATTCTTTTGTTTTGAAAAATCATCATGGGATGGCGCCAGGTATGGCACTTGAGAAAAATGGATTACAATATATTTTATTACCTGGTCCTCCACATGAACTGGAACCTATGTTTGAGAAGGAAGCAATTCCCTATTTACTTGGGGCATTAGGCAAACAGGAAGTAATTGTTTCCCGTGTGTTGAAATTCTATGGTGTTGGGGAAGCAGAGCTTGAAGATCGTGTTCAAGGAATCTTGCTAAGGCAATCTAATCCGACTGTCGCACCCCTTTCATCTCAGGACGCAGTCATTCTACGTTTAACTGCAAAAGCAAACTCAACAGATGAAGCAGTAAAAATGATTGCTCCAGTGGAAAAAGAAATTCGCAATCTTGTTGACGAATTTATCTTCGGAACGGATGATGATACATTATCCTCGAAAGCCGCGGAACTGTTGAAAAAGAGTCAATTGACGATTGCTGCTGCTGAAAGTCTGACAGCGGGGCTATTCCTTTCAGAGTTGGCGAGTGAGCCAGGTATCAGTTCCTCCTTAAAAGGCGGAGTTGTCGTTTATAACGAGGAAGTGAAAGTGGAACAACTTGGCATTCCACAATCATTGTTAGATGAATATGGAGTTATTAGTTCGGAATGTGCTGAAGCCCTTGCCGTAAAAGTGAAACAGAAGTTCGGGTCCGATATAGGAATTGGATTAACGGGAGCTGCAGGTCCCAGTCCGCATGATGGAAAACCTGTTGGGACGGTTTGGATAGGAATTGCCCTCCAAAATGGTGAAGTAAGTACATTTAAATTGGATTTATCGGGCAATCGAAATACAAACCGTCGTCGTGCTTCCCAATATGCACTCTATTACTTAATAAAAGAATTGAAATAGAAAATGATTGAAATATGATTTTTGGGCTGATTTTCTCATTTAAAAATGATTTTCACCCCCCTTTTCTCAATTAAAAATGAGTTTTGATAAAATAAATCGAATAAGCGTTCGTTTTTTAATTGAGTATTTCTCATAAAAGGAGTATAGTAGAGATAGGAAGAAAAAGAACATTACCTATTAGGGAGGAATCATTTTTGAGCGATCGTAAAGCAGCTTTGGAGCAAGCGTTAAAACAAATCGAAAAACAATTTGGAAAAGGCTCTGTCATGAAATTAGGGGAGAAGACGGACCGTGAAATTTCCACATCTCCAACTGGTTCACTTGCACTTGATGCAGCATTAGGGGTAGGGGGTTATCCACGAGGCCGGGTTATCGAAATCTATGGACCTGAAAGCTCAGGTAAAACGACTGTAGCGCTTCATGCAATTGCAGAAGTTCAAGCATCGGGTGGACAAGCTGCCTTTATTGATGCCGAGCATGCACTGGATCCGGTATATGCACAAAAGTTGGGAGTCAATATAGATGAATTGCTCCTATCTCAACCAGACACAGGAGAACAAGCTTTGGAAATTGCCGAAGCACTTGTAAGAAGTGGGGCAGTCGATATTATTGTTGTAGACTCAGTGGCTGCATTAGTACCTAAAGCTGAAATTGAAGGGGAAATGGGTGACGCCCATGTCGGTCTTCAAGCTCGCCTAATGTCCCAAGCGCTTCGTAAACTGTCCGGTGCGATCAACAAATCGAAAACAATTGCTGTCTTCATTAACCAAATCCGCGAAAAAGTCGGAGTTATGTTTGGTAACCCTGAAGTGACTCCGGGCGGACGCGCATTGAAGTTCTATTCCTCCGTTCGACTTGAGGTTCGACGTGGGGAAGCGATCAAGCAAGGAAACGATATAATGGGGAATAAAACCCGTATCCGTGTCGTTAAAAACAAAGTGGCTCCACCGTTCCG
The DNA here is from genome assembly GCF_030433715.1 of Sporosarcina highlanderae. Classification (GTDB taxonomy): domain Bacteria; phylum Bacillota; class Bacilli; order Bacillales_A; family Planococcaceae; genus Sporosarcina; species Sporosarcina highlanderae. The sequence goes on along the minus strand of NZ_JAROCC010000005.1, from coordinate 81,420 downwards.
AACTGCAGAAGTGGATATTATGTACGGAGAAGGTATATCGAGGGAAGGGGAAATTGTCGACCTCGGTGCTGAGCTTGAAATTGTCCAAAAAAGTGGTGCATGGTACTCATATGAAGGCGAGCGACTTGGACAAGGCCGTGAGAATGCCAAGCAATTCCTGAAAGAAAATCCTGATATCCGTGCTGAAATCGCGAACAAGATTCGTGGTTCATATGGAATGGCTGCTGCTAATTACGTCATTGCAGGGCATAACGAAGACGAAGATGAAGAACTTGAACTATTCCTTGAAGAAGAAAAGAAAAAATAAGACAAAAGCCGACCTATCTATTCAGATAGGCGGTTTTTCATTTTATAGGGCTAAAAGGGCTTAACGGCTCCTACGTGGCCCTCTCGTTTTATTTAGATTCCTTGACATGCGAAAATTTCATAGATACAATTAGAATTGTATAATTTCACATCAATGAAATCATTATGGCAGTATGTTGAATGTTGATATACGGGCCGACTGAAAACGAAAAGAATAGCAGGAGGAGGTGATCTGGATGCCAGAAATCATCATAAACATCATCTCCGCTTTGGTAGGTCTATTCGTCGGTGCAGTTGTTATCTATTTAGTTATCAAAAAGGTGAATGAATCAAGTGTGACTGGTGCCAAAAACTCTGCGGAGCAAATCATCGAAGATGCAAAACGTGAAGCGGAGGCTTTGAAAAAAGAGGCACTTTTGGAAGCCAAAGATGAAAATCACAAACTGAGAATTGAAGCGGAATCAGAAATCCGTGAAAGAAGAGCGGAATTGCAAAAGCAGGAAAACCGCCTTTTACAACGGGAAGAAAATCTTGACCGCAAGGATGATGCTCTCAATAAAAGAGAAGCGGGACTGGAGCGTAAAGAAGATGCGCTTTCCAGTAGACAACAGCATATTGAACAAATGGAACGCAAGGCGGAAGATCTTGTTACCGTCCAACAGACGGAACTTGAAAGAATCTCAGCACTTTCAAGGGATGAAGCGAAACGAATTATCCTTGATGATGTTGAGAAGGAACTTTCCACGGATATTGCAGTAATGACGAAAGAATCAGAGCAACGTGCCAAAGAAGAATCAGAGAAGAAGGCGCGCGAAATCCTTTCTTTAGCATTACAACGTTTCGCCGCAGATCATGTCGCTGAAACGACTGTATCTGTTGTGAACTTGCCGAACGATGAAATGAAAGGTCGCATCATCGGAAGGGAAGGCCGCAATATCAGAACTTTGGAAACATTGACTGGTATCGATCTGATCATCGATGACACACCTGAAGCAGTCATCCTTTCTGGATTCGATCCTGTCCGCCGTGAAACCGCGCGACTTGCACTTGAAAAACTTGTACAAGATGGCAGGATTCATCCAGCTCGAATTGAAGAAATGGTCGATAAGTCCAGACGGGAAGTGGATGAATTGATCCGCGAAAAAGGGGAACAAACCACTTTTGACGTCGGTGTCCATAACCTTCACCCTGACCTTATCAAAATTCTTGGACGATTGCATTTCCGTACAAGCTATGGTCAAAATGTGCTTAAGCACTCCGTCGAGGTTGCCTACCTTGCTGGGTTATTAGCTGCAGAAGTTGGTGAAGATGTTACGCTTGCAAGGCGTGCAGGACTTCTTCACGATATCGGAAAAGCAATTGACCATGAAGTTGAAGGAAGCCATGTCCAAATCGGGGTCGAGTTAGCGACAAAATACAAAGAGCATCCTGTTGTTATCAACAGTATTGCTTCCCACCATGGTGACGAAGAGGCTACTTCTGTTATTGCAGTATTGGTTGCGGCTGCTGATGCACTATCTGCTGCTAGACCGGGTGCGAGAAGTGAAACTCTCGAGAACTACATTCGTAGACTGCAAAAACTTGAAGAGATTTCGGAATCTTATGATGGTGTAGAGAAATCATTCGCAATTCAAGCAGGACGCGAAGTCCGAATTATTGTGCGTCCAGACCAAATCGATGATATTACAGCTCATCGATTAGCAAGGGATATACGTAAAAGGATTGAAGAAGAGCTCGATTATCCAGGTCATATCAAAGTGACTGTGATTCGGGAGACACGTGCTGTCGAATATGCAAAATGATCAGAAATGACTCCTGTCCATTATGGTTCAGGAGTCATTTTCTTGTCAGTGTGTAAAAAAAGAAAGAGGTATGCATTTATGAAGGTAGTATTTATAGGCGATATTGTTGGTTCAATCGGGAGAGATATGGTATTTACCTATATTTCACGCTTGAAAAGGAAGTACCAGGCGGATGTAGTCATTGCGAATGGAGAAAATGCTGCATCAGGTAGAGGAATAACTAAGGCTATTTTCGACGACCTTCTACGATCAGGGGTCGATGTGGTGACAATGGGTAACCATACATGGGACCAAAAGGAGATTTATGATTTCATAGACGATACTGATTACTTAATCCGTCCAGCAAATTTTTCCGATGAGGCGCCGGGAAAGGGTATGACAACCATTACAAAAAATGGAGTGACGCTTTCAGTTATTAATTTACACGGGCGTACGTTTTTACCACCACATTCGGACCCTTTCGAAAAAGCTGAGCAGTTAATCGAAGAGGCGGCGAAAACTTCTCCGCTGATTTTCGTTGATTTCCATGCAGAAGCGACTAGTGAAAAAATTGCATTGGGCTGGCATCTTGATGGTAAAGCTTCAGTAGTTGTAGGGACTCATACGCATGTGCAAACAGCTGATGACCGCATTCTCCCTAAGGGAACCGCCTATTTGACGGACGCAGGAATGACAGGCCCTTATGATGAAATATTGGGGATGAAAAAAGAGGATGTCATCTATCGCTTTAAAACAAATCTACCAGTTCGTTTTGAAGTTCCCAAAAAAGGTCGAGGTCAATTGAATGGTCTTTTCGTAGAAATAGATGACCAAACAGGAAAGGCCATTTCGATGCAGCGAATCATGATTAACGAGGATCATGTATTCGAATCATGAGTTGCGTCTAATCATCTCCTTCTTTTCATAAGATGACTTATGGATAAAGTACATTCCATAGACATCGTGAAAACAAGGAGGAAACATGGTGAGTCCATTGAAAGTATCATCCCGCTCTAATCCGAATTCTGTCGCAGGAGCACTTGTAGCGGTAATCAGAGATCAAGGGTATGCGGAAATGCAGGCGGTTGGTGCAGGTGCTTTGAATCAGGCTATCAAAGCAGTTGCAATAGCTCGTGGTTTTGTCGCCCCAAGCGGAAGCGACCTAGTATGCGCACCAGCATTTACTGATATTGAAATTAATGGCGAGGGACGGACAGCTTTGAAACTGCTCGTTGAAAAACGTAAACGACAATAATAGTAAAGAATGAAGACCATGGGCTCCCTTAGTCCTTGGTCTTCATTGTTTATACTTGAAAATCATATTGTCACACAGTTGCCCCAATCTGTTTTAAATCCCTAAATTATAAACCCGTTACTTCAAACTATAATGAAGTTAATGTATAATATACTCGAGTCTGTACAATTCCCACATGGTTTGAAGAAAGGGGAAATTTTTATGAATGAAGAACAACGTCTGCAATCGGGCCTTGTGAAATCGACCGCTGCTGCGGAAAAAGACTATAGTAAATATTTTGAAACTGTCTATACACCACCATCCTTGAAAAATGCAAAAAAACGCGGTAAAGAGGAAATTGCTTATCATGACGATTTCCAAATTGAAGAACGTTTTCTTGGAATGGGGAATGGACGTAAATTTTATATCCGTACATATGGTTGTCAAATGAATGAGCATGACACTGAAGTGATGGCTGGCATTTTCACTAGTTTAGGCTATGAATCGACTAATACTGTAGATGACGCAGATGTCGTATTACTTAATACTTGTGCGATTCGGGAAAATGCGGAAAACAAAGTGTTTGGTGAATTGGGTCATTTGAAGCCATTAAAACTTGAACGTCCGGATATGCTTATTGGGGTTTGCGGGTGTATGTCCCAAGAGGAATCCGTCGTCAAAAAGATTCTTCAAACGTATGATCAAGTCGATATGATTTTCGGGACTCATAACATCCATAGATTGCCGAATATCCTGCATGAAGCATATATGTCTAAAGAGATGGTTGTTGAGGTGTGGTCTAAAGAAGGAGACATTATTGAGAACCTTCCAAAAGTCCGACATGGCAATATTAAGGCTTGGGTAAACATCATGTACGGCTGTGATAAGTTCTGTACATACTGCATCGTACCTTATACAAGGGGCAAAGAACGAAGCAGGCGTCCACAAGACATCATCCAAGAGGTGAGACAGCTTGCTGCAAACGGATACAAGGAAATTATGCTTCTTGGTCAAAACGTTAATGCATACGGAAAAGACTTTGAGGATTTAGACTATCGTTTGGGAGACTTAATGGATGATCTTCGCAAGATTAATATTCCAAGAATCCGTTTTACAACAAGCCATCCCCGAGATTTCGATGATCATTTAATCGAAGTGCTTGCAAAAGGTGGTAACTTGCTTGATCATATCCATTTACCAGTCCAATCAGGGTCCAGTGATATTTTGAAAATTATGGCGCGTAAATACTCGCGGGAGCAATACCTACAACTTGTTGGGAAGATCAAAAAAGCCATTCCCAATGTAACGCTTACTACGGATATTATTGTCGGCTTCCCTAACGAAACGGACGAGCAATTTGAAGAAACACTTTCTCTATACAAAGAAGTCGGATTTGAAATGGCCTATACGTATATTTATTCACCGCGCGAAGGGACACCTGCTGCGAAAATGGTGGATAATATTTCGATGGAAGTGAAGAAAGAGAGGCTTCAACGCCTTAATAAGTTAGTGAATGAAATGTCAGCTGAAGCGATGAAGCCTTATAAAGGTACAGTGGTAAAAGTGCTTGTCGAAGGTGAAAGTAAAAGAAACCCAGAAGTTCTCGCGGGATATACCGAAAAAAATAAGCTTGTAAACTTCAGAGCACCACGATCTGTCATAGGGGAAATTGTCAATGTAAAAATAACTGAGGCCAAAACATGGTCGCTCGACGGCGAATTTATCGGCGTTGTAGAAGAGGATAAGGTGATGTCGTAATGGAAAAACTATATACAAAAGAAGAGATCATTGAAAAGGCACGTGAAATTGCGCATATGATCGCTAACACAGAGCAAGTTGAATTTTTCAAACGTGCGGAAGAACAAATCAATGAAAACCAAAAAATCCGTGAGAAAATTGCAAGCTTAAGATCATTACAGACACAAGCTGTAAATTTCCAAATGTATGAAAAAGCACGTGCACTTGAAATTATCGAAGGGAAAATCGAGAAAATTCAAGAAGAAATTGACGAAGTACCGATTGTACAGGAGTTTAAGCAATCCCAAGTTGAAGTGAATGATCTTCTACAATTGGTATCAAATACGATTTCCAACAGCGTAACGGATGAAATCCTTGAATCCACGGGGGGCGATGTCCGTGGCGGCAAAACCGGATCCTATGTTGAAAATACAAAACCAAAACCGTTGTCATAAGAAAAGCTGAATGTTTTAAAACCGATGAGGAGAAATTCCTTATCGGTTTTTTTCACTTTCTGGGCTCGTGTTGCATAGGATATGTAGAAGTCAATGAAGGAGGAAGCGAACTGAAAAACATACGGCAAATTGTGACGAAGACTGTCATCGCGAAAGGGAGAAAGCGAACGGAATCCACTGTAACACTTAGGCCACCGAATAACCCATCAAGTATTTTAGGTTGTTGGGTCATCAATCACACACATCAAGCAAAGAAAGTGGGCAAAACCATCGAAGTGACAGGTAAATTCGATGTTAACGTCTGGTATTCACATCATGACCACTCAAAGACTTCTGTCTTTTCCGAAACCGTTCCGTATAAGGACCGAATCAGGCTCCACTACCGTGACGAGCCAGTATCCGGTCAAGAAGAAATTATTGTCAACGTCGCCCAGCATCCAAATTGTACCGAAGCACTTATCTCTGAAGACGGTGAAAAGTTCCTTATAAAAGTTGAAAGGGAACTGATTGCAGAAGTCATTGGGGAAACAAAGGTGGCCATTACGATTCATCCTCATCAGTTTGAAGAGGAGTGGGCAATCTCTGATGAGTCATCCTCTCAAGACAATCATGATCACAAGCCGAATTTCAAAGCCGAAGAAAACCGTCAGGATGACAGAGGAAAAGATTCACGACCATTTTAAGCCGGAAGAAGCATCCGGCTTTTTTTGTTTTTTATTTTATGAAATTAATTGACTTTGGAGCTTTGTTACTGTGATAGGGTTAGTTTTGATATAATAGGGGAAAACGTAGATACAGTGAGGTTTAAAATGACAACATATACACCAATGATACAACAATACCTACAAGTGAAAGCTGAATATGAAGATGCCTTTCTATTTTTCCGCCTTGGAGACTTCTATGAGATGTTCTTCAACGATGCAATCGAAGCATCCAATATCTTAGAAATCACATTGACAAGCAGAGATGGTGGAAGTGCGGACAGAATACCAATGTGCGGAATACCCTATCACTCCGCAGAGGGATATATTGAAACACTTGTTCAAAAAGGCCATAAAGTTGCAATCTGCGAACAAACAGAGGATCCAAGAGTTGCAAAAGGAATTGTAAGGCGCGAAGTCGTTAAAGTGATAACTCCAGGAACTATCACTGAAGGTAAAACGATTGATGCAAATGCAAATCACTTCATCGGAGCTGCAGATCAATTAGAAGATGACCGATATGCACTTGCCTATGTCGACCTTGCCACTGGGGAAGGGAAGGTGGAATTCGTTTCAGGTGATGAAAGAACGCTCATTGCTGAAATCGAGGCGTTAGGGATGAAAGAAATCGTTGTCCGTGAACGTCTGCATATTACATTAAATGAAGGCATGGCAAAAAGGGATATCGTTCTATCAATGGAGAATGGAGAAGGAGAAAACAGCCCAATTGCCACCGAATCCGAAGTTCCAGATGAAATGAAGGAAGCTTGTGAAATCCTTATTACCTATCTAAAGCGCACACAAAAGTCCAGCCTCGACCATTTACGCCCATTCGAATACATACAAAAGACGGACAAACTTTCCATTGATGCCAATTCGATGCGGAATTTGGAGCTGATCAAGTCGATACGTAATGGAAGTAAAGAAGGTACACTTTTCTGGCTGTTAGATGAGACGGCTACAGCTATGGGAGCAAGGAAACTAAGAATATGGATCCATCAGCCTCTTGCAGACAAGACTGCAATCGAAGACAGGTTAGAGCTTGTTTCCGACTTGATAGAAGACTATTTTCTTCGAGAAGAATTAAAGATGTCCTTGAAGGAAGTATATGATCTTGAACGACTATCCGGTAGAATTTCAATGGGGAACGCAAGCGGTAGGGATCTTGCACAATTAAGGAATTCGCTCCGATGTATCCCTAATTTGAAAAATGCGCTTTTCCAATCGGGACACGAACGTCTGCAAAGCTTCTCGGAACGTCTTGATACTTGTGAAGAAGCACTAAAACTATTAGAAGCTTCAGTTGCAGAAAATCCTCCCCTTTCGGTTAAAGAAGGCGGCATCATTAAAGACGGCTTTAATGAAAGATTGGATCAGTATCGGGATGCTTCAAGAAACGGCAAGGAGTGGTTAGCGGGACTTGAACGCGATGAACGTGAACGAACGGGCATTAAATCCCTGAAAATCGGATACAATCGCATATTCGGCTATTATATTGAAATTACGAAGTCTAATATTCATCTTGCAGATTTGACAAGATATGAGCGGAAACAGACCCTCGCCAATGCGGAGCGGTATATTACTGCCGAGCTTAAAGAAAAGGAAGATCTTATATTAAATGCCGAAGCAGAAGGTCAGGATCTTGAGTATACTTTATTCTGCAATGTTCGTGATGAAATGAAGGACCATATTCGAAGGGTGCAAAGGTTGGCAAGTGTACTTTCAGAACTTGATGTACTACTATCTTTTGCAACAGTATCGGAAAAATACAGATATGTAAGACCGCAATTCCATGATGGACGTGCACTTGAAATCAAGAATGGTCGTCATCCTGTTGTTGAGAAAATGATGGATCAATCCCTCTATGTTCCAAATAGCTGTATCTTAGCTGATGATGCTAATATGTTATTAATCACCGGTCCGAACATGTCGGGGAAAAGCACATTTATGCGTCAAGTTGCTCTCACGGTCATTATGGCACAAATCGGTTGTTATGTACCATGCGAGTTCGCTAAACTCCCCGTTACTGATCAAATATTTACAAGAATAGGCGCAGCGGATGACCTTGCTTCAGGACAAAGCACGTTCATGATGGAAATGATGGAATCTAGACATGCCATTGCCAACGCAACTGAAAAAAGCCTACTTCTATTCGATGAAATCGGCAGAGGAACATCAACGTATGATGGGATGTCACTTGCCCAAGCAATGATGGAGTTCATCCATGATGAAATTGGTGCAAATACACTATTCTCTACCCATTATCATGAGCTAACGAAGCTCGATGAAGACTTGGATCGTTTAGTGAATGTCCATGTTGCAGCTATGGAAAGGGAAGGGAGAGTCGTCTTCCTTCATAAGGTAATGGCTGGAGCAGCGGACAAAAGCTACGGAATCCATGTCGCACAACTTGCCGGACTTCCTGATTCAATCGTTATCCGGGCAAAGGAGTTATTGGACAACTTCGAAAGCAAACAAACAGCAGTTAATGAGACAAGCGCAACACAACTATCATTCTTTGACATGCATGATGAATCGGATCTGATGACAGATAACGATAAAACAGTACTCGATGCATTGGAAAAAACAGACCTATTGAACCTAACTCCTATGCAAGCAATGCACCTAATCATGGACTGGCAAAAAGAACTTAAGAAAAGTTAACAAGGAGGGGATTCTATGGACATCATTTCGGTGATGGATGATTCATTATCAAATAAAATTGCAGCGGGTGAAGTCGTAGAAAGACCCGCTTCAATTGTCAAAGAACTCGTAGAGAACTCAATCGATGCAGAAAGTACATCGATTGAAATCGCATTAGAGGAAGCGGGACTTACCTCCATTCGAGTGACTGATAATGGGAAAGGGATGTCCCAACATGATGCCGTCCTCGCATTTGAACGTCACGCAACAAGCAAAATATCGAATGAACATGATCTATTTAGAATAAAGACTCTCGGCTTCCGAGGGGAAGCACTTGCTTCTATCGCCTCTGTCTCGAAGATTAGCCTATGGACATCCGACGGAGAAACGGAAGGGACAACAGTCCAAATCGATGGCGGAGTTGTTTTAGAAAAATCTGATGCTGCGTTCAGAAAAGGTACAGACATGACGATTGCTCAACTTTTTTATAACACGCCTGCAAGATTGAAATACATGAAAACGATACAGACCGAACTTGGTCATACAATTGATCTTGTAAATCGTTTAGCGCTTAGTCACCCGAATATCGCTTTTAAATTATCTCATCATAGCCAGATCATCCTTCAAACATCCGGTAACGGCGACCAAAGAAGAGTGTTAAATGATATTTATGGAATGGCGGTAGCTAAAAAAATGATACCGTTCAGTGGAGAAAATGCCGATTTCAAAGTAAAAGGGTTTATCACATTACCAGAAATGACAAGAGCCTCTAAAAATTATATGACACTCATCGTCAATGGAAGATGGGTGAGAAGCTATGCGGTAAACCAGGCTGTCCTTGATGGTTTGCATACATACTTGCCGATTGGGCGGTATCCGATTGCAGTCATCAATGTAGAAAGCGATCCATTCCTGACAGATGTAAACGTACATCCTTCTAAACAGCATATCCGTATTAGTAAAGAGGGTGAATTGCTTTCAATCATTAAATCTGCAGTTCGTGAAGCAGTAAAACAATCAATTATCGTGCCGAATGTTATTAGTAAAGAGCCTGTCACTAAAATAAATTCAGAACAAACAACAATATGGAATGATATTTCTCCAGTCAAGAAAGAACCAGTGCAAGTAGTTGAACAAAAAAAAACGATTCTTGCTGAAGAAATCAATCAGCCTCAAACCGTTTATGTTCCTCCAACACAAGTTGAAGCAATAAGCACTTCACAGTTAGAAAAGATAATGGAACCACCTCAAGAAGTTGTTTATGCTAAAGCGGAAGAGATGGAAAAAAGATTTCCGTCACTTGTCCCCGTTGGCCAAGTCCATGGAACTTATATCATCGCACAAAATGAAGATGGGTTTTACATGATTGACCAGCATGCCGCTCAAGAACGCATTAAATATGAATTCTTTAGAGATAAATTGAGTAAAGTTGAAGTAGATGAAAGGCAAATGCTGTTGATGCCACTTATCTTCCATTATTCGGGTAATGAAAAGGTGAAGCTTGAAGAAAATATGCAAGCATTGCACGATGTCGGCGTTTTCCTCGAAGAATTTGGACCGTCTTCTTACACAGTAAAAGAATATCCGGCTTGGTTTCCAGCAGGAGAAGTAACATCCCTTATCGAAGAACTGATAGAACAAGTCTTAACCACAAGGAAAACTGATATTGGAAAGCTTCGCGAAGAAACTGCGATCATGATGAGCTGTAAGAAATCAATAAAAGCAAATCATCATCTCGCATTTAATGATATGGAAAAATTGCTCCGTGATTTATCACAGGCAGAAAACCCATATACATGTCCGCATGGACGGCCGGTACTTGTTCACTTTTCAACATATGAGATAGAGAAAATGTTTAAGAGAGTAATGTAAACTTCAAAGGAAAAACGGGGAGTGGAGTAGGTATGGGGAAATTCATTTTAGCCATCGATCAGGGGACTACTAGCACAAGGGCCATTCTTTTTGATAAAAAGGGGACAGTCGTTCATATGGCACAAAGGGAGTTCGGTCAGATTTTCCCTAAGCCTGGATGGGTCGAGCATAATGCCAATGAAATTTGGGGTTCTGTCCTTTCCGTCATCGCTTCCGTTCTTACTGAAAGTGGACATCAGCCGGAAGATATTGATGGAATAGGTATTACAAATCAACGGGAAACGACAGTCGTTTGGGACAAAAACACAGGTCAACCTATCTATAATGCAATTGTTTGGCAATCGCGGCAAACTCAATCAATAGTTGATGAACTTCGGGCAAAGGGCGTTGAAGCTAGCATACGTGAAAAGACCGGCCTGCAATTGGATCCTTATTTTTCAGGGACAAAAGTGAAATGGATTTTGGACGAAATCGATGGATCAAGAGAACGAGCTGAAAAAGGTGAATTGCTTTTCGGAACGATCGATTCATTTCTAATCTGGAAGTTATCGAACGGAAAAGTCCATGTCACTGATTATTCCAATGCTTCAAGGACAATGCTCTTTAATATAAATGAACTTACTTGGGATAAAGAATTATGTGACATATTGGATATCCCAATGGATATGTTACCTGAAGTGAGAGGATCGTCTGAAATTTACGCACATACAGCCCCTTCAGTTTTCTTCGGAGCAGAGATTCCGATCGCGGGTGCAGCAGGTGATCAGCAATGTGCTTTATTCGGTCAGGCGTGCTTTCATGAGGGAATGGCAAAGAATACCTATGGGACTGGCTGTTTCATGTTATTGAATACTGGCGAGAAACCTGTTCAATCTGCTAATGGATTACTCACAACGATTGCTTGGGGATTGGATGGGAAAGTGACCTATGCGTTGGAAGGTAGCGTATTCATTGCGGGGTCTGCCATCCAATGGCTAAGGGATGGCATGCGGATGATCCAAAAAGCGGAAGACTCTGAGATGTATTCAACACGCATCGCTTCGACGGACGGTGTCTATGTTGTCCCGGCATTTGTTGGGCTTGGTACCCCATATTGGGACTCCGATGCAAGAGGAGCAGTATTCGGATTGACACGTGGTACTGAAAAGGAACATTTCATCAGGGCGACAGTCGAATCGTTAGCGTATCAGACAAAAGATGTCTTGCTAACCATGGAAAAAGATGCAGGGAGAAAGATAAATATCTTGCGGGTTGATGGCGGTGCGGTTGCGAATACATTTCTTATGCAGTTTCAAAGTGATCTATTACAAATAGAAGTTGAGCGGTCTGCATATTTAGAAACGACGGCATTAGGCGCTGCGTATCTTGCAGGGCTCGCTACAGGCTTTTTTGATTCAAAAGAGACTGTTGAGGCGTTATGGACAAAGGAAAGGACCTATACGCCTCAAATGGAACATGCTGAGCGTGATTTACTATATAACGGTTGGAAAAAAGCTGTTGAGGCGGCAAGAATTTTCAAGCTTTGAATAGGAGGAGGATAAGCTCAGTGGAAAAAAATGAAATTCAATTGGAAATGAGCGATGGGTTTAAAATCCAAACAGTCTATGCAAAACCATCAATTCAACCTACAGCCCATATCCATCTTCTTCATGGGATGGCGGAGCACATTGGTAGATATAATGATTTCATCAGTTTCCTTGTTGAGAATGGATTTGCCGTTTCAGGACATGATCATCGTGGCCATGGCCAAACTGCATTACTAAATGGGAACTTGGGCTCGTTTGGTGATTCCGTCGGCTTTGACCGCATAGTTGAAGATGCACGCGAAGTTTCAAGTTTTTACAAGAAAAAATTTCAAGCACCACGCTTCATACTATTCGGCCATAGTATGGGTTCCTTTATTGCAAGAAGATATTCACAGATGTTTGGAAACGAACTCGATTTATTGATATGTTCTGGTACTGCAAGGGATTCAGGAGTAAGTCGTTTAGCTGGACAAGCTCTTGCCAAATTGAAAGGTCAAGTTACTGATTTTGAAACACCGGATTACTTTATCAATAAATTAGTATTTGGTTCGTTTAAAAGATCAGTTCCATCCCCTAAGACACCTTTCGATTGGCTGTCGACCAAAAGTGAAACTGTAGAAAATTATATCAATGATCCTCTTTGTGGCTTTGTGCCATCGACCGGTTTTTTCCTTGAACTATTTAATGGAATTTCAAAAATCCACAAACGGGAAGAAATTCGTAAAACCCCTACTCAATTGCCAATTTTACTGCTTTCAGGAGTGGAAGATCCTGTTGGCGAGAAGGGAAGAGGTGTTTGGAAGGTCGCACATCAACTTGGCAATGAAGGCCTAAAAGATATCACTGTCATGTTATATGAAGGTGGACGTCATGAAATGTTACAAGAAGTAAATTGTGAAGAAGTTTATGATTATATAAAAGGCTGGATCGATAAATATGAAAAAAGCAACTAGTGTTATAGCAATAGTCGGTCCAACGGCATCAGGCAAAACTGCATTAAGTATTGAGCTTGCAAAAATGTTGGACGGAGAAGTAATTAATGGGGATGCCATGCAAGTCTATAAAGGTTTGGATATCGGAACAGCAAAAATAAAAAAAGATGAAATGGATGGGATTCCCCATCATTTATTTGATGTGAAAAGTCCATTTGAGTCGTTTTCTGTTGCCGAGTACCAATCCGCAGTTAGAAAATGTATCGATGAAATTATGAGTAGGGGAAAGCAACCAATCATCGTGGGAGGGACAGGGCTTTATATACAGTCTGTCCTCTTCGATTACAGATTTACGGATGAGGCGGCGGATGAAACCGTTAGACTTACTCTTGAGGCGGAACTAGCAACCGAAGGCGGTCCAGAACGCTTATATAATCGTTTGCTTAAGTTAGACCCTTTTAGTGCGGAAAAAATCCATCCTAATAACCACAGAAGACTCGTTCGTGCACTTGAAATTATCGAAGTAACAGGAAAAACAAAAAATGAGCATGAACAAGGAAAGGGCCAGGTCCCCGTATACTCCCATTTAATTATTGGAATGGATATGGATCGAGAAATTCTCTATGAAAGGATCAATCGAAGGGTAGACCAAATGATGAAGGAAGGTTTGCTTAAAGAAGCAAGTGATTTATGGGATCAAGGTATCCGTAATGTCCAATCTGTCCAAGCAATCGGTTATAAAGAAATTCATCAGTATTTAGAGGGAAAAGTATCGCTTGAGGATACTGTCGTTCTAATAAAACAGAATACACGTCACTATGCTAAACGGCAAATGACCTATTTTAGAAATAAAATGGAGATTTTTTGGTTTGATGCCCTTTTGGATAAGAAAAAAATTATTGAGGGAATTTTATTAGTTTTGAAGGATTTCGATCAAACCAAATCGAATAAGTAAAAGAGCAAGAGAAATATAGAAGTAACTGGAGGCTGGGGTGTATGTCACAAGGTAATATGCAGGAAGTATTTTTGAATTCTTTAAGGAAAAACAATACATTTGTCACTGTTTTTCTATTGAACGGTTTTCAATTAAAAGGCCTTGTCAAATCATATGATAATTACACCGTTCTACTTGAATCAGACGGCAAGCAACAATTGATTTACAAACATGCAATTTCAACGTATGTTCCTGCAAAACCAGTTCATCTAAAGGACGAGGAGTAATCAATAAGACCCGATCAAGGAATAGAGCAAATTTCTCTGTTCCTTGTCGGGTCTTTCCTTTTATTTTTTTGGGCCAAGTATCCATAGTAAATGTTTCTGATTGACCTATCCTGACAGACTGATAATATAATGAGGTGACTATTTGTAGGAAAGAGGATAAAAAATGAAGATTCATGAATTTACGACTGAAATTGAGTCAAGGGCTGAAGAGCTGGAAGAAAAGTTAGCCCCCTACTATAAAAAAGTTGAAAAGATCGCTTTCTTCAACCAAAGGAAAGTGCTTGCAGCTTTTCGAAAGAACATGGTAAGTGATTTCCATTTATCCGGTTCTACTGGCTATGGCTACGATGATAGTGGTAGAGACGTACTTGAACAAGTATATGCAGATGTCTTTGGAGCAGAGTCATGCTTAGTACGCAATCAAATCATTTCAGGAACACATGCAATATCGCTCAGCTTATTCGGCGTCCTAAGACCAGGGGATGAGCTCCTTTATATAACAGGAAAACCATATGACACTCTCGATTCAATCGTTTCTGGTAATGGAGAGGATACAGGTTCTCTAAATGATTTCGGGATATCATACAAGCATATTGATTTGAATGACGATGGATCTGTCGATTTTGAAGAGGTTAAAAAGAACATTAATGGCAAAACAAGAATGGTCGGTATTCAACGTTCAAAAGGTTATTCCGACCGACCTTCGTTTAACATAAGTGAAATTTCTGAAATGGTTAGATTTATAAAGTCAATCGATTCCAATATTGTCGTTTTTGTGGATAATTGTTATGGTGAATTCGTGGAAACGGCAGAGCCGATTGAGGTAGGCGCTGACTTGATGGCTGGCTCACTTATTAAAAATCCAGGTGGGGGACTTGCGAGAACTGGCGGTTATATTGCAGGACGTGAAGATCTTGTGAAAAAATGTGCATACCGTATGACTTCACCGGGTATAGGGGCTGAAGCTGGTGCGTCGTTAGACACATTGTTAGAAATGTACCAAGGATTCTTCCTTGCCCCGCATGTTGTCAGCCAAGCTGTAAAAGGAGCACTTTTTACTGCGGGCTTTCTTGAAAGTTTTGGATTCGACACAACTCCGCATTTTACGAGTAAGCGAACAGATTTAATCCAATCCGTTAATTTTAGCAATGCAAATCAGATGATTGCGTTCTGCAGGACCATACAAGAAAATTCTCCAATTAATGCCCATTACGCGCCTGAGCCATCCTATATGCCTGGCTACACAGACGATGTAATCATGGCTGCAGGGACATTCATACAAGGATCGAGTATTGAACTAACAGCTGATGGCCCAATCCGTCCTCCTTATACCGCATATGTTCAAGGCGGATTGACGTATGAACATGTCAAGGCGGCTGTTATGTCTTCGGTTGAGAAATTATTTGAAGATAATTTGATGGAAAGAAAATAAAAGAGGGAGTCCCTGTCAAGTTTATCAGACTGGGACACCCTCTTTTTCTATTAATGTATTTGTCTGTATACACCTACGACTTTACCAAGAATGGAAACATTATTGACGATGATAGGTTCCATCGATTCGTTTTCGGGCTGTAAACGGAAATAATCCTTTTCTTTAAAGAATCTTTTAACAGTTGCCTCATCTTCTTCCGTCATAGCTACAACGATTTCACCATTCTCAGCAGTTTGCTGTTGCTTGACAACAACATAGTCTCCATTTAGAATCCCGGCATCAATCATACTGTTTCCGACAATTTCTAACATGAAAAGTTTTTCGCCTGAAGTACCGTACGAATCTGGCAATGGAAAATACTCTTCAATATTCTCAATAGCAGTTATAGGAAGACCGGCGGTAACCTTACCTACGAGAGGAACATGAACTACACCGGACTTCATAGCCTCTAATCCTTCAGGATCTAAAACCTCGATTGCCCGTGGTTTAGTAGGGTCTCGTCGTATGAAACCCTTGCTTTCAAGACGTGCTAAGTGTCCGTGAACAGTGGAACTGGATGCTAATCCCACGGCTTCCCCGATCTCCCTTACGGAAGGTGGATAACCTTTGATTTTGACCTCTTCTTTAATGAATGATAGGATATCCTGCTGTCGTTTTGAAATTTTCTTCATATTTCCACCCCTTAAGTAAATAAATAGTTTGGATTTAAGCGAATAAGTGTTTCTTGTTCCTTGAGATTAGTATAACAGGTGTTCGGATTGTTGGCAAACAAAGGTTCGAATTTTTGTTGACATCTAAAAAGTCTTATCCTATAATGGGAACAAGCATTCCGAACATATATTCCTGGAGGTATAAATCATGACTTTATTTCAAAAATACGGCTATATTCTATTAATAGTATTTCTTTGCACAGCTTTCACCATCGCAGGAGTGTTAAAAGAGTCAAGAAAAAATACATTTGTAGAGATAACGGTAACTGATGGTGATACACTATGGGGATTGGCACAAGACTTTTCGGAAAACAAACGGACTAATAAATGGATTGATGAAGTAATGGTGCTAAATAATTTGCAGACGCCAATGATAAAAACCGGTGAAAAACTCAAATTGCCGGTATCCGCGCCTATAACCATCAACGATAGGCTTGTAGAAATGGCAGGGGAAAAATAATGGCAGATGAAAATGAGACGTGTGTTATCTATTGCAGGGTCAGTACTGATAAGGAGACACAGGAAACCTCCTTATCAAGGCAAGAGGAAGAATTAAAGAAACTGTCAAAGAGCCTTGGATTGGAAACACTACGTGTTTTTAAAGAAAAGCATAGTGGCTATGACATGGATCGTGAAGAGCTGCTTAATTTATTGGATTTTGTAAGAGATGAAAAAGTGGATGCTGTCCTTATTCAGGATGAAACGAGACTGGGTAGAGGTAACGCAAGAGTTGCAATTCTTCATTTATTGGCAAAAACAAATACGACGATTATTACGAATCACGATAATGGGGCATTTAAATTGAACGAAATGGACACAATGCTTCTTGAGATTCTGGCAATTGTCGAAGAATATCAACGAAAATTACATAATGCCAAAATCAGGCGCGGAATGAAAAGGGCAGTACGGGAAGGTTATAGACCAGAAAAAAATCTGAAGAATAAAGGAAACTTGGAAGGACGGGAAAGAATAGACGTCCCGCTTGAGGAAATCATCTCGCTACGAACAAAAGGTCTTACATTTGAAGAGATTGCGAGTGTATTAAGAGGGCTTGGCCACGATATAAGCAAAGCAACTGTACATCGAAGATATAAAGAATATGAAATGAAGCAGGAAGGCTGAATGGTTGCACTTCCTGCTTTTTTTGTATACCTTCAAAGTATAGAAAATACTTGGTACTTTAATTCAAGTACTTAATTATTGGAGGAATTTCATGTTAACACCAGATAAAATCAAGCGGATCAATGAGTTATCAAAAAAATCGAAGACTATAGGCTTGTCGATAGAAGAGGCAAAAGAACAGACTCAATTACGGAAGGAGTACTTGGAATCTTTCCGTTCATCCATGCGTGACACAATCGAACATGTAAAGGTGATCGACCCTGAAGGAAATGATGTAACTCCTAAAAAAGTGAAAGATGCACGAACAAATAAGTATTTGAACTGAATATGTATATAAGAAGTCATTTGCACGCATTGTAATTCATGCCTAATTTGACTACACTATAGAAGGTAATATTGATGATTAGAGATAGTGCGGGAAAGGATGTCTAATAATGACCGAGAAGATTGACCAGTTAGCAATTAATACGATTAGAACATTGTCCATCGATGCAATTGAGAAAGCGAATTCCGGCCACCCAGGATTGCCAATGGGTGCAGCTCCGATGGCTTATACACTTTGGACGAAGCATTTGCATCATAATCCTTCAAATCCAGATTGGTTCAACAGAGACCGCTTCGTTCTTTCAGCAGGACATGGGTCGATGCTGTTATATAGTTTGCTTCATCTAAGTGGCTATGACTTGCCAATGGACGAATTGAAGAATTTTAGACAATGGGGTTCCAAAACACCTGGACATCCTGAATATGGCCATACAGTTGGCGTAGAAGCAACAACAGGACCACTTGGACAAGGGATTGGTATGGCTGTCGGAATGGCAATGGCTGAAAAACATTTGGCGGCTGTTTATAACCGACCTAAGTTTGACATTGTCGATCACTATACATTTGCACTTTGCGGTGATGGGGATCTCATGGAAGGTGTTGCAGCTGAGGCTATTTCTTTGGCGGGCCATCTTGAGTTAGATAAATTGATTGTTCTATACGACAGCAATGATATTTCCTTGGATGGTGATCTTGATAAGTCATTCTCTGAAAACATCCGAAAACGATTCGAATCTTACGGATGGAATTATATCCGTGTAGAAGATGGAAATAATATCGGACTCATTTCAAAAGCAATTGAAGAGGCTAAGGGCAATAGTGGTGGTCCTACAATGAT
Organism: Sporosarcina highlanderae; assembly: GCF_030433715.1. Lineage (GTDB taxonomy): Bacteria > Bacillota > Bacilli > Bacillales_A > Planococcaceae > Sporosarcina > Sporosarcina highlanderae. The sequence continues at coordinate 62,586 of NZ_JAROCC010000005.1, read as the reverse complement.
TGAGGTCAAAACCGTCATTGGATATGGCTCTCCTAATAAATCCGGTAAGGCAGATGTTCACGGTGCACCTCTTGGTGAAGATGAAATGAAGCTTACAAAAGAATATTATAAATGGACTTTCGAAGAGGACTTCCATGTGCCTGAAGGAGTCTATGAAGCATTTAAAGAAGCAACAGATGAATTAGGTGTCAAGAAAGAGGAGCAATGGAATGAGTTGTTCACTCAATATGAAAGCTCACATGCAGATCTTGCCCAACAATTTAAAGTGGCGATTGAAGGAAAGATGCCTGAGGGGCTGAAAGAAGTAATGCCGAAATATGAAGCGGGTTCATCACATGCTACACGATCTGCTTCTGGAGACGCAATCAATGCAATCGCTAATGCTGTACCTTCATTCTTCGGAGGAAGTGCTGACCTGGCGGGGTCAAACAAGACTACAATTAAAGGAGCAGGTGATTTCCTTCCTGGGGACTTCTCAGGACGAAATATCTGGTTCGGCGTCCGTGAGTTTGCAATGGGAACGGCATTGAACGGAATGGCACTCCACGGTGGAGTGAATGTGTTCGGCGGTACATTCTTTGTGTTCAGTGATTACGTTCGCCCTGCAATCAGATTGTCGGCTCTCATGGGCGTGCCTGTGACATACGTCTTTACACACGATAGCGTTGCTGTTGGGGAAGACGGTCCGACACATGAACCAGTCGAACATCTTGCATCATTGCGTGCTATGCCTAACTTGACTGTCATTCGACCTGCTGATGGCAATGAGACATCAGCGGCATGGCATATTGCAGTAACGTCTAAAAACAAACCTACAGTTTTAGTCCTTTCTCGTCAAAACTTGGATGTGCTGGAAAACTCCGGAGAACTTGCTTTTGACGGAGTTAAACGTGGCGCCTATACAGTTTCTCCTGCCGAAAAGGACTTGGCGGATGGTATCTTGATTGCAACTGGATCTGAAGTTAACCTGGCTGTTTCAGCACAAAGAAAACTTCGCGAAGAAGGAATCGATGTGGCAGTAGTTTCTATGCCTTCATGGGACCTTTTTGAAGAACAAGACGAAGCCTATAAGGAAAGTGTCTTGCCGAAGGCAGTTAAGAAACGACTATCCATCGAAATGGGTGTTTCCCTCGGCTGGCATAAATATGTTGGGGACGAAGGTGCGAGCCTTTCGATTGATATGTTTGGAGCTAGTGCGCCAGGTGAAAAAGTCATCGCAGAATATGGCTTCACTGAAGAAAATGTTGTTAAAAAAATGAAAGATATTTTAACAAAATAAGAAATTCGATTTAACGCTTCGGAAAGGAATCAAAACCTTCACCGGAGCGTTTTTTATCCATGAATTTAACTATTGGGAAACATCCGACAATAATAGTGCCTTTTTTTAACGTGTTTTGACAAACTTTTCACATAAGTTGATGTATTATATGTAATAAGGAGGTGGCGGTCATGAGAACTTACGATATCTATAAAGTGAAGAAGAGATATCAATCATTCATACTTGGAAGAGAAGGACTTCTGTATAACTTATTGAAGGACTATGAACAGGAGCATCCATTGCAGGAAGTGAAATACCTATGCGATGAAATTGAAGAATCAACGATTGACCAGGCAATCCTTGGTAGTTTGGGAAAAAGCTTTACAAAAGTGGAAAGTGATGATGGTGAATATAAGTTATCCCACCCAATGAAAGGATCCATTCACATTTCACTCACTCCATATTCTCTCCAGGCTTACTGTGATGGCTCTAGGATGCTGGATCTTGATTTATTTGTGGCGTTATCCGGTTCTGAAGATCGGTTTTTCGCAGTGATGGACGAGCGTGGAGAATGGGGATGGTTAAAGCCGATTAAGCAGGATAATCGGTTAATGACAGAAGGGACAATCCTTTTTTAGAAAGAAACTGTAGGAAGTCATGGAATAATTTTGGTGCCAGTCATTGCTATCCTCCATCTCTTTGTTGTATAATCCAACTTGGTAGAGTAAACCTGATTTAGGGAAGTGAAGGAGGTAATAGCGGATGGGCACGACTTGGGTAATCCTAATTGCAGTCGTTGCATTAATAGCTGGTGTGGCCCTCGGATTTTTCATCGCACGCCAATATATGATGAAATATTTGAAAGAAAACCCGCCGATTAATGAGCAAATGTTACGTATGATGATGATGCAGATGGGACAAAAACCTTCACAAAAGAAGATTAACCAGATGATGAATCAGATGAACAAATTGAATGATAAAAAATAATGCCGAAAACGTTGATATGACGGGCTTTAAAAGGTATTATTCAATCGGTCAAATTGTTATGCTTCATACAAATTAGGTATATCTTTCATGGCATAATTAACTTAGAGTGGACAAGCCCCTTTCTTATCGAGGAAACTTGATAGGGAGGGTGGCTTTTTTGTTGTGTTTAAAGGGTTTGTTGGATGAATACATGGTTCATTGTCAGGTTGTAGGATTAACCGAGAAGACTTTGCTCAATAAACGTAAAGAACTGAGTAATTTCTATGATTTTTTGACGGATAAGAGAGGCATCAGTCAACTTCATTCAATGTCGGAATTTGATATGAAAGCTTATTCAGATATAGACAAAAATCAGGATTACAGCCTTCCAGCTTGGAGGCAATAGCAAAAGTTGTTGCAGCATTTATGAATTGGTGCGTTCGAGAGGAGTATCTAACAGACAATCTAATGGGAAAGGTTGAATTGCCTAAATTCCAAAACGTGTAACCAAAGGATTTACAAACAAAGAGGTCATTAAAATGATCGGAGTCTATGGATATAAAAACTATTTGGATGTACGCAACAAGGCAATCATTACCATGTTGGCTGATACGGGTATGAGAGCTGGTGAAATTAGAGGTTTAAAGCCTGACGATATTAAAGAAAACACAATCCTCATTAAAGGAAAATGGATAAGGAAAGAGTTGTTTTCATTTCTCCTACACTTAAAAAAATCTAATCAGATATACGCGACTTAGAAAGCAGTATTTCAGCGACAAGATTATCCAAGAAGATTATTAGTTTTTGACATATCAAGGTAGGGGGCTTTCACATTTAGCGCTCCACAATGTCATCAAGGATACTGCACAGAAGGTAAATGTGAAAGATGCTCACATTCACAAATTCAGGCATTTTTACAGCGTGCAGACAATTAATGCAGGGATGGATTTAAACACCCTTAGTAAGCTCCTGGGGCATTCAAGTGTACTTGTCACTGAGGAATACCAAAGAAGCATGACCACAGCTGAAAAAGAGAAAAGCAATTTTATTTAGTCCACTTAGCAACATCAACAAAAATATAAAAAAAGGGTGCTCCTGCACTACAATCGGGGGAAATGGGAAATGACAACACTAATTCCGACAGGGAAAATGGAAGTAATCTTTATGGGAAATGATTCATCGCAGGCTAACACGTTGCAAAACTTCAATTCGACACGGTTACACTACATGATTCAGCAACAGGGGCAACTGTTAAATTGGAAATTATGGATTATGTAATGGACAGATTGACTCTGGTTGGGGAAACTGAAGATGATGTTGAGTTGATGAGGGGAAGTTGCTAATACAGCAGCTTCTTTTTGTGCGACGGGCAGTAAAAAGTGATGCGTACCCAACGGGTACGTGTCTTTTATCTTTCGGCCGATACTGACGACATCACCTTGGTGAAACGGTTGGGTTAATGCGGAAGGAAGATTCATGCCAGGTGGTGAGAGTCCATCCTCAAGGAGACTGACCTAACTTGAGAAGTCTAATCTAAGGCATCGTCGTGAGGCGGTGTCTGAAGGAGATGCGAATAGTCGAGAGACCCGTAGATGAACAGGCAGACCCTAATGTGAAAACGTGAAGCATGTGGCGGCCGATAAAGTTGACGACTCTTCGAAAAGTGAGGAAGTCCGCTAACCGATGAATCCCTTAGAAGTCAGAACGGGGAATCATAGCTTTGTTGGTGAAGATGCAGGGTATGTCTGGAAGGCACTTTTTATGACCCCGTGAGGTCTCCATTTTACCCGCCAGGCTGGGATTCCCTTCTATAAGGCTGAGCCGAAATGAAGGAGAATGAGTGGAGAAGTCAGAGGTTCTCATAGTACGGAAGTAGTTCTGTGACCAAACACAGGATGAACGGAAGGGGAACCACCTTATGGTTTTACACCGGACCGCTTGTAATGCGAACGGGAAAGCTACTGCGGTAACACTAACTGAATGAACAACCGGAGAGGTGTGAAATAGCCGAATGAATATTGAATGGAAAATGAAGCTGCATAGTGTCTATGGACAGCTCTTGTTTGACAGGAAACTGACAGCCAGTTTTAAACAGGTGAAGGCCAATAAAGGAGCCGGTGGAATAGATCGAGAAACCATCGAAAGCTACGAGGCTAATCTGGAAAACAACATACTGAACTTACTGGAAAGCCTTCGAAATAAAGAGTACCAGCCAAGTCCGGTCAAACGGGTATATATCCCGAAGAAGGATGGAAAGAAAAGGACGTTGGGCATCCCGACCATCGAGGACCGGATTGTTCAACAAAGTCTGGTTAACATCCTTCAACCTAAGTTCGAGGAAACCCTGTTTCATAACTGGTCTGTCGGTTATCGCCCCGGACGGGGCGTGAAACGAGCGCTGCAAATCATTCTTTGATAACATCCCACATAAGAAACTAATGGGTGTCTTGAAGAAATATATCTCGGACAGGACCACATTGGGACTAATCGAGCAGTTTTTAAAAGCCGGCTTTATGGAAGAGGGAAAAGTATTAGACCTCATAATTTCTTTTACCGAACATTTATCTTCCTCCTCTTATTTAATGTCTTCAATTGTATAGACCATGACGGCAAGCAAACTTTGACATTCATTTATAAGTTGTTTTCGTCTGAGTTCTGTAGTCGATAAAAATATCACAGTGGGAAAATGTCCAAGACTTTCTTCTATTAAACCGTTGGAAAACAGCTCTTTATAGCGATTTATCTTGTTTCTGTTTTCAGCCATTGACTGTTTATAATCGACTTCCACAAAATACTGACGTTCCCATGCATCCTTTACATTGCATCTACAACGACACTTGAAGTCCCATCCGATACCTTAATCTCATTTCTCCAATTATCAGGACAGTTATTAAAGAACCATTGGTCAACAGAAGTTTATGAACACGATGAAATACTATCAGCGTGACGATCATGACCCCTATACGATTCCCTATAGACACATTCCCGATAAGCCGTATGCTGAATCAATACTCCGTACCAGCCGTATGCGAATCAAGGAACGTGTGGAAAAGGAGTATAAGAATATCACCCCTTCCACATTGCGAAAAATGGGATTTGAAAAGGAATATCAGTTTTAAGTGTCATTCATGGAATGGTGCTGGATTGAAGATGAGCGTATTGATGAGCAGAGTAGATTGATGAAAACATGGCTGAAGTCAAGAGTGGATAATCCTTACATTGTCAATATGCTATGGCATTTTGATTCTGAAAATGTATTAGCGTTTAGACGTGCTGGAAGTGAGATGGATTCTAAGACACTTTATGTGGTTGCTGAATATGCAGAGGAAAGGATGAAATTCCTTGTGAAGTGTATAGAGCGTGAATCCAAGATTGTTCCATTAGTTAGGAAAGTAGAGAAGGAAGTCATAGAGCAGGATGAGCAGATTGATGATGAAGCAGTTAGATTTGTGAGTACACCAACAGGGATATTCCAGGTAAAAAGAGACTTATGAAAACGGAAAAAGAAACAGAGGTAGTTGAATTTGTTGAGATAGATTCTAAAGAGTTGGGATGTAAGATGAAGATTTCCCTGTTAGAAATGGAAATTTCAATGCTGAAGTATCAGCTCAGTAATGCAGAGAGTGAGATTAATAGCCAAAAGATGCTAAGGTTGATTGATGAAATGATTTTCATTCAAGCCCGGTGAGATAAAGGAGTAAAAGGATGATGAGATTAAGGATAGTTTGGCTGAAGATATGCGTTTACCTTTACAGTTTGTTGTTATGGATCAAAACAAAGCAAAGGGGCGATTGAATGGACAAGCAAGAGTTAGTGGTCATGACGAAACAGGAGCTTGAGGATTTGATTGAGCGTGTTAGCTATCAGGCTGCAAGGAAAGCGTGTTCCGGTTTATATGATGGATTAAGCAAGCGTTTCTTCTGTCAATGGGATAAGGATATAAGACGGATTCTATATGAGCTTGAGGAAATGAACCGATGATTATTGCATACCAGATACTACTGTTTGTGTTGATTGTGTTTTTCGGGTTGCTTGCAATAGGTGGATCAGATGACAAGACGAAAAATAGAGCAGCTAAGATTGTTGCAGTTGCGTTAATAAGTTTTCTATGTACATTTTGGCTTATTTAAATAAAAGGAGATTGATAATAATTATGAACGTATATGAGCAGATTGAAGCAACGAAAGAAACTATTGAGCGAGGTGAGGCTATGGTTCAACATTCCAAGGATTATTTAGAGTTGTTGGAGAAATACTCAGAATATGAAATGTTGATAATGGCTTATTATGCGAAATAAGGTGTAGCTGAAAAAGTGGAAGAAGAGGAATCGTTTGATGATAGGTTTTCTGATTATCTTGATAGGTTGCGAAGAGGATAATTAATGGAATGTGTCGAAGAATAGGCTGAGGTGATTAGATGGTAAATTATGATGATTTCCATGCTTTGGCTACAGCCTATTTTGAGAAGAGGGAATATGACAGGGTTAAAACTGAAATGAATGAGTTGTTTGAGGAATTGGTTGATTTGAGGGGAAGAGTAAATGCTAAAAGGGGGAATGGTAAAGATGTGGAAAACTAAACTGAATGAAGCGGTAGTAAAGACTTAATAACTTGAAATTTCATTTGAGGGGCTATACGTATATCGCCTGAATAAATTCTATTAGAAGATTAAAGTGGGGGTAAAGTGATGTGGAAAATGGTAGAGAAGTTATTTAATAAAGTGGTCGACAAGTTTGTTGAAGTTGATTTGAAGTACCATGATATTAAGTATTTAAAGAATAGAACTCAGATAGTTAATCCGATCATTGAAAATATTCCACAGAGAAATACACATTGTTGGAGTTGTAAACGCTCACCGTTATCTACTAATACACATAAATGTTGTGCGAAATGTAAATGGATTATATGCGATAATTGCGGTCAGTGTTCCCAACCATGTACAGTAAATCACAACCCTTATCTTTCTAAAGATAGAAAATTAATTATTTCATCGAATGTAGAAGAAAAAATTATTGATAAGTTAAAAGGAATAATAATAGTTGAATATTTATCCGAGTTACTATATTCTGATGACTTTTCCGATGCTCTTGTTATCGTGATGTTAGAACATTTTTATTCTAAAGGGGATGGCTATTCAAAATTCACCTCTGACGTTTATGATCTATTTAATGATGAAGAAGAACCTATCGGGGATTATTTCCGACAGTTGATTAATGAAATAAAAACAGATCAAACTAAAAAAGTAATCAACTATTAAGTATTCAGAAAGATGTTCTGGGGTGTTGATATATTATTCCTATAGTTTTAATGTTAGATTATTAGAATGATAGGAGTTGAGGTATATGGGGCATTCAGAAGAAGATAAGATTCTATTTATGAAAACAGAAGATTTTTATGATCTAATGTATCAAAAACTACAGAGTAATTTCAGCTTAGATGAGACTAATTTCAATAAATTGAATGGTGAAATGACTCTGCTTATTAATAATTCTGAATACTATGTAAGTTTTGGTAGGCAGCCATCTATATTAATGAGTGAAGACGTTACAAAGAAGCCTCCTGAAATCTATGTTGAGTTATTTGTAGATAAGGGTAAGTGGATGTTGACGGTCGATAGCAAGATGAACCCGGAAAAATATAGTTATTATCCATTTAATGAATCGGTAATTGATAGAACGATTAAGCAGTTTAAGTATTTTAGTGGATATGAAGACAAATAAGTTTACTGAGTCACATTCTTAGGAGTGTGGCTTTTTTGATTGCAAATTAAAAGGAGAAGATTGAATTGAAAAAGGGATTTGTATACAAGGTAAGCAACAATGTAAATGACAAGGTATTTATTGGATATAGTACAACGTTATTAGTAAGTGTAAAAGCAAGATACATGACACAGTTATAGCATGGGACTCTTCCTGACAATAAGCTTATGACTTCAATGAGCAAATTAGGAACGGCAGCATTCCATTATGGGATCATTGAGCATGTTGATATAAGCAAAGGTAAGGATATTCTGAGGGAATTGATGGGTAAATATGACGGCATCGGAAATGGCTACAATTAGAAGCGTGGCGGGAGGAATGATGGAGGATATGACTATGATTTCAATAAAGGTGAGGATCATTACAAAGCTAAGTTAACTGAGAATGATGTAAGGAATATCCGTTTAATGCTTTCCTTTGGTGTAAGTACAAGTGATTCAGCTGAATATTATGACGTATCAGAGACAAGCATTTACTATATCGAAATTAAGAAAACTTGGAAACAGGTAGTATGATATACAGTATATAATTAAAGGGTTTAATGGTATTAAGTGGTTAATTTCCACTATGGACGTTAATATATAAAGAGAAGAGATATGGGTCTATTAAATTGTGATGATTGTAAAGCTGAGTTCACGGTGAAGAAGATTAAGAGTAAAAAAGCGGGTATCTACAAAGGTAACAATGTCAGATTCAACTACTTTGATTCTCCAAAGTGTAAGAAGAAATATTTTGTTGGTGCAAGAGAACAAGAGTTGAATAAGATCATTGCTAAGCTAAAGAGAATACAGAAGAAAATGGGTACGTTAATTGGTAGTGGTAACTTAGATGAGCTTGAGAGATTGCAGAGTGAATGCGAGAAGCTGAAAAGTGAGATTGAGGCATACGGTAACATGCTGAAGAATATGTTTGTGCTTAAGTAAAGGATTTCATATTTAACAGAATATTCATGGTAAAATGGAATCATCTTATACTTGAGGTGATTGCTATGGTTCCACATGACGATTTGAGGAAATTTGCAATTGAAATCAGTGAAAATCTCCTGAAAATTAGAGATGCTTTTTTGCCATATCAACAATTTCAAGAATCTTTAGTTTCCGCTATTTCAAACTTAAAATTTCCGAAGATTGAGTTCCCTGAATTTGAAATTGATTGGGAGAGAATTGAGTCGTTAATTAAATACAACTCCTCTCACGGATGGACATTATCTGGTGAAATGGACACTAATTTTTATCTTGATCAAGCATTGTTGGGACTTGAACAAGTTATGATAGATGCTCTTTTTTTCAAATACTTTGAATCTGACTCGAAAAAGAATTATTACAGCACAAAATCAACTATTATTGGTGAAATAGATAAGCAGTGGAAGAGTGTCTTGATTGATTGCTTTGAGCTCTATGAACAAGATAAATATCGAGTTATTATACCGATGCTTATTAGCATTATAGAAGGTCAAGTATCTGGTATTGCTAAAAGTCCTGAAGTTGGGACTCGATTGTTAAGGGTGTGGAGAAAACAAATAACTAGTCAAGAAGAGCGGATGATGATTATCGTTTCATACTCATTGAACGAATTTTTAGCTAGTAAGATTTTTGTTCGTAGGGAATTCCATGAAGAAAGAGGAACAACAATAAATAGAAATTGGGTTTTGCACGGCAGAGACAATCCTGAATATTGGACAAGAGTTGATGCCTTAAAGTTAATCAATGTTATATCTACACTTCAGTATATAAAGGAATTTAATTCTGTTGAATAAAATTATGGGGGAGTAAATCTCCGAAATTGGTGGATTAGTATTAAGTGAGTAGGTTTTGCTAAGAGTAAGATAGTCTCAATTGATTTAAGCATTTTGGGGGACTTCCTTAACAACTTGTTATATAGTTGAAATATGTAAAGATTTCCAAAAAACTATTAATAGGAGTGTTGGGGAAATGGAAAATTGGAAGGATAAGCTGAAAGAAAAATTGGATAAGATAATAACCAGTAAGAAACTCATTGATTATGAAAGTGTGGTTGCTTTCTTTCAAAATCAGTTCGATTTGCTGACAGAAGACATAAAAAATAGAGATATCTCAATGGTGGAATTTCGGCAAATAGAAGAAGTTACGTACTTTACTATCTATAATTTTGATTTAGAGCTACGGAAGAGAGATAAGAGCATTGATGTCTGTAGAACCGATCCCAATGGAAATGTCAGATTGATCGGGGAAATCCAATTTAGAAATGGTTTTTCTTATTTTAGGTCGATGGAAGATGACAAGAGCGACTACTTAAATAAAGTTATAGCAGACAATTTATTTCAAGAGGCTTATAGAGAGCTGTGGAATGAAGAGGGATAAAGCATCCTTTATAGGGTGCTTATTATTTTCACTTCGGAAGCCTTAAATAATTGCATTGTATTAAATCCCCAACTACTGTATGTTTTACTTAAAAGGGGAGTGATCAATATGAAGAATAAAATCAGTTGGGATAAAGCCCTCGGAATAGGTGTAGAGATAGCTCCTGTCGGGCGAAGAGGAAAAAATGATGGACATGCTTATTACTCAGATTTAGCTTTAAAATGGGAGACTTGGTTAAGGGATGTAAAAGGTTATCCGGAAAATCAATTAGTTCCTCATGAGCTGAATAATCAACTCAGATCTGAATTTTTTATTGAGCATATTGAGAGTCATCCAGAATGGTTTACCGAAGCTGATGTAAAGTTTATAGATGTTCAGGGGAAAATGACTTATGTATGTTCAGGTTGTCACAGAGCGTTAAATGGAAATTACCTATATACATGTAAATGTAATTAATACTAATATTGCACCCGAAAGAGTGCTTTTTTGTTGTTTAAAATTGAACTAAGCATATATAGAGATTTCCGTTCAGGCCTGTTATATATTGGAAAAGTGGAGCGATTCACAAAAACAAATTAATGGGAGTGTTGGAGAAATGGAAAATTTCGAAAAAAAGTTGTTGGAAGATCAGGCATTGCTCAGTGAGATACCTTTGTTGAGTAAACAACTATCAGATGAAAATTTAGTTGAAGTTTACAGTTTATGCAGAGAAGTCTATTTGTTGCAGTATAATGCTCAAATCAGTAGAGATGGTGAGAAACTTCAGTGTTTCTATCCGAATGAAAAGTTTGAGACATTATGTGAGAATATGATGGATTTCATCAAAGGGAAAGAAGGCAAGACTCAGAAATTGCTTGATGAGTTAATGTTGATTTTGAAGAAATATTATATTGAGACTGCTTCAGTTGAAGAAAAAAACAGTAAAATCTTTGCTTTGGAAAATGATAATAAAAAGGGTGGAGCTGGTTTAGTTGGAAGGCTATTCAATTTAAACCAAATCGACTGGGAAACATTCTCTAAAGGGATTGAAGAAAATATTAAAATCAGTTGATTAGAGCATCCTTTATAGGGTGCTTTTTTGCTAATCTTCTTGTCTTGGGTAGAAGAATGAAATTGATGCGTGTTACTTATAACCTTGTACGTGGTTTTATTTCCCAATTTATTAAGATATAATGTTAGCAGGAGGGATAATCATGAAAAAACTATTGATGATCATTCTTGCTACTGGACTACTTGCTGCATGTAGCGAAGAAGCGACAGAGCCGGAGAAGCCTGAAGTAGAAACGCAACAGGTTGAAACAACTACTAATGAACCGGAAGAAAAGCAAATCGACACATCCGTTTATGAATTTGCATCTAATGTGGACGTGACAGATGCTCGTGATATTAACAGTCACATCACATTGGAGATTGATATGAAGACCGATAATCAAGGATTGGCATTTCAACATGTACTCAATCAAACATATGACTTCCTTCAGCTACCTGACATAGAAGGGGCAGAGACCGTTACAATTAATGTTCTTGTTGAAGGTAAGAAGATTGCCATGTTTACAACAAAACCTGGAGAACTCGAAATAAATGACGATGTACCGATGGCACAATTAGTCCTTAATGCATCGGTTGTAGAAATGGCATTGCCTAAAGTGAAAGAGTATGCAGCCGCAATGGAATTGAAAATGAATAAAGAATGAAATGTATAATAGGCATCCCAAAGGGTGCTTTTTATTTTGGTTAACAAGCAAAATAGAAGAGTTGGTTGGTATGAAAAGGATTCCTTGACTACAGCCATGCGATTGTTCCACTCTTGCCATGTTTTTGGCCCACTTCTGACATTGAATTGTTCCACCCTTGCCATAGGGGAATCCACACAAATTATTCTTAAAACAGCCATCGAACCAAGTTTTCGATGGCTGCATTTAGTTATTTCATACTTTTTCCATCCAATCGGTCCCGAAGAATTAACACTGCTTCAGTGACTAGTCCATCTTGGTCTAAGTCATTTTCATCCTCTACATTCAAACACTGCGGGATAAGCAGGTCTACAAGTTCATACATGATTTCATCTGGTAGATAATTATGAAAAAAATACTTCGCAATACGATTCTCCACTTCTTCAGGAATCATAAAGAACCCTCCAATCCATGACGTTCACGCATTGAAACATCACCATCAAGCATCATATGATAGGAGCCGTGTACAATTCGATCAAGAATGGCATCAGCCAACGTACCTTCGCCAATCTTTTCATGCCAGCCACGTGGGTCAAACTGGGAACAGAATATTGTGGAGGCAACTTGATATCTTGATTCAACGATTTCTAAAAGATCTCTGGATTCGGTTTCTTTTAGGGGCGTTAAAAGCCATTCATCAAGGATCAGTAAATCTACCTTCATGTATTTTTTAATTACCTTGCGGTAAATGCCTTCACCCCTGGCTACTGCGAGTTCATCCAATAAATCCGGAAGGCGTATATATCGCACTTTATAAAACTGACGACAAGCAGCGACACCAAAAGCACATGCTAGGTAAGTTTTTCCGTTTCCTGATGCACCTTTAATGATGATATTATGTTTCTCTTGAATATACCTTCCAGTTGCTAATCTTAGAATTTGAGTTTTATCGAGCTTTCGGTCAGCGTGATATTCTATATCTTCTATGCATGCCTGGCTATCCCGGAACTCTGCACCTTTATTAAGGCGATCGAGCTTGGCATTCTTTCTGCGTCCCCACTCAATATCAACAAGCATTGCGAAACGATCCTCAAACGATAGGTCCTGATATTCCGGGTTTTTCAATTGATCCATATATCCCTCAGCCATCGCCGCCATTCTCATATCATTTAGTTTGGATAAAGTGTTTTCAGTTGTCATTGGTTCTTACCCCCATAATAGTCTGCCCCTCGTGTAAAACCGTAAGGGTTGGATTTAACTTCTTTTCGATTACTTTCTTCTTCAATTATGACAGGGAGTTTATCCTGTCCGTTTTTAAGCATTGTCTGAATGCTTTTAATTGTAGGTCTACTTGTATATCTCAGTGCACGCTCACATGCTTTTTCTAACCGTTCTACTGAGTACGTGTCTGACAACTTAATTAGCCCCAAACAGGACTTCAGTGCTTGTTTTTCAACACGATAAGAAGCTAAAATACTATTAATGGTGATCAAGATATTAGGACCAGCAGTCTTTCCCCATTGGCGTACATATGAAGCGTCAAAATCAATGTATTGCTTATGTTCCTTAGGCATGTGATCAGACAATGTATTGGATTGTCCTGGTTTTCCTTTCAGTTTTTTGTGCGAAGCGATTCGCAAGCCTTTATAAAATACTTCCACAATGGTTCTTGTGACTCGAATATCAACCTCGTACTTTACATAATCATATGGAACAGAGTAAGACATTTTATCCACCACTATGTGATAATCATATTGTACGGTCGCAATTCGCCAAGTTGCGATTTCGTATGTTGAAGCAGGCAACGGTGTTAATGCGAAGTGTTCTTCTTCTTTAAATGCCATGTGTCTGCTTCCTTGCTTCTTTTGAAAAGGTTTTTGGTTAAATTCCTCTAGCTTCTCATGAACCGCGTCATTTAACTCTCCTAAACTGAAAAACTCTTGGTTTCGAAGTGAAGCGATAATCCATGTTGAAATATGACCTACTGTACTTTCAGCGCTTGCCTTATCTTTTGGGTGACGAACGCGCGCAGGCACAATCGTCGTGTGATAATGCTCAGCCATCTCCTGATAGCCCGCGTGGATGATTGGTTCATACTTTGAAGCCTTTACTACACCTGTCTTCAGATTGTCAGGAACAATGATTCTTGGAACCCCTCCATAAAACTTAAATGCATGAATATGAGCCGTGATCCATGACTCTGCATTCATTGAAAGAAAACCTTCTACATAAGCGTATTGGCTGCACGGAAGGAGAAACAAAAATGTATACTGGGATATCTTCGCCGGTTAGATGATCTCTAATTGACATTGTTTGCCCCGCCCAATCTACTTCCAAAAGCTCTCCTGGTTTACGCTTAATACGCATGGTAGCTTTCGTTTTGCGGGCATAGTCATGATAAATCCTGCAGAACTGCCGATAGCTATATGGGATTTCTTCATTTGACCTACAGCTAAGAGAATATTCATCCCATAAGAGGGTCAAATTAACGCCCGGCTTTGCCAGTTCTTTATGAATGTAGTCACAGTCCGGTTTTCGTCTAAAATCATTAGAGGCATGTTTCTCTGGAAACAACATCTCTTGTAAGTCATGATCCGTTAATTCTTCCTCCAATGGCCAGCTAATGTTGCGTTCTTCAGCCCTTTTCACCACCTCCCGTATCGTTGTCCTAGAGTTTGAAGTGCTTGAGGCAATGCCCCTTTGACTAATCCCCTGGGCACGGAGCCTCAAGATTTCCCGATATTTAATCACAAAAAAACCTCCTTTATATTTGATTTGCACCATTAGGTGCATCTCAAGTATAAAGGAGGGTGGTCCTGTGCATGGCAGAGGTGGAACAAAATCTTGTCATTAGTGGGCCAGAAACATGGCAAAGGTGGGACAAATCAGTGGCTATATTCATTCCTGGCACGTATTGATGAATAGTGATTGCAAACTATTTGATAGGAGTGTTGGAGATTGAAAGAATTTAAAGTCAGAATAAATTTTTTAGATGGCAATGTTCTTACTGAAAATTTCAAGTCGTTGAGCGAAGAAGGAATATTTGAAGAATTACAATCTCGTAAAGAGTGGTATAAAATATCAGAGGGTTTAAGTTGCACTTATATTAATCCTTCCGCAATAGCAAGTATAGAAATTATAGATATTGAGGAATTTAAAGAGATAGCGAAATCATTTCTATAACGATAACTCAGAGTCACATCTAATTGGTGTGGCTTTTTTGTTGCGTAAAATGAACTAAGCATATTGAAGGACTTCCGATACAGCCTGTTATACATTGGAATTGTGGATCGAATCACAATACAAATAAAAATAATGGGAGTGTTGGATAATGGAATCAAAGAATGAATTGAATGAAGTGGAATTGCGATTACTGGAGTCAATACGAGATGGAAGAACTGAAATTTTAAAAGATGGTAATGATGACTTTATACAGAAAAAGTTGTAGATGGATAAAAGTGAATTCGGTTCTGCAAAATTATAACTTATCTCAACTGCTCCCCAAATATATAAAAAAGTTACGAGCGAACGAATGGTTATTTTTAAAAAAATGAACTGACTGTTAATTATTGATACGATCCAAAATGAAAAAAAGAAGATAAGACAAGAAGAAAGAAGATTAATTTTTATCTTCGATTATTCGCTTTCAATATTATTTTTAATTCAAGAAAATATCTTTAAGAGATTAGATATACAATTTCCAACACTTTAGGACAAAGGGGTATAAGAAATGAGATGTTCTCTAAAACAATCATTAAAAACCAATGAGGAAAGGTATAGGGTCACAAACTCATTAATCGGATTTATTGGTATTACATACGTTGTTATGGGTTCTATGAACTTTATGTTTAACTTCGATAAGGTTTTTATTATCAGTGCTACTATTGCAGGATTCTTTTTTGTTATAGCTGATATATATACTTCAAGTCATTCGATGTCTAAAATTGAAAATTGTGTTTATGTAATAAGTACGGTAGCAGCAGTTGCTTCATTTGTTATTTTACCAGCGGTATTAATGAAATCAGAAAAACTCCTTAACTCGTTTAATACCTTTAGTGATTCTGCAACAATTATTACTTTGGGTGCAGTTTTGTCGTTAATCAATATAAATAACTGGAAAGAAAGAATAAGAGACAATGAAACAGCAATTAACTTAGTAGATAATTATGAAAGTGAAATAAAAAGATTAAGTAGCAGAATAGAATATTTAGAGGGACAGTTAGGAAAGGAGTTACCAATTGAAATTGCAGCGACATTGGATGTTAAAGATAATAAGGAGTAAAAAATGAGTACAGAACAAACAAATCATTTGAGACTTCACGACTCATATCCTTTGTGAAAGCAACAGAATAAGAGAACCTCAAATAGCAAAGGAACTTGGTATATCGAGACCAACTCTAGATAAATTAATTAAAGAGCAACAAGTAAGTTAAGGGACTCTCACGGGTCTCTTTTCTTTTGCACGTTGGCATGGGGGTATATTCCCACATTTGTCTACAACCTTTCCTAGCCTAAGGACGGTAGTTGGTGTCTCTACACGTCATGGAGGTCTTCCCCGACGATTGAAATAGAGAAAATCAAACTAGATAAATTAAGTATGGGAAATTGTGTATCGGAAATAAGGTTTTCGTAGTGTGTTTAGTGTTTCCGCTATAGTACAATAGAAATACTAAACTATAATGAAATGCGGTGAAGTCAATTGAAAAGTAACTTTGCTTTTTTTGAGGGGCAATGGGAAGTCTTAGGAAAATTGGGCGAAAGTGCAGAAAGGTATGCATTCGAAGATCCGCACGCCTCCATTTTAAAACTTCGGCTACTAAGTGAGTCTATCGCTAAGGCTATTTTATCTTCAGATAATATTCGGGAAGCTTATAATACATCGCAAGTGGATCGGATCAGTACAATTAGAAAAGAAGGGTTAGCGGAGCCAGAAATTCTCGATATTTTTGACGTGCTTCGTCGAAGAGGCAATGCAGCTTCTCATGAAGCGGATTATGGAACGACTGAAGAAGCTAAACGCCTAATTGAACTTGCATTCAAGCTCTCCATTTGGTTTTATGAAGTGTATGTAGACTGGAAGTTTATTGCACCTCAATACAGAGAACTAAGTGAACCTGTTAAGGAAAGTACTCAAGAGCTGCACCAAACGATCGAAGAACTTGAAAAGGAAATTGCACATAAAGAAAGACAGCTTATCCAGCAATTGAACATGATTACAGATGAAACAATTTCTCAAGACGTTCGTATTAAACGGAAAGAAAAGTCACAGACTCATGTGAAGAAACATAGGTTATCTGAATCTCAGACACGCGTTATAATTGATAACAAATTACGTGCAGTGGGTTGGATGGTAGATACAGACAACCTCAATTATAAAAAGAATAAAACCATGCCTGAGAAAAATAAAAACATGGCTATTGCAGAGTGGAAAGTAGGCGCAAAATATGCTGACTATGCACTATTCATCGGGTTGCAATTAGTAGGTCTTGTGGAAGCGAAAGCAAACCATCGAGACATCCCAGCAGCCCTTGAAAGCCAAACAAAAACATACGCACGTTTAATATCTAAACAGGAAGGGGTTACATTACTTCCTGCAAATGGAGAATACAAAGTTCCATTCTTATATGCAACGAATGGACGGGACTATCTGAAACAACTTCAAGACCAATCAGGTATCTGGTTTTGGGATTCACGTATGCCCTACAAACATGCTCATGCACTAGAAGGGTGGCACTCACCAGAGGATCTACGATTACTGTTAGATGTGAATGACATAGAAGCAAACGCTAAACTTGCTGAAGAAGATATTACGAAGTTTGGCTTACGCTATTACCAGCAAGAAGCAGTGCTTGCCGCAGAAAGAGCAATAATCCAAGGCAAACGTAAAATGCTGCTTGCAATGGCAACTGGGACAGGTAAGACACGTACAGCGATTGCGCTAATGTATCGATTGATTAAAGCGAAGAAAAGTCGTCGTATTTTGTTTTTAGTCGATCGAAACTCTCTCGGCCAGCAAGCGTTGGATTCACTCAAAGATACGAAGTTTGATGGCTTATCATTTGCGAGCATTTATGATGTCAAAGCTTTGGAAGATATGACACCAGAGATTGAAACAAAAGTTCAGATTGCTACTGTTCAAGGAATGGTCAGACGGTTGTTTTATAATGAAGGGGAAAAATTGCCGTCTGTTGGACAATATGACTTCATTATCGTGGATGAAGCCCATAGGGGATATACAAGTGACCGCGAAATGTCTGAAGAAGAACTATTATTCCGAAATCAAAACGATTATGTGAGTCAATATCGTCGTGTAATTGACTACTTTGATGCGGCAGTTTTAGGCTTAACGGCTACACCAGCTCTCCACACGACAGACATTTTTGGACTCCCGATTTATAAATACTCTTATACTGAAGCTGTACTAGATGGCTTTTTGGTCGATCATGAACCACCATACTTGTTTGAATCTGAATTAGCTAAAACAGGGATTTCATTCGAAAAAGGTGAAGAAGTAGAAATGTATGATTCCGAAGAAGGGGAAATCATTTTAGACCGCTTAGAGGATGAATTGACTTTTAATGTAGAGCATTTTAATAGACAGGTAATTACGGAGTCCTTTAATAAAGCGGTATTGAATAAGATGACCGACTATATTGATCCTCAAGGTCAAGAAAAAACACTGATCTTTGCGGCGAACAATCAGCATGCGGATTTAGTTGTTCGATTACTAAAAGAAGCATTTAAGAATCGTGGAGATACGGTTTCGGATGATGCCATCATAAAAATCACAGGTTCTATCTATAATCCGAATGAAATGATTAAGCGTTTTAAAAATGAAAAATTACCTAATATCGTAGTAACCGTCGATTTGCTCACTACTGGGATCGATGTGCCTACCATTACAAATTTAGTCTTTTTGCGCCGAATAAAGTCACGAATTCTTTACGATCAAATGCTCGGCCGTGCAACACGGCTCTGTCCAGACATAGGGAAAACTCATTTTCGTATTTATGACGCGGTAGGTATCTACAATCAATTGCAGAAATATACAGATATGAAGCCAGTTGTGAAACAACAGCATTTTACGATTACAGATTTACAAGAATCCTTTACGAATGCTGAGACGGAGGAGGAAGCTAACCATTTCCGAGACCAGCTTATTGCTAAAATTCAGCGAAAGAAGCAACGAATTGACGATGGCGGGAAACGTCGCTTTGAACAATTGTCGGATGGAACTTCGCTGGATGACTGGATACAAGAGGTCAAATGTTATCGACCTGAACACGCTAAAACGAATAGCATTTTGTTTGATTATTTAGCGACATATCAGACGCCTAAAGAACTGCAAATTATATCGAATCATGAAGATAAAATAGACAATGTAATCCGAGGTTATGGAGAAGGGAATGAAAAGCCGACAGACTATTTAAATGGTTTCGTTCAATACATTCGTTCGAATATCAATGTAATCCCTGCGCTTCAATTGGTATGCACACGACCGAAAGATCTAACGCGCAAAGACTTAAGAGAGCTAGTGACGTTACTGGATACAAAAGGATTTAAACAGTCCCATTTGCAATCGGCTTGGAAGCAAGCGAACAATGTGGATATTGCAGCGGATATTATTAGCTTTATCCGCCAAGCTGCATTAGGTGAAGCGCTTGTCGATCATGAAACTCGTGTAAAGCAAGCAATGCAAAAAGTGTACTCCCTTCATGACTGGACACCAAGACAGGAAAAGTGGTTAGAGCGTATTGAAAAACAATTACTGCAAGTACCCGTATTAGCACCAACTCCAGAAGAAGCATTTTCAGAAGAACCATTTAAAAGTAGCGGCGGATATAAAAGGCTTAAACGTGATTTCGGAGACGAACTGGATAACATCGTATATGCCATTAATGATAATTTGTACATTAGTTAATAGAATAATGGAAGATAGGGGATCTAAACTTTTAGATTCCCTTTTTCTTCTTTAGAGAAAAATAAGAAATTCAGGTATAATAGGTAGTTGACATAGAGAGCAGGGGGATAAACATGAATAATACAGAAATTGTTGCAAGACTTTGGAACTTAGCATCCGTTTTACGAGATGACGGCATTACATATCACGAATATGTAACAGAATTGACTTATCTTTTGTTCTTGAAAATGATGAAAGAGCAGGATGCTGAGTCGATCATCCCAGAGGGCAAGCGTTGGAGTGACCTTGTGAGCAAGGAGGGAATTGAGTTACAGACGTTTTACCGTCAGTTGCTGCTCGACCTGGGTGATAAAGAGATTGAAAATGAGGGCTTGCGATTGATTTATAGTGGGGCATCCACAAGCATCGACGAGCCGAAAAACCTAGAAAAAATTATTAAATCCATAGATAGTCTTGATTGGTACAGTGCTAAAGAAGAAGGGTTAGGTAATCTGTATGAAGGATTACTCGAGAAAAATGCGAGTGAGAAAAAATCTGGAGCAGGACAATACTTCACACCGCGTGTTTTAATCGATGTTATGGTGCAGTTAATTGATCCTAAAGTTGGTGAGCGTTGTAATGACCCAGCAGCGGGAACATTCGGCTTTATGATTGCTGCAGATCATTACTTAAAACAACAAACAGATAATTACTATGATCTTTCCCCAGAAGAAGCCGAATTTCAAAAGAAAGAGGCCTTTACGGGAATGGAATTAGTGAAAGATACACACCGTTTGGCAATCATGAATGCACTACTACACGACATGGAAGGTCGATTAGAGCATGGCGATACATTATCTTCTAATG
This sequence comes from Sporosarcina highlanderae, assembly GCF_030433715.1. Lineage (GTDB taxonomy): Bacteria > Bacillota > Bacilli > Bacillales_A > Planococcaceae > Sporosarcina > Sporosarcina highlanderae. Next base: position 41,825 of record NZ_JAROCC010000005.1, on the reverse strand, counting down.
GGAAATGGATGAAGAATTTCAATGTTGTATTGACGAATCCACCATTTGGAACCAAAAGAGGTGGCGAACGAGCAACACGCGATGATCTAACGTTCCAGACGGCGAATAAGCAACTAAATTTCCTCCAACTTATTTACAATTCACTTGTAACGGACGGAACAGGAAGAGCAGCTGTCATCTTACCAGATAACGTCTTGTTTGAAAGCGGTATTGGAGCGCAAATCCGCCGTGATTTAATGAACAAATGTAACCTCCATACAATATTGCGATTACCAACAGGAATCTTTTATGCGCAAGGGGTAAAAACAAACGTTTTGTTCTTTAACAGAGGTACAACTGAGCAAAACAACACGAAAGAAACTTGGGTATACGACCTACGTACAAATATGGCCTCATTTGGAAAACGTAATCAGTTGACGATGGCACATTTAGAAGACTTCAAGAAAGCCTACGTGGCGGACGATCGTTCGAAAATAAATGATGAACGATGGAATAAATTTACGCGTGAAGACATCGCAAAGAAAGATGATAGTTTGGATATCGGATTAATTGCAGATGAATCGCTTTCTGCTTATGACAATTTACCAGATCCGATAGATTCAGCTGAAGAGGCAATTGCGAAACTGCAGCAAGCAATGGAATTATTGAATGAGGTAGTAGTAGAATTAAGAGAAGTAGAACAAGACGAGGTGGTCGAGCTGTGAGTAAGAAAACGAAGACCATTGATGAAATATTAACGGAAGTGCTAATTCCAGATGAAGGACAACCTTATAATCTACCGAACAATTGGAATTGGGTTTACTCTGGATATGTAATGGATTTCATTGGTGGGGGAACGCCTTCGAAAAGTAATACTAACTATTGGAATGGAGACATCCCTTGGTCTACTGTGAAGGATATTAAGCAAACATACATTAGCTCAACTATAGATTATATTACCTCTGAGGGTTTGAAGAATAGTTCAGCATCAATGGCGTTAGAAAATGAGTTGTTATTAATTACAAGGATGTCACCTGGAAAGTGTACAATAACGAAGATTTCAACAGCAATTAATCAAGACTTGAAAATAGTAAGACCTAAAATAGAGATTCCTACTTATTTACTTTGGATTTTCTTTACATTTAATACTCCTTTAATTGAGTCGATGTCTACAGGTTCTACTGTAAAGGGAATACAGGTTGCAAAACTAAAAACAATTCCATTCCCACTTCCGCCAATTCACGAACAAAAACGGATAGCTGAGAAAGTGGAGCGTCTTTTAAGTAAAGTTAATGAAGCGAAGCAGTTAATTGAGGAAGCGAAAGAAACATTGGAACTACGTCGAGCTGCGATTTTGGATATGTCGTTTCGTGGGGAGTTGACGAAGAAGTGGCGTGAGGAAAATCCAAATGTTATGGATGCAGAAACATTGTATTGTAAAATTAAAGAGTCTCAAATAGGTAAGAGAAAGAAAGTAAAAGATATAACCAATAATGAATTAAGGTATGAATTACCACACAATTGGAAATGGGTTAGGTTAGGGGATGTTTTTAATATAACGTCAGGGGGGACTCCGAAAAGAAGTGAACCTTCATACTATGAAGGGGATATCCCTTGGATAAAAACAGGAGAAGTAAAATGGAACTATATCTATGACAGTGAAGAAAAAATAAATAGTGATGCAATAGCTAACAGTTCTGCAAAATTACTTCCTATAAACACAGTTTTAGTTGCTATGTATGGACAAGGATTGACCAGAGGAAGAGCATCTATTTTAAATATTGAAGCAGCTTGCAATCAAGCAGTTTGTGCATTACTTCCAAATGAGAATGTTTTGTCTGAATTTCTTTTTTACTACTTTATGGAGGGGTATCAAAGGTTTAGACAGATTGCAAAGGGGGGAAATCAAGAAAACTTTAGTGCAACAATGATATCTGAGTTTCTTTTGCCACTACCTCCATTTGAGGAGCAAAAAGCTATAGTACACATTTTAGAAGGTATATTTAATAGAGAAGAAGAAGCTGAATCCATAATTAATTTAAAAGATATGGTAGATGAATTAAAGCAATGCATTCTTTTAAAAGCATACCGAGGTGAACTTGGAACAAATGATCCAAGTGAAGAAAGTGCGATTGAATTACTGAAAGAAGTGTTAGAGGAACAAATGAAATAGGTTTCGAAAAGTTAAAATTGTTATTACTTGCTATACATAACAGAATCTAAGATGTATGTTAGTGATGTTATCAACTAGTGAAGTTATATTAGAAAACAAGAGAATCTCTACTTTTGAGGTTCTCTTGTTCTGTTTTCACATTATTAATCTAGATGATAGCAGGAATATTAGATAAACAAATCTTCATAGTCCTATTTGACTATGTTATCATAATGTAAAGATATTTTCGGTCAGAACGTATTGACCTAATCCCTAAAATCGCAGAATTGCAATTGTCCCAGTAGCTCAGTTGGATAGAGCAACAGCCTTCTAAGCTGTGGGTCGGGGGTTCGAATGCCTTCTGGGACGTAATGTAATATAACTTTATAAATAGAGAAATAAGCACTTTTACTTATGATCCAATATTACAGTACTCGGTCAGTCGAGTTTCTATACTAAAGAATTGTAGATGGAGATGCTTTTTTCTTTGTCCAAATAGAAGGGGATATTTGATATCCAAATTGTTATTACAAGTAAGTACACTGACTCCACTATCTTTCATATGTTCGAGACGAATGACAGGAGATGGGGGATGTTATTATTGACAGGCAATACGTCGCCTTACCGATGATACTTTTTCCGTTGGAAAGATTAATCTATCACTCGAATAACAATCCGATAGGTGGATAGTTTTTATCCTCTGTGGTATACTTTTCCCATCAGGGAAAGTGGACGGAATAGTAGAAGGAAATCCCGTTATATCAACGTTTTGATGCAGATGGGACAAAAACCTTCACAAAAGAAGATTAACCAGATGATGAATCAGATGAACAAATTGAATGATAAAAAATAATCGACACAAAAAGACCTTTTTTCTAATCGAATAAAGGGTCTTTTTTACTTTTTTCGTAATTTGGAATATCTATTGAATATGAATGCCTTTACCGGCTAAGTTTTCAAGACATTCAGTTAGGTACTTTCCATCATGTTCGGGGTATTTAAGTGTATCATCTGGACACTCTATTAGTTCATCGTATGCGGGGCAGTTTTTCCCTCGGTATGTAGGATTTTCCCATTCCCGATCATTTTGGTAGCCTCTTCTTTTCATTTCATTCATCACTTTCATATGGTAATGATACAGTTTTAACGGAGAATATTCGAATACATAATTGACTGTAGAATGCTTTTTCTTCCACCCCAAGCCCCTTAAAGCGCAGCACTCCCGATGTTGACCAAGCAATTGTTGCCTTGGAAGTTTTGAGATCAATTCCTCATGCCATAAACGCATTATGACACCCCAATCTATTTTTTGTTATGCTAAAAGCAAAATGGGTTGTCCTATTGCCAGACAACCCATTTTGCATTTAGTCATTTAACTTAAGCGTTTCATTGATATCTGTAGATTCAACACTTTGCCCTGTCATTTTTTTATAGAAAAAGGCGATTTTTTTTGCGAAGTTTCCGGTTTCCCAATATTCAGCGGCTTCAGCTTTTACCTTTATTAGAACAAGGTCGGGATCATCATACGAAGTTTGCATCATTTTCTCATATGCTTTGTTCCATAACTCTTTTTTCTTGTTCACATCATCAATGATTTCCGCTTGTCCACGGACAGAAACGTAGGATTTTCCTGCGTAAGCTACATTCACATCTTTATCATGTAATATTTCTTTATACTTATCTGTCTCTTTTTTCGTGAAAAACCATAAGTCACCATCAAATTCCACTTCTTGTGTTTTCATGGGACGGGAAATAAGCCCTTCTTCAGAAAGTGTTGTGAGCATTGCAATGTCCACGTCTTTGATTAACTCTCTTAATGTTTCAATTTCATTCTGTTTCATTACATCACCTCTTTAATGTTTATGGAGATATAGTACCCACTGTAGCAATTATTTAATCAGATAAGGGGGAAGGCCAGTGTAACGGTACCTATAAAATCAAAAGACCCTTTCTTTCAAGTTCTTAAGAAAGAAAGGGTCTTTTGCAATGTCTAAGTAGTAAATCCAAATTCATGTAAAAATTGAAGCACGACATTTTCGTATTCCTCTGGATTTTCATTGAATGATTTTGCATGGGCTCCTCTATCAAACAGCTTCATCATCTTTTTATCCTTCTTTAATCCGAACAGTTCCTTCGTCATTTCAGGCAAGATGAAATCATCTTCCATGCTGTGGATAAAAAGCATTGGTATAGAAATAGTAGTGATAGCTTCTCTTGGTGAAATAAGATTTGTTGTATAGCCATCCCTAAATTTCAAGATTAAGTTAGCTGCCCGCAGTGTCATCGATGTGCGAAGTGGTGTACTTGTGCGCAAAATATGGAGGACCTGCTCGGAAAAATCAGAGAATGGGCAATCGACAATATAGAAATCTGTTTCACCTTCAAAAGCGCCTCCGTACAAAATCGTTGTTGCCGCACCCATAGATTCGCCATGGATTCCAAGAAGTGCACGGCTTCCAATGCGCCTCCGTACGGCCGTTACGACAGCATCTAAATCAGTTTTCTCATAAAAGCCGAAACTTGTCGTCTTCCCTCCGGAATCTCCATGCCGTCGATGATCATATACAACTGAATTAAAGCCCAACCGTTCAAATAATCTCGCATATTTCACTGAATTTATCTTATTCTCCGTCACACCATGGCAGATGATCACTGTCCTTGTAGTGTCTAACGGACGTAAAAAAACGGCACGAAGCTGATAACCGTTGGGTGAATCAACCCAAAAGTTCTCTTTTTGCACGGTTTCATACCATTGTTCGTCAAAGCGCTTTGCAATGATTTCACGCTTGACGATTACATCATTATCCTTCAACTTCATGTACATTAATCGATTTGTTGCGTAAAATCCTAACACTGTGAGAATAGCGGTATAAATGCTTCCTATAATCCCAGTTATATAAAGGAAGCGCCGTTTCAATTCAATTCAACTCCTTCAGCAACCGCGGTTTTTGTATAATCTGTACATACCTGTTTCAATCGGTTGTGAAACATAAGGTGCAATCATTTCAACAGCTTCGCAAACTTTTTCGACATCGATCCCTGTTTCAATTCCCATTGAATCTAACATATTCACGACATCCTCAGTCGCAATATTCCCTGTTGCTCCCGGTGCGAAAGGGCATCCACCAAGCCCGCCGGCGGAAGTGTCGAAACGATCAATTCCTGCTTGCAATGCTGCAAATATATTTGCGAGCGCCATTTTTCTCGTATCATGAAAATGAGCTGTTAAAAGAACTTCATCAGCAAACTCCACTTGAAGTAGTTTAAACAGTTCGTAACTTTCCAAAGGATTCGCCATTCCAATCGTGTCAGCAATACTTAATTCATCTACACCCATCGTTACGAATCGCCGGCATAAGTCGATGACATCCTCTTTATTTATCTTTCCTTCATATGGACAATAAAATGCTGTCGAAATGCATCCCCTAATGAAGATACCTTCGTTTTTTAACTTTGCAATCACAGGTTCAAGCGCATTCATGCTTTCTTCAGTTGTACGGTTAATGTTTTTTTGATTGAAAGAATTGCTTACACCTACAAATACTGCAATACTATTAGCCTTAGCTTCAATTGCAAGTTCCGCCCCTTTTTCATTTGGTGCAAGCACAAACTGCCGTCCAATTCTTTTTGAGTTTGCGACAATGTTTTTAGCATCTGCCATTTGTGGGACCCATTTTGGTGAGACGAATGAAGTGAGTTCCATTTCGTCAATTCCTGCATCTTGAAGTGCGTGTATAAAATTAAGTTTCTCTTTCTCTTCTACAAGTCTTTTTTCGTTTTGAAGACCATCTCTCGGTCCAACCTCGATAATTTTAACGTTCTTTGGTAAAATGAACATATCATCCCTCCTATATATATTGTACTGAAGGGATGCTATAAAGGGCAATTCATAAAGAAGAAATTTTCGGGATTATGAAAGCGTCATCAAAAGATAGGGGGAAGCGTTTTGTCGAATGAAGTTGTAATCGTCAGTGCAGTACGCACAGCAATCGGCTCTTTTTTAGGGTCATTAAAAGATGTATCAGCGACCGAGCTTGGTGGTATTGTTATTAAGGAAGCACTTTCGCGGTCAGGCGTTAAGGCTGAAGATGTCGATGAAGTGATTATGGGTAATGTATTGCAATCTGGTTTAGGTCAAAATCCGGCTCGGCAAGCAGCTATTAAAGCCGGTCTACCGGAAACAGTACCCGCTTTGACAATCAATAAAGTCTGCGGTTCGGGCTTGAAGGCAGTTCACCTTGCCAGACAGGCTATACTTGCAGGTGACGCGGATATAGTTGTTGCAGGTGGGATGGAAAACATGAGCCAAGCCCCGTTTTTATTGAAAAATGCACGTGAAGGTTTTAAGATGGGTGATCAGAAAATTGTTGACAGTATGATTTCTGACGGACTCTGGTGTGCCTTCAATGATTATCATATGGGGATTACTGCAGAAAATTTATGTGAACGCTATTCATTAACAAGGGAAGAACAGGATGCATTTGCGGCAGCTTCACAGGAAAAAGCAACGGCTGCAATTGAGAATGGAAAGTTCAAAGAAGAGATTGTTCCAGTAGAAATACCTCAACGTAAAGGCGATCCAGTGATCTTTGATACGGACGAGTATGTAAAAGTAGGAACAACAGTCGATAAACTTGCCAAACTACGCCCAGCATTCAAAAAAGAAGGCAGTGTAACGGCTGGAAATGCATCGGGCATCAATGACGGTGCTGCGGCATTTGTCATCATGTCGAAGAAGAAAGCCGAAGAATTAGGTGTCAAACCTCTTGCTCTCATCAAGGCCAATGCAAATGCGGGTGTGGATCCATCTGTTATGGGTATTGGACCTGTACAAGCAGTGAAAAATGTTCTTGAAAAATCAGGAATGGAATTGTCGAATATTGACATTATTGAAGCGAATGAAGCATTTGCTGCTCAATCACTCGCTGTAGATCGTGAGCTTCAATTTGATAAAGATAAATTGAATGTCAATGGCGGTGCTATTGCTCTTGGTCATCCGATTGGTGCGAGCGGAGCTAGGATTCTCGTTACATTGCTGCATGAAATGAAACGACGTGATGCAAAAACCGGCCTTGCCACACTATGCATCGGCGGGGGACAAGGCGTGGCTACAATCGTTCAACTTCCATAATGAAAGAAGGTGAACTGTATGGCAAAGAAAAAATCAAAGAAGCAACAACAAACACCACAAAAATCAGAGACTGAAAAAACAACACTTATGGATGCCCTCGATTCGGATATTGTCTCTAAATTGAAAGAGGCAAAAAAAGAGTTGCTGGCTAGCGCTCAGGCCAAGGAAGAAGAGCATCTCGAAAAAGTTCGGCAAGAAAAAATCGAACGGGAAAAGAATAAAACTTTCGCAGAGCTATTGAATGAGTATGGAGATAGTGCCTCAAAATATTAGCAGATGCACAAAAAAACGGATGGGTTTCTCATCCGTTTTTTTGTTGTATGTATAGAAAATCGAATTTTAGACATGCTTATTTATGACAATCAAACAAGGAGTGATTCATCAATGAAAAAACTGGCTCTGCTTCCACTATCCCTGCTTTTGATGGTTTTATTAATCGGATGTGGAACGACGAAAACTGATAAGAATACAACGAATAACAATGCTGCAAATGACATGAATAGGACCGGGGAGAGCGCTGCAGGAACAAACGGTACAGGTACAAACGGTACAATGAACAACAATCAAAATCACAATAATGGTACTGTGAACAATACTACCGGTGAATCGAATGTCGAAGTTGCGGACGATGTTGCTGATAAAATCGCTGCGCTAAAAGAAGTGGAAAGTTCTAATGTTTTAGTGACTAACCACAACGCTTATGTAGGGGTCGTATTAAAGAATGGTTTCAAGGAAGACGAGGCATTAAAGACTAAGATTGCGGATGAAGTGAAGAAAGTACGCACTGACTTCAATAATGTGTACATTTCTTTTAACCCAGACGTAGCTAAAAGTTTTACGGAATATGGAAATCAAATCCGTGCAGGTCACCCAGTGGCGGGTTTCTTTGAAGAAGTAACGCAAAGCCTTCATCGTATGTTCCCTGAAGCAAGATAATTCTTTCTAAAAACGGTTTTATAAGTGAAAAGGATGGGTATGTATATAATATACATGCCTATCCTTTTCAATTGTGACGGATTTATGACAAATGTTTATTTATAGGTTTCTTATTACATAAACCGACATTTTTTTTAAGTAAAGTCGATTATGATGAGCAAGGATAAAAAAGTGATGGAGGATATGTAGCAATGGGATTAATTGAAAAGCAAACATTAACATTGATGATTCATATCAAAAGAACCGAGATGGTCGAAAAGGCAAAAAATCGCGGTCTTACACATCCTGAAGTGGTAGCTTGCAGTCAGGAACTTGATGTATTATTAAATCGTTATCAAAAAATCGCATAGATTAAAACTCTAAAAAAGGCAGAGAGGATTGGAAATTCCTCTCTGCCTTACTTATGCGAGTTTGGCTAACTCGTTTTTCAGTTCAATAATCCAGTTAAACGGATCTTCTTCCTTTCCTGTTTGAATATTTGTTAGCGTGTCAAATAGTTGCTTAGCCAACGGGCCGGTTTCGCTTCCATTCACAATCATTTTATAACCATCCCAATTTAATTCTCCAACAGGTGAAATGACTGCTGCAGTACCGGTTCCGAAAATTTCCTCTAACTTTCCTGCTTCGTATGCCTCTCGGATTTCATCCATTGAAATTTTTCGTTCCGCGACAGGAATATTCCAATAGTCAAGTAACTGAAGAATCGATTTACGTGTAATGCCTTCAAGGATGCTCCCGTTAATAGCGGGAGTGACAACTTCTCCATCAATTTTAAAGAAAATATTCATACTGCCGACTTCCTCGACATATTTACGTTCAATTCCATCAAGCCAGAGCACTTGGGAATAGCCGCGTTGACCTGCAACCTCCTGGGCTTTTAATCCGGACGCATAATTCCCAGCAGTCTTGGCCCCTCCAGTACCACCCTTTACGGCTCTAACGAATTCATTCTCTACAAGTATTTTGACAGGATGGATGCCTTCTTTATAATAAGCGCCGACTGGGGATAGGATAATGAAGAATTGATATTTTTTAGCTGGAGCCACCCCTAAAAATGCTTCATTTGCAATGACGAATGGTCTGATATAAAGGGAAGTGCCATTTAGCGTTGGGATCCAATCTTTTTCGATTTGAATGAGTTTAGTTAGCGCATGCAATGCCATTTCTTCATCAATTTTTGGCATGCATAAACGATCTAATGATAAATTCATCCTTTTCATATTCTCTTCAGGACGGAAAAGCCTCACAGTCCCATCAGGTGAACGGTATGCTTTTAAACCTTCAAAGACAGTTTGGCCGTAGTGGAAAACAATTGCGGCAGGGTCTAAAGTGACTGGAGCATAAGGTACGATACGATAACTATGCCATCCTTTTCCTTCTTCATAATCCGCAGTGAACATATGGTCCGTAAAACTTCTACCGAAAACAAGTGTCTCTGGATTCGGCTTTTCTTTTCTTGAGTCGCTCAGTTTAATCTGGATGGGTGATATTTTCATGCCGATCAAATCTCCTTGGTTTTATTTTTTTGGTATGTACAACTAATAGGAATAATTATACTTCTTTGTTGGAAGAAAATAAAGATTTAAACTATTTCATTATTATTTCAATTTTGAAAACGGTTTCATTATTGCTATGTTTGTATGTATGATTTTTCGCTTGTACAATAGACCTAAAACAGAGAAAAGGTGTTTATAATGGAACGGATCATCATCATTGGAGCTGGAATACTAGGAGCTTCAGCAGCGTACCATTTGGCGAAAGAGGGGGCGGAAGTTATCATCATCGATCGGAAGGATAAAGGACAAGCGACAGATGCCGCTGCCGGAATCATTTGCCCTTGGATTTCTCAAAGGAGGAATAAAGCTTGGTATGCTTTGGCAAAAGGAGGAGCATCCTATTATCCGGAATTGATTCGACAGTTAGAAGATGATGGCGAGACCGACACAGGTTATAGGAAAGTAGGAGCAATCAGTTTGCATCGGGATATGGATAAGCTTGAAAAGATGGAAGATAGGGCTATAGAAAGAAGGAAGGAAGCACCTGAAATCGGACAAGTAACACTTTTAGATGAACGAGAAACATCCGAACAGCTACCACTATTGTCCGAAGGCTTTTCATCTGTCTATGTAGAAGGAGCAGCGAGAGTAGATGGAAGGGCGTTGAGGGATGCATTACTTAATGCAGCTACAAAACATGGAGCAACCGTTCTGCATGGCTCGGCTACTCTTGTGAGCGAGAAGAGTGAAATAACCGGCGTCCATGTTGACGGGAAGTCGTTCAAAGCAAAAAAAGTGATTATTGCTGCAGGTGCGTGGGCTTCGGAATTACTTGAACCATTGGGCTTGAATGTACAGGTTACCGGTCAAAAGGCGCAAATTATTCATTTGCATTTGGATGGACATACTACAACGAATTGGCCCGTCGTCATGCCACCGACAGACCAATACATTCTCCCGTCTGATAATGGAAAGATCGTTATTGGAGCAACACATGAAGATGAGACTAATCTCACGTCGCACGCTACTGCCGGCGGAATTCATGAGGTGTTAGATAAGGCTTTGACTGTCGCTCCAGGTTTAGGAGAAGCCGAATTTAAAGAAATACGAGTCGGTTTTCGGCCGTTTACTCCGGGATTTCTGCCTGTTATCGGTGAAGTGTTAGGTCATCCCGAGCTACTCTTTGCAAATGGCTTGGGTGCTTCAGGGTTAACAGTCGGTCCATATCTTGGAAAGCAATTAGCAAGCATTGCACTTGGACAACAGGTCGACATTGACCTTTCGTTATATGTAGTAGAGAAAGCGATCAGTATGTAAAAAACATTGTTATTAAGCATAATTTTTTGTTGCAATCGATAAAACAAAAGTTTACAATTAAAACAAATGTTTAAAGGGTGATGGAATTGAATGAAAAGGAAAGGGCTGTTCTTGACTTAATTCGAGCCAACCCTTATTTATCACAACAGGAAATGGCGGATGCACTTCGCATTTCTCGACCTTCTTTGGCAAACATCATATCCGGTTTGATCAAACAAGGAAAGATTCAGGGGAGGGCATACATTCTACCTGAAGAAAAGGAAATCATCTGTATTGGTGGTGCCAATATAGATCGGAAATTCCACTTAAATGAAAAAACCCAACTCGGAACTTCCAATCCGGCCTCAATGACAGTCTCTGTTGGAGGGGTGGCGAGGAATATAGGGGAAAACTTAGGGCGGCTTGATCATAATGTCAGGCTTTTGACAGTTGCGGGCAATGATAGCGACTGGGATGTAATCGTCAGGGAATCCTCCTCGTATATGGATGTTTCAGATGTTGGCCAATTGATCGGTAAATCTACGGGTTCTTATTCGGCTGTTTTGGATCCGACAGGTGAGCTTGTCATCGCTTTGGCAAATATGGAGATTTACGATTTCTTGACGCCAGTCTACTTGGAGGAAAAGTCGAGGATTATTTCAAACGCGTCAATGATAATCTTAGATTTGAACTGTCCGAAGGAGTCAGTCGACTATATTAAAAACCTGGCCAGCGCAAAAGGAAATCCACTTGTCATCATTCCTGTCTCTTCTCCAAAAATGAACAGGATGCCAAGTGACTTGAAAGGCGTCACATGGTTCATTTGCAATCGGGATGAAGCAGAGACATACACAGGACTGACAATTGATAATGAAGCGGACTGGGAAAAAGCTGTCCATAAATTGCTTGCGTTTGGTGCTGAAAATGTTGTGGTTACTGCCGGTTCAAAAGGGATTATGGCAGCAACTGCAGGAGGGGAAGCTATCCGTTTTCCAGCTGTCGAAAACGTACATGTTGAGGATGTAACTGGAGCGGGAGACGCATTTGTTTCCGGATTGCTTCATGGTCATTTGATTGGAGAACCATTTGAAGAGAAAGTCCATATGGGATTATTGAACGCGGCTAAGACTTTGGAAAGCTCTTTTACAGTAAGACCTGAATTGACAAGAGAACTTCTTAAAAACGAATTGGAGGAATTACAATGAAACAATATCTATCATATTCACAAGAGGTACAAGAGGCGTTTGCTGCTGGTAAACCAGTAGTCGCTTTGGAATCAACTATCATTTCACACGGCATGCCATACCCGCAAAACGTGCAAACTGCGCGTGAAGTAGAACAAATTATCCGTGAAAATGGTGCAGTTCCCGCAACAATTGCCCTCATTGACGGCATGATCAAAATCGGTCTTTCAGACGAGGAACTTGAAATGTTCGGAAATAGTCAAGGTGTTGCTAAAGCATCAAGACGGGACTTAGCGTATTTGCTCGCAACGAAACAATTAGGCGCTACAACAGTTGCCTCTACCATGATCTGTGCAGCTCTTGCTAACATTAAAATCTTCGTAACTGGCGGAATCGGCGGTGTCCACCGTGGTGCTGAGACGACAATGGATATTTCTGCAGACTTGGAAGAGCTTGCGCAAACGGATGTTGCTGTCATTTGTGCAGGCGCGAAATCCATCCTTGATCTTGGATTGACGCTCGAATATTTGGAAACAAATGGTGTACCTGTTGTCGGTTACGGAACAGATGTCCTTCCGGCATTCTTTACGCGTGAAAGTGATTTTAAACTTAATATCCGCGTGGACAACCCGGAGACAGTCGCTGACATTCTTCGTGTGAAATGGGACCTGGGCTTGAAAGGCGGCGCAGTTATTGCTAATCCGATTCCGGAAGCAGATGCAATGGAAAAGTCATTCATCGATGGAATCATTAATGAGGCGCTTAAAGAAGCTGAAGAGCAAAATATCGCGGGAAAAGACGTTACACCATTCATGTTAGGAAAAGTGAAAGACCTAACAGAAGGACGCAGCCTCGAAGCGAATATCGCTTTAGTTAAAAATAATGCGGTTGTTGGTGCAAAAATCGCAGTAGAATTGAACGCTTTATAATAGAACTTGTAGTAAGGCTGTCCAGGAAATCGTCTGGGCAGCTATTTTTGTAATGCTAACCCCGTGCTCAAGAATAGCCGTCCCGCGCTCAAGATTGCCGTTTCGTGCTCAAGAATGGCCGTCCCGCGCTCAAGATTGCCGTTTCGTGCTCAAGAATATCCGTCCCGCGCTCAAGGTTACCCGTCTCACGCTCAAAACATTCCGCCTTGCGCCCAAATCAAGCTATTCCTTAGCTATTATTCTTTGACGACACATCTATTTCTAGTACAATGAAGTGTATTGTGTTGGATGAAGGAGTTTTTAACATGAAATTGATCTCATGGAATGTCAATGGGTTACGAGCTTGCGTACGGAAAGGCTTTCTTGATTATTTCAAAGAACAGGACGCAGATATTTTCTGTATACAAGAAACAAAGCTGCAAAGCGGTCAAATCGAGCTTGAGTTGGAAGGTTATCATCAGTATTGGAACTATGCACTCAAAAAAGGATATTCGGGTACTGCAGTTTTCACGAAAGAAGAGCCGTTGAGCGTCAAATATGGCGTAGGTGATATGGATTCGGAAGATGAAGGACGAATACTAACATTGGAATTTAAGCAGTTCTATTTAGTGAATGTCTACGCGCCAAACGCACAAAGGGATTTGGCCAGACTTCCTTTCAGAATAGATTGGGAAGCAAGAATGAGAGATTACTTAATTCAGCTGAATCAACTAAAGCCAGTCATTTTCTGCGGTGATTTGAATGTTGCTCACCAAAACATCGATATTCGCAATTTCAAAACGAATGTTGGGAACTCGGGCTTTACCGATGAAGAAAGGGGGGAAATGACGGCCTTATTAAATGCCGGATTCATCGATACATTCCGTCATTTAAATCCTGAAGTTGAAGGTGGGTACACCTGGTGGTCCTATATGAGAAATGTAAGGGAAAGAAACATCGGTTGGCGCATTGATTATTTCATTGTTTCCGAGAGTTTAAAGCATTGCTTGAAAACTGCCGATATCCATCCGCATATAATGGGAAGCGACCATTGTCCGATTGTATTGGAATTGGATGTCGATGGAATAAAAGAGTAGGATAGAAAAACAGCCGGGAGAGGTGCTTGATAACCTCTTCCGGCTGTTTCGTTCCGTTGGCTAAAAGTTACTTGCTATTTTAGCGGTCGTTATTGTTGTTATTCCTATTGCGGCTGTTATTGTTGTTATAATTATCGTTTTGTTGAGCTCGGGCTTCTCCGCCTTTACGGCCGATTTCTTCATAGAAGTCCCTGTCATGATTTCTAGCGGTTGCTTCTCCACCTTTACGTCCGATTTCTTCGTAGAAGCTTCTATCATGGTTTTCAGCTGTGGCTTCTCCACCCTTACGTCCGATTTCTTCATAAAAATCTCTGTCATGATTTCGAGCAGTTGCTTCTCCGCCTTTACGCCCTGCTTCTTCTAAGGACATTTTTCCTCGATTGTTATCATTGTTGTTGTTTTTAGCCATAGTAATATCTCTCCTTTTAGTTTGATATTTTTGTAGTGGCCTACAGTTTCATATATAGCCGAAGTTGAAAAAAATAAACGAGCTACAGGTGGAATTAATCCTATTGAAATATTGGTAATGATAACGAGATAAAAGTTTTGAATTTGTGATGTTTATATACTATTCCGCGAATGAAAGACTTTGTTGAAACCTGTCGAAAACGTGATATAATTAGGTCCTAACTAACAAACATCCACTCATATAATCGCGGGGATATGGCTCGCAAGTTTCTACCGGTTCACCGTAAATGAACCGACTATGAGAAGCAAGAAGTGAAGGCATATGCTATAAATGCATATTTTCTTCACTTTATATTCGGTATTTATAAAACCGGATGATCTTGCTCCACTCATGAAAATGAATGGATGCACGATCATCCGGTTTTTTGCGTTGTTGATCGTGACAATTCAAAGGAGGAAACTTAGGTTGAAACAACTACAGGAAAAAATCATGCAGGACGGAAAAGTGCTATCCGATGAAGTGTTGAAAGTGGATACGTTCTTAAATCATCAAATCGATCCAGAACTAATGAAGGCAATCGGAGAAGAGTTCGCAGAAAGATTCAAAGATAGCGGTGTTACGAAAGTGCTTACGATTGAATCATCCGGTATAGCACCAGCAATGATGACTGGTCTAATGTTAGCTGTCCCTGTAATTTTTGCCCGTAAACGAAAGTCGTTGACGATGACTGATAATTTGCTTACAGCAAGCGTACACTCCTATACAAAAAATGAAACAAATGAAATTTCAGTGTCTAAAGATTTTCTTGAAAAAGGCGACAAGGTTTTATTAATAGATGATTTCCTTGCAAACGGACAAGTTGTTTTAGGATTACAAGACATCATCGAACAAGCTGAGGCAGACTTGGTAGGAGTTGGTATTGTAATTGAAAAAGGTTTCCAACCTGGCGGTACAACGATACGTGAAAAAAGCATCAGAGTTGAATCGTTGGCGATCATCGAATCACTTCAAAATGGACAAGTCAAATTTAAGGAAGAGGGTACCGCATTATGAAATCAACCATATTAGGCTTTCAGCATTTATTGGCAATGTACGCGGGCGCTATATTAGTACCTCTTATAGTTGGGCAAGCGATCGGGCTGACTTCCACACAATTGACGTACCTCGTGTCCATTGATATTCTCATGTGCGGGATTGCAACGATACTACAAATCATGAGCAGCCGGTTTTTTGGAATTGGGTTGCCTGTCGTTTTGGGTTGTACATTTACTGCAGTTGGTCCGATGATTTCTATCGGTGATAAATACGGAATTTCTGCAATTTATGGGGCGGTCATCGCTTCAGGTCTGATCATTGTTCTCATCAGTACGTTTTTTGGAAAATTGATCAAGTTTTTCCCGCCGGTCGTAACAGGTTCTGTTGTAACGATTATCGGAATCACTTTGATCCCTGTTGCTTTGAATAATATGGGTGGGGGAATGGGCGCCCCAGATTTCGGATCAAGTACCAACATTCTTCTGTCGTTTGGAACTCTTCTATGCATCATCCTCTTATACCGATTTACAACAGGTTTTCTTCGGTCAATCTCGATTCTTCTTGGTATGGCTACAGGCACGGTAGCGGCTATGATGATGGGCATCGTGGATTTCGGCGCTGTGAAAGAAGCTTCGGCATTTCATATATTAACGCCATTCTATCTTGCCACACCGACGTTCCATCTCATTCCGATCTTAACGATGACATTGGTAGCAATGGTTTCATTGGTGGAGTCCACTGGTGTGTACTTTGCATTGGGCGATATTACTGAGAAGGAAATAACTAAAAAAGATTTGGAAAAGGGATACCGATCTGAAGGGTTGGCTTCGTTGATCGGCGGGATTTTTAACGCATTCCCTTACACGACATTTTCACAAAACGTCGGTTTGGTCCAAATGTCCGGTGTCAAATCACGCAAGGTCATTTTAATCACAGCCATTATGCTTGTATCATTAGGTTTCATGCCGAAAGTGGCGGCAATGGCAACAGTCATTCCAACTTCTGTGTTGGGCGGAGCAATGGTGGCAATGTTCGGCATGGTTATCTCACAAGGTATCAAAATGTTGAGCAAGGTAGTAGGGGAATCACAAGAAAACGCAATGATCATCGCCTGTTCAGTAGGCCTTGGCCTTGGCGTATCTGTCGTTCCTGATATTTTCGCAAACCTTCCTGCGAGTTTCCAAATGCTAACGAGCAACGGAATTGTTTCTGGTAGTTTAACAGCAATCGCATTAAATATCGTATTCAATATGCTGCCTTCGAAAAAGCGAAAGCAAGCAAAAGCTGCACAGGTTCAGTTGACTGAACAAGAAGCTTAGAATAATACGGCAAAGAAAAACGAGACCCCTTAACAAGGTCTCGTTTTTCATTCTCTTATTTACTGTCATCAGTATCCGTGTCAGTATCAGTACCATCATCAACGTCAAGATCGACATTTGTATCTGATCCGTCATCTACATCGGCAGGTGGATTATTGATATCTACGTCCGTATCATCATCCCCATCTGCACATGCTGCGAGTAATCCTACGGATAGGAATGTCGCCGCTCCGAGTTTCAACCATTTCTTGTCTTCTGTGAGTAGTTTCATTGAAAATCTCCTCCAAGGTGTAATCATTAATTGTTGCCTACTTGTTAGATACCCCTGAAAGAGTTTCCTAATCATTACAGATTTATTTCAAAAGTGTTACAGACTTAACCTCGATGTTGTTTGTATCGATGAGATTCGGTCAATTGTGCCATGGAGGCTAACTTAGATTGATCCACTGACTTTTCATATGCCACGATTGAATCAAGTAGCTGATCCTTGGAGCTGGCGCCGATCAATGCAGATGCTACTACATCTTCCTTTAGATTGAATGCTATCGCATGGGCATGAACAGCATTGGTAGTTTCATGCAACACACCAACCGTCCTTTTCAAGTCTTTTGCGCCATACTCAACAAAGCCGTCCATCTTCTCAGCCCTCGAAATACCTTCGTCTGTCAATAATCCTTTTGCTAATGTTCCCCTTGTAATGACGGATGCACCAGCTTCACGAATCTTCGGGAACCATTCCTCTGGACGACGATCCAACAGACTGTATTGCATCATAACCGACACCGCAGAACTGTTTGTTAAAAAGCGTTCAATGACATTCGGTCGAATCGACGAAATTCCATATTGCCGGATGACTCCTTCCTTTTTCAAGTCCTCGAAAGCTTCAATCGTTCCCGTCACATTATCCTCCATCGTCCCGCCATGCAATTGATACAGGTCGATATAGTCCGTACCAAGGCGTTGCAAACTCTCTTTAACAGCCTCTTTTATATATTCCTTCGATGCATCCCAGCGCCAACCTTCCTCACCAGGTACCATCCGGTTGCCGACCTTTGTCGCAAGGATGATTTCATCACGTCGGTCTTTTAAAGCTTCACCGACAATAGATTCATTCCTGCCTCCAGCATATAAATCCGCAGTGTCAAAGAAATTGATGCCCGCGTGAATTGCTGCGTTTACAATATTTTTCACTTCGTTTAAATTATCTGGGAACGACATGCACCCGAGTCCAAGTTCCGATACATATATACCACTTTTACCAATCTCTCTTTTTTTCATCAAAAGCACCTCCACATTTGTTTTCATCCACTTCACTAAACTGTACAATGTAGAAGTTAATAGGGAAAGTATTGTTACTTGGGAAGAGAAAAGGAGTGTATAAATTGAATAATCGTTTTGAGGAAAAGACTGTTGCAAGCGAGGTTTTATTCGAAGGGAAAGTCATCTCCCTCCGTGTCGAAGAAGTTGAACTACCTGACGGGAAGTTTGCGAAAAGGGAATTAGTTGGCCATCCCGGTGCAGTAGCAATCATCGCAATAACGGATGACAATAAACTCATCCTCGTTGAACAATACAGAAAGGCATTAAATCGGTCCATCATCGAAATCCCTGCCGGTAAGATTGAACCTGGTGAAGATAATGAAGTGACTGCCCTCCGTGAATTGGAGGAAGAGACAGGTTACGGGGCACATCAATTCAACTATTTACAGTCATTTGCCACATCACCTGGTTTTGCAAACGAAATCATTCATATTTTCGTTGCGAAAGGATTATATAAAATAGAAAAGCCGGCACAAGGTGACGAAGATGAATTCATAAATATAATTGAATGTACAATCGAAGAGGCGGAGCAGATGGTGCTGGATGAAAGTATATATGATGCCAAAACGGCATTTGCGATTCTTTATGCAAAAAAACTTATAGATAATTGAGCAAATAATTATTGATTATTAAGTGGCACCAGTTGCTTGGAGTGGAAGGCGGTGACTCCTGCGAACGCCGTTACGAAGAACGGCGTTTGTGAGAAAAAGCGGAGCGTTGCGAACAGGGAGCAGTTAGCCGCTGCCTTAATTTCTGCAAAAGGCGCAGAAATACGGCAAATCGAACTCTTCGTGGTTCGATTGGAAAGCATCCGCCTGGAACGGAAAGCAACTTGTTATATTTAGGAACGGACAAGCATACGTTATAGAAACGATGCGGAGGTGAAACCTATGGTCCGTTCCTTATCATTTATCCATCTATTTATCGTACTAGCCGTCGGTTATATCGGCGGGGCATTGTTATTCAGGGAAATTCCAGTCGTTGCATCCGAAAACTGGATCGGGTTTTTCGATTCAAGAGTTATCTCGTCCAGTGAAGGAAGTTTTATAAGACCTTTATTGACGTTAATTATATTTTTCATTGTTGCATTTCTTCTTTCGATGAATAGTAAAACAAGACATGCCATTCTTTTTGTCGGTGCGGTTAAGTGCGTTTTATTTGGATTATCATCTTCATACCTTCTCTCTTCTGGGATGAAGTTATGGGCATATACAATCTGGTGGTTCCCGTTCCAACTCGTAACTTGCTATCTTTATCTACTATATTGCGTTGTATTAAGTCCATCATTCTTCCATAGAATCTCAAGGAATAGGCGAAACTTGCAGGCCATTCCTATATTGGCAGGACTATGTGTTTTGATATTTTTAATAGAAATGACGATTTTTCATTTTCTAATCAAGTAATCCGTTTGTTAGGTTCATATTCCCTTTCTGTTGTCACACTCAACGCCCATTTGATATAATGGATTTAGTGTTGAGGGGGGCGTCATATGGAGAGCCGGATTGAACGGATTAAAAAGCAATTGCACGGGGCCAGCTATAAGTTGACGCCTCAGCGGGAAGCTACGGTCTTAGTCCTTCTAGAAAACGAAGAAGATCATTTAAGTGCTGAAGACGTTTTTTTACTTGTTAAAGAGAAGGCGCCGGAAATTGGGCTGGCCACTGTCTATCGGACATTGGAACTGCTGACGGAATTGAAAATTGTCGACAAGATCAATTTTGGTGATGGTGTCTCCCGATATGATTTGAGACAAGAAGGAGCATCACGTTTTCACCATCATCTTATTTGCATTGAGTGTGGAAAAGTTGCCGAAATTCAAGAAGATCTCTTGGGCGATGTGGAGAAAATTGTCGAAAGTCGATACGGTTTTACTGTTAAAGACCATTGGCTGACATTCCACGGAATCTGTCAGAGCTGTAAATCTTCGGGAAATGATAGTAAAAAGTGAAGGGGGGGATGGCGAGATGCTGTCCCTTTTTGTCATTTATGAGTAGAGGAGGAAATGGCATGCACCATATTGCCTGTTCAAAATGAAAGATGGTATGTTTGCGTTGGAAGATTATATTCACTTTCTAAAAGTTGAAAGGCAACTTTCCAAAAATACAATTTTATCGTATAAACGGGATCTTGTTGAATATATCGGTGCGATGGAGAAAAACGGCGTTGAATCGATTGATAAAATCGATCGTAATGCTATATTGCGACATTTACATAAATTGAAAGAAGAGGGGAAATCTTCACGGACGATTGCAAGGCATATTTCTTCGGTAAGATCTTTTCATCAATTTCTATTAAGAGAAAAAGTAACGACACAGGATCCAACCGTACATCTGGAAATGCCTAAGCTTGAGCAAAAATTACCGTCAGTACTTTCAGTTGCGGAAGTTGATAAGCTAATATCAATGCCTGAGAGTAGTAAGCAACAAGGAAAAAGGGATATCGCCTTGTTGGAATTGCTATATGGAACCGGGATGCGTGTTAGTGAATTGATCGATCTTGATGTGGAAGATGTTCATCTATCAATGGGATTCGTCCGTGTATTCGGTAAGGGTGGCAAGGAAAGGATCATTCCACTTGGCGGCGGTGCTATAAGAGCATGTACTTCCTATTTAAGGGAAGCTCGTCCTGAGTTTATAGCGAAAACGAAGGGGACGAGTGCCTTTTTCGTCAATATGAGGGGAACCCGTTTGACGAGGCAAGGTTGTTGGAAAATATTAAAAGGATATGCCGTGAAAGCGGGTATACAAAAAGAACTGACGCCACATATTTTACGTCATTCATTTGCCACACATCTTATTGAAAACGGGGCTGACATTCGTGCGGTTCAAGAAATGCTTGGACATGCTGATATTTCCACAACACAGATTTATACACACGTGAGCAAGGCAAGACTCAAGGATGTTTATGTGAAATACCATCCAAGAGCTTAAACATCTATAAGCTTGTAATTGAACTGGAGGAATCAATATGGAAAAACAAAATTTTAAACGCATTCATTTAATCGTACTTGACTCGGTAGGAATCGGGGAAGCTCCTGACGCCGAGCTATTCGGGGATATAGGTGCGGATACACTTGGGCATATCGGAGAAAGAATGGGCGGCTTGAATATGCCGAACATGGGAAAATTGGGTTTATCAAATATAAAGGAAATCGAAGGAATTGCTGTCGAACCAAATCCGATCGGTCTTTACGGAAAAATGCAAGAAGCCTCGGTTGGTAAAGATACAATGACTGGCCACTGGGAAATAATGGGACTTAATATCGATAAACCATTTAAAGTGTATCCGAACGGGTTCCCGCAGGAGCTAATTGATGAGTTGGAGTTACGGACGGGAAGAAAGGTAATCGGCAACAAACCTGCGAGCGGAACTGGAATCATTCAAGAACTTGGCGAAGAGCATATGAAAACAGGCGCAATTATTGTCTATACATCAGCAGATCCAGTACTTCAAATCGCAGCGCACGAAGGAATCATTCCAATTGAAGAGCAATACCGCATTTGCGAAATTGCGCGTGAGATTACATTAAAACCTGAATTCCTTGTTGGAAGGGTTATCGCAAGACCGTTCGTCGGCGAACCAGGCAATTTCATCCGTACGACAAACCGTCATGACTATGCGTTAAAACCTTTCGAACGAACTGTCATGAATGAATTGAAAGATGCGGGTCAAGCGGTGATTGCAGTCGGTAAAATTTCTGACATTTTCAATGGTGAAGGTGTTACGGAAGCAGTACGGACCGTTAGCAATATGGATGGTGTTGATAAATTACTTGACGTCATGAAATCCGATTTTCAAGGATTAAGCTTCACAAATCTTGTCGATTTTGATGCATTATACGGCCATCGTAGAGATCCAATAGGCTACGGAAATGCACTACAGGAATTCGATGCGCGTATCCCGGAAATCATGAATTCCCTCAAAGATGAGGATTTATTGATAATCACTGCGGATCATGGAAATGACCCGGTTCATAGCGGAACCGATCATACAAGGGAGTATGTACCACTAATCATATTCTCACCATCATTTAAAAAGGGCGGCGAATTGCCTTTACGGAAGACATTTTCGGATATTGGTGCAACGATTGCTGATAACTTCAATGTCAAGTTGCCCGAGAATGGAGAAAGCTTCTTAAGTTTATTAACGGAAAAGGTGTGATGACTGTGTTCAGAATGGTTGACATTATTGAGAAAAAAAGAGACGGGGAAACGTTGACGAAAGATGAGATAACATTTTTCATCGATGGCTATACAAACGGCTCCATTCCGGATTACCAAGCAAGTTCATTTTTAATGGCGGTGTATTTCAAGGGAATGACAGCGGAAGAACAAGGGCATCTAACAATGGCGATGGTTGAATCTGGCGATCAGATCGACTTATCCGCGATTGAAGGGGTAAAAGTAGATAAACACTCCACCGGTGGTGTAGGGGACACAACAACGCTTATTTTAGTGCCATTAGTGGCGGCATGCGGTGTGCCAGTAGCCAAAATGAGTGGAAGGGGTTTAGGTCATACTGGCGGTACATTGGATAAGCTTGAATCAATTGAAGGATTTCATATCGAACTCACCGAGGAACAGTTCGTCAAACAGGTTAACGATCTCAAACTTGCAGTCATCGGGCAGAGTGGTAATTTGACTCCTGCCGATAAAAATCTGTATTCATTGCGTGATGTCACCGCGACCGTAAACAGCATTCCGCTTATAGCAAGTTCCATTATGAGTAAAAAAATTGCTGCAGGCGCTGATGCCATCGTCTTGGATGTTAAAACCGGTGAAGGTGCATTTATGAAAACGGTAGAGGATGCGGAAGCATTAGCCCATTCGATGGTGTCGATCGGCCATCAAGTTGGCCGCGATACAGTTGCAGTCATTTCCGACATGAGCCAGCCATTGGGCTATGCAATCGGGAATGCCCTTGAAGTCAAAGAGGCGATTGAGACACTAAAAGGTCATGGTCCGGAAGATTTGACGGAACTTTGTTATGTGTTAGGAAGCAAGATGATTGTAGCTGGGAAAAAAGCTGAGTCGATTGAGGAGGCGCGCGGTATGTTGGAAGCTGTCATTGCGGACGGCTCAGCTTTGGAATTATTCGGTCGGTTAATCGAAGCTCAAGGAGGGGATGCACGAATCGTCCATGACACGTCATTATTGCCAACTGCAAAATACGAAATCGAAGTTCCTTCATTGACTTCAGGAACCATTTCTAAAATGGAAGCAGACGAAATAGGTGTCGCTGCAATGCTCCTTGGAGCTGGGAGAGCGACAAAGGATGATGAAATTGACTTGGCTGTCGGCATTATCTTAAAGAAAAAAATTGGTGATAAAGTTACAGTTGGCGAACCGTTAGCTATCATTCATTCCAACAGTGAAAACGTGGAAAAATCAATTGAATTGATCCAAAATCATATCCATATTTCGGATAGTATACAGGAAAAACCTGAGCTGATTAAAAAATTGATTACAGAATGAAATAGACCATTCCTTGAACATGAAAAATGTTCGAGGGATGGTTTTTAGGTTTTAAGAAATTATTTCCTTTCATGTGTAAACCGTCCTTAAAATGGATAGGCTTTTAAGGTAGAACACAATGTCGAAAGGTAGGATATTTGAGAATTATATGACTACTTTTGTCAAGCGAAAGGGTTTTCCACTTCCTGTGTTGAATAGTTCCGCATAAAGGAGGGATTCAGCATGGCTGAAATTAATCAAATAGATGGAATAATGGTTGTAACACTATCAGGGGAGTTGGACAATCTGGAAGCAAACAAGATTCGTTCCACAATATCTTCTTCTATCTTCACGGGGAAAATACGGGGAATCGTTTGGGATTTGAGCCGTCTTGGATTCATGGACAGCGCAGGGATTGGACTTATCTTAGGAAGGATGCGCGACCTCGCACCTTACAATGGGGAAACCATCATCCTAAATCCATCAGCGACAATGGAAAAGATTTTTTCCTTTTCTGGTTTGGGTCCTAATATCAGGCGTGGCTCTGTCGACAGTGTAATTGGTGAAATCGGAGGGGTCTTATATGAGAAATGAAATGACATTATCGTTCGTTGCGATTGAAGAAAATGAAGCGTTGGCAAGAATGGCGATGACTTGTTTCATCACACCATTAGATCCGACACTCGAAGAGATTTCGGAGTTTAAAACAATTGTCTCGGAAGCTGTTACCAACGCAATTATCCATGGCTATAATTGCGATGGAAAAAGCTTGGTCACAATTCATGCTGTTATTGATGATAACAAGATTATTATGACAGTTGAGGATCAAGGTGAAGGAATTTTCGATGTTGAACAAGCGATGGAGCCTATGTTCACGACAAAGCCTTTATTGGAAAGATCAGGTATGGGGTTTACGATTATGGAAAGCTTTTCAGACAGTCTCTCTGTCGAGTCAATGCTTGGAAGTGGAACGGTAGTTCGATTTGAGAAAACGTTTTCTCCGGTCACGGAAGTAAGCAGAATGAGGTGACCGATGGATACATCTGTTGAGAGACAAGATGCTCTTTTGTCCCAGGAAAAAATGAGAGATCTTATCCAACAATCGCAAGATGGGGATAAGGACGCAAGACGCATGATGGTTGAGGGGAATACTCGACTGGTTTGGTCCATTGTTCAGCGCTTTGCATCGCGAGGAGCAGACCTTGAAGACCTGTTCCAAATCGGCTGCATCGGTCTTATGAAATCGATAGACAAATTTGATTTGACCTATGATGTGAAATTTTCCACTTATGCGGTGCCTATGATAGTTGGGGAGATTCAACGTTTCTTGAGAGATGATGGCATGGTGAAAGTAAGTAGATCGATTCGCGAATTAAGTTTTAAAATCCGACATGCAACGGATGATTATATTAAAAACCATGGTAAATCCCCTTCCGTTTCAGAAATAGCTGAGGCGTTGCAAGTAACTGTCGATGAGGTGATTTTAGCGTCCGATGCATTAAGAGATCCAGCTTCCCTTCATGAGCAACTTTATGAAAATGAAGGCGATAGTTTGACATTGATGGATCAGCTTCGGGACGATCGTTCTGAAAGATTTTTCGATCATATACCTCTCAGAGACGTAGTTTCAAAACTTAATAAACGTGATCAGACAATCATCTATATGAGGTATTATCTTGACTACACACAAAGTGATATTGCCGAAAGAATCGGCATTTCCCAAGTACAGGTTTCCCGTTTGGAAAAAAAGATACTTGCCCAATTGAAGACATGGATGAGCTCCCAACAAGATGAAAGTGACAAAAAAGTGAGGGCGGATTAACATAATGGCAAAGTTATTCACATCTATGAAAGAAGCGGAAAGTTGGTTTCAAAGTAAGTTTGGCGTAAACGAAACATTCGATGCCACTGCAAAAAACATCAATCTATGGGGCATGCCCTCTCTTATGTTTTATATTAACGGTCTGATCGATGGGCCGACATTGACAACTTTACTGGTGGAAATGCAAGAAGGATTCGAAAAAAACGACGAGGATAAAGATGATCCAGAATGGTTTCTGAGTTATTTTCCTTTCTACGCTCTCGAAGACGTAAATGAACGGGATACATTACTTACGAGTATTTTAAGTGGATTAGTCGGGTTTGTTTTGCCGAATGGATATGTGTTCGTCGCGGATTTAAGAAGTTCTCCAGGAAGAAATCCTGAGGAAC
Organism: Sporosarcina highlanderae; assembly: GCF_030433715.1. GTDB lineage: Bacteria > Bacillota > Bacilli > Bacillales_A > Planococcaceae > Sporosarcina > Sporosarcina highlanderae. The sequence goes on along the minus strand of NZ_JAROCC010000005.1, from coordinate 15,899 downwards.
CTGACACGGAAAAAGTCATAAGAGGTTCAAGGGACGGATTCACTGAAAATATCATAATTAATACCGCTCTTGTGAGGAGAAGATTAAAGACCGAGGACCTTCGCTTTGAAATGCATCAAACTTCATTAAATGGTAAAACGGATGTTGCAATCACTTATATGAAAGGTGCTGCCAGTGAGGAGCACCTTTCGTACATACGTGAAAGACTTGATGAAATAAAGCATGACGGACTTACGATGACAGATAAATCTTTGGAAGAATTTCTATTTAAGCAAAGATTCCAACCAATGCCGTTTGTCCGATTTACGGAAAGGCCGGATATTTGTGCTGCTCATCTGTTAGAAGGGCATATCGCCATTATCGTCGATACATCACCTTCAGCGATTTTAGTTCCTGTAACGATTTTCCATCACTTGCAGCATGCTGAGGAATATAGGCAGTCTCCATTTACAGGAACCTTTGTTAGATGGCTCCGCCTATTTGGAGCGTTGCTTAGCATGTTACTGCTTCCATTCTGGTATTTGCTTGCAACCCATCAAGAACATTTGCCGGTAATGCTTAATTATATCGGCCCGAATGATCCGGGATCAGTTCCGTTAATTGTGCAATTACTCATAGCAGATATCGGTATAGAAGTGTTGCGAATGGCTGCCATCCATACACCTACGCCTATGTCGACAGCAATGGGGTTAGTTGCTGCAATTGTAATTGGACAAGTGGCAATCGATGTTGGACTGTTTACTGGAGAGGTAATATTATACGTCGCTGTCAGTGCGATATTTACGTTTGCCATTCCTTCATTTGAATTGAGCCTAACGACGAAGATATTCAGGGTCTTTATACTTATATTGACCGCTATATTGGGTGCTCCTGGATTCTTTTTGGGCATTGCATTCCTTGTATATTACCTATCATCCCTGAAACCGATGGGCGTCCCTTATCTATGGCCGCTAATACCATTTTTCCCGACTGCAATGAAGCGGATTATTATAAGATATCCAATGACAATTGATGCCCCGAGACCATTCATTACAGATTCTCCTAATAGGAATAGGCTGTCGTAAAGGATTGCTTCCTGCCTTCCAAATATGATAAAGTTTTATAAATATGACTTGGAGGAATGGAATATGCACCTATATGGAACTCAATCGGTGAATGAACTTGGCCATTTGACGATAGGCGGCGTGGATACAGTAGATCTTGCCCAAGTGTATGGCACGCCTTTACTCGTCTATGATATCGCTCTTTTTCGCGAACGGGCAATTGCCTTCAAAGAAACATTCAAAAAAGCTGGCATTAAAGCTCAGGTTGCATATGCAAGCAAAGCTTTTTCCTCTATTGCGATTTATGAGGTTGCAAAACAGATGGACCTCTCTCTTGATGTAGTTTCAGGAGGGGAGCTTTACACAGCAGCCGCGGCTGATTTCCCGCGTGAGAAGATTCATTTTCACGGAAATAATAAAAGCTATACAGAACTTCAATATGCATTTGATGAACAGATAGGATGCATTGTAATTGATAATTTTTTGGAAATAGAGATGATCAAGGAAATCTCTGAAGCACGTCAACAGAAGATGCAAATCCTCTTACGAGTCACTCCAGGGGTCCATGCTGAAACACATGATTTCATCACGACTGGACAAGAAGATTCCAAATTCGGATTTGATTTAAAGAACGGACAGGCTGATGATGCATTCCTGCAATTGTACAACCACCCATATATTACTTTGTTAGGTATGCATTGCCACATCGGATCACAGATTTTTGAAACTGATGCTTTCCGTTTTGCAGCAGAAGCATTAATGGATAAAATGATTGAGTGGCGTGAGAAATACAAATTCATTTGTACTGTCCTTAATCTTGGCGGTGGTTTTGGAATTCGCTATACAATGGATGATAAACCGCTTGCCCCGTCAACGTATGTAGAAGAAATGGAAAAAGTCGTTCTTTCGATGACAAGAAAGCATAACTATCCTTTGCCTGAGATTTGGATAGAGCCTGGCCGATCACTCGTAGGTGACGCAGGAACGACAATTTACTCGACTGGGAGCATGAAAGAAGTTCCGGGAGTAAGAACTTATGTCGCTGTCGATGGAGGCATGTCGGATAATATTCGACCGGCGCTCTATGGTGCAAAATACACAGCTGTTACGGCAAATCGGATGATGTCCCCACATTCCGATAAAGTTACTATTGCCGGAAAATGTTGTGAATCTGGAGATAAAATTATTGAAGATGCCTTCATAGCAGAACCTGAAGAAGGTGATCTCATAGCTGTATTTTGCACTGGTGCCTACACATACTCCATGGCCAGCAACTATAATCGCCTACCCAAGCCAGCCATTGTATTTTGTGAAAATGGGCAGCATCAATTAGTTGTCCGAAGAGAAACTTATGAAGATATCATAAGACTGGATCTCCCACTTCAAAAGACTGGACAGGAAGTATCACTATGAGAAAGCGTAATTTCACCCTTTTTTTAATCATCATTTTCATCGCGCTTATCTGGGGGGCAGTGTACTGGTACTTTATCGCCCCTTTAGCAGGTTTGGATAAATAAACTTTATCGATCATTGATATATCCCCCTATATCATGTACGATTAGGTTTATTCAGCAGAAGTAGCCATTTTCATAATGGTACGATAAAAAATGAGGATTTTTTGAAAAGAAGGGGCTCCTAATGATACTTTTACGATATAAAAAGGCATATGAGAAAATTGCAATGGGATTGCTATCGTATATGCCAGGAGAAAAGGTCGTTAAAAAACTGCAGGAAACGATATATAAGTATGAAAATGATGACTGCTGGCACCTATATCTTCTTAAACAGGGTGAAGACTTCATCGGCCTGGTCGGAGTAGAAGTGGATGAAAATTCATATACGGTCATGCATTTATCTGTAAATCCCTCATTTCGTGGTGAGGGAATCGGTAGTGAAATGATTGTGAAGTTAGCGGAACTTTACCCTAATTTTGAATGTAAAAGTAATGAATATACAAAGTCCTTTATGGCGAAGTGTTTGAACAGGGAAGATGACTTGAAATAAGAGAAAGGAGCAGATCAAAATGGTCTGCCCTTTTTCTTTTCCCGCTGTTCAAGAATATCACTACGATCCCTTAGCATATGTTTATGAATGACAGCGTTACTGTTTCGAGGAAGAAGTTCCATTGTAGACGCAGTTTCTTCTACTAATACTTTCAATTTTTCAGAGGTTAATGACAATGTAAAAAGTGAAAATGGCTCAGTATTTTTCACTTTATCTATTGATTGATTAATATCTTTTACTAGTTTTTCGCCATCGATACCCGACATATGGCAATCTTGGTCAAGCATTCTTTGCTTAGCTTTTAATAGAGTACGAAACGCACCATTAAAATTGTCTCTTCTCCAATGATAAAGTCCGGTAGATAAAAGGATGTACGCAGTTAATGGATGCTCTTTCGTGTAATTCGGGATCGATTTCCAATACTCTTCAAGAACCTCGTGACATTCGAAGTAGTCTTGATTCTTATTAAAATAACAAATAAACTTTAAGAATAGCGGATGATAAGTAGGGTCCATTTAGATAATTCATTCCTTTCTATATACAAACTACAGTAAATCCAGTACTAAATGCATGGAGGAATACTATGACGTACAAAGTGAAATTGGAAGCCTTTGAAGGGCCTCTGGATCTATTATTACATTTAATCAACCGACTTGAAATCGATATCTATGATATCCCAATGGCTGAACTTACAAACCAATATATTGAACACCTCCATGCCATGCGTGTCCTGAAATTGGACGAACTAAGCGAGTATTTGGTGTTAGCAGCCACCTTACTTGAAATTAAAAGCAAAATGTTATTGCCAGTACATGAAGGAGAAGCGTTAGACGAATCATCAGACTTCGAAATGGAAGAAGACCCGAGGGACGAACTGGTTGCTCGTTTGATCGAATACAAAAAATACAAAGAGGCAGCAATCACATTAAAGGAATCCGCAGAAGAACGATCAGTTCACTTTACGAAACTTCCTGGGGACCTTTCTCAATATGGAGAATTGGTTGCACCTGAAACAGAGGACAAACTGAATGTGTTTGACCTGATTGGTGCCTTTCAAAAAATGCTCGAACGAAAGAAACTTCGTGCGCCACTAACAGCCAATATTATGAGATCAGAGATTTCTGTAAGTGAAAAGATGGATCACATAATGATTATACTTGAAAGACAAGGCGGTAGCTGTGACTTTGATTCGCTGTTTGAATCAGGGGATATAGAAGGATTAGTTGTAACATTTCTATCGTTATTAGAGTTAATGAAACGGTCAGATATTGTCGTTTTACAAGATAATAATTTCGGGAAAATGACTGTTACAACCGGGATGGAGGAGAGTTATGGAAACAATTGATGACAGGATCATCGGCATGCTTGAAAGTTTTTTATTTATTGCGGGAGATGACGGTTTAACGTTGAAAAACATTTCAACCTTGCTTCAAACGGATGAGGAATCCGCTGTTATAATTGCGGAGCAACTTCGTTTGAATTACGAAAATCGATCATGTGCAGGCATTACTTTGCGACTGTACGGAGGTTCATATCGACTTGTGACAAAGGCTGAATATGCCGATGACATTCTACGTATGCTTGAAAATCCGACAAGAAACCCAATTACACAGGCGTCACTTGAAGTATTGGCTATTATCGCGTATAAACAGCCCGTGACACGGGTAGAAATAGATGACTTACGAGGAGTGAAATCTGATGGTCCGATACAAACACTCGTAGCGAAAGGTTTCATCATGGAAAAAGGGCGTTTAGAAAGTAGTGGACGACCCATACTTTATGGGACGACTGAATTATTTTTGGACAAATTTGGGCTAGAGTCGATTGATATGTTGCCACCTTTAGTTGATAGTGACGAAGAACCGTTTGGAGATACTGATTTGTTTATGTCGAAATTCCAAGAAGCATTCGAAATGACTGATGAAGGAGGAAACAATGATTGAAGCGGACGATAGTAGTAATTGTCCTTCTCTTATCCCTTGTATTAACACCATTCCAAGGAGACTCGAAAGATGCTGCAATGGGAAGTGCATGGGCGGTAATAGACGCAGACACCGGCCGTCTGTTAAGTGGATCCAATGAAAACCTTCAGTTGCCGATAGCCAGTTTGACTAAAATCTGGACTGCATTTACCTTCCTCGAAAGTGGTGCTGCAGGCGGTGAAATTACGATTTCAGCTGCGGCAGCTTCAGCAGAAGGTTCGTCTATCTATACACAACAAGGTGAACGAATGGATAGCGATGCGTTGTTATACGGGTTGATGTTACGATCAGGAAACGATGCAGCATTTGCATTGGCGGAACATGCTGGTGGGTCTGTTGATGGCTTCGTTGATTTGATGAATGAAAAGGCGAAGTTATATGGTTTTGAAAGGACAACATTTAAAAATCCGTCAGGACTTCATCATGATGAACATCTTTCAACTGCCTACGAGACAGGTCTCATGCTATATTTCGCGATGAAAAATCAGGAGTTCAGAAAAATCGCTTCAACCGAGAACTTTGTCTATCGTAAAGGTGATGAAGTGAGAAGCTGGCGAAACAAACACCGTCTTATTCATACCAATAAAACAGTCATAGCCGGAAAGACTGGATTCACAAAAGCCGCTGGTAGGACTCTCGTAACGTATTTTGAGAAGGATGGTAAAAGCCTAATTGTCGTTACGCTGAATAACGGAAATGATTGGAACACACATGAGTCTCTGGCGAATGAAACATTTAGTAAATATGATCTTGTAACTGTTGCCAAAAAAGGTGAATACAAAATATTGCCAGGTGTGAATGGGAAGTTGAAACGCCCCATTGTCTTACTTCTAAATAAGCAAGAGAAGGATAGGGTGTCTCATGTTGTATATATTCCACGAAACCAAGGCAAAAAAGGCAAGGGAACATGGACTGTCTCATTGGATAATGAAGTGCTGATTACAGCTGAATTGGAGATAATTAAGTAAGAAGAAAAGTTCAAAATTGTACTTAGAAATTGTGTTGGTAGGATTATTTCGGGAAGACTGACTATATACAGGTCGGTCTTCTTTTCATTTGCAGTGAAATATGACATAATTTTTTGAGGTAGAAGGAAGGTGACGATATGGAAAGATTACAGAAAGTATTGGCCCAGGCAGGCGTTGCATCCCGAAGAAAAGCGGAAAAGCTAATCGTCGATGGGAAAGTAAAAGTGAATGGAGTAGTTGTAACTGAATTAGGCACAAAGGTTACACGTGCTGACAGAGTTGAAGTCGAAGGGGTCGAGCTTGTTAAGGAAGAGTTCGTCTATTACTTGCTTTACAAACCGAGAGGATACATATCAACTGTAAGTGATGATAAAGGCAGAAAGACTGTCCTTGATCTGCTCCCTATGGTGGAACAGCGGATATTCCCTGTCGGAAGACTGGATTTTGATACATCGGGCATTATTATTTTGACGAATGATGGTGATTTCTCGTACTTGATGACTCATCCGAAGTTTGGGATTCACAAAAAATATGTGGCAAAAGTAAAAGGGATTCCCGAGCGCAGTGCGTTGAAAAGACTTGAACGTGGAATAGAACTTGAAGATGGCATGACGGCACCCGCGAGAGTTAAGATGCAATCGTTCGATAAAAAGACGGGTACGGCAATTGTTGAAATCACAATCCATGAAGGGCGAAACAGACAAGTGCGCAGGATGTTCGATGCGATCGGGTGTCCTGTTCAAAAATTGAGAAGAGAGTCTTTCGCGATGCTGACTACTCACGGTTTAAATGCAGGAGAAGCACGTGAACTGACGACTCATGAAGTAAAACAATTGAGAGTACTTGCTGAAACCGGAAAAATCGGATAAATCTTGGGTGGCTTTTATCCGCCACCCTGCGCTTCTGATTTGTTCACAAAGCTATCATTACTTCCAAAATCTAATGAGTGTTGTTTTGCTATAATAGAGTCGGAATATTATTATCGTTAGGGGGGGCTATCCAATTGTCCAAGGCGAAAAAAAAGCAATCACGCCTTATTTTTCGAAGCGTAGTTCTTCTTTTATTGGCGGCAGCTATTATTTTTTCCATTGTTTCAAAAGATAAGGTGAAAGTTCTTGCGGTAGGTGACAAGGCACCGGATTTTGAACTCGTCGACATAGATGGGAACAAGCATCGATTATCTGATTATAAAGGTAAAGGTGTATTTCTGAATTTCTGGGGTACATGGTGTCCTCCGTGTAAACGAGAAATGCCAGATATGGAAGAGCAGTACAAAGCTTTCAAGGATAAAGGTGTTCATGTTTTATCAGTAAACAGTGGTGAATCCAATTTGAAGGTGGAAACATTCCGAGACCAATATGGCCTTTCATTTCCAATTGTTATAGATAAGACAAAGGACATCAGGGAACTTTACAATATTCAACCACTCCCTACGACTTTCCTTATCGATAAAGATGGAAGAATACAAAAGATCATAATCACGGAAATGACAAGGGATGAAATCATTTCCTACATGGAAAGCATCCAGCCTTAATAAGGAGTTCGTAATCATGAGTAAAATCGTCAAATGCCAATGTGGTCATGACAACCCATTTGGAATAGTGCTTTGTGAACGATGTGGCAGACCAATGACAGAGGAAGCTAAAAATAGCGATGTCGTCGATATGCGTTACGAAGGCTCTGCCCGTAGGTCACAGACTTATAAAAGGTCGATCATCGATAAGATTTGGAACTTTTTCTCGAGTGTAAAGATTGGTGTAAGCATCATTGTTGCGGTACTTGCCACTTCGGCAATCGGTACTTTATTTCCTCAAAAGTTTTACGTACCAGTACGTGAAGAAGACATGTTAGATTACTATGAACGACTATATGGCTTCATTGGAACCCTTTATTACAAATTGGGCTTCTATGACATGTACAATAGCTGGTGGTTTAAGATACTAATTGGAATGCTTGGGACATCCATCATTATCGCTAGTGTGGACAGGGTCATCCCACTTTATAAATCATTGAAGAAACAGCGGACCAAGCGCCATACTTCATTCATGAAAAGACAACGGGTTTACGGTCTAGGACCTTCAGAGAATCCGGATCTTGCATTAACCAATGCAGCGGAAAAATTGAAGGAAATGAAATATAACGTGAAAACGGAAGACGGCGCAATCTTAGCCGAAAAAGGACGTTTTTCTCGTTGGGGTCCTTATGTCAATCATACGGGCTTAATCATTTTCCTGTTCGGTATCCTGTTACGTGGTATTCCGGGTTTCTATGTCGATGAAACGATGTGGATCCGTGAAGGTGAATTACGTTCAATACCTGGTGCACCGGAGTTCTATTTAAAGAGTAAAGATTTTAGTATAGAATATTATACAAAAGAGGAAGCCGATGAAGTCTTTGGGGCTGCCCTTGACAGAGTAGGTACTATTGTAAAAAATTATCAAACAGATGTAACTTTATACAAAAAGAAAGAGAATCTTCTACCTGGATCTACGGATATGGATCTTGTAAAAGACTATTCGATAATTGTCAATAAACCACTGAAATTTGAGGGGTACAGCATTTTTCAAATGGATTATCGTCTGAATGAACTTAAATCGATGACAATGCAGTTAGTGGAAAAGAAAACTGGGAAGTCTTTTGGTGAGTTTACAATTGATCTTGATGATCCAAAAGGTGTTTATGAATTAAATGATGGTGCGCAGGTTAATTTGATAGGATATTACGCGGATTATGCCGGTGTAGAGAACGGTGAACCTGTTTCTAAATCTCCAATTCCAAATAACCCTGCATTCATATTTGATATGAAAACACCTGACAAGCCTAAAGGTGAAAAAAGTTTTGTCGCTATCAGGCAAACATTAGAAACTGAGGAAAATGTATATGCGGTTAAATTCGTCAGTGCAGACACACGTGATATTTCAGGTCTGACAATTCGTAAAGACAAGACTTTATATATACTTCTTTTAGGTGGACTCATTTTCATGATCGGTGTTTGTCAAGGATCCTTCTGGAACCATAGACGTATTTGGGTTCAAAAAGGGGAAGGCGAAGAACTGTTAGTCGCTGCCCATACAAATAAAAACTGGTTCACTTTAAAAAAGGAATTGGACGAGGTCAAGGACTTTGCCAAATTGCCAAGTTATGAAGATAGACGAGATAATGAGTCAATCGAGCAAGAGGAAGGAGAAAAATAATTATGAGTCTTGCATCACTAAGCGCCAATCTGCTGTTAGTTTCGTTCATCGCCTATTTGGTAGCCACTCTTTTCTTCGGTGGAGCGGTAAAAGGTGCGAAATCTGAGGCGTCTTATAAGAACAATAGATGGGGTAAAATTGGTATTTCAATTACAATTATCGGTTTTATCACGCACTTAGGCTATTTCATTACAAGATGGATAGCGTCGGGACACGCACCGATGAGTAATATGTTCGAATTTACTACTGCGTTCGCCATGATGTTAGTAGGGGCTTTCATTCTTATTTTCTACTTGTATCGAACGCCTTCGTTGGGACTTTTCGCACTGCCGATAGCTATCATTATTATTGGGTATGCCAGTATGTTCCCGACAGAAATTACACCGCTCATTCCTGCACTGCAAAGCTATTGGTTAGCAGTGCATGTCATTACAGCGGCGTTAGGTGAGGCAATCCTTGCAATTAGTGCGGTGGCGGGTTTGATTTATTTGTTGAAGAACGTAGATTTGACCAAACCGTCGAAACAGCGGTTTTGGCTTGAAGCCGTCGTGTTCACTCTTGTACTTGTTCTTGGATTTGTAGTATCCTCGACAACATTCAAAATGACTGGCTATGAAGCTCATTTTACGTATATCGATAAAAATGAGAAGCCGGCAAAAATAGAGTATAATTACCCGCCGTTATTCGGCATGAATGAATATGAAGCCAAGACACCCGAGGCGATGACTCCTTGGGCGGAATTGCCAGCTGTTATCAATGCGAAAACATTGACGACTTTTGTTTGGTCGGTTGTGACGGGAACAATCCTATATCTTTTGCTGCGGCTTATATTCCGAAAGCCGATTGCGCTTGTATTCCAACCATTTGCGAAGAAAGCCAATTCGCAACTTATGGATGAAATCGGTTACCGATCCGTACTTATCGGATTCCCAGTTTTCACCTTAGGGGCATTGATCTTCGCGATGATATGGGCACACGAAGCATGGTCAAGATTTTGGGGATGGGATCCTAAGGAAGTGTGGGCACTTATTACTTGGCTCTTCTATGCAGCATTCTTACACGTTCGCCTTTCACAGGGGTGGGAAGGTAAGAAATCAGCGTGGCTGGCGGTTATTGGATTTGTTATCATCATGTTCAACCTAATTGCCGTGAACCTGATTATAGCCGGTTTGCATTCGTATGCATAAGCCGATAAGACTGCACAGCCACTGAGGAGCTGTGCAGTCTTTCTTTTTTTTCTAACTGCTTGTACAATGAAAGCAGGAGAGTTGTCGAAAGGAGATAGTAATTATGGATGAAACTGTAAAGTTATTAGTTGTGGATGATGAGGATCGTATCCGTCGTCTTCTTAATATGTATCTTTCCCGTGAAGGCTTTGAAATAGAAGAGGCAATTAATGGTGCAGAGGCAATTGAGAAAGCACTTGCGAATCATTACGATTGTATTTTACTTGACCTAATGATGCCGGAGAAGGATGGTCTACAAGTATTACAGGAACTACGTGAGGCTAAAAAGATGACACCTGTAATTCTGTTGACTGCCAAAGGGGAGGAATCCGATCGGGTTGCGGGATTTGAGACTGGGGCAGACGATTACATCGTTAAACCTTTCAGTCCGCGTGAAGTTGTCCTTCGGGTAAAAGCGATTCTTAGACGGTCTGTTACATTCCCAGATGCGAATGCAGCGAACAGCTCAAAAGATCTTGTGGTCTTTCCACAGCTGACAATCGATCATGATGCCCATCGGGTAACTGCTGAGGGGAAAGAAGTCAATTTAACTCCTAAAGAGTACGAGTTGCTTTATTTCTTGGCTAAAGCGCCGGACAAAGTTTTTGATCGGGAACAATTGTTGAAAGAAGTTTGGCATTATGAATTTTTCGGGGATTTACGTACAGTTGATACGCATGTAAAACGGCTCAGAGAAAAACTTAGCCGAGTATCCGAAAGTGCAGCAAAAATGATTGTAACTGTTTGGGGTGTCGGATATAAATTCGAGGTACCAAATGAATAGAATATGGCACTCAATCGTCGGGAAGCTATGGGCAACCATATTGCTTCTCGTTTCATTTGTCCTCTTTATCGTTACCGTACTGCTTCTTGAGTTTCTTGATAATTTCCACACGAATCAGGCAGAAGATTCGCTTCGCAGAGAAGCAACTACAATTGGTAAAATTGTTATCGATCATGATAGTGAAGCTGCAATGCGACTAATTATCCAAGATATATTGGATAACGAAACGAATGCAATGATCATTGATTCTAACAAGAAAGTACATTATTCATTCCATAAAGGGTTAAACGAAGACAAGATTGAGAAAAAGATTTTATCCGAGCCGAAGTTCTTCTTGGATTTACAATTGAATGAAAAAATTGTTAAAGAAATGATGTTGCCATCGCTCAAAGATACTAATGTCATGGAGCAATACTTGGTTCTTGTTTATCCATTTGAAGAAATGAATGGAACATTCAACTCCATTGTCATGTACCAAAGTTTGGATGCTGTCCACCGAACAACGAAAAGAACTACACATATTGTTTTCCTTTCAGCTTTTATTGCATTCATTTTAACTACGATTTTTGCGTTTTTCCTTTCAACAAGAATCACTTCTCCATTACGTGGGATGAGACAGGCGGCATTTGAACTGTCGAAAGGGAATTTTGATACGCGACTTCCAGCAACCCAAAATGACGAGATTGGGCAGTTGGCCACAGCCTTCAACCAAATGGGAAGACAGCTTAAATATCAAATGGAATTGATAAAGCAGGAAAAAGAGCAATTATCTAGCATTTTGACTTCGATGACGGATGCTGTCATAACATTTAACAGAGATTATTCTATTTTACTTAGTAACCCTCAGGCTGAACGGCTCTTGCAAAAATGGTATTTCGCAAATGGGGCAAATGATAAGGTACTACCACCTGAAATATTCCATATGTTAGAGCATGCCATTTCTTTTTCGGAAGAAGTGGAAGATGAATTGGAATTAGCTGGCCAATTTTATGGCGTTTCAATAAGTCCGCTGTACAGTGAAAATAGTATCCGCGGGGCCGTTGCGGTGTTGCGTGATATGACTGAACAGCATAAATTAGATAAGCTCAGGTCCGACTTTATCGCCAACGTGTCACATGAGTTGAGGACTCCTATTTCTTTACTTCAAGGATACAGTGAAGCGATTATCGATAATGTAGTAACGAGTGAGGAAGAGCGGAATGAGATGGTGCAAATCATTCACGATGAATCGAAAAGGATGAGTCGTCTTGTTACAGACCTTCTTGACCTCGCAAGAATGGAATCAGGGCATATGCGTTTATATAAAGATCATTTTTCACTAATACCATTTTTGGATAGAGTCATGAATAAATTTATGCAAATCGCTAGAGACTCCAATGTTGAATTATCATTGAAATACGATGAAAAAGACAAGAGTACAATTCTATTTGCAGACGATGATCGACTGGAACAAGTATTTACAAACCTGATTGATAATGCAATTCGCCATACACCTGATGGAGGAAAAGTGGCATTACATGTCGAAAGTAAAGGGGATACCGTAGATATTACGGTAGCAGATACTGGAAGTGGAATACCTAAAGAAGATTTGCCATTCATTTTCGAGCGTTTCTACAAGGCGGACAAAGCAAGGACAAGAGGAAAGAGCGGCACTGGTTTAGGTTTGGCTATTGCCAAAACGATAATCGAATCACACGAAGGACGGATTACTGCAGAATTGGCTCAACCTTCTGGGACTATTTTCAACTGTACTTTGCCGATAGGACCGGAACATATCGATTTACATTCCTAGTATCAAAAATCGGGATGGGAAGATGAAACTTTTCATCTTGAATTACGACTAATGTATTGAACGGGGGGATTTCGTGGATGACTCCGTTTTCCACAGGCTTTATGAGCAATATCATCAGGACATCTTTAACTTTCTGATCTATTTGACGGGTGACCGTAATCAATCCGAGGATTTAATGCATGAAGTATACATTCGTGTATTAAGGGCGTATTCAGGTTTTGAAGGAAAAAGTTCTGAAAAGACTTGGCTTTTTTCAATTGCGAAAAACGTTGCTATCGATCACTTCAGAAAGAAATCAGTAAGGCAAAAACATCATTTTGATAAATTTGATTGGGAACAAAGCGAGCTTGTATCCGGAGGAAGTACTCCAGATGAGTTATTATCATTGAATGAGGACATGAGGCAATTGCTTTCAGTATTAAACACATGCACGGGCGATCAGAAAATGGTAATTGTCTTACGTTACTTCCAAGAACTCTCCATTGCCGAAACGGCAGAAACACTTGGTTGGACAGAAGGAAAAGTAAAGACAACCCAGCACCGTGCCATTAAAGCATTACAAAAGAAAATGAATGCTCTTTCGGAAGAAGGGGGAAGTTGAATGGCAAACAATCAATGGAATGACGACAAATTAGAAAAACTCCTTCATTCAATGCCGAAAATCAAGGATGACCGCCCTTCATCGGAAATCTTAGAGCGTCTGAAAAAAGATGATCGAATGAAAGAGGCACGTCGTCCGAAAGTGAAAAAATGGATCCCAAGTATAGTTGCAGTAGCCGCCTTGTTATTGCTTAGCTTGCTTGTGCCTTCCATGTTAAAGGGCAGCCGAGATATGGTATCCGAACCAATTATGAATAATGAAAGTTTTTCTGCCAAGCAATCGATTACAATGGATAATCATGCCGAGTCGGATTCAGTAGAAGAAGAAAGTGAAGCTGACTCTGTTGAAGCAACGACATTTTCAACAAGGACCTTGGCGGGAAGAGAAAGTCATGTTGTCCTTAAAGATGAGCATGAAGACATAATATTTTTCAATTTTGGACTTATTCATGAAGCAAACGTTGTCCCTGTAACTATCCTTATCCAAAATGACAGGGTAAAGGCGGATTTAGGGATTGATAATCCGGATAGTATTGCCCTTTATAAGCAGTACGCAGGTGTTTTTGACGAAGAGAGCTATGGATTCGATGATTATCATCCATATAAAGGAAGTTTGTCAAATTCGGCGAACTCTGTAATTCACGAATTACCCGCAAATCATGGGTATGATATGTCACCAGCTACTCTCTCCTCGTATACGGACTCAGCGAGAGCGACATTTACTGATTATGAGGATTTCGAAGTGGTGGATGAAGAGGGTAAGCCGATGGTATTCGATTATATTGGAAAAGGAATGGACTTTTCATTAAATCGTCAATCGCCTTATTTCAAATACATCATGCCGTCCGGGGAAGTGTATTTGATCCCATATGAGCATGGAGATTCTAAAACAGTTACTGAGGCTCTATTAGCCATGAAAAAGGCGGAAAATGACATTGTAAAAGAGGTCATTCCAGCTGGAGTTGACTACCAAGTAACTGAAGAGGATGGAATTGTTAGTGTGACTTTCGATTCGCAAATAGACCTTACAGAAATCTCCCAAGAAGAAGCGTTGGAAATGATTGAAGGCCTCATGTTGACTGCGGGTAGCTACAATATGCAGATCCAATTACAAAATACTAAACAGAGTCATTTCATATATTACGATCTGACAAAACCATTGCCGAAACCGGTTGGTGCAAATCCAATTTGGCTTCCATAGTATAAAAGCATTTTGTAAACAGGTGAGTTTACAAAATGCTTTTTTTGATCTACAATAGAGTAGTAATATAATATTGATTCATCTTCGGGGCAGGGTGCAATTCCCGACCGGCGGAAATAGAAGATTTACTTCTTAGCCCGCGAGCTTAACAGCTGATTCCGGTGGGATTCCGGAGCCGACAGTATAGTCTGGATGGGAGAAGGTGAAGGTGCAGCCGTCTTTTTGTGTTGTCTACAAAAAGGGTGCTTATTTAAGTATGGGAGACATGTGGGGAATTCTCTTCATTGTCAATCCTTTATTTAATGATGCCTTTTAAAACTCTCCCTGAAGCGTATTAGCTTTGGGGTTTTTTTATTGGACAGCAAAAAAACACGGTCAGACCTTTCCTCTTTTGAAGTGAATCGCAAAAGGAGAGAGGAACAAAATGAACAACAAGAAGTTAAGAAAGATGATTCTCATCGCAATGCTTGGGAGCATTTCAACCGTTTTGATGCAGTTGAATTTCCCACTACCAGCACTGCCAGCATTCCTGAAAATCGATTTCAGTGAAATACCGGCAGTAATAGCAATTATGACGATGGGACCAGTTGCGGGTATCGCAGTAGAACTGCTGAAGAATGTACTGCATTGGTTCTTATCGGGAAGTCCGACTGGTGTACCGGTTGGTGAGATTGCAAACTTTGTAACAGGAATTCTTTTCATAATGCCAATCTATTTCATCTTCAATAAAATCAAATCAACAAAAGGACTTACAGTGGGCCTAATTACAGGAACTGTCACAATGGCTATAGGTATGAGCGTATTGAATTATGCAGTATTCCTGCCGATGTATACTTACTTTTTAAATGTGCCAGCCTATACAGGTGACGCATTATTTAATGTAATCGTATTAGGGATCCTTCCTTTTAATCTCATAAAAGGGATCATGTTAATGGTCGTTTCGTTGTTACTATATAAGAGCATGTATAAATGGATTAACCAACAACAGCATAAATTATCAATGTAAAAAAGAGGCTATCCCGATTGCGGAGGCCACTGAAAAAGTCCACTTACGAGGGCTTATGCTGGAACTGTTGATTTTCGTTCCGAGCGGACGCTTTCCGTG